>NZ_CBFIBD010000003.1:92776-145608 GCF_965660735.1 Yoonia sp.
CAGTTGACCAGCCCGGTCGCATCGCTGATCCGCGCATCGGGCAAATTTTTCTGCAAGGACAGCAGGGCAGATGCCGTAAAATAGTAGTTGTCGAATTCACAGCCGATCCGCGCCTTTTCCAGCCCGCGATCCCGCATCAGCGCGGCGAGCGTTTCCATCGGGTGCTTGGCGGGGTTCTGCACATAAGTGTCATCATAGCCGATGATGTTGGTTTGCAGCAAATAGGTTGTCCGTTCCGCGCCCACTGCATCCATCGCACGGCCCCACCAGACAGGTTCGCCCTCATGCGTCAGCAGCACACCTTGGTGGACATAAAATGACCAGCCGTCATAGCCGGTCAACCACGCCATGTTTGACGGGTCGGTCACAAAGATTGCGTCTAGTCCGCGTGCCGCCATCGCGGCACGGGTTTTCGTCAGCCGCGCATCATATTCGTCGCGGGTAAAGGGAAGATCTGGCATGGGGATTGGCCTTAACTGGAAACTTTCAGGATGATAGATTCTTCGGCCGAGGATTTGCTGCAAATACTTTGACAGTAATGCAGGTTTTCATCGAAATTTGAAATATGATGCGTTATTCATCGCTCATGGATCACATAGACCGCAAATTGCTGCATCATGTGCAGCGTAATAACCAACTGACCAGTGCGGCCTTGTCAGATCTTGTCGGTCTGTCGCCCACGTCTGTGCAACGCCGCCTGCAACGGTTGCGCGCTGACAGGGTGATCACTGCGGACATCGCCGTGGTGTCCCCCGCCGCCGTGGGCCGCCCGCTGACGATGCTGGTAGCGGTGGAGCTGGCGCGCGAACGGTCCGACATCATCGACCGGTTCAAACGATCCGTGCGCGCCCGCCCCGAAGTGATGAGCGCCTATTACGTGACAGGCGAGACTGATTTCGTGCTGATCGTCACCGCCGAGGATATGGCCGACTACGAAGGTTTCACGCGGGATTTCCTGTATAATAATCCCGACATAAGGGGGTTCAAGACGACTGTTGTGATGGACCGGATCAAGGCATCTTTCAACGTGCCGGTGTAGCGGCGCATCGCTAGACACCGGCGGGGCCGGACGGTAAAGAGGCCTGCGCGCATTTGGAAAGCAGGCAGTCATATGGACAGCACCGAACACCACGACACGATTGATCTGATCGGGCCTTCGGGCCACAACCTGCGTGTGGCCGCCTGGACAGACGTGGCCCGCGACGATCAGTTCGACAGGATCGTGACCGATCTGGATGATGTGCTGGGGCTCGCGCTCGCGTCGAACTACGAATATCCGTCGCGCTATTCGATCTGGAATTTCGGGTTCACCAACCCTGTGCTGATGTTCCAATCCACCGACCGCAGCTTTATAGTCAAGGCGCTGTCAGAGCGGGGCCGCGGTGTGCTGGCGTTCATGCATGACGTGCTGTCAGCACTGCCGGAACTGAGCGTCGAAGCGTTGGACGGCATGGGCTTTTCCGGCGTGGTCGATCCGCTGCCCGCCGATGCCGATTTTGCCGAAGAGGACCGCACCCGCAAGCTGTCGATCTTTACCGTGGTGAGGGCGATGTGGCAGGCGTTGCAGCATCCGGCACTTGGTGATTTCGGGCTTTATGGTGCCTTTGGCTATGATCTGGTGCTGGATTTCGAGGATATCGCCAAACGAATGACCCGGGAGGACGACCAGCGTGATGTCGTGCTGTTCATCCCTGATCGTCTATTCAAAAGCACGGTGGGCAGCGAGGTGGGATTCGTTACCAATTACGAATTTACCTATGGTGATCACGCATCTGCCGACCATCCGCGCGTGGCCGTGCCTGCGGCGTTCAAGCGCAATGACAACGGCTGGTCCGACATCCGGTGCGATCACGCGCCCGGCGAATACGAAGCGGTCGTGGACCGCGCGCGCGGCGAGTTTCTGGCGGGCAACCTGTTCGAGGCAGTGCCGGGGCAATCCTTTACCACTGCACTGCGCAGCACGCCTGCCACGGTCTTTCGCCGCCTGATGCAGACAAATCCGTCGCCGTTCGCCTTTTTGATGAACCTTGATCAGGATGAATTCCTGATCGGCGCCTCGCCGGAAATGTATCTTCGGTCAACGGGCCGCAAGATTGAAACCTGCCCGATTTCAGGCACCATCACCCGCGGGGCTGACCCGATGGAGGATGCCGAACAGGTGCTGAAACTCTTGTCCTCTGCCAAGGAAGAGGCAGAGCTGACCATGTGCACCGACGTGGACCGCAACGACAAGGCCCGGATCTGTGTGCCCGGTAGCATCGAGGTCAAGGGTCGCCGCCAGATCGAGTTTTATTCCCGCGTCATCCACACCGTCGATCACGTTGTCGGTGAACTGGCCGATGGCTATGACGGACTGGATGCGTTCATTTCGCATATGTGGGCCGTGACCGTTACTGGTGCGCCCAAGGCCTGGGCAATCAAGTTTCTGGAAGCCAACGAAAAATCCCCCCGCCGCTGGTATGCCGGTGCGCTGGGCGGGCTGACGTCCGACGGGGCGGTCAATACTGCGCTGAGCATCCGTATGGTGCAGGTGCGCAACGGAATGGCCAGTGTGCGTGCAGGGGCGACGACGCTCTATTATTCCGATCCGGCGTCCGAGGAACGTGAAACCCGTCTGAAGGCATCGGCATTTCTAAGCGCGCTGATGGAGGAAGACGGAAGCGGAAACGGTAAGGATTTTGCCGCCACTCCCAAGGCCGGACGGGCCAGTGAAGGTTACGTTTCACGCGGACTGAATATTCTGATGGTCGATCACGAAGACAGTTTCGTGAACATGTTATCCAACTATATCAAGGCGTTCGAGCCTAGCCTGAAGACCTATCGCGCGCATACCGCGCTATCGAAACTGACCAAGGACATTGATCTTGTCGTGTTGTCGCCCGGCCCAGGCCGGCCTGCGGATTTCAACACCAACGCGACGATCGAAAAGGCGGTCAGCCTTGGCATTCCGGTCTTTGGTGTTTGTCTGGGGTTGCAGGCTGTGGTCGAATATTTTGGCGGCACGTTGGGGATACTTGACGAACCCCGCCACGGTGTGCCGACAACCGTGACCCATGAAAACACCGGCGTCTTTGCCGGTCTGCCGCAGGATATCAGCGTGGCGCGATATCACTCGCTTTATGCGCTGGACGGCGCGATCCCTGATTGTCTGACAGTGACAGCCCGGTCTGTTGACGGCGTGGTCATGGGCATTTCGCACCGCGATCTGCCGATCCAGACAGTGCAGTTTCACCCTGAATCCATCATCACCAGCAAGAACGATATGGGGATGCGCCTGATCCGCAACATGTTGGAACAGGTGCCTGCCCGCTAGGTTCATTCCGCAGGGGCGAAACCCATGATGATATGGCGCAGGCCAACGGCTGCGCCAGCAAAGATCGCGGCAAACGTGACAGGCGCGCTGAATGCGAGGATCGAAAACGCCGACAGCCCCTGTCCGATGCTGCACCCCAGCGCGATCACGGCGCCAACACCCATCATGCCCGCGCCAAAGATCTGGCGGCGCAGTTCGCGGGGGTCTTCGCAGGCTTCCCAGCGGAAATGCCCCTTGATCAGGCTGCCGATAAAGGCGCCGATCCAGACACCCGCGACCGACCCGATGCCGAATGACAGGGTACGTGCGCTGGATGTCATGCCGTAAAGGATCGCCTCGCCCAAGGGGGCGGAAAACGTGTGGCCGACGATGGGTAGGTCAGAAAACCCGGTGTCATGGATAAACTGCATGCCAGCCCAGCCCATCACTACCGCCAGCCCGACGACTGCCGACCAGAACACGGCGCGCTTGTCCTTGATGAAATCGGCATTTGCCAGCACAGCCAGCGCGATGGCCAGTCCGATCAGCAGCCCGGCCAGGGGAATGGATATGCCTGTGGCGCCCCCGATCAGATGTGCGATGCCTGTCGGTTCGGTTGCGACGCCTCCGTTTCCGAAAACAGCCAGCCGCAAGGGGGCCAGCGGGCCCGAAATTGTTGCATAGGCCGCCATGCCCATGACCAGAACGATCACAAATGACCGCAGGTCACCTCCACCCAGACGCGCCAGCGCACCAAAACCACAGTTGCCCGCAATCGCCATGCCGTAACCAAAGATCAGCCCGCCGATAATGCTGGCAGCAGGGGACCATGCGCCGCTGATATAAAAGGATTCTGTAGGGTCGAATGCCCCCGCCGCCATCAGGCCGAATGATCCGATGATCGCCGTTGCAATGGCAAGCCCCCACCTGCGCAGACGCAGGTCGTTGTTGCCGTAAAGAAAATCTTCGATCGCGCCAAGTGTGCAGAAACGGCCCAGCCGCGCCGCCAGCCCCAACAGAATGCCGCCGCCCAGCCCGACGACTGCGGCCACATTTTCATCCCCCCATGCCTCAAGCATAAGTTGCCCCCCCTGGCTATTTGCGATCACCCGTTGACAGCGATCCGCTCAGCGCGAATTGCAGAACAATTCGTACACCAGCCCGATGATGCGCTGGGAACGATCATCTGCCAAGCTGTAATATATGGTTTTGCCTTCACGGCGTGGCGTGACCAGCCCTTCCATCCGCAAGCGGCCGAGTTGCTGGGATACCGCAGCCTGACGGGCCGATAGCAGCTCTTCCAGTTCGGTCACGGATTTTTCGCCGGTCGCCAGATGGCACAGGATCATCAACCGGCCTTCGTGGCTGATCGCCTTGAGATAGTTGGTCGCCGCGGTGGCGTTGTCCATCATCTGATCAAGCTGATCTTCACCAAGGTTGCTGTCAAACACCGGAAATTCCATCAGCACTGGTCCTGTCTATGTATCGGCGCTGCGGCTTCCTGACCCGAGACTTGTCCGGGGTCAACATATTTGACGGGCGCGCCGGCCTGTCCTGTGCCGTTACCGCTGTTCACCGGTCCATCCGGTGTGTGGAATCATGATTGATTGTCAAAATAGATGTCCCCTTGTTCGAGCATCCGGCCCAACAGGCCCCAAAAGAAATCTTCGCCTGGATAACCTTCGATCCGGCTGACTTCCATCCCGTCGACAAGCAACACGAAAGTAGGTGTAAAATTGATTGTCCGCCGCAGCGTGATGTCATCTGGCAGCGGTTCTTTGATGTTGATCCGCAGCAAGGGGGCCGCAGCGCCTTCGGCAGTTTTGGGGTAGATCGGCGCGATCTGGGCATTCCAGCGTGCGCACCAGACGCACCCGGGTTCTTCGGCCATCATCAGGCGCACCTCGGCCACAGCCGTGGTCGGTGCAGCCGCGATCATCAGTGCGACGAATGGTGCAATAAGGATGGTCAAGAGCTTATACATTCAATATCCATAATATGAGAATCCCGATGAGGCAAGGAATCTGCGATGCTGGACATATCTTATCTTGGCGCTGCTGTTGCAGGTCTGCTGTCATTTTTTACGCCTTGTGTGCTGCCCATGGTCCCGTTCTACCTATGTTACATGGCCGGAATGTCCATGGATGCGCTACGTGAAGATACAGTAATTCCCAAGGCGGTGCAGCGGCAACTAATCGTCTCGGCAGTGTTTTTCGCATTGGGCGTTACCACGATCTTTGTCTTGTTGGGGATGGGGGCAACGGCGGTTGGGCAGGTCTTTGCTGAATGGCGCGATGTTTTGCGCTATGCTGCTGCTGCGGTTCTTTTTGCCTTTGGCCTGCACTTTCTTGGCGTTGTGCGCATTCCGCTTTTGTACCGCGAGGCGCGGGTGGAAAGCAGTGTCGCACCCACAACGATTGCCGGTGCCTATGTGATGGGTCTGGCATTCGGGTTTGGCTGGACGCCATGCGTCGGTCCTGCCCTTGCCGCCATCCTGATGGTGGCCAGCGGCATGGGCGATATCTGGCGGGGCGGGCTTTTGTTATTCGTGTATGGGGCGGCCATGACTGCACCCTTTGTGGTCGCCGCCTTGTTCGCGCGCCCGTTTCTGGCGTGGTTGCAGCGCAATCGCCGGTATCTGGCGCATGTGGAAAAGATCATGGGCGCGATGCTGATCGTTTTCGCGGTGCTGATCGCGACCAATGCGGTGAACTACATCGCGCAATGGATGATTGAAATCATGCCGGCATTCGGCAATCTGGGATAGGAGGATACGATGATGCTAAGGAATTTACTGACCGGTCTTGCACTGGTTCTCGCGATGCCGGTCTTTGCGGCAACGATGGGCGATGATGGCCTGCACAAGGCCGACTGGATGCGCGATACCTTCAAGGATCTGCGCGAGGATCTGGAAGAGGCGAACGCCGAAGGCAAACGCCTGATGATCATTATCGAGCAGCGCGGCTGCATTTATTGCAAGAAGATGCATGAAGAGGTGTTTCCTGATCCGGCCATCGATGCGGCGCTGAACGAAGACTTCTTTGTCGTTCAGATCAATATGTTCGGCGATGTAGAGGTGACTGATTTTGACGGCACGACCTTGCCTGAAAAAGACATGGTCCGGCGCTGGAACGCACTGTTCACCCCCACGATGATGTTCTTTCCCGAGCAGGTCGCCGAGGACGCGCGCGCAAATCAGGCCGCAGTCGCGGTCATGCCTGGTGCCTTTGGTATCTGGACGACGCGGAATCTGCTAAGCTGGATTCAGGAAGAAGGGTATCTGGGTGACGAGCCGTTCCAGAAATACCACGCGCGCATCCTACAAGAGAGAGAAATAACCGAATGAATTCAAATGCTCGCGGCAAAACATTCAAAAATGCGATTTTGTTGTTGCGAGAATCTGGAACTGTGCGCTACGGTATACGCCAAGAGTTTGTGATCCAGGGAGGGACCATGAAACGTATAATGACTGCAACAGCAGTTTCGGTTTTTGCCACGATGGTTGTGGCGGCCGATGTTTCACCAGACGAAGTTGAATATTCCGAATACGGCGCGATCGAGACATCGCTGACCGGTGCGCCGGGCAATCCGGTTTTCGGCAAGGAAATCATGGTGGCGCGTGGCAAGGGCAATTGCATTGCCTGCCATCAGGTGACCGCACTTGAAGAATACCCTTTCCATGGTGAGGTCGGCCCAACGCTGGACGGCGTCGCCGAACGTTGGTCCGAGGCTGAACTGCGCGGTATCGTGGCGAATGCCAAGATGACGTATGACGGCACGATCATGCCAGCCTTTTACAAGGTCAGCGGATTCACCCGCCCCGGCAATGCGTTTACCGGGAAAGCAGCAGAGGGCCCGCTTGAGCCACTGCTGACTGCACAAGAAATCGAAGATGTCGTGGCCTACCTTCAGACGCTGTCTGAGTGACCAAGGCCCATTATTGATAGGAGAAACCATGAAACTGACGCGTAGACACACGCTGATGCTGGCGATGGGTTCGGCTGCTGCTGCAATGCTGCCCTTGCGGGCATCCGCCGCCGCAGAAGATGCCATCGCGGCCTTTACCGGCGGCGCATCCGTCGGGACCGAAGGCATCACGCTGATTGCCCCTGAAATTGCTGAAAATGGCAACACTGTACCGATCGAAGTGAACGCACCTGGTGCCGAAGCGATCATGGTGCTGGCTGCTGGCAACCCGACACCGGCTGTCGCAACCTTCAACTTTGGCCCCTTGGCTGCGGCACAGCACGCAGCGACGCGTGTCCGTCTTGCCGGGACGCAGGATGTGATCGCGATTGCCCGTATGCCTGATGGCAGCTTTGTGCAGGCCAGCCAGGAAGTGAAAGTCACAATTGGCGGCTGCGGCGGCTAACCTAGAGGATCGAAAGAAATGGCAGAGAATGTTAAACCCCGCGTCCGCGTCCCCCGTGATGCGACCGCAGGAGAGGTGATCACGATCAAGACTCTGATCAGTCACCCGATGGAATCCGGTCAGCGCAAGGATAGTGAAGGCAACGTTATCCCGCGTTCGATCATCAACCGCTTTACCTGTGAGTTCAATGGCGAGACCGTCATCGACGTCAAGCTGGAGCCCGCGATTTCCACCAACCCGTATTTCGAATTCGAAGCGGTTGTGCCGGAATCAGGCTCCTTCGAGTTCACATGGTACGATGACGATGGCAGCGTCTACACCGAAACCAAAGAGATTGCGGTCAGCTAAAGGCCGCAACATTGCCGGGGAGGGTCAATGTATATGAAGACGTTTATCAAGGCAGGAGCCGCCGCAATCGCGCTGTTCGCCGCAGGGGCTGTTCAGGCTGATGAAGATGCCAACCTGATCATCAACGAAGAAATCGAGATTACAGTCCGGACGGATGCGCCCGAGCATGTGGACGGATTGCGTACCATCTATTCCGGCTGGGTTTTCCGGTCGGATGAAACGCAAGCCTTGCAGATGGATGATTTCGAAAATCCCGGTATGATCTTTGCCGACGATGCACGGGACGCGTGGAATATCGCAGAAGGCAGCGAAGGCAAATCCTGTGCTGATTGCCACGGGGACCCGGACTCGCTGGCTGACGCCCGCGGCACATTCCCCAAATGGAATGACGAAGCCGAGGAGGTTCGCACACTGGCGATGCAGGTCAACGGCTGCCGGACCGAACAGATGGGCGCCGAAGCCTGGAAATACGACGGGACGGAAATGTTGAACATGGAAGCCCTGCTTGCGTCCGTGGCCCGGGGCAACCCGGTCAATGTAGCCATTGATGGCCCGGTCGCGGCGACATACGAGCTTGGCAAAGAGCTGTATTACACCCGCACCGGACAGCTGGACCTGTCCTGCGCGAATTGCCATGAAGACAACTATGGCAACAACATTCGCGCAGACCACCTTAGCCAGGGCCAGATCAATGGTTTTCCGACATATCGTCTGAAAAACGCCAAGCTGAACGGTGTGCAGTCGCGCTTCCGCGGGTGCATCCGCGATACACGTGCGGAGACTTATGCCGTGGGTTCGGAAGAATTCATCGCGCTTGAACTATACGTGGCATCTCGTGGCAACGGTCTGTCAGTAGAAGGGCCGTCCGTCCGCAACTAAACACTCTGCAAAGCCCGCTGCCGGTATCCGGCAGCGGGCTTTGACTATCTGAAAACATTCAGTTTTTCGCATATGATGGCTGAAGAATGGGGCAAAACCAATGATTTCGCGTCGTGATTTCCTGCAGGCCAGCATGGCTGCATCAGCCATTGTCGGGGCTTCCGGCTTTGGCAACTGGGGCCGACTGGCCGCACAACAGGCCCTGAGCCAGGACCAGCTGCTTGATTTTGATACCTTCGGGAATGTGTCGCTTGTCCATATCACCGATATCCACGCGCAGCTAAAACCGATCTGGTTCCGCGAACCGGAAATCAACCTCGGGGTCGGCCCGAACAAGGGCGAAGTGCCCCATGTTACGGGCGCTGATTTCCGCAGGCTTTACGGCATCGAAGACGGCAGCCCGTCGCACTACGCGCTGACCTATGATGATTTTGCCGCCCTTGGGCAGGCTTATGGCAAGATGGGCGGGATGGACCGGGTTGCAACCGTGATCAACAGCATCCGAGCCGCGCGCCCCGATGCGTTGCTGTTGGATGGTGGCGATACTTGGCACGGGTCGTATGGCTGCTATCAGACCGAAGGGCAGGATGTGGTCAACGTCATGAACCTGCTGAAGCCCGATGCGATGACATTTCACTGGGAATTCACCCTTGGGTCTGACCGGGTGCGTGATATCGTGAACGATCTGCCGTTTGCGGCCCTCGGCCAGAATATCTTTGACGCCGAATGGGACGAACCCGCCGAAGATTTCGCGCCCTACAAGTTCTTTGAACGCGGTGGCGTGAATATCGCCGTGATCGGGCAGGCCTTTCCCTATATGCCGATCGCCAACCCCGGCTGGATGTTCCCGGAATATTCATTCGGTATTCGCGACCAGCGCATGCAGGAAATGGTGGATGAAGTCCGCAGCATGGGTGCCGAACTGGTTGTCTGCCTGTCGCACAACGGATTCGATGTGGATAAAAAGATGGCCGAACGTGTCACCGGCATTGACGTTATCCTTGCGGGGCACACCCACGATGCGCTGCCCGAACCTGTGCTGGTGGGGGATACGATCATCATCGCATCGGGGTCGAACGGCAAGTTCGTCAGCCGCGTTGATCTGGATGTGCGCGATGGCCGCATGATGGGATTCCGCCACAAGCTGATCCCGATCTTTTCGGACGTGATCGCACCCGATCCAGAGGTGGCCGCCGCAATCGACGCAGAGCGCGCACCATTTGCGGACGCCCTGAGCGAAGTGATTGGCAAGACGGCTGACGATACCGTGCTTTATCGCCGTGGCAACTTTAACGGATCATGGGATGATCTGATCTGCGAGGCGCTGCTTGAACAGCGTAACGCCGAAATTTCCATGTCGCCCGGCGTGCGGTGGGGGCCGTCAATGATGCCCGGTCAGGACATCACGCGCGAAGATATCTGGAACGTCACCTCGATGACCTATCCCAATGCCTACCGCACCGAAATGACCGGCGAATTCATCCATACCATCATGGAAGACGTGGCCGATAACCTGTTCAACCCCGACCCTTATTATCAGCAGGGCGGCGATATGGTGCGTGTCGGTGGCATGGGCTACCGGATCGATGTCACCAAACCCATCGGGGAACGGATTTCCGATATGACATTGCTCAGCACAGGCGAGGCAATCGACCCCGCCAGGACATACATTGTCGCCGGCTGGGCGAGCGTGAACGAAGGCACCGAAGGTCCGCCGATCTGGGATGTTGTTGAAGACCACATTCGCGGAAAGGGCACGGTATCTGTTGCCCCAAATACGTCTGTTCAGGTCGTTGGTGCCTGAATATCAAATGGAGAGAAATGGGATGCGTAAAGTAATTTCGATGGCAGTTCTGACGGGGGCGCTGGCGCTGCCGGCGTTTGCGGAAGGTGAAACCCATTACGTTGCGGTTCACGTGAACCAAAATGATCCGCACACCATCAATATGGCGCTGAATAATGTGCAGAACGTGTCTAATTACTACGAAAGCATAGGCGACGATGTGATCGTGGAATTGGTGGCATATGGTCCCGGCGTTCACATGTTCCGCACGGATACCAGCCCAGTCGCTGAACGGATCTCGGCGATGGCACTTGAAGTCGAGGGGCTGCGCTTTGCGGCCTGCGCGAACACCATTCGCGCCATGACGGCCAAGGCTGGCAAGGACATTGTGTTGATGCCAGAAGCCGAAGTCGTCCCTTCGGGGGTCATTCGTCTGATTGAATTACAAGAACAAGGTTATGCTTACGTCCGGCCCTGACCGCTGCAATCCGGCGGGTCTGGTCTGACCGAACAAGGAGAAAATGGAAATGCTGATCAAGTCAAAGGGAATGAAGCCAAGCCGCCGCAATTTCCTGAAGGCTGCTGCTGCCGCACCTGTCGCAGCCGTCGCCGGTCGGGCCGGGGCCCAGGATACGCCAGACCCGGCAATCGTCGAAAAACAGCCGTGGAACCAGTTTTTGGGTGCCGGCGTGGACGAAGCCCCATACGGGATGCCATCCAAGTTCGAGGCGCATGTGCGTCGCCAGAACGTGCCATGGCTGACGGCTGATCCTGTCAGTTCGATCAACTTTACCCCGCTGCATGAACTGGACGGGATCATCACGCCCAATGGTCTGTGCTTTGAACGGCACCACTCGGGCGTGGCAGAAGTTGACCCCGCAGAACATCGCCTGATGATCAACGGTCTGGTCGACAGGCCGCTGGTCTTTACCATGCAGGACCTGATGCGCTTTCCGCGTGAAAACCACGTCTATTTCCTAGAATGTGCCGCCAACACGGGCATGGAATGGGCCGGTTCGCAGTTGAACGGCTGCCAGTTCACCCACGGCATGATCCATAACGTGATGTATACCGGTGTGCCGCTTCGGCTGCTACTGGCCGAGGCCGGCGTGAAAACCAACGGCAAATGGCTGCTGCCCGAAGGGGCCGATGCCGCCGGCATGACCCGGTCCATCCCGATGGAAAAGGCGCTGGATGACTGCCTTGTCGCGTTCAAGATGAATGGAGAGGCTTTGCGCCCCGAACAGGGCTATCCCGTTCGCCTGGTCGTGCCCGGTTGGGAAGGCAACATGTGGGTGAAATGGCTGCGCCGTATCGAAGTTGGCGATGAACCATGGCACCACCGCGAGGAAACCAGCAAGTATACTGACCTTTTGGCAAATGGTCAGGCGCGCCGGTTTACATGGGAAATGGATGCGAAATCAGTCATCACCAGCCCCAGCCCGCAGATGCCGATCACCCATGGCCCTGGTCCGCTGACCATCACAGGTGTGGCGTGGTCCGGCCGTGGCACGATCCCGCGGGTGGATGTGACCACCGATGGCGGCATCACATGGCAACAGGCCCGCATGTCCGGGCCGTCGCTCGATAAATCCATGCACCGTTTCTATCTGGATATTCAGTGGGACGGCAAACCGATGCTGCTGCAAAGCCGCGCACATGACAGCACCGGCTATGTGCAGCCCACCAAGGAACAGCTGCGCGCGATCCGTGGCGAAAACTCGATCTATCACAACAACGGCATTCAGACCTGGGCCGTGGACGAACAAGGGGTGGCTGAAAATGTCGAAATTTCTTAAGATTTTCGCACCGGCAAGTGCAGGGGCCGCATCGGTCCTGACGATGGCCTATTTTCTGGCGGATCAGTTTGTTGTGGATATGCCCGCACCTGTGCGCGGCGCCTTTGTCCAGCCTGCGCAGGCGCAGGACGCTGAAACACCTGTGGCGGCTGAGCAGCAGCAGGCCAGCCTTCCCGAAGGCGGATTGGGACTGGGCCGCGAAGCACTGCCCGAAGAGGTCGCAGCCTGGAACATCGACGTGCGTCCCGATGGGCAGGGCCTGCCTGTCGGCAGCGGTGATGTGTTTACCGGCGAGGAAATATATATCGAAAAATGTTCGGTCTGTCATGGTGACTTTGGCGAGGCACGCGGCCGTTGGCCACAGCTTGCCGGCGGAATGAACACCCTGACACGCGACGATCCGGTCAAGACGATCGGGTCATATTGGCCCTACCTTTCAACGGTTTATGATTATGTCTATCGGGCAATGCCGTTTGGCGAGGCACAGTCGCTTGAACCGGATGAGGTGTATGCCATTACCGCCTATCTTCTGTATCTGAACGATATCGTCGATGATGATTTCGAACTGAGCAACGAAAACTTTAGCGAAGTTGAAATGCCGAACGCCGGGAATTTCTTTATGGATGATCGGGAAGAAACAGAGCTGCCGCTTTTCGTTTCATCCGATGTCTGTATGGAAAACTGCAAGGACAGCGTTGAAATCACAATGCACGCCAGTGTGCTGGACGTGACACCGGAAACCGAAGAGGCCGAGGCAGACACCACCGAAGCTGCGGTGACGGAACCCGCGCCAGTGGCAGAACCTGAAACAGCCGTGACCGAAGCGGACGATGCGCCAGTTGCAGCTGATCCCGAACTGATCGCCGCAGGCGAGGCCGCATTCCGGCAATGCCAGGCCTGCCACCAGGTTGGCGAAGATGCCGTGAACCGTACCGGGCCAGTACTGAATGGTGTGCTGGGTAAAACGATCGGATCGGTTGATGGTTTCCGGTATTCCAATGTGTTTGAAGATGCTGCCGACGCCGGCGAGGTCTGGACAGAGGAACGGCTTGCCGAATTTCTGGCCAATCCGCGAGAGGCCATGTCAGGCACGCGGATGTCGTTCCGCGGGGTTCGCGATGATGAAGAAATCGCTGCGCTGATCGCCTATCTGGAAAGCTTCGCAGACTGATGGCGCTGACCCGGTGCATTGCGACTGCACTTTTGTGCCTTGGGGCTGCGACGCAGGTCGCAGCAGCGCCGGGCGGCGATCCGGCCCGTGGCAGGGAATTGTTTCAGCAGTGTTCCGGGTGTCACCAGATTGGTGAAGGGGCCGTCAACGCGATTGGCCCGCAACTGAATCATATCTTCGACCGGCCCGCAGGTGCGGTCGAAGGCTTTCGATACTCCGATGGTTTTCGGCGCGCGGCAGCCGGTGGTCTGGTCTGGAATCATGACACGCTTGATGCCTTCATCCAAAACCCGCGCACTTTGGTGTCCAAAACCCGGATGAGCTATCGCGGGATGCCTGATCAGCAGGACCGCGACGATCTGGTCGCCTATCTGCGCAGTTTTTCCGACAACCCACGCGACATCCCCGAGGCGGCACCCACGGCGCGCGCCGTCGATCATTCGGTCGCGCCAGAGGTTCTCGCTATTGTCGGTGATCCGGCTTATGGTGAGTATCTGTCAGGTGAATGTACATCCTGCCATCAGGCCAGCGGTGCCAGCGCGGGAATTCCGTCGATCACGAACTGGCCGGCAGAGGATTTCGTCATTGCCATGCATGCCTACAAGGATGGCGTGCGGGCACATCCGGTCATGCAGATGATGGCAGGGCGTTTGTCGGACGAAGAAATCGCCGCACTCGCCGCGTACTTTGAATCAATAAATTGACGTATTCAAAAACGGGAGGAAGTAGAAAAATGACTTTGAACAGAAGAACATTCATAGGCTCGGTCGCCGCAACATCCGGCATTCTGGCAGCACCGATGGTGGCTGCGCAGGGGCGGCCACGGGTCGTCGTGATTGGTGGGGGGGCCGGTGGTGCGACCGCCGCACGTTATATCGCCAAGGACAGCGACGGCGCAATCGACGTCACTTTGGTGGAACCAACCCGCGCCTACTACACCTGCTTTTTCTCCAACCTTTATCTTGGGGGCTTCCGCGAGATCGATTCACTGGCACATTCCTATGGCACACTGGCGTCCGATTACGGGATCAACGTAGTCCATGATTGGGCCGTTGGTGTTGACCGCGACGCAAGGACGGTCACGTTGGCCGGTGGTGACATGTTGCCTTATGACCGGCTGATCCTGTCACCCGGGATTGATTTCGTCGATGGTGCGGTGCCCGGCTGGGATGTATCGGCGCAGAACGCGATGCCGCATGCCTACAAGGCGGGATCGCAGACTGAACTGCTCAAGGCGCAGATCCTGGCGATGCCCGAAGGCGGCACCTTTGCAATGGTTGCACCGCCAAACCCGTATCGCTGCCCGCCTGGACCATACGAGCGTGTGTCGATGGTCGCCCACCTGCTGAAAGAGGTGAACCCGACCGCGAAAATCCTGATTGCCGATCCTAAACCCGGTTTTTCCAAACAAGGCCTTTTTGAAGAAGGCTGGAACAACAACTATGCGGGTATGATCGAACGGATCGGGCCGGATTTCGGCGGTGCAAATGTCGCGGTTGATCCTGCGGCGATGACCCTTTCGATTGATGGTGACGTGAACAATGTGGACGTTTGCAATGTGATTCCGGCCATGAAAGCGGGGCGGATCGCGGAAATCGCTGGCGTCACCGATGGTAACTGGGCACCAGTGAATTCGACTGACATGTCGTCCAGAATTGATGCCAATATCTATGTGCTGGGCGATTCTGCGGCACAGGGTGATATGCCCAAATCAGGGTTTTCGGCGAACAGCCAGGCCAAGGTTTGTGCCAATGCCGTCCGCGGCGCGCTGACCGGGTCAACCGTGTTCCCGGCGCGGTATGCCAATACTTGCTGGTCGCTGATCGATACGGAAAACGGCATCAAGGTTGGTGCAACTTATGAAGCGACCCCTGAAAAGATCGCCACCGTCGATGGCTTTGTCAGTGCAACCGGCGAAAGCGCCGAGGTGCGCGCGGCGACCTACCGCGAATCCCTCGGTTGGTATGACGGGATAACGTCGGACATGTTCGGCTGAAACTAAGCCGGGCCTTGATCCAGATCAGGGCTCGGACATGTCTGCGCGGCTAATGTTTCGGTGAATTCAGGAGGACTACAGATGACCAAGTTTTTGATTCCCACGGCTTTTGCGTTGCTGGCCGGTGCTGCGACCGCGCAAGAGGCGACCACCTATCCCTTTGAAGGCAGCTTTGATGATGCCACTTTTGCCGTCGAGAATGCCATTATCGGCAAGGGGTTGGTGATTGACTATGTCAGTCATACCGGTGAAATGCTGAATCGCACCGCCGCCGATGTGGGCAGTGAAGTCACCATTTTCGAGGCCGCCGATATCTTTTTGTTTTGCTCGGCTCAGCTATCGCGTGAAGTGATGGAGACCGACCCCATGAACATCGCCCATTGTCCTTATGGCATCTTCGTCGCGGACCGCGACGGTGACGTCATGGTCGGATATCGGAACTATCCCGAGGGCGAGATGCAAAAGGTCCAGGCACTCCTGGATGAGATCACACGCGAGGCCGTCGGCGAATAGGAACGATATGAACTATAACGATTTTTTCGAGGCCGCATTAACCCGGCTGCATGACGAGGGCAATTACCGGGTTTTTGCCGATCTCGAACGTCATCGTGGCGCGTTTCCGCGCGCCACCAATCGCGGCGACAAGACCCGTGAAGTGACGATCTGGTGCTCGAACGATTACCTGGGCATGGGGCAGCATCCTGATGTGATTGCTGCGATGCATGGTGCGCTGGATCAGGTTGGTGCGGGTGCCGGTGGCACGCGCAATATCTCTGGCACCACGCACAACCATGTGTTGCTAGAGGCCGAACTGGCCGATCTTCACGGCAAAGAAGCCGCTTTGCTGTTCACATCCGGCTACGTGTCGAACTGGGCGGCGCTTGGGACGCTGGCATCGAAAATTCCGGACTGTCTGGTGCTGTCGGATGCGCTGAACCATGCCAGCATGATCGAGGGCATCCGCCATTCCAAGGCTGAACGCCAGATATGGCGGCACAACGATCTGGATCATCTTGAGGCGCTGTTGGCCGCGCAACCACTGGACCGGCCCAAGCTGATCGCCTTTGAAAGCGTTTATTCGATGGATGGCGATATCTCGCCCATCGCGGAAATCTGTGATCTGGCCGATAAATACAATGCCATGACCTATCTGGACGAGGTGCACGCCGTGGGCCTTTATGGCCCTCGCGGTGGCGGTATCGCAGAACGCGAAGGCCTGATGCACCGTATCGACGTGATTGAGGGCACGCTGGGCAAGGCTTTTGGTGTCATGGGCGGCTATATCGCCGCATCGGCGGGCTTGTGCGATTTCGTACGCTCCTTTGCCAGTGGTTTCATTTTTACCACGGCGTTGCCGCCTGCGGTCGCCGCTGGTGCAACTGCATCGATCAAGCACCTGAAAGCCAGCCGTGCAGAACGTGACGCGCAAAAGGAAAAGGTCGCCGAGGTTCGCGCCCGGCTCGAGGCGATCGGCATTCCCCATATCGACAACCCCAGCCATATCATCCCGGTGATGGTCGGCGATCCGGTCAAGTGCAAATATCTGTCCGATATCCTGATGGCGGAATACGGCATCTATATTCAGCCGATCAACTATCCGACTGTTCCCAAAGGCACCGAAAGGCTGCGCATCACCCCGTCGCCTGTGCATAGTCAGGCGGATATCGACAATCTGATCGGTGCGTTGGAAACGCTGTGGGCGCAGTGCCAACTGGCGCGGATGCCGATGGCCGCGCAATAGGCTTGATCCACGTCAAGGCATGCTTGGCACCTTGGGAGTAAGCGTTCAGGCATGTTGGAACAACTGATAGAATCCTATGGCGAAGGCCCTGTTCTGGTTGCGTTTGGCGCGCTGGTCGGGGCCTTTTTCGGTGCTGCGGCGCAACATTCGCGGTTCTGCCTGCGTGCCGCCACGGTCGAGTTGGCCGAGGGGCATTTCGGCCCGCGTCTGGCGGTCTGGCTGGTTGCGTTTTCTGCCGGGGTTGTGGCGGTGCAATCAGCGATCTGGGCGGGCTGGCTTGACGTCAGCCAAAGCCGACAACTGGCCACCACCGGCAGCATGTCAGGCGCGATTATTGGCGGGTTGATGTTTGGCGTCGGAATGATCCTGGCGCGCGGATGCGCCAGCCGGCTACTGGTTTTATCGGCCACCGGAAACCTGCGGGCCATTGTGACGGGGCTGGTGCTGACGCTTGTCGCGCAATCGGCCCTGCGTGGGGCATTGTCGCCTGCGCGTGAAACATTGGCCCGGCTTTGGTCGGTGCCTGGTGGAGTCGCGCGCGATTTGTTGGCGCAACTTGGGCTGACATCCGGCGCGATGGCGCTGATCGGGGCGGTTGTCCTTGTTGCGGCGTTGGTGTTTGCCGCCAGCAAAGGTATCAGGACCAGCCATATCGCGGCAGCGGCAGGCGTCGGGTTGGCCGTCGCGTTGGGCTGGCTTGCCACCTATGCCGTGGCCATGAATTCATTCGAGGTGGTGGCGATTTCGTCGATCACATTCACCGGCCCGTCCACCGATACACTGATGGGGCTGATCAATAGTCCCGATCTGCCGCTGGTCTTTGGCGTCGGGTTGGTACCCGGCGTCTTTGTTGGGGCCGGTGGCATGGCCCTGATCATGGGCGAGGCACGGATACAGCGGTTCGGCCCGGACAGCCCGATGGAGTATTACCTGATCGGCGCGGCCCTGATGGGGTTCGGCAGCATGCTGGCTGGTGGCTGTGCTGTCGGGGCGGGCATGTCGGGTGGGGCGATTTTTGCGCTGACGGCATGGGTCGCGGTGGGGGCGATGTGGATCGGCGCGATGGTGACGCATCAGATCCTGTTACACGCCCCCCAAAGGCAAACAGCCTGACCTATTCAAATTCCATCTGTTCATAGACCCGTCCTGCATTCTTTGTGGCCAGTTCTTCGAATGTGTCCAGATGGGTATATGCGGATTGATCCACATAATATGCCTCAGCCAGACCGCCGCCTTCATCGATCAGCTCCGCGATCTGTGCGCGCAGGTATTCCAGATACCCTTTTGTATAAAGCCGGACCTGATCCATGTTGGTAGGGTGCCCGTGGCCGGGAATGACATAAGTCGCGTTCAGTGGCTCGAATTCATTGTCCCATGTTTCCAGCCAGTCGCGGGTATAGGTATCTTCGAAAATTGGCAGCATCCGTTCGTGAAACGCCATGTCGCCGGAAATCACGAGGCTTTGGTTGGGCAGCCAGACAACGATATCGCCGGGGCTGTGGGCCGGGCCCAGATAGCGGGCCTCGATCCGGTAATCGCCCAGGTCCAGCGTGTATTCATCGGTGAAGGTTTCGGTCGGCGGTACAATGGTCGTGCCCGCGTTGCGATCCTTGACGACTTGTTCAGCCGCTTGCAGGCTTTGATACCCACGGTCTGCAAAGGCGGCGGCGGCATCGACATGGGCGATGATCGGAACGCCCTGTTCGGCCCAATAGGAATTGCCCAGCATCGCGTGGCCCTGACCGTTTTCATTGAACACGGCAACCACCGGTTCGTCGGTGCGCGCCTTGATCTCTTCGTGCAGGGCGGCGGCCAATCCATATGACGCGCCAGCATTCATCACCACGACGCCCTCGCCGGTGATGATAAAGCTCAGGTTGTTGTTATGGCCGGCGTTTTCGTAGGTGGCAGGTGCCGTCGCGCCGATGGCGGAAAATACGCCGGGGATAAATTCAACCGGCGCACTGTAAAGAAGTGATGCAGGGTATTGGTCTGCGATGTTTTCATTGGCGAATGCCGTGCTGGCCATCAGGGTGAAAAGGGCTGTCAGTCGCATCATGCATCCTCGCTTACAAAGACATATCCGTCGCCCTGTCTTTCGGCACGGCCAAGCCCGCCATGCGGCAGGTGATAGCCGATCAGCCGCATCTGGTCGGTCGCCAGCTGGTCCAGCAGGGACAGGCGGGTTTGGGCCGCCATCGCACCATCCTGGTCGGACCCCGACAACCAGCCGGGCCGCTCGAACGCCAGATGGTGGTTTACGATACTGTCGCCCACGATCATCACGCTTTCATTGTCGATGCGCACCTCGAACGCCATATGCCCCGGCGTGTGCCCGAATGTGGCACGTGCGCCCACGCCCGGCACAACCTCGGTCCCGTCGGTGAACAGGTTGATCCGGTCCGACAGTTCGGCAAGACGGCTGGCTGCGCCAACGGCAAAGGTCAGGCGACCCGCGTCGATGGTATCCACGGTATCGGGGTCGGTCCAGTAATCCCATTCCGCCTGCCCCATGTAATAGTTGGCATCGGGGAAATTCAGATCGCCGAAATCATCTAGCAAACCCCAAAGGTGATCGGGATGGGCATGGGTAAACACCACGTCGGTTACATCGAAAGGGTCCACCTCCAGCGTGTCGAACGCATCCGCCAGCTTGCCCGCCGTTGGCATGAAATCGGGGCCGGCACCCACATCAAATAGTACAACCCGGTCATCGGTGCGCAAAAGCGTGACGTTGCAATCGGGTTCCATCGTATCGCCGGTGATCCCGTATTTCGCCAGAATGTCATCCGCCCTGTCCGGCGGCATGTCACCCAACGCAAAGGATTTGGGCAGCACAAGGTTTCCGTCGCTGAGCGTGTCAAGCCTGCGCCCGGCGCCAGACAGGGTGCTTTGGCTCCAGACCATTTGCGGCAATGCAAAGGGAAGTGCAGTGGCGGCAGAACCTTGCAGCAAAGTGCGGCGTGTCAGTTTCATGGCATCCTCATATTCCGTTTTGTGAATGCTAACACCGCCATAATCAAAAGGGAACAGTTTTGACCTTGCCTACAGTCCGAAAGGAAAAGTTTCGTCTTCACCCCTGCCGGCCAGCACCTGCGACGGCGTGACTGCCTGTGTGTCGTCACACCAGACAAAGGCATCGTATTGTTCTGATAGGCTGGCCGGGCTGTAATGGCTCCATCTTTCAGTTTCGGGGCGGTAAATGACGCCGATATAGCGTTCAAGCCGCGGCTCTGACAGCACTCGGCGCATTGCCTGGTTGCCGGGCGCGCGGAAATCAAACAGGAACCTTTCCATGTCGACGGCGTGGCACAAGGCCTCGATACTGCCGGGCAAGGGGGGGCGGATGGTTTTGATTTCCATCGGTGCATCCCATTCCGATGCGGCGGCGACTGTGCCCGATGCGGTGCCGAACCCGATCAATGCGGCTTCGTCACCGTATTCTTCGCGGCACAACTGGCCAATGTTCAATTCTCCGCGCGCCCGGCCCATATCGGTCTGACGGGCATCGCCGATGTGCGAATTATGTGCCCAGACGACTGCCTTTGTATCTGGTCCGCCGTGGTTGAGAAGTTCGCGTAGCGTTTCAAACATATGCCGGTCGCGCAGGTTCCACGACAGGTGCGATCCGAAATACATCGCCCGATAGTATCGTTCGGCATTGGCCACCAGCCGGGCATTCTGCTTGGCATCGAAAAACCGTTCGCCATCTTTCGCGCTGTAGTCGAGTTCTTTTTTCAGCAGATCGACAAGCATGTCGATGACGGGTTTTTCACACATCGCATAGCCCTTGGTCAGGGCCGCGCGCCCATAGGCCGCCGGTTCGCGCGACCAGGGTGTCAGGCAGCCATAGCGGCTGCGCGCGATGTCCGCCGCTGCACTGTCAACGCGATCCAAATAGCGCAAGACCTCAGCTATGGCGGCATTCATGTTGTAAAGGTCCAGCCCGTAAAGACCGACGCGGTCGGCGGGCTCTCTTGCGCTATTGATATCGCGCAGTTGCTGGATAAACGTTTCAAATTCCTGATTGCGCCACATCCATGTGGGAAAACGTGCGAACGGGGCAGGGCGATCGCCACGTGGTCCCGTTTGCCGGATCTGGCGGTTCAGCATTGCGGCATCGGGCCAGTCGGCCTCTAGCGCCACGATGGAGAACCCGTGTTTTTCAACCAACCTTCGTGTGATGGCGGCCCTTGCGCGATAAAATTCTGATGTGCCGTGGCTGGATTCACCCAAAAGCACGATCCGATGCGATCCGAACCGGTCGAATGCGGCCACAAAGGCGGGGTCATTGATGTCGGGCAGCGTTTCAGCGGCGTTCCGCAGGATCGACCGGTCGGTGGTGCCCGCCGGTTGCGCAGGCGCGGCACTGCGCACTTCGGCCGATGCCAGATGCGACACGAACCAGTCGCCCGCATGGCCGATCGCAAGGTCCAGCGTCCCGGGTTCTTCGAACAGATGCCCCGCACCCGGAACGATCTGCAATTTCTTGTCGCAGTCCAGTGCGGCAAGGGCCTGTTCATTCAACGCAATCACATCGTGATCAAGACTGCCGACAATCAAGAGCGTGGGGGATTGCACCTGTGGCAGATAGGGTTGCGCCAGATCAGGCCGTCCCCCGCGCGATACGATGGCACCAACCCTGCCGCGCAATTCGGCAGCGGCGACCAGCGCCGCAGCGGCCCCTGTGCTGGCGCCGAACAGCCCCACGGGCAGGTCTGCGACATCCGGTTCCGATCCGATCCAGACCATCGCTTCGATCACGCGTTCTGCAAGAAGAGGGATGTCAAAGACATTGCGCCTGTCTTGCGCCTCTTCTTCTGTCAGCAGATCGAACAAGAGCGTTGCAAAGCCGCGGGCGTTCAGATCGTCTGCAACACGCTGGTTGCGCGGGCTCAGCCGGCTGGAACCACTGCCGTGCACAAACACAATAATGGCTTGGGCATTCTGTGGCACGGACAGTTCGCCAGCCAGTGCGACAGGCGGGATGGATACCTGCCGCTGACTGATACGGTCGTCGGGCCGGTCCTGCACCTGGGTCACCCGGGCAAGCTGACGTATGACCTCTTCGTCCGACAACTGTCCGAAATCCCGGTAAAACGCCCCGACGCCGCGAAAGGTGGTCGCGCGCAGCAGGCAGACGACATCGTCGGCAAGGCCGGTCAGTTCCGCCAGCGCGCTTTCCGGGGCGACAGGCAGGGCCACGACAATGCGGCTTGCACCGTTGTCCTTCAAAGACTGCAAAGCTGCCTTCATGGTTGCGCCCGTGGCCAGCCCGTCGTCAATCACGATCGCAGTGCAACCGGCGGGATCAACGCGCGCGCGCTTTCCCAGATAGCGTTTCTTGCGGCGTTCAAGTTCGGCACGCTGCTCGGTGTGCGCACGTTGAATGAAGGCGTCGCTAGCGCCTGACAGACGCCGGACGTCTTCATTCATCAGGATATTATCGGCCGCCCCTTCGGCGATGGCACCCAGCGCGACCTCGGGGTTGCCCGGCGCCCCGATCTTGCGCACAAGGATCAAATCAAGTGGCGCACCAAGTTTGCGCGCTACTTCTGCGCCGACGGGGACACCACCCCGTGGCAGGGCAAAGACAACGGGATCCCGCAAGTCCATGTCGGCAAGCCTTTCGGCAAGCTGCTGTCCAGCATCCGTGCGATCCGCAAATTTGAGAAAATGTTCATCCATACGTGCAAGATGACATCGGGCTGGTGCGGGCGATTGATTTTGCTCAAGTCGGTCGACGATGTCAGGCAGATTACTGCCCAGCGGTGTTTTGCCGACGGCTGGCTGCAATCTGTGCCGATTGATCCCGATCAATCCAAATGCGGATTGATTGCAGACAGTGTCCATCAAGTCACAGCGCAACATTCCATTGAAAAGGAACGCCGCACATGATTTTTGACCACGCCCTTCATCTGCAAAAACTGGCCTGCGGTGATGACGTCCCGCGACAGCGGCAGTTGTCCTGCCGCCCGGAAATTCCGGCCGAGCTGCGCAAGTATATCGCGGCACTGGGCCCGGCACCCAAAAACACGCTGGAAACGCTTGTCGATCTCAGCATGACAGACGATGACATCGCTAGGTATTTCCGTGTGCCATGCCGCTGCATCAGCCAGTTGCGCGAGATTTGGAACATTCCTGCATGACGCTGGGGCAGGTGGCTATTTGACAGTCGCGACAATCTGCGCGGCGTGGTGCACGACCTTTTGCGACACGCTGCCCAGAATGGTGCCCCTGACAGTGCCAAGGCCGCGCGATCCGATCACGATCATATCGGCACTGTAATCATCGGCGGCGTCCATGATTTCATCTGCATAGTCGCCATCCAGCATAATGGTTTCGACCTTGCGCGCGCCCATTTCCTTGCTGCGGTCCTTGGCATATGCGGTCAACTGTTCGCCGATTGCCGTTGTCAGGCGCAGTGAGTTTCCCTCTGATGCGCCAGCTGCCAGCAGTTCATAGGGGCTTGCACCACTGGGCACAAAACCGGTGGTTCCGGCACCCTCTGCGACTTTGACCATGTGTTCGATTTCCGCCATGCGGGCCAATTCCTTGGCAGGGCGTCCGTGCATGAGCACATGGGCGATCATCAATTCCGCATCCATTTTGTGTGCCAACTCTGCTGCGACGTCCAATGCGCGTCGCCCATTGTCGGATCCGTCGTATGCCATCAGTATCTTGCCGATCATCGCGCTGCACCTTCGTGTCTGTCCGTTCAATCCGATGGTAGCGGGTCTGACCGGCGAATAATTGATGCGGGTCAATGCGGTGTGCGCCGTGTTACTCGGCGGCCCGTTGTGTGGCGTGACCCAAAGTGGGGGTGTAAAGGTAGTCGCGGGTCACGGGAACGGCGTCGATCTTGCGCGACAGCTGCAATTGAAACACCGCCTGATGGCCATGCCGAAAAGTCTGTTCCGATGCAGCCAGATAGAACCGCCACATGCGCACGAACCGGTCGTCATAAAGCGCACGCACGTCATCGCTGTTTGCGTTGAACCGATCAAACCAGTGGCGCAGTGTATAGGCATAATGCAGGCGCCAGCATTCCACATCCGCAGGCCACAGGCGTGCATGCTCGACGCTGCCCATCGTCTCGGACAATGTGGGAACATAGCCGCCGGGAAAGATGTATTTCTTGATCCACGGGTTCGTGGCCGACGGTGGCGCGGTCCAGCCGATCGTGTGGATCAGGGCGATACCGTCCGGTGTCAGCAGATTGCGCACCGCGTTGAAATAAGCGTCGTAATGCGGCAGCCCGACGTGTTCGAACATGCCGACGGAAACGATCCGGTCAAACGCGCCTTGCACATCGCGATAGTCGCAAAGCCGAAAACTGACCCGATGTGACAACCCCTCCTGGGCGGCGCGCTGTGTGGCGCAGGCGTATTGTTCCTCTGACAGCGTGACGCCGACAACCTGTGCGCCATAGTTGCGCGCCAGCGTCAGGGCCATCCCGCCCCAGCCACAGCCGATGTCAAGCACCCGCATCCCCGGTTCAATCAGCAGTTTGCGGGCAATGTGATCCTTTTTCTGGACTTGCGCCTGTTCTAGCGTGTCGCTGGGGTGGCGGAAATAGCCACAGGAATATTGCTTGTCCGTATCCAGAAAGAGGTCATAAAGCTGCCCCGACAGGTCATAATGATGCGCCACGTTGCGCCGGGAGCGGTGCGCGACATTGTTCTGTGTCAGTCTGCGCAGGGTGGTCCGCAGCTTGCCCAGCGGCTTTTGCCACCAGACGCGCGGCGCATGCTGGATGTTTTGCACGATCAACGCCAGAAACCCTTGCAGGTCATCGTCGTCAATCGTCAGTGTTCCGTTCATGTAAGATTCGCCCAAAGCCAGTTCGGGGTCCATGACCAGATGCCGCACGGTTGCGAGATCATGCAGACGCACGGTAACTAACGGGCGGCTCTGTCGGCCATAGGTGTGCTGGCGGCCATTGGGCATGACAACCGTCATGGTGCCATCCGTCAGCATCGTGCGCAGCATGCGATCCAGCACCTCTTGCCACATGGGTTCATCCTTTGGATTCGGCACGCGCTGGGACGCGGGCCCGATTGCCGATCAGGTCGCGTGGGACACTTTGATCTTTGTGGTCTGTGCGACGGCCTCTGGCGGTTTCGGGATCGTCACTGTCAACACGCCGTCCTTGACGACCGCCTCGACCGTGTCGGGGTCGATGCTGAATGGCAGCACCATCATCCGTTCGAACGCACCAGAGGTCCGTTCGATCCGATGGAACTGGCGCCCCTCTTCAGCCATTCGGTCTTCCTTTTCGGATTTCTTTTCGCCCTTGATGACGATCCGGTCGCCGGTGACGGATACATCCACGTCAGCTTCGGTCAGGCCGGGCAATTCTGCGGTGACGCAAAATTCCTGATCGGTTTCGCTGACGTTCGAACGGATCGACACATCGGATGCAGCCGGAAAGATGTCGTTCCCAAAATTATCAAACAGGCTGTCCACCTCCTTGCGCAAAGTCACAAGCGGGTTGTCCGTGCGGCTGCGCCCCCTGAGCCAACTGGCCGGCAGGAAATCTTGATAAGACATGGAAAGTGCTCCTTTGCATGAGTTGAACACGGTCGGGTTTACCAAATTGCCAGGTGGCCGAATTGAGCAAAATCAAAAACCGCCAGCGGTTTTGCCGCCAGACAGACGGGTTACTGAAAGGTTCTGTCATGTCCCGTGCCATCCCCGTTCAAACGACGGAAAATAAAGACGTCGCGCAGAAGCTGAGTGCGGTGGCGGACCTGTTGGAGCATCAAAACGGGAACGCATTCCGGGTCAGGGCCTATCGCGACGCCGCCACCTACTTGCAAGGGCTGCCGCAGCCGGTCAGCGCGATTTTAGCCAAGGGCGGCCCGCCCGCACTGGAAGCCTTGCCGACAATCGGTTCGTCCATTGGTGCCGCTATCACTGAAATTCTGCAAACCGGTGATTTGCGGCTATTGCACACGCTGCGTGGTGATCTGGACCCTGAAAAGCTGTTTCAGACAGTGCCGACGATTGGCCCCACGCTCGCTGCGGCCATTCATGAAAAACTGGGGATCGACACGCTGGAGGATCTGGAAGCGGCCGCGAACGACGGCAGACTGGCCGCCCTTTCGGGGTTCGGGCCGCGCCGGGTGCGCGGGATTCAATACGCGCTTGAAAAGCTGCTTGCGCGGCGTCGAAGGATTGGCCCACGGGTCGGTCAACTGCCGCCGCCGGTGCCAGAGGTTCTGGATGTGGATGAAGAATACCGAATGCGCGCATTGGAAGGATCGCTGCCGGTGATTGCACCCAAAAGGTTCAATCCCGAAAGGGCGGCATGGTTGCCGATCCTGCACGCCGAACGGGACGGGTGGCATTTCACCGCGCTTTATTCGAATACACAGCGGGCGCACCAATTGGGCCGTACCCGTGATTGGGTGGTGATCCGGTTCGACAAAGGGACGGCTGGCGAAGGCCAGTGCACGGTTGTGACCGAACTGCGTGGCCCATTGTCCGGCAAGCGCGTCATTCGCGGGCACGAAGCCGCCTGCATGCAGTTTTACGCCGATCAGTCCGACGCGGCGGACGCTTGATATCCATCAATCGGGCGGGCGGCTGCAATGATACCCTGACATCTGCATCCCGGTGCCGCCTGCGTGCGTGGCGCCGTCGTCGGATGCGGCCCGACCCACCCGCAGGAGGCAGATTTGATGGCGAAAGCATCGCAGCGACAAAGGCGCCCCACACATGTTGATGCACAAAACGGTGTTCCGCTGAACGGACCAATTCATCATCAATCGGATGTCCTCGTGTTCGTGGAACCAGAGCAGAAGGAGTCAGGTGCGATCCGGCACGCGCAAAAGGTCGCCAAGGCGTTTGGCGGGCATGTTGTTCTGGTGCACGTGATGCAGCCGCATCCCGCCGAAGGTGGTCCCGTTGATCCGGTGGATTGGGACATTCGCAAACAGACAAGGCGGAAATGGCTGGCCGGGCTGGCAGGCGGACTTGATGATGATCCGCGCCGCGCGGCGACTGTCGAACTACTTGAAGGGCCCTGTATCGCGCAAATAGAATCCCATCTGGAAGGCCGTCAGGATGATATTGCTGCCGTGCTGCGCGCGAATGGGCAAGACAATTGGCGGATGCGTGACACAGCTTGCGGTGTGATGGCATCGCGCAGCGCCGCGATCCTGATGATCCCGCAGGCATCGACAATCAAGATGTCGGATACCTATCAACGGATTCTTGTGCCGCTCGATGGCTCTGTCAGGTCGGAAAATGCTCTGCCAAGTGCCGCGACATTGGCCAAGACCGAAGGTGCCGAACTGGTCCTGTGCTACATTGCACCGGAGCCGGGGTTAAGCGCATTCGGGACAATGGACCCCGAAGCCACCAAGCTGCGCAGCGAGGTGACACGCCGGAACACGCAGGCAGGCCAGACCCATCTGGCCCGGATCAAGAACCGGCTGGCCCATCATGACCTGAAGATTTCGACCTGTATCGTCGCGCAAGGCGATGTGCGCCGCGCTCTTGTCGATACGATAACGGATCAGTCGGCAGATTTTGTGGTGATGGCGACCCACGGCGAAAGCGGTCACCGCGATGTGCCGATGGGCAAGGTGGCTAGTTTCGTGCTGGACCGGGCGCATGTGCCGGTTTTGCTGGTGCGCCACCGGGTCGGACGCGCCGAAAACCACGCTTTTGAAAAGGCCAGATCAGAGGGTGCCCGGCAACCGGTCGGCACTGACGAATGACCCAAACCGCTGCCCCGTCATCCCCCCAGTACGATCGCTTGCAAGAACTTGCACAGCGCCAGGTCTTCACAGCGCGCAGCCCTGTGCTGGTCGAAATCTACCGGGCTCTGCCGGCGCTGGATGACTGGCTTGCCGCTGCGCGCGATGCCTGCGCAGATCCGGCCCCGGCCCATATCAGGGCGGCTGACTGGTTGCAGGACAATGATTATCATGTCGCCCGCGCCATGCGTCGCCTGAGCGATGACCTGCCTGCCAGCTATTACCGCCTGCTGCCTGCGCTTCGTGATGCGCACGGGGCGGGCAAGCCGCGTGTTTATGTACTGGCGCAGACGCTGTGCGACATCCTGCACCCGCAGATTTCCTTTGCCAGCCTGGTTGACGCGGTGCGGGACTTTCAACAGAGTGCCGAACTGACCAACGCCGAGCTGTGGGCGCTGCCGTCGATGTTGCGGCTTGCCAGTATCGCACAGCTAGTTGATGCCTTTGCCGAAATGTGGCCGGATCTGCGCCCTGCTTTTGATCTATCCCACGTCGATCAGTCCGATCCCGATCCGGTTGCCCGCACGGCCCGCGCAATCACCAATCTGATCGCAATCCACGATATAAAATGGGAAGATTTTGTAGATCGGACCAGTCTGATCGAAGCCACCCTTTGCACTGATCCCGCCGGGATCTATCCCGATATGACATTCGAGACGCGCGACCGTTTCCGCAAGGCGGTCGAAAGGCTGGCGCGAAGGTCCGATTTGTCCGAACGCGCGGTTGCACAGGCGGCGATCGCATTCGCGCGCGATCATGTCGATGACGCGGTGCAAACCCATGTGGGGTATTGGCTGGTGGGTGACGGGCTACGCGCACTTGAAGCACAGGTAGGCTATCGCGCTGATAGCGGGCTTGCCCTGCGCAGATGGCTGGCCCGCTATCGTGGCTTGCTTTACGCCGGAGGCCTGATTTCTGGGGTGCTGGCGGCAATGGCGGTGCCGCTGGTCTATCTGCTTTCTCACGATGCCACGTGGCTGCAATTGCTTGTCGGGGCGGCGCTATCGTTGCTGCCTGCCACGATCCTCAGCGTCTGGGTGGTGCATTGGATCATCACCCGACTGACGCGGCCAGAGCCGCTGGCCGAGCTTGACCTGTCAGAGTCCATTCCCCCCGACTATCCAACGGCAATCGTGCTGCCAGTCATTCTGGGGGCAATAGCAGAGGTGAACCAGATCGCGGAAAAATTGGAAATCCTGCGGCTGGCGAACCCTGACCCTGCTTTGCGCTTTGTGGTTCTGTCCGATCCGGTGGATGCCTCGGTGCAGACGCTGCCCGACGATGCAAAGATCGTCAACGCACTAAGCGGAAAGGTGGCGGAACTGAACCAGCGCTATGGATCAAGCGGTGACGACCCTTTCTTCTTGCTTCACCGGCCGCGCATATTCGCCCCGACCGAAGGCTGCTGGATGGCGCGTGAACGCAAGCGCGGCAAGCTGGAAGATTTCAACCATCTGGTTCTTGGTGAACAGACGGATGCCTTTTCAGTGGTGATCGGCCCACAGGCGGTGTTGCGCAAACTGCGATTTGCCATCACGCTGGATGCCGATACCCAAATGCCGCCGGGGTCTGCTGCGCGCCTGATCGGGATCATGGCCCATCCGTTGAACCGACCGATGCTTGACCCTGAAACCCGGCGTGTCACACGTGGCCATGCCATCATCCAGCCCCGGATCGAAATTTTACCGAAACTGGGCAAGGAAACCCATTTCGCCCATCTTTACGGGGGCGACACCGCTGTCGATATCTATAGCCGGGCTGTTTCGGATGTTTATCAGGACCTGTTCGGCACCGGCATTTTCGTTGGCAAGGGGATCTACGATATCGCCGGCCTGCAAACCAGTATCGCAGGGCGTATTCCGGAAAACCGGATATTGAGTCATGATCTGTTCGAAGGCCTGCACGCCCGTGCGGCGCTTGCGACCAATGTCGTGCTATACGAGGATCTGCCAGGCACCTATCCGGAATTCGCGCATCGCCAGCATCGCTGGATGCGCGGGGACTGGCAACTCTTGCCATGGCTTTGGCACCGGGTGCCGTCTGCGCAGGGACGCACCGCCACAAACGAGCTATCCGCATTGGATCGCTGGAAAATCGCCGACAATCTGCGCCGCAGTCTGGTGCCGCCAGCGCTGCTTCTGTTTTTTTTCGGTGCCTGGCTGGCGCTGCCGGGCAGCGCACTTGTCTGGACCTTTCTGGCCATCGCCGCACCCGGAAGTTACCTGATCGGAGAGGTGTTTGCGATCGCGACGGGCGGTATCCGGCGGGGCATCGCGGGCCGAGTCATTCATCAGATCAAGACGCAGGGTGGGCGCTGGTTCTTTTCGATCGTGTTTCTGGTCACTGACACGCACAACGCACTGGACGCCATCGGTCGGACGCTGTGGCGCATGGGGGTAAGCGGGCGCAAACGCCTTGAATGGACATCAGCTGCCCATGCCGCGACGGTGTTCTCGCGGGTGGATATCCGAACCGCGTCCTGGCGTCTCATGTGGCCGTCAACGGCGCTGGCGCTGGCGCTCGGGTTTTACTTGCTGGCCCGTGATCCGCAGGATTTCTGGGCTGCGGCACCTGTCCTGCTGCTGTGGCTTGTCGCCCCCGAGATTTCAGTCTGGAGCGCAGGCCGCCGTCGGTTTCGCAGCCAGTCGCTGACAGATGCACAGCGGCGGTTTCTGGTTCTGGTGGCCCGCCGGACCTGGCATTTCTTTGAAACCTTCGTCGGGCCGAATGACAACTGGCTGCCCCCTGACAATTACCAGCACCGCGACGAGGACGCGATCGCACATCGCACATCGCCCACCAATATTGGAATGTTTCTGGTGTCGGCGCTGGGCGCACGGGACATGGGGTTCATCAGTACCAGCGATTTTCTGATCCGTGTGCGCAATACGGTCGAGACGCTGGGTCGTGTCCGCACCTTTCGCGGTCATATCCTGAACTGGTATGACACCCGCACGCTTGAACCGCTTGAACCGCAGTATGTCTCGACCGTGGATAGCGGCAATCTGGCGGTATCGCTGATCGTGTTGCGACAAGGGTGTCTGGAACTGGCCGCGAAAGCATCTGTTGGCCGCGCCTGTTTCGGCTGCCTTGGCACGACGCTGGACCTGCTGGCGGGCGCGATCCGGGTGCTGCCGGATCATGATGCACCCCGCCTGACACAGACCGAGCAGGCAATCCGCAACCTGATCGACGCGGCCGGGCAATCGCCCCTGGTCTGGCAGCAGACCCTTGCCGCGCTGGACGGCCCCCATTGGCACGCATTGGAAGAACTGGTGCGCGATGCCATCGCCGCTGCGCCGCAAGCGCCGGAAGCGGACCTGAAAGACGTCACCGTCTGGCTGGACCGCTATCATCACGACCTGCACCGGATCGCGCGGGACATTGATACCTTCATGCCATGGCTGCCTTTGCTTGCAGAACCGCCAAGGGGTATGGCCGCGTTTGCAGCGGATGCCGCCGCAGCCCTGCATCCCAGCGACCGCCCCTTTGACGACCAGATCGCCGGGGGCGATGTGCTGACCCTGCTGGAGGCCCGCCAATCGGACGTGGACAGACAGGACGATTCATCGCGCGACTGGCTTCAGGCGCTGCGGCGCGCGATCGAGGATGGTCTGGCCGAACAGGCGGCGGTGCGCGCGGGCCTGATCGCGCTGGCCGAAGAGGCAGAGCATATCGCCTATGGGATGGACTTCAGCTTTCTTTACGACCCTGGTGTCCGGCTGTTTCGCATCGGCTATAATCACAGTCTGGGCGAAATGGACCACAGCCATTACGATCTGCTGGCGACAGAGGCCCGGCTTGCGAGCTATTTCGCCATTGCCAAACATGATGCGCCGATCGAGCACTGGTTTTCGTTCAGCCGCCCGGTGACACGGTTGCAGGGCAAGCCGTCGATCCTGTCCTGGAACGGGTCGATGTTCGAATACCTTATGCCGCCCCTGTTCCTGCCCAGTTACCGCGACACCCTGCTGGGCGAAAGTGAACTGACGGCGGTGGATTTCCAACGCGCCTATGCCCGCGAGCGTGGGGTGCCTTGGGGGATATCGGAATCGGCTTTCGGGGCCACGGATGCGCATGGCACCTATCAGTACAAGGCCTTTGGCGTGCCTGGTCTGGGCATCAGGCGCGGCTTGACCGAAGATCTTGTCATCGCGCCCTATAGCTCAGCGCTTGCGCTTTGCGGCTGGCCCGAGGCCGCGGCGGACAACCTTGCCCGGCTGGCAGAGCTTGGCGCGATGACGCGTTACGGCTTTTATGACGCGCTGGATTACACGCCAGACCGCACAACGCCGGTCCTGCCCTTTGTTCCTGTCAAGACCTATATGGCGCATCATCAGGGGATGCTGCTGGCGGCCATCGTCAATGCAACGGCGGGTGACGTCATGATCCATAGGTTCCTGCGCGAAAAACCGGCGCAGGCGATGGATCTTTTGTTGCAGGAACGTGTGCCGTGGGATGTGCCGCTTGAACGGGGGCGCGCGGATGAGGCATGGGAACGTCCTGCGCAGACAGACACGGTGCCGTCGCTTGCACCATGGGTGCCATCGGCGGATTTCGCTGTGCCGCAGGTGCATGTGCTGGGCAACGGGCGCATGGCGTCGCTGGTGACGGGGACGGGGGGTGGCGGGCTGTCACAGGACGGCAACGCGTTGACACGGTGGCGCGCCGACCCCACCCGCACCTCTGACGGCGTCTGGATTTATTGCCGGGATAGCGGGACAGGCCACGTCTGGTCGCTTGGCGCGGCGCCAACTGACGGTGACAGCCCAGAGGTGAAATGCGTCTTTCATCAACATATGGTCGAACTGCTGCGGCATCACGACGGGATCGTCACGCGGATGGACATCACTGTGGCACCCTACGACGACGTCGAAATTCGCCGTGTCACGCTGATCAACGAAAGCGACCGGGACCGCACCGTCGATCTGACATCCTATGGCGAGGTCGTGCTTGCCCCCGCATTGGAAGACGAACGCCACCCGGCCTTTAGCAAGCTGTTCGTTCACAGCACGTGGCTGGCCGAGGATCAGGCCCTGCTGTTTCAGCGTCGCCCGCGCCGCCCCGAGACCCGGCCACCCGTTCTGTTGCACAAGGTCGTGTCAGATGATCCTGCCGTCACGTTCCGCGCGTGGGATACGGATCGCGCCGGATTTCTGGGCCGCGACCGCGCGGGCGCTTTGCCCAAAGCACTGACCGATGGGCTGGGTCGGCGCGACGGCTGGACCCTTGACCCGATCATGGCGCTCCAGACCCGCGTGCAATTGAAACCGATGCAGGTGACAGAACTGTCCTTTTTGACCATTACCGGCCAAACGCGGACCGATGTGCTGGAAACCGCCAGCCGCTATCCTGCCACGGCGGTGGATCGCGTGTTTCGTGATGCGCTGATCGAAACCGGGCGCATGGTGCAGAAACTGGACATTGATCCGGTGCATCTGCCGAAATTGCAGGTTCTGTCGTCGCTCTTGTCACATTTCAATCACACGCTGCGTGGCGCCCCTCCTGATGACGGTCAGACGTGGGGCGGCCAACCAGAGTTATGGCGCTTTGGCATTTCTGGCGATCTGCCAATCCTGCTTTTGAAGGCCAGACAGACTGATGATGCGTTCCTGCTTGATCTGCTGATCCGGGCGCAGCGGCTATGGGCGGCAAAGGGGCTTGAAATCGATCTGGTCATATTGCGCGACGCGGTATCCGGCTATGAGGAGCCGCTACGCGAAAGGGTGCTTGCGATCATGCGTGACACCCATGCCGACAGCGTGCTGGGCAAGCGCGGCGGCATCCATCTGCTGGCGGCCGACCAGATCGACGCTGACCTGCGCTGCGGACTGGAGGCAGCGGCCCATGTGGTGCTGCGCGATGACGGCACTTCGCTGCGCGAAACGCTTGATCGTGCGCTGGAAACGCATGTCATGCCGCCTCGCTTTGATTCGGGGGCGCCGCTGACGGCGGATGTCATTGCGCCGGTATCACGGCCAGATAACCTGATGTTTGACAACGGCTATGGTGGTTTTGACCCCGACAGCGGGGATTATGTGATTCATCTGTCGGCAGGCACCCATACGCCCGCGCCATGGTGCAATGTCATCGCCAATGATGATTTTGGCTGTCTGGTCAGCGAAGCCGGCTTTGGCGCGACGTGGGCCGGCAACAGCGGAGAGCATCGCCTGACACCCTGGTCAAATGATCCCGTCGCCAACATCCCGTCCGAGGTGCTGTATCTGCGAGACGAAGCCACGGGGGCCGTCTGGACGACGACGCCGGCACCGCTGGGCCATGGTGAAGACTGCGAGATCCGGCATGGGGCGGGGGAAACGACGTGGCGGCAGAACAGCCACGGTCTGGAACAGGAATTGCGTGCCTTTGTGCCGGTGGATGCTGCGGTCAAGCTGGTGCGTCTTCGGCTGACCAACCGGTCAGGCCGGGCGCGGCGGGTGTCTGCGACCTATTACGCGGAATGGATTCTGGGCGCATTGGGCAGTGTGTCGGGGCCCCATGTGACCAGCCGTTTTGACCCGGCGCTGGAGGCGATCATCGGGCGGAACCGGTGGAACCCCGAATTCGGATCAAGGGCGGCCTTTCTGACTGCCTCGGTCGAGGCGCATAGTGTCAGCGGCGACCGGCATGATTTTCTGGGGCGCGAAGGTAGCATCCATGCCCCCGAAGGCTTGCAGCGCTGGGATCTGGGCGGGCGGTTTACCCCCGGCAGCGATGCCTGTGCCGCCTATCAGGTGCATTTTGACATCGGTCCGGACCAAAGCGCAGAAGTGGTTTTTGCGCTGGGCGAAGTCGCGGAGCAGCGGGACCTGGAAACAGCCGTGTCGCGATGGAAGGATCCGGCCGAGGCCGACACCGCCTATCAGGTATTGCAGGGCACATGGGGCAAGCGGCTGGGGTCCGTGCAGGTCAAGACCCCCGATCCTGCGTTCGACCTGATGGTCAATCGCTGGCTGCCCTATCAGAACCGCGCCTGCCGGATCATGGCGCGCGCCGGCTTTTATCAGGCTGGTGGTGCCTATGGTTTTCGGGACCAGTTGCAGGATGTCCTGGCGCTTTTGCACAGCGACCCTGACCGCGCGCGCGAACATATTCTGTTGGCGGCCAGCTATCAGTTTGAAGCAGGTGATGCGTTGCACTGGTGGCATCCGCCAGAGGGGCGCGGCGTGCGGACGCGCTGTTCAGATGACTATATCTGGCTGGCTTATGTCACGGCCCGATATGTCGAGGCCACCGGCGACAGGGATATACTGAACGCGACGGTCCCGTTTCTGAAGGCGCCGGAACTGCGGGCGGATGAACATGACCGCTATGCGCTGTTCGCACATGGCGAACAGGCATCGCTGTATGATCACTGCGCGCGCGCGCTGGACCGGATGATGACTGTCGGTGCGCATGGGTTGCCCCTGATGGGGGCTGGCGATTGGAATGACGGGATGGACCGGATCGGCGACGAAGGCCAGGGCGAGAGCGTGTGGCTCGCGTGGTTCCAGATCGCGACGATCGGGCTTTTTGCGCCGTTGGCCGAAACGGCGGGCCTTGCGCAGGACGCGGCGCGCTGGCGGGATCATGCAAAGGGTTTGCGCCGGGCCATCGCTGATCACGCATGGGATGGGGCGTGGTATCTACGGGCGATCGACGACGCAGGCGTGCCATGGGGTTCTGCTGAAAATGAGGAATGCCGGATCGACCTGATTGCACAGGCGTGGTCCGTGCTGGACACCGGGCCGGTTGACGACCGCGCACGCAAGGCGATCCGATCAGCGGCAGATCATCTGGTGGACACCGAGGCGCGCCTGGTCCGGCTGTTGACCCCACCATTTGATCGGACCGACCGCGACCCCGGCTATATTCAGGCCTATCCCCCCGGCATCCGTGAAAACGGCGGGCAATATACCCATGCGGCGACGTGGCTGGGTGCGGCTTATGTTGCCCTTGGTGACGGGACCAAGGCACATCAGGTTTTCGACATCATCATCCCGGTCCGGCGCGCCGCAAGCAAGACCGCTGCGGATCATTATATGCGCGAGCCATATGTGCTGGCTGGTGACGTGTCAGGGGCGGGAGAGCGGATCGGACAGGGTGGATGGTCCTGGTATACCGGTGCCGCCGGCTGGAGCTGGCAACTGGCCGTTGCGGGCATCCTTGGGATCCGCCCCCGAAACGGCGAGGTCAGCATCACCCCCTGCCTGCCAGACAAATGGACGCAGGCGCATGTCACGCTTGACGGGCCGCGTGGCCGGATCGAAATCGAGATTGCAGGAAGTGGCGCGGCGGCGCAGGAAACTGCACGCGTTACCGTGGATGGCAAGCCCTGGAAAAAGCCGACCGTTTCCTACCCCGGCAAGGGCAAGATCCGCCGGGTGCAGGTATCCTAGCCGACTGGGATGAAGTTGGTTACCGGGGCGGCTTCGCCTATGATATCGGCGTAGGCAGGGTCAGCTCTTGCACGAAACAGCGTCGCGGCAAGCAAGCCACGTTTTGACCCGCAATCAAACCGCCGCCCGGAAAACCGAAACCCCGCGATACCGACGGTGGGCGCGCCGCTTGTGATCGCATCGGTCAGCTGGACCTCGCCATCCTTGCCCGGGCCCTGACGGGCCAACGCATCAAAAATGGCCGGGTCAAGGATATACCGCCCGACGGCAGCCATCTGTGACGGCGCCTTTTCGGGATCAGGTTTTTCCACGACACTGCGGGCATAAACGATCCGGCCATCCTGCCGGGTGACGGACAGGATACCATATTTGTCGGTTTGCGCCTTTGGCACTTGCATCGTCGCGACAAGGTGCCCGCACCCGCAGCCGGGATAGGCGGCTGTCATCTCGCTCAGGCAGCCAGCGCCATCCAGGATCAGGTCATCGGGCAGAACGACCGCGACGGGGCCGTCAAGCACGTAATCCCGCGCCCGCAGCACCGCATCGCCCAACCCGTCGGGGTCATGTTGCGTCACGAAAATGACGTCGGTGTCGTGCAGATCAAGCGCGGTGTCGCGCAAGACCTCTGCCAGACCCGGCTTGCCTTGTCGTATCAGGCGCTCGCGCAGACGCGCATCATCCATCAGATAACGCGAAAGTGCTGTCTTGGATGCATGTGTCACAAAGATCACCCGTTCGATCCCGGCGGCGCGCACCTCGTCAATTGCGAATTGGATCAGGGGCTTGTCGATGACCGGCAACAGTTCCTTGGGCGTCGCCTTGGTTGCCGGCAAGAGCCGTGTGCCCAGACCGGCGACCGGGAAAATGGCTGTGCGAACGATCTGGTTCTTCATTGTATGACATCCTTTCGGGCCGCCACAGACGAAAAGAGGCAGCAGAACTGGGTTCACCTTGCCTTTTTCACAGTGGCGCAGGCAGTGAGGGGCTTTGTTGACTTTTCTCAATCCGGGCCGCGCCCGCCGATCTATGTGCAGACGACAATCGACGTGGCACGACCCGGGCCCGTTGCACTGGGGGTCTGCGGTGACGGGGGCGCCCTTTAGGCACTTTTGTGCTGGGGTTTGCGGGCATCGGCATTTGATCTGCGCACTGCCGGTTGGAACATGGCAAGAATGAAGCACCGGTACCTTGTGCAAAGTGCCGGCGCTGGTATCTGCAAACTGGTAACTGTGGAAAAATCTGCCTATCGTTGACCGGCGTTTACCCGATAACCCCAAGGTCAGGCGGCATGGCGAAAACATCCAAGGCGCAGCCCAAAGGCAAGCCCTCGCAAAAGAACGAGAATGAACCTGCTCGGTCGGATGGCCAGCACCAGACATCTGCGATGCGTGGCGTGCCTGTCGTGGGGCTTGGGGCGTCGGCTGGCGGGTTGAACGCGCTGACCGGATTTTTCAACGCGATGCCCCCGCGCAGCGGTGCAGCCTTTGTGGTCATCCACCATGCTGACCCGGACCATGAAAGCCTGATGGTGGATTTGCTGGCGAAGCAGACGAAAATGTCTGTCGCCTTTGCCGCCGACAACACTCCGATCCAGCCGGATCATGTCTATGTCATTCCGCCCAATAAATTCTTGCGGGTGCAGGATGGCAAATTATACCTGACCGCGCCAAGCGAACGCCGTGGCCTGCGGCTGCCGATCAACTTTTTTCTGCGATCCCTTGCAGAGGACCAAAAGCACAACGCTGTTGCGATCATCCTGTCCGGCACCGGCAGCGACGGGTCCGAGGGGATCCGCACCATCAAGGAAAAAGGTGGCCTGGTTCTGGTGCAGGACCCTCACGAGGCATCCCATGACGGCATGCCGCGCAGCGCGATCAAGACCGGATCAGTTGATCGTGTGCTGCAGGTCGGCGATATGCCTGCGCTCATCGCGAAATACGCGCGACACCCCTATATCGACAACGGCCGAGCCGCCAAGGCCTTGGGCGAAAGCGCCCGCGGATCGCTGCGGGATGTCATCAAGACGCTGAACGCCTATACACCGATCAATTTCGAGATGTACAAGGAGGGCACGCTGTTGCGGCGGATCGAACGGCGCATGGCCCTGCATCACATGGATAATTCGGCTGATTATCTGGCGTTACTGCGACAGAACCCCGACGAGGCCAAGCGGCTGTGCACCGACATGCTGATCAGTGTCACGTCATTCTTTCGCGATCCGGAAGCGTTTGATTACCTGGAGCAGCACGTATTGCGCGATATGGTGGCCAACCACCCTGCCGGGCAGCCGATCCGCGTCTGGGTGCCGGCCTGCGCGACCGGCGAGGAAGCCTATTCGCTGACGATCCTGTTGTTCGAACAAGTCTCGAAGTTGCGCAAGGATGTGAAGATACAGGTTTTTGCGTCAGACGTGGATGAAAAGGCGCTGTCGGTCGCGCGCGCAGGCGTTTACCCTGATGCGATCGCGGATTCTGTTGCCACCGAACGGCTGGACCGGTTTTTCATCAAGGAAGATCATACCTACCGGATCATTCCAGAGGTGCGCGATACAGTCGTCTTTGCCAATCAAAACATTCTGGCCGACGCGCCGTTTTCAAAGATCGATCTGATTTCCTGCCGGAATATGTTGATATATCTGAACCCCAAGGCGCAGGAACGGGTTATCCAGATGTTCCACTTTGCGCTGAACGACCACGGTATTCTGTTCTTGGGATCATCGGAAACGGCTAATAATCACGAAATGTATTTCCGTCCCAAATCCAAGAAATACCGTATTTACGAAAGAGCCGGCGAGCTGCGCAAACGGACATTTGATTACATGTCGCAACGCAGGCCGCATGAAGACGCCATCGAGCCCGCCCTGCCCGCGCGTGAAAAACATTCCGGGCCGCAGCTTGCCGATCTTAGCCAGAAACTTCTTATCGAGCGCTATGCGCCTGCGGCAGTGCTGATCAATGCCCGAATGGAATGTCTTTATGTGCAAGGGCCTGCCGATGACTATCTGAAGGTGCCGATCGGCGAAGCGAACCAGAACCTTTTGGCGATGGCGCGTGACGGGATGCGGGCCCAGCTTGGCAGTGCGGTGCGCACCGCTATCCAGCAAAATACCGATGTAACGCGCACCGCTGCCGTCACGCGTGATGGGGAAAGTGTGCCGGTCAAGATTGACGTACATCCCATGGCTGTCGAAGACGCGCAGCTTTTTCTTGTGGCGTTTGCCGATCAGCCGTTCATCGAACGCAGTGCGACGCCCGATGACGTCTCAAAGGGCAGTGCCGCCTATCGCCAGCTTGAAGCAGAACTGGAAACGACGCGGCAAGACCTTAAGAACACGATCCGGGATTTCGAACTTTCCACCGAGGAATTGAAAGCGGCCAACGAAGAAGCCATGTCGATGAACGAAGAGTTCCAATCGACCAATGAAGAACTTGAAACCTCCAAGGAAGAGCTTCAATCGCTGAACGAAGAGCTGACGACGCTGAATACGCAGTTACAGCAGAAAGTCGATGAAGAACGCGCGGTGTCGGACGATCTCAATAATCTGCTGTCCAGTTCGGGTATTGCGACGCTGTTTCTTGATCGCGATCTCAAGATCAAGCTGTTCACGCCGGCAACCCGCAAGTTGTTCAATCTGATCACCAATGACGTGGGGCGACCGATCAGCGATATTACCGGCAAGATCGACGATCCATCGCTGTTGGAAAGTGCCCGGCAGGTCATGACGGATCTGGCCCCGTCCGAGCGGGAGGTAAAAGCACGGGACGACAGCTGGTATATACGGCGGATCCTGCCCTACAAGACGCAAAGCGGGCAGATCAACGGGGTTGTCGTCACCTTTACGGATGTGACCGAAATAAAGAACATCCAGGAAGCACACAGGCGGTCGCAGCGATTTTCTGACAATATCGTATCGACCGTGCGCGAACCGATGCTGGTCTTGGACAAGCATTTCAAGATTGTCCGGGCCAGCCGATCGTTTCACAGGCTGTTCCAGACGACAGCAGAACAGACAGATGGACAAAACCTGTTCGTTTTGCAGGAAGGACAGTGGGATCAGCGCGAGTTGCATCAACTGCTTGAACGGGTGCTGCCCGACAGGACAACAGTTGAAAACTATCAGATCCAGATCGAAACGGCGAAGATGGGCCGGCGCACGATGATCCTGAATGCCCGCCGTCTTGAAGGAGAAAGCAACGATGGCGATCTGATCCTTCTCGCGATTGAGGACATGACCGAGTATCTGGCCGTTCAGCATGATCTGGAAGAACGGCAAGCCCGGTTGCGGGCAATCGTCGATGCCGCCCCCGAGGCAATCATTACAATTGATGAACATGGCATCATCGGCAGCTTCAGCCCTGCCGCAGAAGTCATGCTTGGCTATGCTGCCGAAGAGATGATCGGCCAGAACGTCAAGGTTCTGATGCCTGAACCCGACCACAGCAAACATGACGGATACATCGACCATTATATTCGGACGGGCGAGCGCAAGATCATTGGCGTCAGCCGCGAAATGAAGGCGCGCCGCAGTGATGGCGCCGAGATCCCGATCAGGTTGACGATTTCAGAATGGTGGATCGAGGGCGATCGGTTCTTCACCGGGATCCTGCACGACCTGACCGAAGACATGAAACGCCGCGAGGCCCTGAACCGCGCCCAGAAAATGGAAGCTGTCGGCCAGTTGACCGGCGGCATGGCGCATGATTTCAATAATCTGTTGACCATTATCATCGGCAATCTGGAATTGCTTGAAATGCAGCTGGAGACAGGACAACAGCACGAATTGCTCATCGAGGCGCTTGAGGCGTCAAATCTTGGCGCACAGCTGACATCGCAGTTGCTTGCATTTTCCAGCAACCAGGCCCTGACCCCGAAACCTGTCGACCTGAACGATCTGGTGGCCGCCATGCTGCCTATTCTGGCGCGCACGCTGGGCGAGAATATCAAGGTTGAAACAAATCTGGCCGATGATCTATGCCCGACTCTGACTGATCCGGGGCAGGTCGAAAGCGCCATTCTGAATCTCGGCCTTAATGCCCGCGATGCGATGCCCGACGGCGGCACGCTCAGCATAGCGACACGCAACGCGATCCTGGATGCGGATTACACTGCAACCCAAGTTGATGTGAAGCCGGGGGCTTATGTGGCGCTTTGCGTGACCGATACAGGGCATGGCATGGCACCAGATGTCGTCAATCGTGCGTTTGAGCCATTTTTCACCACCAAGGGCCCCGGTGCGGGGTCCGGACTTGGGTTAAGCATGGTTTACGGTTTTGCCAAACAATCGGGTGGGCATGCTGCAATCTATAGTGAGGTCGGATTTGGCACGACGATTTCGATTTATCTGCCGATTGTCGATAATTGTGACGCCGAAAAAATAGACAAGGTGCGCACGACGGTCCCAAAGTCCCAGAACGAGACGATCCTCGTGGTCGAGGATGACCCGTCTGTCAGACGCCTGACGGTGATCCGCCTGAACGAACTGGGCTATCAGGTTATTGCCGCAGAAGACGGCCTCGCGGCGATGAAGATACTGAACACGCGCTCTGACATTGATCTGGTCCTGTCGGACGTGGTGATGCCGGGTGGGATGTCAGGTTTCGATCTTGCCGATCGGGCGGTCGAAATCAACCCCAACCTGAAGGTCATTCTTGCCACTGGGTACGCCAAAGGGATCCAGACGACCAAAATGGAGAAAGCAGCACATCATAAAATTTTGCGCAAGCCCTACAGCCTGGAGGAATTGGCCCAGGCGTTGCGCGAAAAACTGGATTGAACCCGCGACAGTATCGCCGGACCGCCTGATCGTCATTGCTGTCCGGCGTCGGCGGCCATCCCCGGTGCCAACGTGCGCACCACAGCTTTGCGCAAGCGGGCTGAGGGTTCGTGCGACATGCGCAGTCCGCAAGGGCGTTATCGGCGCGGATGTTGCAGAAGTAGTCGCAAAACAAGTCACCCATTCGGATTTTGCACCGTATTAATGCGGTGATGGCGCAAGTTGCGATTTGCTATCGCCACCGTTGCCAAGGACACAGTGAAGGCTTTCAACGCATGAAAAAATTCGGTCTTGATGCGGCTGATATCCGCATACTCAGCGCGGTGCAGCAATACGGACAACTGAGCAAAACCAAACTGGCCGAAATCGTCAACATTTCGCCCACGCCGTGCTGGGCGCGGCTGGACAGGTTAAAGGCTGCGGGCTTTATCCGCGGATATCGCGCTGACATTGCGCTCGAGAAAATTTGCGACTTTACCGAAGTCGTTGTCACGGTATCGCTGACCCATCACCGGCGGGCGGATTTTGACCGATTTGAAAGTTTTGTCAGAAATCAGGACCAGATCATCGAATGTATCGCGACAGGCGGCGGGATGGATTACGTGATCAAGGCCGTGTGCCCCAGTCTTGCGTTGTTTCAGAACCTCATGGAAACGATGGTCGCCGCCGAATTGGGGATCGACCGCTATATGACATATATCGCGACTCGGACGGTAAAGTCGGCGCGGCCCAATCTGGCCCATCTGGCTGCAAAGGGCAGCGCGTGATCCATCACGTCCGAACAGACTGGACTATGGGCCAAAAATAGTCCGTTCAGGCGTTTTCCTGCCCTTTTTCGGACCGCATGACGTGCAGTCACGCTGCTAGAAGAACGGCAGGCGGAGGCGCTCGATGGCCGGTTTGGCCTTTGACATGAAAGGGTGGAAAAAATGATGCAAGCAGATGACTTTGGGTTTGGCACACAGATCCGTAAATCTCCTTATTTTGACGCGACCGTTCGGTGGGGCGCCAAGGGGTTTTCCGTTTATAATCATATGTATATCCCCCGTGACTTTGGTGATCCGGAACAGAATTTCTGGAACCTGGTGAACGACGCGATCCTGTGTGACGTAGCGGTCGAACGTCAGGTGGAAATCACCGGCCCGAACGCGGCACAGTTTGTCCAGATGCTGACGCCGCGCGATCTGTCCAAGATGGCTGTCGGTCAGTGCAAGTATGTTCTGATCACCAATGCCGCTGGCGGTATTCTGAACGATCCGATCCTGCTGCGTCTGGCCGAAAACCATTTCTGGATTTCGCTGGCTGACAGCGACATTCTGTTGTGGGCGCAAGGTGTGGCGGTGAATTCCGGCCTTGATGTCACGATCGGCGAACCTGACGTGTCGCCGCTGCAGCTGCAAGGCCCGAAGTCAGGTGAAATTATGCAGGAACTGTTTGGCGAAAGCATCATGGACCTGCGCTATTACTGGCTGCGCGAGGTCGAGGTTGACGGGATCCCGCTGATCGTGTCGCGCACCGGCTGGTCAAGCGAGTTGGGTTACGAGCTTTATCTGCGCGATGGCACGCAAGGCGACGCCCTTTGGGAACGGATCATGGCGGCCGGGATGCCATACGGGCTTAAACCCGGTCACACCTCATCCATCCGCAGGATCGAGGGTGGTATGCTGTCCTATCATGCTGACGCGGACATCAACACGAACCCCTACGAACTGGGGCTTGACCGGCTTGTGAACCTCGACATGGAGGCCGATTTCATCGGCAAGGCGGCATTGCGCCGCATCCAGGAACAGGGCGCGACCCGCAAGCAGATAGGCCTGATCATCGACAGTGCCCCGCTGAAGGGGCCGAACACACGGTTCTGGCCAATCAACAAGAATGGGGATGTCGTGGGCAAGGTCACGTCGGCGGTGTATTCACCCCGTCTTGGGCAGAACATCGCACTCGCCATGGTTGCAGTCGAATACGCCCATATCGGTGCCGAGGTTGAAGTCGTGACAAGCGATGGCCCCACCCGGGCCACGATCGTGGAACGTCCGTTCTATGATCCGAAAAAGCAAATCGCCGCCGCCTGACCACCCGAACCAGAGAGACCTGACAGATGTCCGACCTTTCGATCGCACTGCATTGGCAGCGCGCAGAACCCGTATTGCAAACGGGCAAATACACAAACGCCCATACCGTGCAGTATAACAAAAGCTATGAGATGCAAGTGGATGCCGCCCCTGATTGGGGCGGTGATCCGAACCATACGAACCCCGAACAGGCCCTTGCTGCGGCACTGTCGAGCTGTCACATGATGACATACCTTGCGCTCGCCGCCAAAGCCGGCTGGCCCGTGGCCAGCTATCACGACCACGCGGTTGCCTATCTGGGCAAGAATGTGAGAGGGCAAATGTCGGTGACCCGCATCGACCTGCATCCGGTGGTGCGTTTTGATACCGGTTTTGCGGTTGATGCTGCTGAATTGGATCAGATGCAGCACCGCGCGCATCGCTATTGTTTTATCGCCAACACGCTGGCTGATAACGTGGAAATCAATATCCGCTAACTCCGGAACAGGAGAAGAGTGCATGCAACAAGACGATATTCTGCTGCGCGATCTGGATGACGCAGGCATCTTGCGTCTGACCATGAACGACACCGGGCGACGCAATGCGCTGTCCGAGGCGATGCTGAAACAGCTTGGTGCAGCCTTTGGCGCGGCAGGGGGCGAGCCCGGCGTGCGGGTCATCATTCTGGCGGGGCATGGTCCGGCCTTTTGTGCGGGTCATGACCTCAAGGAGATGACTGCGGGTCGTAGCGGGGCTGATCGGGGCAAGGCCTATTTCGCGCATGTCATGGCGCAATGTTCCGGTGTCATGCAGGCGATCGTGAATTGTCCGAAACCCGTCATCGCAGAAGTGAAGGGCGTCGCGACCGCAGCGGGCTGTCAACTCGTGGCAAGTTGCGATCTGGCAGTTGCCGCCGATACGGCACGGTTTAGCACACCTGGGGTGCATATCGGCCTGTTTTGCTCGACCCCGATGGTGGCCCTGTCCCGCAATGTCGCAGACAAACATGCGATGGAAATGCTGCTGACGGGCGATATGATCCCCGCCAGCCGTGCGGCTGAAATCGGGTTGATCAATCGCGCCGTTGCCGTCGATACCCTGCAGGATACCGTGATGGACATGGCCCGCAAAATTGCGTCAAAATCCAGCATGACCCTCGCAACCGGCAAACGGGCGTTCTATAAACAATGCGAGATGACCTTGCCTGATGCTTATGACTATGCCGCGCGGGTGATGGTCGACAACATGTTGGCACATGACGCCGAAGAAGGCATTGGTGCCTTTATTGCAAAACGCGCCCCGCAATGGCAGGATGCCTGACCAGATGAAAACGAACCCCTATAACACCGGGCTGGACCGCACTCCCGCGAACTATCAGCCGCTGACACCGCTGACATTTCTGGAACGCGCCGCCAGCGTGTTTCCCGATCATACGGCGATGGTTCACGGGGGCATGCGACGCAATTATGCCGATTTCTATCGCCGGTCGCGGCAGCTTGGCTCGGCGTTGGCACAGATTGGCATCGGGCGGGGTGATACGGTTTCGGCGCTGCTGGCGAACACACCTGCGATGCTGGAATGCCACTACGGCGTGCCGATGTGCGGTGCCGTTCTGCATTCGATCAACACCCGTCTTGATGCCGCCATCATCGCGTTTCAGCTTGATCATGCCATGGCCAAGGTGGTGATCGTGGATCGCGAATTTGTGCCCCTGATCCAAGAGGCGCTGGCGCTTGCATCGGTGACGCCTGTCCTGATCCAGTATGACGACCCAGAATTTGCGGGACCGCACGCCCCCTTTGAGGCCGCCGACTATGATGCGTTTCTGTCCACCGGCGATCCCGATTTCGCCTGGTTGATGCCACTGGATGAATGGGACGCGATTTCGATCAACTATACATCCGGCACGACTGGCGACCCCAAGGGGGTGGTGTCGCATCACCGGGGCGCATATCTGTTGGCGCAGGGCAATGCATTGACAACGTCGATGCAGAAACACGCGGTCTATCTGTGGACCTTGCCGATGTTTCACTGCAACGGCTGGTGCTTTCCGTGGACCATGTCTGCTATTGTCGGCACCCATGTCTGCCTACGGCAGGTGCGGGCTGCGCCAATCTGGAACGCACTTGCGGACGAAGGCGTGACCCATCTGTGCGGCGCGCCCATCGTGATGTCGCTGATGATCTCGGCGCCTGACGATGTGAAACGCGATCTGGACAGGACCGTGCAATTCTTTACCGCCGCCGCCCCCCCTCCGGAAAAGCTGTTGGCCGACATGAAAACCGCAGGTTTCGACGTGACCCATCTTTACGGGCTGACGGAAACCTATGGCCCTGCGGTCGTCAACGACTGGCATCAGGACTGGTCTGATCTGCCCGCCGCCGAACAGGCCGCGCTTAAATCGCGGCAGGGCGTGCGCTATCTGCCGTTGGAACAGTTGGACGTGTTGGACCCCGAAACAATGCTGCCGGTGCCGCGCGACGGCAAGACCATGGGCGAGGTGATGTTTCGTGGCAATGTCGTGATGAAGGGATATTTTCGCAATCCCAAGGCGACGCAAGATGCCTTTGCAGATGGCTGGTTCCATTCCGGCGATCTGGGCGTCATGCACCCCGACGGCTATATCCAGCTCAAGGACAGATCAAAGGATGTGATCATTTCGGGCGGGGAGAACATTTCTTCCATCGAGGTTGAAGAGGCGCTTTACCGGCATCCGGCTGTCGGTGTCGCCGCTGTTGTCGCAATGCCGCATGAAAAGTGGGGTGAAACGCCCTGTGCGTTCATCGAGCTGGCCGCCGGTCAGCAGGTAGATGCCGATATGTTGCGGCAGTGGTGCCGCGATCAACTGGCACCCTACAAGGTGCCCGGCCGCTTTATCTTTATGGATATTCCCCGAACATCGACAGGCAAGATCCAGAAATTCGCCTTGCGCGATCGGGCAAGGGAAATCGCGACCGGTGCTGCAGCGGCCGAACTGATGCCGGGTGCCTGATGTGCCCGGTCTGGCCAATTGAATGATCTTTCGCAGCCGTCAGGATTGCACCTTGACCCTGGACGCCATCAACTGAAGAACTGCACAGTCCGCGTCGGCACGCGAACACGTGACAGACGTCTTTTCAATGCGCTGTCGGTCTGCGCCGGGATATGCGCTTGACTCGCACAGCACCGGGAAACACACAACGCTATGGCTTATGCCCTTGGTATCCGCGAAAATCTGCGGCCGTTTCTGGAACAGCTATTGCAGGTCTTCTTCGTCGGCCTGACCATCGGCGTGCAACGCACCGTGATTCCTGCATTGGCGGAAACCGAGTTTGGTGTTGTTCAAGGTTCGATGACGGCAATCTTTGCGTTCATCGTGTCCTTCGGGATCGTAAAGGGGGCGATGAACTTCGTTTCGGGGCGCCTGTCAGAGAGGGTCGGGCGGCGCCGCGTTCTGATCTGGGGCTGGCTTGTGGCCCTGCCGATCCCGTTCATGATCCTTTGGGCGCCGTCATGGGGCTGGATCGTGGCGGCGAACATTCTATTGGGGATCAATCAGGGCTTTGCCTGGTCGATGACCGTCACAGCGAAGATGGACATCGTCAAAGGCACGGAACGGGGCATTGCCACCGGTTTCAATGAATTTGCGGGCTATGGCGGGGTGGCGCTTGCCGGTCTCGTCACGGGCTATCTGGCGAGTTATTTCGATCCCCGACTGAGCCTGTTTGTCTTTGGCCTCGTCGTGATCCTTTGTGCGTTGGTGTCCGGGATCGCGGCCTTTACCGAGACGCTTCCCTATGCCCGGGCCGAAGCGGCGCGGCACAAGTCGGGCACGACGACGGGGCCGCGCCCGCGCTACGTTGATGGGCCCGAGGTTCCGACGACCGGCCAGATATTCGCCCTTGTCACATGGCGAAATCGGACCTTCATGGTGCTGGCACAGGCGGGCAGCATTGAAAAATTCGTTGATGCGCTGATGTGGGCACTGGTGCCGGTCTTTATGGTCGCGAAGGGTGCAAGCCTGATCGAGATTGGTTGGGTCACGGGCATTTACGGGTTTGTCTGGGGCGCTAGCCAGCTGTGGACAGGGCCACTGTCGGACCTATTGGGCCGCAAATGGCCCACGGTCGTGGGCTTTTTCCTGTGTTCCGGCGGCGTTCTCGCGTTCCCGATTTTTGACGGAATCACAGGCTGGGCCGCAGCTGCCGCCGTCACCGGTGTTGGCATGGCTCTTCTTTATCCAACGCTGATTGCTGCCATGGGTGACATCGCGCACCCGTCCTGGCGCGGGTCGGCGCTAGGTGTTTACCGTTTTTGGCGCGATATGGGCTATGCCATTGGTGCGTTGGCCATGGGGCTGATCGCTGATGCGTCCGGGATGCTGGAGGCCGGATTCTGGCTGACTGGTGCGGCAATGGCGTTGTCGGGGCTTTGGCTGGTCCTCGCGATGGAGGCAACCCATCCACGCCTTGATCCCATGCACGACGCGGGGCAATCCGAAGGCTGATCCTGTATCCTGCGACCATGCCGGCGGTTGTGCATCGACGACGGATGCAAACTAGCGCGCTACCGGCGCGATTTTCCGCACTTTTCCCGAAGATCCGGTTTCCCATGACGTCCCTTCCGGCTGACCTGTCATCCGCCAAGCCCCTTGCATTCCTTGCCACTACATTTCAACGGCTCGGGCTGATGACCTGCAAAGATCTTGGGTTTGGCTTTCTCGACAGATCGACTGTCTGGATGAAGGTCGCCTTGCGCAGTTGGTGGAACGGCATCAGCCGCCCGTCATGACCAGCACTGCGAGAATTGCAAGATAGGTGAGCTGATGCGCCGCCTGATCCAGCCCCAGCAGATACCAATAGGCACCGTCGTGTTCGTCAAGGTTTCGCCGCGCCACAACGCCCGCCTTGAGCCAGTCAATGTGGTAGTGCAGGATAATTTCAGACAACAACAGGCCCGCGAAAAGCACTGGCGTCCAGTCGGCAATCACCACGAGAACAGGCAGCGACAGCGCGCCATGCAGCCCTGCGTGCGCCAACCCGCCACGATGGCCGTATTGGCCCTTGGTTTCGACCATCCAAACAGATTGCCACTGAAAGTCGGCCAGATAGTGTTTCACCTGGAACAGACAGAGAGCCAGAATAACAGCACCCGCAGTCACGTTATCTGCTCCGGTGATGTGGACAGGCGCTGATTGGCCAGCTTCAGTTTGCGGCCCGTATCACGGCTCATGCCGACTTCCAGAAGGATACGGAAATCAGAGTCGCGCGCGGCCATGCGTTGCAAGGCCACGCCGGAGATCACGAACAGCCGCGATTCCGCAACGACCGTCGTCGTTGCTGACGCCGCCCCCCGTGACAGCACGTTCATTTCGCCCAGAAAACCAGAGCTGACGACGGCAATTTCCTGTCCGGCTGACGTAGCCTGCACTTGCCCATTCGCAAGATAATACAGATTTACGACCGGTTGCCCTTCTTCGGTAAGGGTCGTGCCCTTATCTGCCGTGATCCAGTTCCCCTGATTGAAAAAACGCCGCGCCATCGGCCGCGGCATGTCGGGGAACATCTTTTGCAGCATATCCCATTCCTCGTCTGAAAACCGAACACGGTTGTTCAACCATGCGAGGCGGGCAATCCCCAGTAGACTGATGATGATCCACGATGTCTGGATGATCGCGGAAGACAAGTTGAACGCGACGGTCAGACTAAGCAGAACAAGGCTGGACGCACATAAGTTGAGCGTTGCATAGGCATAGCCACTGCCCCGCAGCAGCCCAATTTGAAGAAGCGCATAAGATCCCAGATAGAGCACGACGCCCGCAAGTCCGGCACCTTGAAGAAGCGGCTCTGTCAGGGAACTATTCATAGTGAACTTTCGTCTGGAATTGGAATGTGGTCACTGTTGCCCGCCTGGCGGATCCGGCGCCAAGCTGAATCCGCCAGCAGCAGCCGTCAGTGGAGCTTGAGCGGCGTGGCGCGAATATTTTCATCAATCCCCTTGAGCTCATAGCTGCACATGGCGTCGTCATCGATTGTCCGGCCTGCCGCCTTGAGTGCGGCCTCGCTGATCAGCACTTCGCCGGCCTTTGCACTGGATGCCAGCCGCGCTGCGACATTGACGTCAAAGCCAAAGGCGCTCACTTCCTGCATGTCGCCGTTCAGGGATGCGACGGTGCTCAGATAGGCCCGTCCGGTGTGAATCGCGGTTCCCACGGGCAGGGCGCTTCCGTTGAAAGGTGTCCGTTCAATTGCCCTTGGCAGTTTCATTCCGCCATTCACCGCCTTGCTGGCGTAATCCTTGCCGCTGAAACCCGGGGGCCAGACACCAATGACAGCATCCCCCTGGAACTGAAGCACAAACCCCTCGGCCTGCCACAGGACTGGGATGATCGTTTCGCGCATGAACGTGATGAGTTGCTTGAATTCCCTTGGGGACATCGACGCCGACAGGGATACCGAACCGCGCAGGTCGCAAAACAGGATCGACAGGTCAACCTCTGCGCCACCCGGATAGGCCTTTAGAAAACCGTCGCAGGCATTGCAGAAGAACGGGTTGCGCGATGAGGGTTCAAGGCCCATCCGACGGGTGATCCATCCGCCGATGCCCGCCAATGGTGCGTAACACATCTTGCAGCGTGATCCCCCCGGTAGCAGGGAAAACCGTTTTTGTTTGCCAAGCAGCACCGGGTGCCCTTCTTGAAAGACCTGGTACCACAGTGCGTCATTGCCGTCTTCGCGGGTGAATTCACCCATGCCTGCCAACGTGTTCATTTCATCAGTTCCTTTGGTGTCGCACTTATCACAAGTGATTCTTCCGGTGGGCAGACATCCATGCCCTCGCTGTTGCAGACGGCTGTGTCTGCAAGAAATGTGCGGCCGGCGACGACGTTCCGCCCCTCACCCATTCCCCGATAAAGGACGCTAAACGTCTGACCGTCATTGAAGGGTGCGCCGCAGGGTATTGTGGGCAGTCCGGTCTTGGCATCGTTCAGGCGCAATGCGGGGACAGAGACGACGACCCCGGCTTCCAGCAGTGGCTCGTCCAGCCATGAAGGGGCTTTGCGCAGGCTCAGGACGTGGTCAAAATCGGGGCCGAACATTGGCGGTTCGAACTTGCCCGAGGCAAGTCGTGCGGTTTGAAGATTGGTCATATGGGCCTCTTGGCCTTCGCCCCACAGCAGATAGGTCGCGTAGTCTGGTTGTGTATCGTGATGGGCAAAGGGGCGGAAGGTGACGACCCTTTCCACAGATACCGTGACATCCACAATGACCGGGGTCGTGCGCGCCTTGTCCCACGGAAAGAAATGTGGGTCTGCCTCGTCAGTGGCGCTGAAGGCGGGCAGGCCCTGAAAGATGTTGGCATTGAACGTGGGGCGACGACCGGCAGGAAGGTCGGGGATCATGAACAGGTCGTCATCGGCGTCGCCATTGCACAGAATGAATGTATCCAATGGAAACCGCGTGCGCAGATCATCAAGTTGCGACTTGGCGTCTGGCGGCAGCGATAATTTCAGGACCAGCTGATACTTATGTTCTTCGTGATGATACTGCGTCATGTGCACCGCAAAGATCGTCGCGTCCCCTAGCAAAACAAAGGCGTGCTGGTGCGCATGGTTCGTAATGAAATTGGCGGGCCGCTGATGTTTGCCGCTGCCGTGTGTCGTGTCGTGGTGGGGCATTGCTGCGTCCTTTCTGAACGGATCGGATCAAGGGTGTGTTACGTCGGGTCCGGCAGCCCGTGCCGGCGCCGCAGTTGGCCGGCAAGATCGCTGGCCGTTTGCCTGAGCGTTTCGGCAAGCATGGGGGTCAGGTCGCCGTCTGCTGTCGAGGTCATGAAAGGGTTCTGCTGGGTCGAGGTGATGAACTTGACCGACATGCCGGGCACAGGCGTGGCACCGCAGCGTGTTACGTAGTGGTCAACGAACGCTTGCCCGTAGGTGTCTGGCGCGAACTCAGAGGCGGTGACGAACAGCGGGGCGTCGGGGACTTTGTCACCGCCGAATTCCTGTACCGACAGGGCCTTGAAAACCGCGTCGTTCAGCGCGTTCATCAGTGCAAGATCGCGGTTGATACCATCTGCTGTTCTGAAGTTGAGCGTATAGGCACAGATCGTCTGATCGGATCCAAGTTGCTGGAAAAGTGTCATCAGTTCGGGATCGTGCAGCAGTTTTTCCACCAGCGGGTCATCGGCGACCGGAACAATCTGTCGGGCTATCATGGCGCGCTGCGCTGCGATCTCGCTTGGGGTTCCGCCGTCGCGTTCGGCGGGCAGGCGCTGGAACGGGGTCAGGATGACGTCATCGTTTGCGTCGAATGCCGCCAGCAACGCGCAGTAGAACCGCTTGGAATTGAACATGCATTTGGCCAAGAGCCGCCCATAGCCGGTGCGGTCGGCCGGGATGACCGCGTGCGATAGATAAACAGCTGTCGCAGCCGCGCCGGGCTTTGATCCCTCGATCCCGTAAACGCCGACGCTGGGCACGGTGCCGCCATGGAAAACCA
>NZ_CBFIBD010000004.1:0-118024 GCF_965660735.1 Yoonia sp.
TTCAACCTCCATGCCCATGGCCTGCGCATGGGGGATCGCCTCGATGAATTTGCGGGCAAGCAGCTCGCGGCGGGTCTTTTGCGTGTCTGACATTCTCATTCCTTCGTGAGCCGAGCGAATTGGTGCCAACTTGGCACTTGCCGGGCGGACTGCAAGTGCTATATCTGCGATTGAGAATTGTTCGCAAAACGAAAGCCGCATCATGGACACAACGACAAATCCGCCTTCGGTCGCCTTGCAGCCCCAGATTGGCCCATTCCGCGCCAAGCGGCTTATGGTCGGCATGATCCTGCTTGGACTTGCGATTGCCCCGGGCACGTTGGGGGAACTGACGCGCGGGCTGATGGTCGATGCCTATGTGCAGGTGTCTGCCTTTGTGGCGGCGACGCTGCTGCTGTTTTACGGGGCCGAGCGGCTTTTCAAGTTTGATATCGGGCAATCGCTGAAAACGGCCAAAGGCTGGCAGGTGCCGCTTGCGGCACTGCTGGGGGCAACCCCGGGCTGCGGCGGGGCGGTTGTTGTTGTTGCGGCCTATTCATCTGGCAACGTGGGCTTTGGCGCGGTGGTGGCGGCGCTGACCGCAACCATGGGCGATGCGGCGTTCCTGCTGATTGCGACACGGCCGGATGCAGCGATCGTGGTGCTGCCGCTGTCCTTTGCCATCGGTATTTTGTCCGGCTGGGTGGTCGATTTCCTTGCCGGTGACAAAATGGCCGTTGATACGGCGGCCCAATGCGAAATGGCCACACTGATCGGGCGCACACGGACAAAAGACTATGCGTTTATGGCGCTGGTTGCCCCCGGGCTTGTGATGGGTGTGACACAGATCACGGGCGCTGATATCGAAGCGGTCTATGGCGATCTGGTGACTGTCGTGGGCCTTGTCGGCACCGCCCTGGGGCTGTTCATCTGGTCCACCTCCAAGCTGAAGGCGATGACAAACAACATGGACAGCCCCGTCACGCGGATGGCCGAGGAAACCGCCTTTATCTCTGTCTGGGTGATTGGCGCCTATCTGGCCTACGATTACCTTGTGACATTTACCGGCGTCGATCTGGAATCGACATTCAGCACCGTCGCACCGCTGTTGCCGTTGATCGGTGTCTTGATCGGACTTGTCCCAGGGTGCGGGCCGCAAGTTTTGGTGACCACGCTGTATATCAACGGGCTGATCCCGTTTGCCGCGCTGATGGGTAATGCGATTTCGAACGACGGCGATGCATTGTTTCCGGCGATTGCGCTGAATCCCAAGGCCGCAATATGGGCGACGGTCTATTCGACGATACCCGCATTGATTGCAGCTTACAGTTTCTATTTCTTCGCACCCGGTTTCATGAACTGAGGATACTATCAGCCGTTGCCCCTCTGGGATCATAACGCTACGTTAACAAAGCGGAGGTGCCAGATGTCCGAAAACCGGCTTTCATTCAAGGAAATGTGCGCAAAGTTCGATGTGACGCCGCGGACCCTGCGCTACTATGAATACATCGAATTGCTGTCACCCGAGAAGGACGGTCGGTCCCGGTTTTATGGCCCGCGGGAACTGGCGCGTATGACCCTGATCTTGCGGGGGCGGCGATTTGGTTTCGCGCTGGAGGATATCCGCCAGTGGCTCTTGATCTATGAACATGACGGCACGCAGGCGCAGATGCGCGAATGGATCACACTGGCCGACAAGCAGATGATCGAACTGGCGGAACAGAAAAAACAGCTCGAAGATACAATGGCCGCGCTGAAATCCCTGCGCGATGAAACCGCAAGGTCGCTGGGCTGACCGGCCAGCGATAACAGTATAAAATTGCGCGTGCCCCTGCGTCACCTTTGCTGACCTTTCGTCATTTTTGAAATGACGCCACGTTACGTTTACGTTAACGTCAGCTTTTCTTGTATCAATAGCCTCAAGCCCGCATTTCAATGGCATGACACCACATGCTTGAGGACGACAACGATGACTGCCGATACACTGAACATCCGCGAAATGTGCGACGCTTTCGATGTCACACCACGCACATTGCGCTTTTACGAGGCAAAGGAATTGTTGTTTCCGGTCCGTGAAGGCCAGAAACGCCTGTTCACGAAGCGCGATCGCGCACGGCTCAAGCTGATCCTGCGCGGCAAGCGCTTTGGATTCTCGCTCGAGGAAATACGCCAGTTGCTTGACCTGTATCACATGAACGACGGCCAGGAGGCGCAGTTGTCAAAGACCTATGAGCTGGCCGAACGTCATCTGGCCGACATGCAGGCACAGAAGGCCGAACTGGAAGAAGCCATCAGCGAATTGAAAGAACAGATGGTCTGGGGGGCGGAAAAGCTGGCCCAACTGGCCAAGCGGAAATCGACAGCGGCCTGATACCCGCGCCACCGACGACATAACGGAGAGAGAATTATGCCGATCTACAATGCCCCGACCAAAGACATTCAGTTCGTGCTGCATGACCTGCTGCGCGTCAGCGAACAGGACATCCCTGGCTTTGAAGACCTGGACGCTGATTTTACCGGTGCTGTTGTCGAAGAGGCCGGCAAGGTCGCGACAGAGATCCTGCATCCGCTGAACGTCGTGGGTGATACCGAAGGCTGCGTGATGGAAAACGGCGTGGTCCGCACGCCAACCGGTTTCAAAGACGCGTTCCGGCACATGAAGGAAGGCGGCTGGACCGCAATGGATTGCGACCCCGAATATGGCGGTCAGGGTCTGCCTTACGTGATGCACACCGCAGCGCAGGAACCGTTCGTGTCTGCCAACATGGCGTTCAACATGTATCAGGGCCTGACCCATGGTGCCTATTCCGCGATCCACGCCCACGGGTCGGACGAACAGAAACAGAAATACCTGCCAAAAATGGTCACCTGCGAATGGACCGGCACCATGAACCTGACCGAACCGCATTGCGGCACCGATCTGGGCCTGATGCGCACCAAGGCCGTCCCGCAGGACGATGGCAGCTATCAGATTTCCGGCCAGAAGATTTTCATCTCGGCCGGTGAACATGACATGGCCGACAACATCATCCACCTTGTGCTGGCCAAAATTCAGGGCGGCCCCGAAGGCATCAAGGGCGTGTCGCTGTTTATCGTGCCCAAGTTCATGGTCAACGACGACGGCAGCCTTGGCGCGCGCAATGGCGTCGCCTGCGGCAAGATCGAAGAGAAAATGGGCATCCACGGCAATTCCACCTGCGTGATGAACTATGACGAGGCGACAGGTTTCCTAGTGGGTGAAGAACACAAAGGCATGCGCGCCATGTTCACCATGATGAACGAGGCCCGCCTGGGCGTCGGCCTGCAAGGTTACGCCCAAGCCGAAAGCGCCTATCAAAACGCAGTGGCCTATGCGAATGACCGCCTGCAAGGGCGCGCTGTGACGGGGGCTGAAAACCCCGACGGCCCCGCCGATCCGCTGATCGTGCATCCTGATATCCGCCGCAATCTGATGGACCAGAAATCATTCGTCGAAGGCGCGCGCGCATTCACCTTCTGGGGGGCCTATCTGATCGACCGGGCGCACAAGAACAATGACGCAGATGCCGACGGCCTGATTTCGCTGATGACCCCCGTCATCAAGGGCTTTTTGACCGACAAGGGTTTCGAATACGCAACCGCCGCCCAGCAGGTCTATGGCGGTCATGGCTACATCGAGGAATGGGGCATGTCCCAATACGCCCGCGACGCCCGGATCGCGATGATCTACGAAGGCGCGAACGGCGTGCAGGCGCTGGACCTTGTGGGCCGGAAACTCGCACAGGACGGCGGCAAGCACGTCATGGCATTTTTCGAGATGATCAAGACCTTCATCAAGGAAAACGACGGCAACGCGGCGCTGAAAAAGGATTTCCTCGATCCGCTGAAAGCCGCGTCAAAGGATCTTCAGGCTGCTGGCATGTACTTCATGCAGAACGGCATGAAGAACCCCAACAACGCGCTGTCGGGGTCTTATGACTTCATGCACATGATGGGGCACGTCTGCCTTGGGCTGATGTGGGCACGCATGGCAAAGGCCGCGATGGAAGCACTGGAAGGCGGCGCATCCGACACCGACTTCTACGAAACAAAAATCGCGACCGGCCGCTACTACATGGCGCGCCAACTGCCCGCGACCGCCATGCACCTGGCACGGATCAACACCGGGGCCGATACGGTCATGGCGCTGGACGCATCAAGCTTCTAAGCTGCCCCCGGGGGGCGCGATAATCGTGCCCCCTGCCGACGCAACTGGCGTCAACGACCAGGGTTGGGAGGCCTGCACCATGACCATGAAACTGTATTGCTTTGGCGAAAGCGGAAACGCCTACAAGGTCGCGCTGACCCTCACACTTGCAGGCGCGGAATGGGACCCTGTGTTCGTCGATTTCTTCAAGGGCGCGACCCGCACCCCCGAATTCCGCGCGCTGAACATCATGGGCGAAGTGCCGGTGCTGGAAGACGGCGACACCGTGCTGACCCAATCTGGCGTCATTCAGGATTACATCAGCTCCAAGACCGGCAAGCTGGGTGGCAAATCTGCCGCCGAACGCCGCGAGGTTCTGCGCTGGATGTTCTTTGACAACCACAAGGTGTCCGGCATCGCCGGCCCCCTGCGGTTCAACATGAACTTCCTGCCCGAAGAAAAGCGCAACGCCGACGTGAATGCCTTTCTGGCGATGCGTCTGGCATCCGCGCTCAAGATCATGGAAACCCATCTGGAAGACCGCGACTGGCTGGCAGGAGAGGACATTACGATCGCTGACATTGCCTGCGCCGGTTACCTTTTCTACACCGAAGACTTCACCTTCGACCGCACCGATTACCCCAACATCGACGACTGGCTGGACCGGATCGCCGCCCAGCCCGGCTGGAAACACCCCTATGACATGATGCCGCGCGCCCTGGGCGATGCGGACTGAACCGGAGGACACTATGACCGAAGCCTATATCTATGACGCCGTGCGCACACCGCGCGGCAAGGGCCGCAAGGACGGCAGCCTGCACGAGGTGACATCCGCGCGCCTGTCTGCGGGTGTGCTGAATGCCCTCAGGGAACGGAACAACCTTGAAGGTCACGCGGTCGAAGACGTGATCTGGGGCAATGTCACCCAAGTCGGTGAACAGGGCGGCTGTCTGGCGCGGACTGCGGTGCTGGCTTCGGATCTAGACCAATCCATCCCCGGTCTGGCGATCAACCGGTTTTGCGCAAGCGGAATGGAGGCGGTGAACCTTGCCGCCAACCAGGTGCGCGGCGGGGCCGGTCAGGCCTATATCGCCGGTGGCGTGGAAATGATGGGTCGTGTGCCAATGGGCAGCGATGGCGCGGCGATTGCCGTTGATCCGTCGATTGCCATGGACACATACTTCGTCCCACAGGGCATTTCCGCCGATATCATCGCCACCGAATACGGATTTACACGCGATCAGGCCGACCAGCTTGCCATGGAAAGCCAAAAGCGCGCCAAGGCCGCATGGGACGACAACCGTTTCGCCAAATCCATCGTGACCGTGCGCGACATCAACGGCCTGCCGATCCTCGATCACGACGAATACATGCGGCCCGAAACCAACATGCAAACGCTCGGATCGCTCAACCCCGCGTTTCAGGCCATGGGCGAAGTCATGCCCGGCTTCGACAAGGTCGCCCTGATGAAATACCCGCATCTGGAACGGATCAACCATATCCACCACGCCGGCAATTCGTCCGGCATCGTGGACGGTGCCGCAGGCATTCTGATCGGGTCCAGGGAATACGGCGAAGCGATGGGCCTGAAGCCCCGCGCCGTCATCCGTGCCACCGCCAAGATCGGCACCGATCCGACGATCATGCTGACCGGCCCCGTGCCTGTCACTGAAAAGATCATGAAGGATTCAGGCATGTCGATCAGCGATATCGACCTGTTCGAAGTGAACGAGGCTTTCGCATCCGTCGTGCTGCGCTTTATGCAGGCGTTCAACGTCGATGACAGCCGCGTCAACGTGAACGGCGGCTCTATCGCCATGGGTCACCCGCTGGGGGCGACCGGTGCAATCATCATCGGCACCCTGCTGGACGAACTGGAGCGGACAGGCAAAGGCACTGGTCTTGCCACGCTTTGCATCGCATCCGGCATGGGTGCGGCCACAATCATCGAACGCGTCTGAACGGGGGCAAGAATACATGGCCGAAATCTTCTTTCAGCAATGGCTTGATGAAGTCGGCGATGCTTTCTTTGCCAATCAGTTTGATGTCTATGAAAACGCGGTCACCCTGCCCTTGGAAATCGTCAGTGACGGTCACGCAAGCCAGATCGAGACTGTCGATGCGTTGCGGCTGAAATTCGACACATGGGTCGACATGCTGCGCATCCACCGCGTAACGGATATGATCCGCATTGCAGACAGCATTGAAAGGGTCGCGCCGGATATGGTTGTCGGGAACTACCGCACCGAAATCCTGTCGAACGGCGCACGCACCATGCCGCCATTCGCATCGGCGATGACGTTGCAAAAGCGAGGCAACATGTGGCGCGCGACCCGCGTGACCACGGGTATGACCCGCGACCAATGGCCCCTTTTCTTTACAAGAAATCAAGAAACACAGACCGATCGGGCGCGGCGCGCCGATCCTGCCAAAGACCTCTGAAGGAGACCTTTTGATGACCGACTTCACAATGACCAAGGACGCCGATGGCGTCGCAACAATTGTCTGGGACGTGCCGGGCAAATCCATGAACGTCATGTCGATGGAAGCATGGCCGCTTCTCGAAAACCTTGTCGATGACGCGTTGGCCGATGACGCTGTCAAAGGCATCGTCTTCACGTCCGGCAAGGAAGGGTCCTTTGCAGGGGGCATGGACCTGAACGTGATCGCCCGGATGAAGGAAAGCGCGGGCGACGATCCGGCACGCGGCTTGTTTGAAGGCCTGATGGGGATGCACGCAATCCTGCGCAAGATCGAACGCGCGGGCATGGACCCAAAGACCAACAAGGGCGGCAAACCGATTGCAGCCGCGCTGCCCGGTACGGCGCTGGGGATCGGTCTGGAAATCCCGCTGGCCTGTCACCGCATCTTTGCCGCCGACAATCCCAAGGCCAAGATCGGCCTGCCGGAAATCCTGGTGGGGATTTTCCCCGGTGCGGGCGGCACGACACGTCTGTCGCGAAAACTGGGCGCGATGGGCGCATCGCCCCTGCTACTCGAAGGCAAGCTGAACGATCCCCACGGGGCCAAACGCGCTGGCGTGATCGACGAAGTCGTCGCTGATCCGGTCGCCGCCGCGAAAGAATGGGTGCTGTCGAGCCCTGCAATCGTGAAACCCTGGGATGAAAAAGGCTACAAGATGCCCGGCGGAGCGCCGTATCACCCGGCGGGTTTCATGACCTTCGTCGGTGCCTCTGCCATGGTCAACGGCAAGACGCAGGGCGTCTACCCTGCTGCCAAGGCCCTGCTTTCAGCCGTCTACGAAGGCGCGTTGGTGCCATTCGACACCGCGCTCAAGATCGAAGCGCGCTGGTTCACCAACGTCCTGATGAACCCAAGCTCTGCCGCGATGATCCGCAGCCTCTTCATCAACAAGGAAGCGCTGGAAAAAGGCGCAAACCGTCCCGAAGCGCCAGATCAGAAGGTTAAACAGGTCGGCATCATCGGTGCGGGCATGATGGGCGCTGGAATCGCGCTTGTATCCGCGCTGGCGGGCATCAAAGTCGTGCTGATCGACGCAAAGCAGGAAGCGGCTGACAAGGGCAAATCCTATACCGCCGCCTACATGGACAAGGGCATCGCCCGCAAAAAGGTGACCGAGGACAAGAAAACCGCCGTGCTGGGCCTGATCAACGCAACGACAGATTATGCCGCGCTGAAAGATTGCGATTTGATCGTCGAGGCGGTGTTCGAAGATGTCGAGGTCAAGGCCGATGTCACGAAAAAGGTGCAGGCCGTCACCGGCCCAGATTGCATTTTTGCGACCAACACGTCGACCCTGCCGATCACCGAACTGGCCAGTGCCAGCAACGATCCGGCAAAATTCATCGGCATCCACTTCTTTTCCCCCGTCGACAAGATGCTGCTGGTCGAAATCATCAAGGGCGAACAAACGGGTGACGTTGCCGTTGCCAAGGCGCTCGACTACGTCCGCCAGATCCGCAAGACACCGATCGTGGTCAACGATGAACGGTTCTTCTACGCCAACCGCTGCATCATTCCCTATATCAACGAAGGCATCCGCATGGTGAAGGAAGGGGTCGCACCCGCCCTGATTGAAAACGCCGCGAAATTGGTCGGCATGCCGCTTGGCCCGCTGCAACTGGTTGATGAGACATCTGTCGATCTGGGGGTGAAAATCGCCAAGGCCACCAAGGCTGCGATGGGCGACGCCTACCCTGATGGCGAGGTGGATGAGGTGCTGTTCTGGATGGAGGGCGAGGGCCGGCTGGGCCGCAAATCCAACGCGGGTTTCTACAACTACGACGACAAGGGCAAGCGCCAGGGTCTTTGGGGCGGGCTTGCCGCGCAATACCCCGTCGCAGACGACCAGCCCGATCTTGTGACCGTGCAGCACCGCCTGCTGTTCGCGCAGGTGCTGGAAGCCGTGCGTGCACTGGAAGAAGGCGTGCTGGAAGACATCCGCGAAGGCGACGTCGGTGCGATCCTTGGCTGGGGCTTTGCGCCGTGGTCCGGCGGTCCGTTCAGCTGGCTCGATATCATCGGCGCGCCCTACGCCGCCGAACGCTGTGACCAGTTGACCGAACAGTTCGGCCCACGATTCACCACCCCCGCCCTGCTGCGCGAAATGGCTGACAAGGGCCAAGAGTTCTACAAACGCTTCGGGCAAGACGCCAAAGCGGCCTGAACAACACGGGCGCATCCCCGAAGCGGGGGTGCGCCACTGCAAAAATCTTAATTGTCAGACAATTCAGACTTGTCAGAGCGGCAGATTCTCTCGTCTTATATCCGCCAGCAAGGGGAGGACATACCGATGGGCTGGATGCGCGATGAGACGGGCCTGGGCAGATCTGCGGCGAACCACGTTCCGCTGACGCCGCTTTCGCATCTGCAACGGGCAGCGGCGGTCTTTGCCGGACGTGAGGCATTGGTTTATGGCCCGACCCGCCTGACATATACGCAATACTACCGCCGTGTTACTCAGTTAGCTTCCGCGCTAAGTAAAGTGGGCATCGCGCCAGGTGATGTCGTCGCCACCATCCTGCCCAATATTCCCGCCCAATCAGAGGCATCCTTTGCCGTGCCTGCCTGTGGCGCGGTGCTGAACACGATCAACACGCGGTTGGATGCAGATACGGTCGCCTATATCCTGGAACACGGCGAGGCAAAAGTTGCACTGGTGGACAGCCAGTTCCTGCCACTGGTCATGGCCGCGATCGACCTGATGGACACGCCTGCCCCCCTGATCATCGAGGTGCCCGACCCGGTGGCCGGTGTGCCCGCCATCGGTGAACAACAGGATTACGAGGATTTCCTGGCCTCGGGGGATGCAGATTTCCAATGGATCATGCCGCAGGACGAATGGGAAAGCCTTGCGCTGAACTATACATCCGGCACCACCGGACGGCCCAAGGGCGTGGTTTACCACCATCGGGGGGCGTATTTGATGACGATGGGCACGCCGATATCGTGGGAATTGCCGCTGTTCATGCGCTACTTGCAAATCGTGCCGCTGTTTCACTGCAACGGTTGGAACCACACATGGATGCTGCCCGCGCTGGGTGGCACCGCGATTTGCTGTCGCGACATCACGGCGGCCAATATCTATGCCGCCATCGCAGACGAAGGTGTGACCCATTTCGGTGGCGCGCCCATCGTGCTGAACCTGATCGTGAATGCCAAGGATGCAGACCGCCGTGCCTTTGATCATGTGGTGTATGTATTTACCGCAGGCGCACCCCCCGCCGCCGCCACGCTGGCCGCCATCGGCAAGCTGGGGTTTGACGTCAAACAGGTCTACGGGTTGACCGAAACCTATGGCCATGTGACCGAATGCATCTGGGACGACGCCTGGAACGGCCTGCCCGCCGATGAACAGGCTGCGATCAAGGCCCGCCAGGGCGTTGCCATGCCGATGATGGAAGACGTGACCGTCGTGGATGACCATATGCAACAGGTCATGATGGACGGCGCCACCCAAGGTGAGATCGTAATACGCGGCAATGCGGTGATGAAGGGCTATCTGAAAAACCCCGATGCCACTGCAAAAGCATTCAAGGGCGGCTATTTCCATTCCGAAGATCTCGCGATGCAGCATCCCGATGGCGCGATCCAGATTTCCGACCGGGCCAAGGACATCATCATTTCAGGTGGTGAAAACATCTCCTCGGTCGAGGTAGAGGGGGCGCTGATGCACCATGCGGCGGTGAACCTGTGCGCGGTCGTGGCGAAGCCCGATGACAAATGGGGCGAGGTGCCCTGCGCCTTTGTCGAGTTGAAAGAAGGCGCGCAAGCGGATGAGGCAGAACTGATCGCCTTTGTCCGCAGTCGTCTGGCGGGGTTCAAAAGCCCCAAGAAGGTTGTGTTTCAGGAATTGCCCAAGACATCGACCGGCAAGATCCAGAAATTCGAACTCCGCAAACTGGCCAGGACGCTCTAGACCATTACCGGCATGACATTGCCACGGCTGGTCTGTATCGTATGTGAAAAAGGGCAGTTCGGACAATGACAGCACTTGAGAAATACGTGCGGTTGGAAAGTGACGGTCTCTGGCGGGCGGGGTCTGATGCACAACGTCGCGATGTCACGGTTTCATTCGGTGACGCAACGCTGGTGATGTCAGATCATTCTGGGCGTCCCCTGTCGCATTGGTCGCTGCCGGCACTTTTGCGCCAGAACCCGCAGGCGCACCCCGCGGTCTATGCCCCGGACGAGGACGCCAGCGAAACGCTGGAGATTGCCGATGAGCTGATGATCGACGCCATCGAACAAGTCCGCGCGGCCCTTGGCAAGACGCGTCCGAAACCTGGCAAGCTGCGCCATCTGATCACGGCCGGGTTTGCTGCACTGATCGTCGCCATTGCGGTATTCTGGCTGCCCGGTGCCCTGACGCGGCAGACGCTCGCCGTTGTGCCCATGTCGAAACGGGTCGAGATCGGAGCCACCGTGCTAGGCCATATTCAACGCGAAACCGGCACAGTCTGCAGGCACCCTGCGGGCGTCACGGCGGCAGGGCGTTTGGTAACCCGCCTGCTGGGGACCGGCAGCAATGCACGCATCGTTGTCTTGCCGGGCCTGCCGCAAGGCGCAGCCGCCCTGCCCGGCGGAATCATCGCACTGGATCGTACATTGCTGGAACAAGCGGATGATCCGGCCATTGTCGCCGGTTACATTCTGTCGGCCCGCAGTGCACGTTTCAGGGTCGATCCGCTGGAACAGATCCTGCAAAGTGCGGGGCTGCGCGTGACCTTTCGGTTGCTGACAACGGGGGATTTGCCCAGCGAGGTGTTGCAGGCCCACGCCGCGCGCGTGATCGCAGGAGAGGCGGCACGCCCCGATGCCGCAACACTGCGCACCGCCTTTGCCGCAGCACAGGTGCCCGTCGCGCCCTATAATGCTGTGGCGACTGTGCGCGGTGATACATTGGCACCAGACACAGTGACACAAACGGCCCTGCCCCTGATTCTGCGCGATGATGAATGGGTCAGCCTGCAAAACATCTGCAATACTTGAACCACCGCAGTGGCCAGCTTGTCCTGACACGTAAAGGAACAACCGATGCGTAATCTTTTTCAGGGCGTTTCCGCCTTTCCGATCACCCCCGCCGATCACGCCGGTCAGGTGGACACGGATGCGCTTTGCCGCCTGCTAAAGCCGCTTGTGCACGATGGCGTTTCATCCATCGGCCTGCTGGGCAGCACAGGGACCTATGCCTATCTATCCCGGCAGGAACGTCGCCGCGCGATCATGGCCGCCGCGGATTGTATCGCGGACAAAACGCCCCTTATTGTCGGGGTCGGTGCACTGCGGACGGATGACGCCCGGACATTTGCCTGCGATGCCCGGGATGCGGGTGCCGATGGGCTTTTGCTGGCACCCATGTCCTATACGCCCCTGACAGAAGAAGAGGTTTATCAGCACTTTGTCGCGGTCGCCGGTGCGACCGATCTGCCGCTGTGCATCTACAATAACCCCGGCACCACGCATTTCAGCTTTGGCACCGACCTGCTGGCGCGGCTGGCAACCGTGGAAAATATCACTGCGGTCAAGATGCCCCTGCCCGCCGATGCCAATCTGGCGACAGACCTGCACAGGTTACGGCAGGCTCTGCCCTCGGATTTCATCATCGGCTATAGCGGCGATTGGGGTTGTGCCTCGGCATTGATTGCCGGTGCGGACAGCTGGTTCAGCGTACTCGCCGGTGTGTTGCCGGCGCACGCGGTGGCCTTGACACGGGCCGCACAAACCGGTGATGCGACCGCGGCGCGCGCGCTTGATGCCCGACTTACCCCCCTTTGGACGCTGTTCAAGCGTCACGGCAGCTTGCGGGTGGTCTATGCGGCGGCAAATCTGACCGGGTTGACCAACGCAGAGCCGCCGCGCCCGCTCTTGCCGCTTGATCAACCTGTGCGGCAGGAACTGTCAGCGATACTGACAGAATTGGGCGCGCTTTAACCGTTATTTGGTGCCGAACATCCGGTCTCCCGCATCCCCGAGACCAGGCACGATATAGCCTTTTTCATTCAGCTTTTCGTCAATCGCCGCCGTGACGATGGGCACATCGGGATGCGCCTCTTTCATGCGGGCGATGCCTTCGGGGGCGGCCAGCAGGCACAGGAAACGGATATTCGTGGCCCCCGCCTTTTTCAACAGATCGACAGCGGCAGCCGATGAATTGCCTGTGGCCAGCATCGGATCAACGGCGATCACCAGCCGATCCTCCAACTCTGTGGGCACCTTGAAATAATACTGCACGGGTTGCAGCGTTTCTTCATCCCGGTACAGCCCGACAAAACCGACCCGTGCCGACGGGATCAGTTCAAGGATACCATCCAGCAGCCCGTTGCCCGCCCGCAGGATCGACACCAGCGCCAGTTTCTTGCCCGCCAGCACCGGCGCATCCATCTCCTGCAACGGGGTTTCGATATTTCTGGTCGTCATCGGCAGTTCGCGCGTCACCTCATAGGCCAGCAACATACTGATTTCGCGCAGTAATTGCCGGAACACTGCCGTCGAGGTATCTTTCTGGCGCATCAACGTCAGTTTGTGCTGCACCAGCGGGTGGGTAACGTGGGTCAGGTGTTCGGTCATGTGACGGGCTCCAGTTTTTTGGCGACACGGGCGCGGGTGGCTTCGTCGCAGAACGCGGCGGCAAGCGCCGTTTCATTCAGGGTTGTGAAATCATCCGCATCCCAGCCAAAGGTGCGGGTCAGCATCGCATATTCATCTGTCATGGTGGTGTGAAAGAATGGCGGATCGTCGGTGGACACGGTCACCCGAACGCCCGCATCGCGCAGCTTTGCAATCGGGTGCGCGCCCCAGCCGGTCACGGCCTTCAGCACCACGTTGGACCCGGGACAAACCTCCAGCACGATGTCTTTCTCGGCAATCTCCTGCAGCAGGGTGCGGTCATCAATCGCACCGATCCCGTGACCGATGCGTTCGACCTTCAGATCGCGGATGGTATCGCGCACCATCGCAGCACCACCCCATTCCCCCGCATGGCACGTCAGGTGCAAGCCTGCCTCGCGGGCCATGTCGAAACTATAGGCGTAATCGCCCGGACGGCCCGCCATTTCGCCACCGGCCATACCATAACCGGTGATGAAATCGCCCTTGGTTTCGGCCGCGCAACGGGCTGCGACCTTGCACTGATCGGGGCCGAAATGGCGGATGCCGGTAACGATGCCGCGCAGGGTAATACCCAACGTCGCCTCTGCCTGGTCGGCGGCATCCTGCATCGCTGCCAGATAGTCCCGCCACGCCGCCAGATCGCCGCCGCCGCAGAAATCGGGCGACACAAAGGTTTCCATATAGACGACGCCGTGTTCCGCAGCCTGTTCCAACACCGCCAGCGTCAGGCGGCGGAAATCATCGGGGGTTTGCAGGGTGGTGCAGGCGGCCTCGTAGACCTTGAGGAAATGATTGAAGTCGCGAAAGGCATAGCCGCCGTCCGCATCGAAAATACCGCTGATGTCGATCTTTTTCTCGCGCGCCAGCCCGGCGATGAACGCAGGTGGCGCGCAGCCTTCAAGGTGAGTGTGCAGTTCGACCTTGGGCATCTGTTTGACTGTCATCGAAAACTTTTCCCTTTGCCTGCATAGGCCACGCCCAGATGTTCTGCGATAGTGGCCGCGACATCGGTAAAGGCCAGTTGCCCCAATGCCCGTGCGCCAATCCCATACACCAATACCGGCACCCGTTCGCGGGTGTGGTCGGTGCCCGTCCACGTAGGGTCATTGCCATGATCGGCGGTGACGATCAACAGATCATCGGGGCGCAGACGGGGCAAAAGCCGCCCGAGCGCCGCATCGAACCATTCCAGGTGAGCGGCATAGCCCGCAGGGTCGCGGCGGTGGCCATATTCGCTGTCGAATTCGACCAGATTGGCAAAGATAAACGCCCCATCGGCGGCTTCATCCACCAAATCGCCTATGTGACCCATCAGCGCCGCATCCGCCCCTTTGCGCAGGTCGTCGATACCGCGCATCGAGAAAATATCACCGATTTTGCCCACCGCATGTACGGTGCGGCCTGCGTCATGGACATAATCGCAGATCGTGGGCGCGGGCGGCGCAATCGCGAAATCCTTGCGGTTGGCGGTGCGTCTGAAGGTATCGGGTTCGCCGACAAAGGGCCGCGCGATTACGCGCCCCACTTTCATCGCGTGCAGCGTCGGCGCAAGATCGCGGCACAGTTGATAAAGACGGTTCAGGCCGAAATGATCCTCGTGCGCGGCGATCTGCACCACGCTGTCCGCCGAGGTATAGCAGATCGGCCAGCCGGTTTCGATGTGGCGCGCGCCTTCCTGCGCGATGATCACTGTGCCAGAGGCGTGGCGATTGCCCAGGATGCCCGCTGTTCCCGCGCGGGCGCAAATCTCGGCCGTCAGTTCAGCGGGAAAGGCCGGCTGCGTATCGGGAAAGGTGTGCCATTCCCATGGCACCGGCACACCGGCCAGTTCCCAATGGCCCGACGGCGTATCCTTGCCCTGCGACACTTCGGTCGCGGCACCCCATGCACCGGTGGGCGTTGTGCCAAGACCCGGCGCATCCAGACCCGAGGCCAGTTTCACCGCCGCCCCCAGCCCCAGCGCATCCAGCGTGGGCAGGTCCAGATCGATTGCCTGCGCGATGTGGCCCAAGGTGTTGGCGCCCGTATCAGGCACGTCGCCGTTGAAAAACTGGTCCGCATCCGGTGCGCCGCCAATGCCGACGCTGTCGATGACAATCAAAAATGCACGCGGCATCACGATATCCTTTCGATGATCAGCGGGCCGGTTTCAGTGGCGTCGCCAATCGTGATGGCCGCACGCACCGCCTGTGCTGCGGCCTCTGCCGCGTCTTCGCTGGCGGCATGAACGGTACACAGCGGCTGGCCGCGTTCCACATAATCGCCCAGCCCCACCACATCTGTCAGCCCCACGGCGGGGTTGATCCGGTCGGTTTCCACCTTCCGCCCACCGCCAAGGCCCACCACTGCAAGGCCCAGTGCCTCGCCATCTATCGCGGTAATGTGGCCGGCTGCGGGCGCGGTGATATCCCCAACGATCGGTGCCGACGGCAGATGCGTGCGCCAGTCTTCGGCCATGTCGGGCGGGCCGCCAAGGGCCGTGACCATGGCCGCGAAACGGTCCATTGCCTGGCCGCTGGCGATGACCTGTTGCATCTTTTCGGTGGCAGCATCTTCAGCCTCGCCGTGCAGCGCCAGCAGACGCGCGCCCAGCGCGATTGTCAGATCATGCAGGCGCGGGGCGGCAGCGCGGTTGCCCGCCAACACCTCCATGCACACCGCCACCTCGACCGCGTTGCCAAGCGCCGGGGCCGGCGGTACGTTCATATCAGTCATCAGGGCCGCTGTCGGGCACCCTGCCCCGTTCGCGGCATCAACCAGCGCACGGGCCAGCACGCGCGCCTCGTCTGGGGTTTTCATGAACGCCCCGCTGCCCGCCTTGACATCCAGCACCAGCCCTTGCAGACCGGCGGCCAGTTTCTTGGACAGGATCGAGGCGGTGATCAGATCGACGCTATCGACTGTCGCGGTCACATCGCGGATGGCATAAAGCCGTTTGTCCGCGGGTGCTATCCGCCCGGTGGCGCTGACGATGGCACAGCCGATCCGGCCCACGATGTCGCGCAATTGCTCCTCGGTCACGTCCACAGACAGTCCCGGTATCGCCTCCAGCTTGTCCAGCGTGCCGCCGGTGTGGCCCAGCCCACGCCCCGAGATCATCGGCACGTAGACGCCGCAAGCCGCCAGCGCAGGCGCAAGGATCAATGACACACAATCGCCCACACCGCCGGTGGAATGTTTGTCCAGCACCGGACCGGGCAGATCCCACGCCAGCACATCGCCGCTGTCGCGCATTCCCTGCGTCAGCGCCACGCGGCCAGCATCGGACAGGCCGTTCAGGCAGACCGCCATGGCAAAGGCCCCCGCCTGCGCATCGCTGACAGCACCCGAGGCCAGACCACCCGCAAACCATGCAAGGTCTTCGCACGTCGGCGCCTCATTGCGGCGCACCGCGGCTATGATCGCGCGAGCGTCCAAATCAGGCGTTGCGCATGTGTGCGGCGTCAAACCCGTCAGGCAGCAGCGCGGCCACTGTCGTTGCCTGAACCACCCCGCCGGTCGTGGCCAGCGTGACCACCACATCGCCATCTGCAAATTCCGCGATTTTCTGACGGCATCCACCGCAGGGACTGACGGGTTTGGGGCAGTCTGCGATCACCGCGACCTCTGTGATGCGGGTATCACCTGCGGCGATCATCGCGGCAATCGCCCCCGCCTCGGCACAGGTGCCTTCGGGGTAGGCGACATTTTCGACGTTGCAGCCGGCATAGACGATGCCCGATGCGCCCTTGACAGCAGCCCCCACTTTGAAGTTCGAATAAGGGGCATAGGCGTTTTCGCGCACATTGCGCGCGGTTTCGATAAGTGACATGTCGGCTCCGTTTTTTCTGCGGTCAGACTGGCCCTGCGCGCAACCTTATGCAAGTGGGCAAGATCGTTACCCAAAAGCCCACACGCCCGCTTTGCGCCAACATGAAAGGAAATCAGCCATGGCCGTTCCCCCCAAATCAGTGCTTGATGATCCCAATTTTTCAACGCCGCACGATCCGGATGCACCAATGACCGGCGATCAGGCCGACCTGCTGCGCGTCTTGTGTGAAAACGCAGGCGAACCTTTTGACGCAGGGCTGACCCAAGGTCAGGCCATCACGCGCATTGCAGAGCTGCGCAACGAACTGAATATCGATCAGGGGCTTTGATCCGTGCCAAAGACGCCCGGCAATGTGACCTCCAACAGTTCCAGATCGTCTGACGGATCGGCATAGCGTGTCGCCATCCCCGGCGGAATGACAAAGGCATCGCCGGGGGCCAGCGCATAGGGGTCTTTTCCTTCGCCCTGCAATGTCATGGTGCCTTCCATCACGAATGTGAAATGGATGTCGGCGTCATGGGTCGACCATTGCGGTTCACCCTGCCCGCGTCGCAACACGTTCACCCCCGCGACATTGCGCGTATTGGCGGCGATGGTCGTGTCGCGGCTGACAAAGCCCGGCAGCCTGGCGGCTTGCCAATCGGCATCTGCGGCCTTGTTGTAGACAAACCGCTGGCCCTGCCATTCGCGATCGGGGCGCAGATGCGGGGTTGGCAGGGTCATGTCGTGGTCAATTTCGGTAATATGTTCGGCGGGCACGCCGATCTCGATCACCTCGATCCCATCCGATGCCTCCAGCACGCGGTGGCGGATTTCGGGGGGCTGGATAAAACAATCGCCCGCCGTCAGGCGGATCGGGCCGCCCTGATCCTCGTAGACGACATCGACCCACCCACGATAGCAAAAGATAAGCTGAAACCCGACCCGGTGGAAATGCACCATGTCCGGCACCGGGCCGCCATCGGGTATACGGATATGGCTGGCAATGATGGACCCGCCAAGGCGGTCAGGGATCAGATCGCGATATTGCATGCCAGCGCGTCCAATAACCCAGGGCGCCTGATCGGCCAGACGCCGCACGACAAAAGCGTGATCTGTCGGCGGCAACTCCAGCGGCGCATTCAGCGCGACCACCGTGACCCGCGTGCCGCCAGGCGACACAAGATTTTTCGCGCCTTGGGCAAAATCCGGATCATCCGTCAAAATCCGTAGTCCGGGGTTCACGCCGCCGCCCTGTTCCAACCGCACCCGCAACCCATAGCCGGAATAAACCGCCACAGACGGATCATCCGCAGGATAGATCATGTCCAGCCGCATCCCCAGGGTCTGACCAAAAAATCCCAGATCGGCCCGCAAGTCGGTGGTTGGCAGGGGTACTTCTGCGCGGATATCATATGGCTGTGTCATTGGGCAGATCCTGTCGCGGCGGCATCCGCTTTGCAAGCGGGTCTTGCCCGCAGTGAACCGGTGAAATATCCGTTGCACAAGGGGGCATGATGCATATCTCATTTCTGCACACCGCTGATGTGCATGTCGCGACCTTTGACGCACTGATGGCCGCACTGGCGCCGCGGGCCACGGTGACCCATCAGGTTGACCCGTCCCTGCTTGACCGCGCGCGGGCCCACGGATTGGCATCGGTACGCAATGACACCCGGGCGATCTTGCATGCCCTTGCGGCGGCTGATGCTGTGGTTTGCACCTGTTCAACCCTTGGTCCGCTGGTCGATGAACTGGACCTGCCCCATGTGCTGCGCATCGACCGGCCGATGATGGAACAGGCCAGCGCGTTTGGTTCTGTCCCCCTTGTTGCGATCTGCCTTGAAAGCACACGAAAGGCGACATCAGACCTTGTGGCCGATTGCGGCGCGACCAGAGCACGTCTGCTCTTGTGTGACGACGCATGGGGGCATTTCGAAAACGGTGACTTGACCCGCTATGCGGCCGCCATCGCAACCGCAATCCGATTTGATATCGCGCGCAACGGTCCGGTTGATTGCATCGTGCTGGCGCAGGCGTCGATGGCAGCCGCGACGGACCGGTTGACCGACCTTGGCGTGCCCGTCCTGTCCGCCGCCCTGCCCGCGGCCCGCCGGGCTATTGCTTCGGCACGCGCAAGACCGACCCCCGAATAGATTGCATGTCGCCCCCGATCCGTGATTAATCACGTGGCAACCTTCCCTTGCGGAATGAAAATGGTTTAACGTTAAACCATATCCTGGAGTGACCCATGGCAGACGAAACAGCAAACAGCCAACGGCAGGCCGCCCTTGACTATCACCAGTTCCCCAAGCCGGGAAAACTGGAAATTCGCGCGACGAAACCTCTGGCGAACGGCCGTGACCTGTCCCGCGCCTATTCCCCCGGCGTCGCCGAGGCCTGTCTCGAAATCAAGGCCAACCCCGACACCGCCCGAGACTATACCACGCGCGGCAATCTGGTGGGCGTTGTCACCAATGGCACCGCCGTCCTTGGCTTGGGCAATATCGGTGGGTTGGCGTCCAAACCGGTGATGGAAGGCAAGGCGGTTCTGTTCAAGAAATTCGCCAATATCGACTGTTTCGATATCGAACTGAACGAACCCGACCCTGAAAAGCTGGCCGAAATTGTCTGTGCGCTGGAACCCACATTCGGCGCGATCAATCTGGAGGACATCAAGGCCCCCGACTGTTTCATCGTCGAAAAGATCTGCCGCGAACGCATGAACATCCCCGTCTTTCACGACGACCAGCACGGCACCGCCATTGTCGTGGGGGCTGCGGCCACCAACGCACTGCGGGTCGCAGGCAAGAATTTCGAAGACATCAAGATCGTAAGCACCGGTGGCGGTGCGGCGGGGATCGCCTGCCTGAACATGCTGCTGAAACTGGGGGTCAAACGCGAAAACGTCTGGCTGTGCGATATCGAAGGGCTGGTTTATCAGGGCCGCGCGGCGGACATGACACCGCAAAAAGCGGCTTATGCCCAAGGCACGACACCCGCCACGCTGGACGACGTGATCGCCGGGGCGGATCTGTTTCTTGGGCTGTCAGGGCCGGGCGTCCTGACACCCGATATGGTCGCCAAAATGTCCGATGTGCCAATTATATTCGCGTTGGCCAACCCCAACCCCGAAATTGACCCCGACGCCGCCCGCGCGGTGAACCCAAATGCCATCATCGCCACCGGCCGCAGCGATTTTCCCAATCAGGTCAACAACGTGCTGTGCTTTCCGTTTATCTTTCGCGGGGCGCTGGACGTGGGTGCCACCGACATCAACGACGCGATGAAAATCGCCTGTATCGAGGGCATCGCCGCCCTTGCCCGCGCCACCACCAGCGCCGAGGCCGCCGCCGCCTATCAGGGCGAAAAACTGACCTTTGGCGCCGATTACCTGATCCCCAAACCATTTGACCCACGCCTTATGGGGGTGGTGGCAAGCGCCGTGGCGCAGGCCGCGATGGATACCGGCGTGGCGATCCGGCCCATCGCCGACATGAAGGTTTACAAGGCGAAACTCGACGGGTCCGTCTTCAAATCCGCGATGATAATGCGCCCGGTGTTCGACGCTGCCCGCAGCACCGCCCGCCGTATCGTCTTTGCCGAGGGCGAAGATGAACGCGTGCTGCGCGCATCCCAGGCGATCATGGAAGAAACCACCGACACACCCATCCTGATCGGTCGTCCCGATGTGATCGCCCAGCGCTGCGAACGCGCGGGCCTGAAAATACGCCCCGGCGTGGATTTTTCGATCGTGAACCCCGAAAACGATCCGCGCTACCGCGATTATTGGGAAACCTATCACAGCCTGATGGCCCGCAAGGGTGTTACCCCCGATCTGGCCAAGGCGATCATGCGCACCAATACAACTGCCATCGGCGCCGTCATGGTCCACCGCAACGAGGCCGACAGCCTGATCTGCGGCACGTTCGGGCAATTCCTGTGGCATCTGAACTATGTCACGCAAATCCTTGGCACCGCCGATCTGCATCCGGTAGGCGCGCTTTCACTGATGATCCTCGAAGACGGTCCTCTCTTCGTGGCCGACACGCAGGTGCACCCCGAACCGACCCCCGAACAGATCGCTGACACCGCGATCGGGGCGGCACGCCACGTGCGCCGCTTCGGAGTGGAGCCGAAAATCGCGCTTTGTTCGCATAGCCAGTTCGGCAATCTCGATTGCGACACCGGCCGCCGGATGCGCGCAGCAATGGAGATCCTTGACAGCGCACCCCGCGATTTCGCCTACGAGGGCGAAATGCATATCGACACTGCCCTTGATGTCGACCTGCGCGCCCGCGTCTTCCCCGAGGCGCATTTGCCAGGTGCGGCCAACACGCTCATCTTTGCCAATACCGATGCGGCTTCAGGCGTGCGCAACATCCTGAAAATGAAAGGCGGCGGCCTCGAGGTGGGGCCGATCCTGATGGGTATGGGCAACCGATGCCACATCGTTACGCCTGCGATCACCGCGCGGGGCCTGCTGAACATGTCCGCGCTCGCCGGAACACCGGTTGCGCATTATGGATGAGGTGCAGAGGCCTGTCTTTCTATGCTTCAAATGGGGTAAGGGGTATCCCTGCAAGTATACCAACATCCTGTTCCGTGCACTGTCAGATCTGGTGACGACGCCATTTCGCTTTATCTGCCTGACAGACGACCCCGTCGGACTGGCGAAAGGCATTGAAACGCAACCGATCCCCCCGTTCCGTATGGACCAATCTGATTGGCACAAAGGTATGTGGCCCAAACTCTCGGCCTTTGCGCCGGGTATCGCCGCCCCCGGCACGCCAGTTATCATGATGGATGTCGATGTGGTGGTCCTGCGCGACCTGACCCCTATGATCGACCGCCTGCGCGCCCAGGGCGGCCTGCATATCATGCGGGAAATTCCAGATACCTTACCACGCCTGTTTCCCTCCATCTTTGGCAAGCCACTGCTGTCCAATTCCTCGGTCGTTGGCTTCATCGCCGGCACCCAGAACCACATATTCGAAACCTTCCACGACAAGACCTATGCCGAGGTGCAAGAGTTAAACAACGATCAGGACTACATCCACCATCATGCAAACGACCGGCAGTGCTGGCCCGAGGGCTGGATCCTGAGTTTCAAGAAAAGCCTCGTCTTTCATTTCCCGGTCAATCTGGTGCGCCCGATCCGACGTCCCGAAAACAGCTATGTGGTGATCTTTCACGGCACCCCAAACCCAGAAGACGTGACCAAAGGCCCCTTCAAACGCTGGGGCACACCCGAAAAATTCGGCTTTTTCCCCGTCAAATGGATCAAGGACTACTGGGCGCGCTATTCCCGCGACACCGACCGCTAGGGTCAGCCCCCCTTCTTCTGTTCAAAAATACCTTCGGGGTGCGGGGCAGACAGCCCCGCTGGCCGCAGGCCACCGTGACTGTGTAAACCAATTTACAACTCTGCCCGTGATGCCTGCACTCAGGCTTGCCCCCCTGCCCGAAACCCGCGAAAACATTTCCAACACCGTGAGGGAGGAATACCATGGGTTACGCAGACGTATACGCCGCCGCACAGAAAGACCCCGAAGGGTTCTGGATGGAACAAGCCAAAGCCATCGACTGGGTGACCCCGCCGACACACGCGCTCGATGACAGCCGCGCACCACTTTATGAGTGGTTCACCGATGCGACGGTCAATACCTGCTATAACGCCGTGGACCGCCACGTGGAAAACGGCCGCGCCGATCAGGCCGCCATCATCTACGACAGCCCGATCACCGGGACAAAGGCGCAGATCACCTTTGCCGAACTGAAAGATCAGGTCGCGTCACTGGCGGGCGCGTTGCGCGACAAGGGCGTGACAATGGGCGACCGGGTGATCATCTACATGCCCATGGTCCCCGAGGCGCTGGTCGCCATGCTGGCCTGTGCGCGTCTGGGTGCGATCCATTCGGTCGTCTTTGGCGGGTTTGCGGCGCATGAACTGGCCGTGCGGATCGACGATGCCACCCCCAAGGCGATCATCGCCGCATCCTGCGGGATCGAACCGGGGCGCATCGTGGCCTATAAGCCCCTGATCGACGGCGCAATCGACATGGCCAGCCATAAACCCGATTTCACCGTGATCCTGCAACGTGACCAGCAGCCATGCGATCTGGTCCCGGGCCGTGACCACGACTGGCACGCGGTGCAGGACGGTGTCACCCCTGCCGACTGCGTCCCCGTGCCCGGCAACCATCCGGCCTATATCCTCTATACCTCTGGCACGACTGGCGCACCCAAGGGCGTGGTGCGCCATACTGCGGGACATCTGGTCGCGCTGAACTGGACGATGAAGGCGATCTACAACGTGGACCCCGGCGATGTCTTCTGGGCCGCGTCCGACGTGGGGTGGGTCGTGGGCCATTCCTATATCTGCTACGGCCCGCTGATCCACGGCAACACCACCGTGGTGTTCGAAGGCAAGCCTGTCGGCACCCCCGATGCGGGCACCTTCTGGCGGGTGATTTCCGAACACAACGTGCGGTCGTTCTTTACGGCCCCCACCGCATTCCGCGCGATCAAACGCGAAGACCCGCAGGGCGAATTGATCAAGGATTACGACATTTCCTGCCTGCGCGCGCTTTATCTGGCGGGCGAACGGGCCGACCCCGACACGATCCAATGGGCACAACGTATTCTGGGCGTGCCGGTCTATGACCACTGGTGGCAGACCGAAACCGGCTGGACCATCGCAGGCAACCCTGCGGGGATCGAACCCCTTCCAGTCAAGATCGGATCGCCCACAGTGGCGATGCCCGGCTACGACGTGCAGATCCTCGACGAGGCCGGACACCCGGTGCCCCCCGGCACGCTGGGCGCCATCGCCATCAAGCTGCCCCTGCCCCCCGGCACGCTGCCCACCCTGTGGCACGCCGAGGACCGTTTCGTGAAATCCTATCTGACCACATTCCCCGGCTATTACGAAACCGGCGATGCGGGCATGATTGACGAAGACGGCTATCTCTACATCATGGCGCGCACCGACGACGTCATCAACGTGGCCGGTCACCGCCTGTCCACCGGCGCCATGGAGGAAATCCTGGCCAATCACCCCGATGTCGCCGAATGCGCCGTGATCGGGGTAGGTGACGCGCTCAAGGGGCAGTTGCCCATGGGGTTTGTCTGCACCAACAAGGGCACGACCAAGACCGACGCCGAAATCGTCGCTGATTGCATCCGGATGGTCCGCGAAGACATTGGCCCGGTCGCTGCCTTCAAGCTGGTCGCCGTTGTGGACCGCCTGCCCAAAACCCGTTCTGGCAAGATCCTGCGCGCGACGATGGTCAAGATTGCGGACAGTCAGGATTTCAAGATGCCCGCCACGATTGATGATCCGGCCATCCTGGACGAAATCCGCACGGCCCTGAAACCGCTGGGATATGCACAGGACTAGGGCTTGCGCGGGGCGGTGGGTGTCTTATCTGTTTTCCATGAGGGGGAAACAGGATGCGCCACCACTTTATCGCCCTGCTCGCGCTGTTTCTTGGCTTCGCAGGGCCTGCAATGACACAGACAGCCATGGCTGATTACACCCCGCCCCCGCCCGAAAAATCGACCTACCTGAGCGATCAGGTCATGGGCGGCGTCAGCGAAGGGTCGGCACAGTTGGAAGGCCGCGGCGCGGATGCCTATTTGCACCTGCAAGGCGACGTCAGCACGCAAAACCGTGGTGGTTTCATCCAGACGCGCGTTGACCTGACCGATCCGATCCCCGCAGATGCAACAGGCATCGTCCTGCGGGTGCGCGGCAACGGCGAAGATTACTTTGTCCACTTGCGCACGCGGGGGACGGTATTGCCCTGGCATTTTTACCAGGCCGCCTTTGCAACCAGCGACGACTGGACCGAAGTCCGCATCCCCTTTGACGCTTTTGCAGCCTCGGGCCGGTTCATGCGCAAAGCCCTGCGCCCCGAGGCGATTACCAGCCTTGGGTTCGTCGCCTATGGACGCGAACATCGGGCTGACCTGTCGGCGCGCTGGGTCGGCATTTACTGATCACGGGTCAGGCGAACTGTTCGCGGATCAGCCGTTCCTCTAGTCCATGACCGGGATCGAACAGGATGCGGTGCGCGATACTGGGTTCCGACCGGATTTCAACGCTGACGACGTTGCGGACTGATTCACCATCGGCATCGGCCATCACCGGACGCTTTTCCGCCTCGATCACGTCAAAGCGAACGACCGCCTGTTTCGGTAAAAGCGCGCCGCGCCAGCGCCGTGGCCGGAACGCGGACATCGCCGTCAGCGCCAGTACATCCGACCCGATCGGCAGGATCGGCCCGTGGGCCGAATAGTTATAGGCCGTGGACCCCGCAGGCGTCGCCACCAGCGCCCCGTCACAGACCAGTTCCGGCATCCGCAGCTTTCCATCGACGGAAATCCGCAGCTTGGCGGCTTGCGGGCCGGCGCGCAGAAGTGACACCTCGTTGATGGCCAAGGCATGATTGATTTTGCCGTCTGCGGTAACGGCTGTCATGGCCAGCGGGTTGATCACCTCTTCCGCGGCCTCGTCCAGCCGGTCCAACAAGTCATCGGCGTGGTATTCGTTCATCAAGAACCCGACCGTGCCGCGGTTCATGCCATAAACCGGGACGTTCAACGCCTGGGTCTCATGCAGCGTTTGCAACATGAACCCGTCCCCCCCCAGCGCCACGATCACATCCGCCGTTTCGGGCGGCACATCGCCGTAGCTGTCGCGCAACTGCGCCATTGCCGTTTGCGCAACAGGGACCGGACTGGCGGTAAAAGCGATCTTGCGGCGTGGCATCGGCAGAAATTCCTTTTGTTCCGATAAGTTGTGGGATGATCGCAGCCGAAACGCAAGTCGTGCATAAGAAACATGCATGACGCGCTCATAAACATCATGGTCGTTTTGGACCTTTAGAACATGGGGTTCATGGGGTATGACAGCGCCAGTTTTTCTGCCACACGCACCTTGCAAGGGGAATGCACCCATGAACGTCACTGTCCGCGACAACGGCTTTTTCACCGAAACACTGGAAACCCGCGACCCTGTGTTGCACGCAGCCATTCAGGCCGAACTGAAACGCCAGCGCAAAGAGATCGAGCTGATCGCCTCGGAAAACATCGTATCGGCCGCCGTGATGGAGGCGCAGGGCAGCGTGATGACGAACAAATACGCCGAAGGCTATCCCGGCAGGCGGTATTACGGTGGCTGCGAACATGTGGACGTGGCCGAAAATCTGGCCATCGACCGCGCAAAGGAAATGTTTGATTGCGGTTTCGCGAACGTGCAGCCCAATTCCGGCAGTCAGGCCAACCAGGGCGTGTTCACGGCGCTGCTTCAACCCGGCGACACGATCCTTGGGATGTCGCTGGATGCAGGCGGCCACCTGACCCACGGTGCCAAGCCCAATCAGTCGGGCAAATGGTTCAACGCCGTGCAATATGGCGTGCGCCAACAGGACAACCTGTTGGATTATGACGAGGTCGAACGCCTTGCGACCGAACACCAGCCCAAGATGATCATCGCTGGCGGGTCCGCCATTCCGCGCATCATCGATTTTGCCAGAATGCGCGAAATCGCCGACAGCGTGGGGGCCTATCTCCTGGTCGATATGGCGCATTTCGCAGGGCTTGTGGCGGCGGGACTGTACCCATCGCCTTTCCCCCACGCACATGTGGCGACAACAACCACCCATAAAACCCTGCGCGGCCCGCGTGGCGGCATGATCCTGACCAATGACGAGGCGCTGGCAAAGAAATTCAACTCGGCCATTTTCCCCGGCATTCAGGGCGGCCCGCTGATGCATGTGATCGCCGGCAAGGCCGTGGCATTCGCCGAGGCATTACGCCCCGAGTTCAAGACATATCAGGCGCAAGTGATCAAGAATGCGCAGGCGCTGGCCGATCAGCTGATGAAAGGCGGGCTTGATATCGTCACCGGCGGCACTGACACCCATGTGATGCTGGTCGATCTGCGGCCCAAGGGCGTGAAAGGCAACGCAACCGAAAAATCGCTGGGCCGCGCGCATATCACCTGCAACAAGAACGGCATTCCGTTCGATCCTGAAAAACCGACCGTGACATCCGGTATCCGGCTTGGGTCGCCTGCGGGCACCACGCGGGGCTTTGGCGAACCGGAATTCCGCCAGATCGCCGATTGGATCGTCGAAGTCACCGAAGGTCTGGCCGCAAATGGCGAAGACGGCAACGGTGCCGTCGAAGAAAAAGTCCGCGCCGAGGTCGAGGCGATGTGCGACCGCTTTCCGATCTATACCAACCTTTGATCAGACAGGTAGGGTGGGTCATGGCCCACCCTAAACGCCGACGTCAGATAAAGCCGCGCTGCACCAGCACAAACAGCGTCACCGCGAATGCGACTATCAGCGCGAATGCAATCGACGCCGTGATATTCAGAATGCGCGTCCACATTTGCGCCTTTGGATCAAGGCCTTGCAGATAATCCACAATGTTCCGGTGGGCGCGGCTGATTTTGTCATGGTTGATCATGCGGGCCAATTTCGGGTTATCGCCCAAGGCCGACGTGTCCAGCAGATAAAGGATATCGCGCCGTACCGCGCGCGGCAAAAGCCGCCCTGCCCTGCGATACTGCACATGCAGGTCACGGCCCCTGATTCGCAACTGGCTGCGCATCAGGGTACTGATCTCGGCAATCTTGTGGTTCAGCCCGTTATCCATGATCGGGCGATTAGTGGTGTTTGCGTCGCCACTCAATCCCTCTGGCATCTGGCGGGCGCAAAGGGTTAGAACAGATGCATGTTGAACACGGTTAACCATCCAGGCCCCGACACCACGCCACTTCTGATAGCCCATGGGTTGTTCGGATCGGCACGCAACTGGGGCGTGATCGCAAAGCGCCTGTCAGAGAAGCGGCCCGTCATTGCCGCCGACATGCGCAACCATGGGGGCAGCCCGTGGTATGACAGCAATTCCTATGACGACATGGCCGATGATCTGGCGCAACTGATGGACAGGCCCGTGGACGTGCTGGGCCATTCCATGGGTGGCAAGGCAGCGATGGTGCTGGCGCTGAAATATCCGCAAAAGGTGCGCCGACTGATCGTGGCCGATATCGCACCGGTGGTCTATACACATACGCAAATGGGCCCGCTGAACGCGATGCGCGGCGTTGATCTGGCCGCGATTGAAAACCGCAGTGATGCGCGCGCGGCTTTGGGTGATCTGGAACCGGGGGTCGCCGATTTCCTATTGCAAAGCCTTGATATGAAAGATCGGCGCTGGCGGCTGAATCTGGATGTGCTGGCCACCCAAATGGACAAGATCCTTGGCTTTCCCGAAGTGGCCGGGCATTTTGACGGGCCGGTGCTGTTCTTGTCCGGTGGTGCGTCGGATTACGTGCAACCTGCGCACCGGCCGACAATAAAGGCGCTTTTTCCAAAAGCGCGCTTTGCGAAAATTCCCGGTGCGGGCCATTGGCTACACGCCGAAGAACCCCGTGCATTCACGGCAACCGCCGCCGCATTTCTTGATTGAGCCATGCCAGACTTGCAGCTGCTGAAACCAAAGCATACGATCGACACCAACCACTCAAAAGGACAGACACATGATCAGATTTCTTGCCATTGTAGCCATTCTCAGCCTGACAGCCTGCGAGACAGTCAAGGGCGTCGGCAAAGACATCAGCAACGCCGGCACCGCCATCGACAGCGCGCTGTGATCTGACGCCTTCGGGAAAACCGCAGCCGGCAAAGGCTGTGGTTTCCCGGCCGCCTGAAAGACACGCCGATCCGATGAAAGGGTCAGGCGCAATGCCTGTACGGCGTCGATACCCTGGCGGGGGCGTGACCCTATACAATCGGTGAGGTCATGAAAACAGCCAGACACACGCCCCCAAGAACAAACAAGAATGCATACGGAAGATACGTCATCTCAGGCTCCATCATGATGCGACAAAGCTGATACGTGGTATCGTTCCATTTCCGTCGCGCGTTCAGACAGCGCAATCCTTGCACAGCGGCGTAGCGGGCAACAATTCCAGCCGCGCGTCCGATATTTGTTCTCCGCATTGCACGCAGACGCCGTAGGTGCCATTGCTGATCCGGTCAAGCGCAGCATCAATGCGCCGCAATTCGTCAAGTTCCTTGTTTCCCAGCGCCTCCAGCACGATATCGCCCTGCCGCTCCGACGAACGATCCTCCCAGTCTTTGGTCGGGGTCTCGTCCAGTTGGTCTTCGATCTCTTGCAGATCGCCCGTAATCTCGGCCCGGCGGGCCAACAGTATCTGTTTCTGGGTTTCGACGTTCATCACCGTGCCTCCTTGCAATTTGCACGAGGATTGCGCGGCACGGCGCCTCTTGCCTTGATTTGGGTCAATGGCGTTGGCTTTGATCCGACCTAGCGCACTTTCAGCGTTGCCAATCCGATCATCGCAAGGATCAGCGAGATGATCCAGAAGCGGATCACAATCTGGGGCTCGGCCCATCCCTTTTTCTCATAATGATGGTGGATCGGCGCCATCAGAAAGACCCGCTTGCCGGTGCGCTTGAAATAGAGAACCTGTACAATGACCGACAGGGCCTCGACAACGAAAAGCCCGCCCACAATGGCCAGCACGATTTCATGCTTGGTGGCCACGGCAATCGCCCCCAATGCCCCGCCCAGTGCCAACGACCCGGTGTCGCCCATGAACACGGCCGCAGGCGGCGCGTTATACCACAAAAACCCAAGCCCTCCGCCGATCAAACCCATGCTGAAGATCAGTATTTCACCGGTTTGCGGCACGTAGTGCACATCCAGATATTCGGTGAAATCGGTGCGCCCCACGGCATAGGCAATCACCCCGAACGTCCCCGCCGCAATCATCACCGGCATGATCGCGAGCCCGTCCAGCCCGTCGGTCAGGTTCACCGCATTGGCCGCCCCCACGATCACGATGATCGCAAATGGCACGAACAGGATGCCAAGGTTGATCAGCGTATTCTTGAAGATCGGCAGCGCCAGCTGGTTGGTCAGATCGTCAGGGTGATAGGCCGCCGCCCAATAGCCCGCGATCCCTGCAATCAAAATTCCCAGCAATATCCGCACCTTGCCGGAAACGCCTTTGGTGTTTTGCTTGGATACCTTGGCATAATCGTCGGCGAAACCGATGGCGGCAAAGGACAGGGTTACGAACAGGACCATCCAGACGAACGGGTTATCCAGCCGCGCCCATAGCAAGGTCGATGTCGTCAGCGCACCGACGATCAGCAGCCCCCCCATGGTCGGCGTGCCCGCCTTGATGAAATGCCCCTCGGGGCCGTCACCACGAATGGGCTGGCCCTTGCCCTGCCGTCTGCGCAACACATTGATCAGGGGCGGGCCAAAGATGAACCCGAACAACAGCGCCGTCATAAAGGCCCCGCCCGCCCGGAACGTGATATAGCGAAAGAGATTGAAAAAATCGCCGCCATCCGAAAGCGCGGTCAGCCAGTAGAGCATGTCAGAAAACCTTATTCTTCGTAGGAGCGGCGATGCCCCAGTTTGCGGATGGCGTCAACGACCAGACTGATCTTGCTGCCTTTCGATCCCTTGACCAGCACGACATCGCCGGTGTCCACCAACCGCGACACCTGTCCGACCAGTTCTGCGGCGGTTGGTGCCCATTGGCCGCGCTGCCCTTTGGGCAGGGCCTGCCACAAATGCTGCATCAGTGGTCCGGCACAATGGATCAGGTCTAGCGATTGCAGATGCGGGTTGGCGGCCATGCCACGATGCATCGCGACCTCATCAGGGCCCAATTCCAGCATATCGCCCAGTATTGCGATGCGCCGCCCCTTCATGATCCGGCCCACGTTGTCGGTGGGCGTCCCTGCGGCCACGACCTCCAGCGATGCGGCCAGCGATGTGGGGTTGGCGTTGAACGCGTCGTCGATCAGATCGAGCGTTTCGGTCTCGATTGCGCGGTCGATCACGATCACCTCGCGGGTGCCGCGGCCTGCGGGTGGCACCCAGGTTGCGATATCCAGCGATGCGGCGACCGGATCAGCGCCCAGCGCTTCGGCCACGGCCAGCACGCCAACCGCGTTCATCGCGAAATGCCGCCCCGGAACGGACAGTTTAAACAGGTAGTCCTGACCGGCGTGGCACGCTGCAATCACCGTGACGTCGCCGGATAGCCGGACATTTCCCACCGTCCAGTCCGCCCCGGTTTCCCCGAACAGCACCTGCCGCGCGTCGGTTTGCACAGCATGGTCGCGCAAGATGCCTGCCGTTTCGATATCGGCGTTCAGAACAGCCACCCCGCCCGGTTCCATCCCGTCCATGATCGCGGCCTTTTCATGGGCGATCCCCGCCAGATTGTCGAATGACGCCAGATGCGCCGCCGCCACCGTCGTGATCATCGCCACATGCGGGCGCGCCATGCGCGACAGGGGCGCGATTTCGCCGGGATTGCTCATTCCGATCTCGATGATCGCATAATCGCTGTCGGCGGGCATCCGCGCCAAGGTCAGCGGCACACCCCAATGGTTGTTGTAGCTGGCCTCGGCGGCGTGGCATTGGCCCTGTCGCGACAGCACAGCGCGCAGCATTTCCTTGGTCGAGGTCTTGCCGACCGATCCGGTGATTGCGGCCACACGTGCCTGGGTGCGCGCACGCGCCGCGATGCCCAGCGTCTCCAGTGCGGCCAGAACATCGGGCACGATCAGCAGCGGTGCGTCATCGGCCACATCGGCAGGGCGATGCGTGACCAGCGCAGCAGCAGCACCGTTCTCCAGCGCCCGTGCGACAAAATCATGCCCGTCGCGCACGTCTTTCAACGCCACGAACAAATCACCGGATTGCAGGGTCCGGGTGTCGATAGACACACCCGTTGCCTGCCAATCTTTCGTGGTTTGGCCACCGGTCGCCGCAACCGCATCGGCAGAGGTCCAAAGTGTCATATCTTTCCCTCAAGTGCGGCAACGGCAACGCTGGCCTGTTCCACATCATCAAAGGGCAGCACGCTGTCGCCCACGATCTGCCCTGTTTCATGACCCTTGCCCGCAACCAGCAGCGCGTCACCGGGGGCCAGCATGTGAATTCCACGCAAGATCGCCTCTGCCCGGTCGCCGATTTCCGTGATATTATCCGTGCCACCCGCATCAACGGCACCAGCCATGACGGCGGCGCGAATCGCGGCGGGGTCTTCGCTGCGGGGGTTGTCATCGGTCACGATGACCACCTCGGCGTGCCGGGCCGCAGCCGCCCCCATCAGCGGGCGCTTGGCGGTGTCGCGGTCGCCCCCCGCCCCCACGATCACAATGATCCGGCCCATCACATGCGGGCGCATCGCCTGTAGCGCGGTTTCCACCGCATCAGGCGTATGGGCATAGTCAACAAACACCGCCGCCCCGTTTTCACGTGTCGCGGCCAGTTCCATACGCCCCCGCACCGTGCCCAGCGCCGGTAGCGCATCGAACACATCGTCTGGAACGGCACCTGCGGCAATCACCAGCCCTGCCGCCAGCAGCACGTTATCGGCCTGAAAGCCGCCGATCAGGTTCAGCCGCACCTGTCGGGGTGTGCCCTGCCATGTAAACAAAACATCCTGCCCGGTCGCATCAAACCGCTGGCCGGTCAGACGTAATCTTGCCCCGCTCGCACGGCCAACGCCGATGACTTCCTGCCCGCGTTCTGCGCATATGGCCGCCACTTGGCTGCCCTTGGGGTCGTCACGGTTGATCACCGCAACACCGTCTTCGGACAGGACGCGCGTGAACAGGCCCATCTTGGCTTGGAAATAGGCATCGAACGTGTGGTGATAATCCAGATGATCCTGGGTGAAATTGGTGAAACCCGCAGCTGCCAGCAACACGCCATCCAGCCGCCGCTGATCCAGCCCGTGACTTGACGCCTCCATCGCGACATGGGTCACGCCGTTGCGCGCGGCCTCGGCCAGAACGCGATGCAGGGTGATAGGTTCCGGCGTGGTATGTTTCAGCGGATGCGCCCACGCACCTTCAACGCCGGTGGTGCCGAGGTTGACGCCGGCAATTCCCATTTCCTCCCATATCTGGCGGCAAAAGGTGGACACGGATGTCTTGCCGTTGGTGCCGGTCACCGCCACCACCGTCGCCGAATGCGGCCCGAACCAAAGCGACGCCGTCTGCGCCAGCGTCTGGCGCGGGTCTTGCGCGACGATGACGGCGGCGGTCGTGCCCGACAATGCATCGGCGGCCAGTGTGGCGCCTTGCGCATCGGTCAGGATCGCGCCTGCGCCCTTGTCCAATGCCGTCTGGATATAGGCCGCACCATGCATCTGCGTGCCGGGCAAGGCTGCAAAAAGATACCCCTGCCGCACATCGCGACTGTCTACCGCCAGTCCCGTGACCTGCGCCTCGGCCCCGCCTTGCGCCGTCAGCCCCAGTTCCGCCAGTGTCTTCATCGCCCAGTCCCCGCCTAATTCGAGGTGAGTGTTACACCGACGGGTTGGGGGGTGTCCACGTGTGGTCTGAGACCAAGCAGCGGCGCCATTCTACGGATCATTTCAGCCGCGACAGGTACGGCAGTCCAGCCTGCGGTGCGGCGCGGTTCGGTGCCGGTGTTTTCAGACGGCTCGTCCAGCGTGACGATCAGCACATATTGTGGATCATGGGCCGGAAAGGCCGTGGCAAAGGTGGCGATGACCTTGTCGTCATAATAGCCGCCCCCCGCCCTGCGCGGCTTGTCCGCCGTGCCGGTCTTGCCGCCAACCGCATAGCCGGGAATTTCCCCGAAAGAGGCCGTGCCGCGCACCACCACCTGCCGCAACATGCCCATCGCGATGCGGCTGACCTCTGGGCTGACGATACGCGGCCCCCGCACGGCGTTTTCCATCCGCAGCAGCGTGGGTTCGACCCGCGTGCCGCCATTCAGCAGCGACGCATATGCGGTTGCAAGATGCAGTGGCGACGACGACAGGCCGTGCCCGTAAGATATTGTCATTGTTGATATTTCGGACCAGTTCGCTGGCAACAGCGGCGTGCCTGTCGGGGCCTCGGCCAATTCGACCGGGGTGGGTTCAAGCAACCCCATCGCGCCAAGAAATGCCCGCTGCCGGTCCGCGCCGATCTGCATTGCGATGCGGGCCGTCCCGATATTCGAGGAATGCACGATCACATCCTCGGTGCTCAGTTCGGGGCCGTAGTTGCGAAAGTCGCGAATACGGAACCGGCCCCAGGTCAACGGGCCTTGGGTGTCGATCATGGTATCAGGGGCGACAAGGCCCAGTTCAAGGGCCTGCGCAATCGTGAAAATCTTGAAAACGGACCCCAGTTCATACACCCCTTGGACCGCGCGGTTGAACAGCGGGCTGTCGGACTGATCCCCCGTTGTTGGCGCATGAGGCCGGTTGTTGGGGTCGAAATCGGGCAGCGACACCATCGAAATAACCTCGCCGGTGTGAATATCCATCAGGACCGACGTGGCACCCTTGGCGTTCATGATCGACATGCCACCGGCCAGCACCTGTTCGGCGGCCGCCTGCACCGTCAGATCAAGCGACAGTTGCAGTGGCGCGCCTTCGTTGGCTGGATCGCGCAAATAGGCGTCAAACTGGCGCTCCACGCCCGCCACGCCGATGACTTCGGCACTGGCGACACCTTCGCGGCCATAGCTGGCACCGCCAAGGATATGTGCTGCAATCGGGCCGTTTGGATACAACCGCATCTCGCGCGGACCAAACAGCAGGCCGGGTGACCCGATATCATGGACCGCCTGCATCTGTTCGGGGCTGATCTGGCGTCTGATCCACAGGAAACGCCGGTCGCCGGTGAAATCGTCCAGCAGCTCCGCCTCGTCCAGTTCGGGGAAAATCGCGGCCAGACCGCGCGCGGCATTTCCGGGGTCGATCATGTCGCGCGGGTGGGCATACAGTGAATGGGTGGCAAGGTTGGTCGCCAGAATACGCCCGTTGCGGTCCACGATGTCCGACCGCTGCCCGATGATGGGATTGCCCACAGTCGTGGCGCGCGGTTCTTCCGGCACGGAAGAGGCCAGTGTCCCCATCCGACCCCCGATCACGACAAAGGCACAGAAAAACGCAAGCCCCAGCACCAACAGCCGTCCTTCGGCGCGCTGGCGGGTCTTGTCGGCCATCGCCTCGTGCCGCTTGCGCAGATTTTCGGCGGCGATGACATCGGGGTTTTCACCCTTGGCGCGGGCCTTGAGGATTCGCGCCAGCGGGCGCAGGGGGGTGCGGGTCATAGCGGATCCTCCCAGTCATCAAAGGCTTCGCTGGACAACTCGATCGGGTTGATGATCGGTGAAATGGGAGGCAAGGGATAGATGATATGATCGACCTGGCCAAAGGCGTCAGGCATCAGCGGCAGAAGGCCCAGACGGTCAAAATTCAAATCCGCCAGATCCGCCAGCCGGTCGGGCCGGTTCAGATAGGCCCATTCGGCACGCAGGATATTCAGCCGTTCATGCGCCGCCCCGATCTCTGCGTGCAACTGGCGCACCTCTTTCAGCGCTGCCTGCGTCTTGTAGTTTTCTTGATAGGCCCAAAAGGCCAGCCCCATGACTGCAAACGCGGACAACACGTAAAGAAAGCCGCGCATCATCTGCCCCCTTTCATCATCGGCATCCCCAGCGATGCCGGATCAATCGGTTCGGCAGGCGCATCGGTGCGGATCGCAACCCGCAGCTTGGCCGACCGCGACCGGGGGTTTTCGGATAATTCCTGTGCGTCCGGGCCAATTGCCTTGCGTTTTTCGATACGAAACGCCGGGGTGATCTGTTCGGTCGCAGGCGCGTACCGGTTGGCGTTGGGCACATTGCCCGACCGTGCCTGCAGAAACCGTTTGACCATCCGGTCCTCGACCGAATGAAACGTGACAACGGCCAGTTGCCCGCCGGGTTTCAGCGCACGTTCTGCGGCCATCAGCCCCTCGGCCAGTTCGCCGTATTCGTTGTTCACCGCGATGCGCAGCGCCTGAAAGGTCCGCGTTGCGGGGTGGCTTTGCCCCGGTTTCTGGCGTGGCAGGCAGGATGCCACCACAGTGGCCAGTTCCAATGTCGTCGTCAGCGGTCGCGACGCGACGATCGCTCGCGCGATCCGGCGCGATGCGCGCTCCTCGCCATAAAGATATATGATATCAGCCAGTTCGGCCTCGGTCGCGGTATTGATCAGATCAGCGGCAGAGGGGCCGGATTGCGACATGCGCATATCCAGCGGCCCCTCGCGCATGAACGAAAAGCCGCGTTCGGCCAGATCAAGCTGCATGGAACTGACACCAAGATCCAGCACCACACCATCCAGATCGGTGCCGTATTCGTCCAGCCGTGAAAACGTGCCTTCGACCATGCGGATCCGGTCGCCATACTCGGCGGCCCAGTCGGCAGCCATTTCAAATGCCAGCGGATCACGGTCAACCGCGATCACCTGATCGGCGCCTGCGGCCAGCAGCGCGCGGGTATAACCGCCCGCGCCAAAGGTGCCATCAAGCCAGACGCCGAAAACGGGTGAAACAGCATCGATCAGTGGGCGGATCAGGACGGGGATATGTGGTGCGGGGTCTGCGGCAGCTGACATCATTGCCCCCTATTCGTCCAGCAGGATAAGCGGATCGAAACCATCGCCTTGCGCGGCAAGCCAATCGTTCAGGTCATCAGCGATTTCGGCGGTATAGGTCTCGGCTTTCCAGATCTCGAAGTGGTCACCAAGGCCACTGAACTGCAAATCGCCTTCGGTAATTCCCAGTTTCTGGCGTTGTTTGATGGGCATCACGGTGCGGCCATCCTTATCGACATCCAACTTGATGGATTGCCCGATGATCAGGCGCGACAGTTTTTTCTTGCTGTCGGACCCGCGCGGCAGCGCGTTGATCTGGGCCACGACCTTGTTGAATTCATCAACCGTGTAGCCGTGCAATTCATTTTTCAGGTGATCACCATACAACAGATACATCCGCGGGCTTAACCCCGGGGTCCATTCGGGATCGCCGGCTTCGAGGACACGACGAAAATCGGCCGGGATCGACATGCGCCCCTTGCCGTCCACCTTTTGGGTGTGTTCGCCTGTGAAACTGAGAACCACTGTCCCTTGGCCCTTCTTAATAACCGCCCCCGAAATCGTCTGTCTGAATGTGAAAACGGCGGATTGCGCTGCTGCCACTGCACAATCCGCCGCCCTCGTCCCATTTCTGGGAAAGTCCGACTGCGCGTGCCACCTGGGGGGATGTCTGCTCGCTCACGCGCCGGATCTGGTCTTGGTAAAGACGAAGCCTGTATGAAACCTGGCTTTGCCGGTTGGGGTTCTATGCGCCCCGATTTGAAGTCTTGTTCGCCCTTACCGTGAAACAGTTGTGGCACCACTTGGCCATTCGATCAACAATTTTTTGGGATTACATGGAACCTTATGGCAAAAAACAGAGTACTTGCGTGGTGCATCTGGGCAATTACAGTAAAATTTGGCATATTTGTAGCGGAATGATCTTTTGCAGGGACTAAATGTAGTTATCCAGCTGCATGTTCAGAAAATTCCCAAAAAATCCCGGTTTTCATTGCTCAGACCGGGCGCCTGGCTATGAAATTGCAGAAATCACGGTGCTTTCATCATCTGAATTAGCCAAATCTTGCCATGATGTGATTCGTTTTCCATGCCGATTCCATGTTTTCCCGACGGCGGGAAGAGACTTGCAGGCGGCAAGCTGTGACGGCATCATCGCCGGGGCGACGGGCAAAAGGGCCGGACCATGTGCAATCTTTATTCGATGACCAAGGGGCAGGCGGCGATCCGGGCGCTGTTCGACGAGATCACAGATGAAACCGGCAATTTGCCCGCCCTGCCCGCGATCTACCCCGATCAATCTGCACCGGTCGTTGCAAATACCCCTGACGGTCCGACCTTGCGTATGATGCGCTGGGGGATGCCCTCGCCCGCGTTCGCGCTCAAAACCCGCAACGCGGACAAGGGCGTGACCAATATCCGCAACACCGCGTCACCCCATTGGCGCAGGTGGCTGGGACCGGACCATCGTTGTGTCGTTCCCTTCACCGCGTTTTCGGAGTTCCAGAAAGGCGTCGGTCCGCGCTGGTTCGCGCTGGACGACAGCCAGCCGCTCGCGTTTTTTGCAGGGATCTGGACCAACTGGACATCTGTGCGCAAGGTCAAGGAAGGGCAGACGAACGACGATCTGTTCGGCTTTCTGACCACCGACGCCAACGGCGTGGTCGCGCCGATCCACCCAAAGGCCATGCCGGTGATCCTGATCTCACCCGAGGCAATCAAGATGTGGCTGACCGCGCCCCGAGAGCAGGCGCTGCGCCTGCAGCGCCCACTGCCCGACAGGATGCTGACGCTGGCGGAGGGACCGATCTAAAGCCGCTTGTGCATCACATATGCTGAGACCATGCCTTTGGATGGATGGTCGAATGCGTCGGGGATTGTGCCAACGATGGCGAATCCCAGCCGCTGCCAAAGCCGAACGGCCCCGTCGTTACTGTCCAGAACAAAGTTGAATTGCATCGCGGTATAGCCCAGCGCGCGGGCCTCTTGCTGGCTATGGTCGCACATGCGCCCCGCCAGCCCCTGACCGCGTGCGGATGGCGCCACGATATATCCGCAGTTGCAAATATGTGCACCACCGCCGGGCTGGTTCGTCTTGATATAATACGTCCCGACAATACCGCCCGCACCTTCGGCGACATAGGTGGCACGTGCGGCTGCCATCCAATAGACGCGCGCATCATCCTTGCTGATCGCGGGGTCGACGGCATAGGTCGTGCCGCTGCGGAATACCTCGCGCAACAAGGGCCAGATCGCATCGAAGTCCGCCAGTTCTGCCTGGCGGATGATCACGCCATGCCGCCGTCGATGAACCGGCGTGCCAGTTGCCGATAGGCATCGGCCATCGGCCCGTCACCTGCCGCAATCGGCGTGCCTGCATCGCCGGCCAGCCGCGTGTCCAGGTCAATAGGCAAGGCGCCCAGAAACGGCACGCCGATCTTGCCCGCCTCGGCGGCGACACCGCCATGGCCAAAGATTTGCGTTTCGGTCCCGCAAGAGGGGCATATGAATGTGGACATGTTTTCGATCAGCCCAAGAACCGGCGTGTTCAGTGTGTTGAACATATCCAGCGCCTTGCGCGCATCCAGCAGCGCCACGTCCTGCGGCGTGCTGACCACAACCGCGCCAGTCAACTGGGTTTTCTGGCACAGCGTCAGCTGAACATCGCCCGTGCCGGGGGGCAGATCGACGATCAGCACGTCCAGTTCGCCCCACTGCACCTGCCCCAGCATCTGCTGCAACGCGCCCATCAACATGGGACCACGCCAGACGACGGCCTTGTCGGGGTCCATCATCAGCCCGATGGACATCATCGTGACACCGTGCGCCTGCAAGGGAATGATGATCTTGCCGTCCGGGCTGGCCGGACGTTTGGACACACCCATCATGCGTGGCTGGCTGGGGCCGTAGATATCTGCATCCAGAAGGCCGACGCGACGCCCTTCGCGTGCCAGCGCCACGGCGAGGTTTGACGACACAGTGGATTTACCCACACCGCCCTTGCCCGATCCGATGGCAAGGATGCGGTCAACACCTGCCACCCGTGCCGGTCCCGCTTGCGGGGTCGGATGGCGGCCAACCTTCAGCGATGGCGGTTCCGGCGCCTTCGGGGCCGGACCATGCGCCGTCAGGATAACAGAGACGGTATCAACCCCCGGCAAGGCCGCGATGATCTGCTCGGCGGCTTGCCGAACACCTTCCATCTTTGCCGCCTCTGCTGGGGTCGGCGCCTCGATCACGAAACGCACGGTGGTGCCCTCGATCGTAAGGGCGCGGACCATGTCACGGGACACGATGTTATCGCCACCAGGCAATGTGAGTCGGGACAGTGCGCCTAATATTTCATCACGGGTGACGGGCATTGCACGGGCTCCTTTTCGCATTGCGCCTTAATTACGGTCAACATTTGGCACGTTTTGGGCAAAGCGCAAGGCAAGCAGGACAGATGGTGCAAAATGTAACAATTGGATGACTTTAGGTCAGCATCGCTTATGCAGTTTCTGCATAGCAGCATTGACCAATCGTCCATTGTGCAATCGCAGCATAATCATACATCTTGGTCACAACAGCAGCGGCAAGGGCCGCACAAGCAGACACAAGATAGAAAGAACAACCGATGACATATCAAACCGAAACAGCCGCTGGCGGGTTCGCATTTGGTGACCGGATCGCCGCGCTGCGCGCATCACTGGCCGACCGTCGCGCCAAATACAAGATCTACAGCACAACCCTGCGTGAACTGAACGGTCTGTCAGACCGCGATCTGGGCGATCTGGGCCTGAGCCGCAGCATGATCAAGGGTTTGGCGATCGAAGCCGCCTACGGCAAGTAATTCAAGGATCGGGTCGGTCACCTCCTCCCTGAAGGACCGATCTGAAACGACCGGGGCTCCGCCTCCTCCCTGAGAGCCCGGTCATCAATAAGGTGGTGGCATCCATCCTCCTCCCGGATGCCACCACTTTAGACGGAATTCGGAACCGCCCACCTCCTCCCGGGTTGGAACCGATCATACCGCAGGCCGCGCTCACCTCCTCCCGAGCAACGCCAGCGAGGACGCGCCCTGCTTCTTCTCCTCCCGAGACGCAGGGGGGCGCCGATCATAAGAAACGGTCATGCCCACCTCCTCCCGGGCATGGCCGTTTTTTTGTATCTGGCGCATGGCGAAACAGGGCGGCATAAGCTGCGGTCATGACTTATGAAATCCTTTTGGCCCTTGTCGGCTTTGCCTTTGCCAGTTCGGTCACACCTGGGCCGAACAACCTGATGTTGCTGGCATCGGGCGCGAATTACGGGCTGCGCCGGACGGTGCCGCATATGCTGGGCATCTCGCTGGGCCATGCGTTCATGGTGGTTATGGTCGGCATCGTGTTGTTGCAGATTTTCGTGACATATCCTGTGCTGAACATCGCGCTAAAGGTCGTCAGCGCGGCCTATATGCTGTGGCTGGCGTGGAAAATCGCCAATGCGGTCCCGCCCGAGGCAAAAACCGTAACAGGTAAGCCCTTTACCTTCCTGCAGGCCGCAGCATTCCAATGGGTCAACCCCAAGGCGTGGTTCATGGCGATCACCGCGATCAGCGCTTATGCGCCGCAAGACCGTGGCATATTGGTCGGATCATTGATCGTCGCGGGGGTTTTTGCAGCAACCAACCTGCCATCGGTTACGGTCTGGGCGTGGATGGGTGTGCAGGTGCGTCGCTGGCTAGGAACGGCGGGCCGGTTGCGGGTGTTCAACGTGACGATGGCGGTGTTGCTGGTGGCGTCACTTTGGCCGATGCTGGCGTAGGGCGGGTGCAACCCCCCCCCGGCAGGCGGGTTGCACCCGCCCTACCTAAAACGGCACATCATCCGCCGCGTCAGCATTGGTCACGAACCGCGCGACCACGTGTTTTGACCCGGCTTTTTCGAATTCAATGACCAGTTTGTCACCCTCGATCCCCATGACCTCTCCATAGCCGAATTTCTGATGAAACACCCGGTCACCAATCGTAAAGGCCGACACCGCGTCCAGATCGATCGTCATGTTACGCGCCTCGGATGGCATCGACATGCCCCGCTGTGCACCGCGCGATTGCAGGCGCCGCCAACCGGGCGAGTTGTAGACATCCGCGTCATGCGCCTTTTGATGCAGGTCAGACGACGCCGCCCCCATGATCGCGGGCGATGCGCTCGCCGCCATGCCGGCAGCCCCATAACCACCGCCGTAAAGTCCGGGGGGTGTCAGAACCTCTACGTGTTTCTCGGGCAGTTCATCGATAAACCGCGAGGGCATTTGCGACTGCCACTGTCCATAGACGCGCCGGTTGGCGGCAAATGAAATCGTGCACAGCTCCTCCGCCCGGGTGATGCCGACGTAGGCAAGCCTGCGTTCTTCTTCCAACCCCTTCAATCCGCTTTCATCCATCGACCGTTGGCTGGGGAACAACCCGTCCTCCCAGCCCGGCAGGAAAACGGCGGGAAATTCCAGCCCCTTTGCCGCGTGCAGGGTCATGATGCTGACCTTTTCGCCCGCCTCTTCGGTTTCGTTGTCCATGATCAGGCTGACATGTTCGAGGAACCCTTGCAGGTTTTCGAAATTTTCCAGCGCCTTGACCAGCTCCTTGAGGTTTTCCAGCCGCCCCGGCGCCTCTGGCGTCTTGTCATTCTGCCAGAACCCGGTGTAGCCGCTCTCGTCCAAAATCATCTCGGCCAGTTCAACGTGCGTGTCTTCTTCGGCCCTTACCTGCGCGTGCCAGCGGTCAAGACCTGCGACCAGAATGGTCAGTTCCTTCAGCCCCTTACCGCCCAGCAGCTTGCCCTGACAGACCAACCGCGCGCCTTCGACCAACGACACCCCGTTGGTCCGCGCGGTGCGCTGGATCGTCTGGACAGCCTTGTCGCCAAGGCCTCGCTTGGGGGTGTTGACGATGCGTTCAAACGCCAGATCATCGGCCGGCGACACCGCCAGCCGGAAATAGGCCATGGCATCGCGGACTTCCATACGTTCGTAAAACCGTGGCCCACCGATCACGCGATAGGGCAGACCGATAGTCAGGAACCGGTCCTCGAACGCGCGCATCTGGTGGGATGCGCGCACAAGGATTGCCATGCTGTCCAGCCCCATCGGATCGCGTCCACGGGTGCCGCGCTGTGCCGCCTCAACTTCCTCACCGATCCAGCGGGCCTCTTCCTCGCCGTCCCAATGGCCGATCAGGCGAACCTTTTCGCCCTCTTTCACTGACGTGAACAGCGTCTTGCCCAACCGCCCCTTGTTGGCGGCAATCACACCGGATGCAGCGGCAAGGATATGCGGGGTCGAGCGGTAATTTTCTTCCAGCCGGACCACATGCGCGCCAGGAAAATCCGCCTCGAATCGCAGGATATTGCCCACTTCTGCCCCGCGCCAGCCATAGATCGACTGGTCATCGTCGCCCACGCAGCAGATGTTCTTGTGCGACGCCGCCAGCAGGCGCAGCCAAAGGTATTGGGCGACGTTGGTATCCTGATATTCGTCCACGAGGATATAGCGGAACCAGCGTTGGTATTGCCGCAGCACATCCTCGTGTGTCTGGAAAATCGTCACCACATGCAGCAGGATGTCACCGAAATCGACGGCGTTCAGTTCCAGCAGGCGGCGCTGGTAGGCGGCGTAAAGTCCAACCCCTTTTTGGTCGAATGCCCCCGCATCCGCCGCAGATATCTTGTCGGGCGTCAGCGCCTTGTTTTTCCAGTTGTCGATAATCCCGGACAGCATCCGTGCGGGCCAGCGTTTGTGGTCGATCCCCGCAGCCTCGATCAGTTGTTTCATCAGGCGGATCTGGTCGTCGGTATCAAGGATGGTAAAGTTGGATTTCAGCCCGGCCAGTTCGGCATGACGGCGCAGAAGCTTTGCACAAACCGAATGGAACGTGCCTAGCCACGGCATCCCTTCCACTGCGTCACCCAGATGCGCACCGATCCGGTGTTTCATCTCGCGCGCGGCCTTGTTGGTGAATGTCACTGCCAGAATTTCATGCGGGCGCGCGGTGCCGGTGGCCAGCAAATGTGCGATCCGGCTGGTCAGCGCCTTGGTCTTGCCGGTGCCAGCACCTGCCAGCATCAGGACCGGGCCCTGCAATGTCTCCACCGCCTCGCGTTGTGCCGGGTTCAGCCCATCAAGATAGGGCATCGCCGGGCGCGCCATGGCGCGCTGGCTCAGCGGGACGGCCGCCTCGAATGCATCTTCGTCGGAAAAACTACTCATAAAGGTAAACATAGCGTCAATCGACACCAAGGAAAAGGCTTGTTCTTCTTACGTTCCCCGCGTTCTTCTGTTTCCAAATACCTTCGCCGAAGGCATCCTGCCACTTGCCAAACGCGGCACAGCCGCACTAGCGTGCCCGCCATGACATTGCACGCCCGCTACCCCGCCATCGCTGATCTGAAATCCCGCGCCCGCAGGCGTATTCCGCATTTCGTCTGGGAATACCTTGATAGCGCCACAGGGATAGAGTCGACACAGGCCCGCAACCGGACTGAACTGGACAAGGTGCTTCTCACCCCGTCGATCCTGCATGGTGAATTCACGCCCGATCTGTCCACGACGTTTCTGGGGAAACACTTTCCGCTGCCCATCGGGATCGCACCAGTGGGCATGTCGGGTTTGGTCTGGCCGGGGGCCGAACAGATGCTGGCCCGCACGGCGGCGCGCGAAAACATCCCCTTTACGCTCTCCACCGTGGCCAGCCAACTCCCCGAAGACGTGGGGCCACTGGCCGGGGACCATGCATGGTTCCAGCTTTACCCGCCGCGCGATCCCGAGATTCGCAAGGATATCCTGAGCCGGGCAAAGGCGTCGGGTTTCACCACGCTGGTGCTGACGGTGGATGTGCCGGTTGCGTCGCGACGCGAACGGCAGACACGGGGCGGGCTGACCAACCCGCCGAAACTGACACCTCGGCTGGCGTTGCAGGCAGCACAATGTCCCGCATGGCTGAATGGCATCCGCAAGACCGGCATGCCGCGCCTGCGCCTGATGGAAAGTTATTCGGATATCAAGACGGCCCTGCCCTCCAACCAGCATATCGGGTATCTGCTGCGCACTTCGCCTGACTGGAACTACGTGACCTGGCTGCGCGATCACTGGGATGGCCCGCTGATCGTCAAGGGCGTGCTGCGGCCCGGCGATGTCGGGCGACTGGAACAGGCAGGCGTCGATGCGATCTGGGTCAGCAACCATGCGGGCCGCCAGTTTGACGCGGCCCCCGCCACGATCGAAGTGCTGCCGCAGATCCGCGCCGCAACGACACTGCCGATCATCTTTGACAGTGGGATCGCATGTGGCCTGGACGTATTGCGCGCCATGGCGCTGGGGGCGGATTTCGTGATGTTGGGGCGCGCATTTCATTACGGGCTCGCCGCTCTGGGGGAACCGGGTGCTGCGCATGTGCTGGATATCCTGCGGCAGGACATGATCAGCAACATGGGTCAGATCGGTGCGCGTGATCTGAAAGAATTGCCCAACACGCTTCGTTAGCGCTAACACTAATGCATGCAAAGGTCTGGACATCTGCGCGCGCCTGCCTAAAAATGCTGCAACTGCGAAAAGATTGCCAAAGGAACACCCATGGCCGACTTCAAGAAAATCCTCATTGCCAACCGTGGTGAAATCGCGATCCGCATCATGCGCGCCGCCAACGAGATGGGCAAAAAAACCGTCGCCGTCTTTGCCGAAGAAGACAAACTGGGCCTGCACCGGTTCAAGGCGGACGAGGCGTATCGCATCGGCGAGGGCATGGGTCCGGTGGCCGCTTATCTGAGCATCGAGGAAATCATTCGCGTGGCCAAGATGTCCGGCGCGGATGCGATCCATCCCGGCTATGGGTTGCTGTCGGAAAACCCCGACTTCGTTGATGCCTGTGTCGCCAACGGCATCACCTTCATCGGTCCCAAGGCCGAGACAATGCGCAAACTGGGTGACAAGGCCAGCGCCCGCCGCGTCGCCATGCAAGCCGACGTCCCGGTCATCCCCGCAACCGAAGTGCTGGGCGACGATATGACCGCCATCAAGAAAGAGGCGGCCGAAGTCGGTTATCCGCTGATGCTCAAGGCGTCATGGGGCGGCGGTGGCCGGGGCATGCGCCCGATCATGGACGAATCCGAACTGGAAGAGAAGGTGCGCGAGGGCCGCCGCGAGGCGGAAGCCGCATTCGGCAATGGCGAAGGTTATCTGGAAAAGATGATCATGCGCGCCCGCCATGTCGAGGTGCAGATCCTTGGGGACAGCCATGGAGCCATCTATCATCTGTGGGAACGCGATTGTTCCGTGCAGCGCCGCAACCAAAAGGTCGTAGAGCGCGCGCCCGCCCCCTACCTGTCCGGCACACAGCGCGAACAATTGTGCAATCTGGGCAAAAAAATCTGCGCCCATGTAAATTACGAATGTGCGGGTACCGTCGAATTCCTGATGGATATGGACAGCGGTGAATTCTATTTCATCGAAGTAAACCCCCGCGTGCAGGTTGAACACACCGTGACCGAGGAAGTAACCGGCATCGACATCGTCCGCGCGCAAATCCTGATCGCGGAAGGCAAATCACTGGTCGAGGCGACGGGCTGCGCGTCGCAATATGACGTGAAACTCGACGGACACGCCCTGCAATGCCGGGTGACGACAGAGGACCCGCAAAACAACTTCATCCCCGACTATGGCCGCATCCAGATGTATCGCAGTGCGACCGGGCCGGGCATCCGGCTTGATGGCGGCACCGCCTATTCGGGGGCCGTGATCACCCGTTACTACGACAGCCTGCTGACCAAAGTGACAGCGCGCGCGCCAACCCCCGAAATGGCGATTGCGCGGATGGACCGCGCCTTGCGCGAATTCCGTATTCGCGGCGTGTCCACCAATATCGCCTTTGTTGAAAACCTGCTGAAGCATCCGACGTTTCTGAACAATGAATACCACACAAAATTCATCGACGAGACGCCCGAACTGTTCAAATTTACCAAGCGGCGCGACCGGGCGACCAAGATCCTGACCTATATCGCGGATATCACCGTAAACGGGCATCCGGAGACCGCGGGCCGCCCGCTGCCGCACGCCGACATCAAGAAACCCCGCCCGCCGGTGCGCCCAACCACAGATGTCACGCCCGGCACCCGCCAGATCCTTGACCAGTTCGGGCCAGAGGCGGTGGCAGACTGGATGCGTGACCAGCCGCACCTGCTGATCACCGATACCACCATGCGCGACGGGCACCAGTCGCTGTTGGCGACGCGGATGCGGTCAATCGACATGATCAACGCTGCCCCCGCATATGCCGCGAAGATGCACCAACTTTTCAGCGTAGAATGCTGGGGCGGGGCCACGTTTGACGTGGCCTATCGGTTCTTGCAGGAATGCCCATGGCAGCGCCTGCGCGATATCCGCGCGGCCATGCCCAATATCATGACGCAGATGCTGCTGCGCGCGTCCAACGGGGTGGGCTATACCAACTATCCCGACAACGTGGTGCAGGCGTTTGTGGCCCAGGCCGCTGACAGCGGGGTCGATGTGTTCCGCGTGTTTGACAGCCTGAATTGGGTCGAAAACATGCGTGTGGCGATGGATGCGGTGATTGCCGCGAACAAGGTCTGCGAAGGCACGATCTGCTATACCGGCGACATGCTGGACCCCGACAGGGCCAAATACGACCTGAAATACTATGTCGGCATGGCCAAGGAGCTTGAGGCCGCAGGCGCGCATGTGCTGGGCCTGAAAGACATGGCCGGGTTGTTAAAGGCCCCTGCCGCGTCCGCCCTGTTCAAGGCATTGAAACAAGAAATCGGCTTGCCGATCCATTTCCACACGCACGACACGTCGGGCGCGGCGATTTCGACAGTGCTGGCTGCCAGCGCCGCCGGTGTCGATTGCGTCGACGCGGCGATGGACGCGCTGTCAGGCAATACATCGCAGCCCACGCTGGGTTCGATTGTCGAGGCACTGCGCAGCACCGACCGTGACACAGGCCTTGATATCAAGGCAATCCGCGAGATTTCGAACTATTGGGAACAGGTGCGCGCCCATTACACCGCCTTCGAGTCCGGGCTTCAGGCCCCCGCATCCGAAGTCTATCTGCACGAGATGCCCGGGGGGCAATTCACCAACCTCAAGGGACAGGCCCGGTCTCTGGGACTTGAAGACCGCTGGCACGAGGTCGCACAGACGTATGCCGATGTGAACGCGATGTTCGGCGACATCGTCAAGGTTACGCCGTCTTCCAAGGTTGTGGGCGATATGGCGCTGATGATGGTCAGCCAGGGCTTGACCCGCGCGCAGGTCGAAGATCCCGACGTCGATGTGGTATTCCCTGACAGCGTGGTGGACATGATGCGCGGCAGTCTGGGCCAACCTCCCGGCGGCTGGCCAAAGGCGATCCAGAACAAGATCTTGAAGGGCGAAAAGCCGATCACCGAACGGCCTGGAAAATCTCTCCCTCCCCTCGATCTGGAGGACATCCGCGCAGATCTTTCCCAACAGTTGGAGGGCAAGCCTGTCGATGACGAAGACCTGAACGGCTATCTGATGTATCCCAAGGTGTTCCTTGACTACATGGGGCGGCACCGGACGTATGGGCCTGTGCGCACCCTGCCGACGCGCACGTTCTTTTACGGCATGGAACCAGGAGAGGAGATCACCGCAGAAATCGACCCCGGCAAGACGCTGGAAATCCGCCTGCAAGCGGTGTCGGACATCAACGAGGACGGCGAGGTCAAGGTGTTCTTTGAACTTAACGGCCAGCCCCGCACGATCCGCGTGATGAACCGGCTGGCAGCGGCTGAAAAGGTGCAGCGCCCCAAGGCAGACGTTGCCAACCCCAACCATATCGGCGCACCGATGCCCGGCGTGGTGGCGACGGTATCTGTCGTGGTCGGCAAACACGTCAAGGCGGGCGACCTGTTGCTGACCATCGAGGCGATGAAAATGGAAACCGGCCTTCACGCCGAACGCGATGCGGTGGTCAAGGCCGTGCATGTGCAGGCCGGCAGCCAGATCGACGCCAAGGATTTGCTGGTAGAGTTGGAGTAAACAGCTTTCGCGGTCTGCCCAATCGCATTGGCGATTTCCTTTTGCTTTGAGGGTCGCAAAAGAAGGGTGGCGCCCAGGGATACGCAGACGTAATTTCTGCTGGCCCGCGCGGTTGGCGATAGACCAACACAATCGGCAATCAAGGCGGTGACCGTGTCTGGTTGTGCCTACAGACCGAAGATTCCGAGCGGGATCACACTGCCATGCAAGCCCGCGTCGTGCATTTCGAAGAGCCGCCACGCGACGAACCTTATGGCCGTGTGGCGCTTTTCAAGGACCCTTTCGGCAACCGCTGGGATATGATTGAAAGCGTGATGGAGGGCCACACGGGGCCGCCTGCCCTTGTCGCAGTTCGGCCCGCAGGAAAATATGACGCTATGTGCAATTTTACCCTTGCAGAGCATGCCGAGTCTTTATAGATCAGCCCTCACTGATCGGATGCGGGCGTAGCTCAGGGGTAGAGCATAACCTTGCCAAGGTTAGGGTCGAGAGTTCGAATCTCTTCGCCCGCTCCAGTTCGGTGCCAATAAAAACAAGGACTACAGCACAAGTTGTAGTCCTTGTTTTTATTGGGCAAGTCATTTTAGCGGCCTTCACATCAACAGATGTGAACAGACAAGGTGGCAAATTGCGCGAGGCGGATGCTTCGGCTTCATTGCTCTACCGGTCAGATTCGCCCGCAACCGTTTGCTTGTCACTTTCCGGATACGAAAAAGTCACAGCGTGCACCTTCGCACAGCGGGCGTCCGAGGGCGCAAGATATTTTCATTTAAACGAATGTCTGTTTCGGGCGGCGGATTCAACTGATCGACACAATCCCTTGATCTTTAAATAAAAGAAGGACTGTCGTGGATGGAATATTGTCGCAGGATTTTTTTCGGCCGCGCAGCGCACCGAGATTTGGGACCGTTGGCAGCGTGGAAAGTCAATGCGTTCAATTGGGCGCGCGTTTAAGCGTGGATCCGCGTCAGTGTCTTCAGTTATTTCGCCGACGGGGGCATGCGCCCGCTAGAACGCGAGCGCGGGCCTATCTTGCTGCGTCTTTCGAAGCGGGCAGAGTATGAAGCAATCCTTGCGAGTGCTTGTCTGTCATAATATCGATCAATTTCTCAAGCGTGTCGATGGCAACCAATTCACCCACATACCGCGCAACTTTAGGGGCAAGCGACCCGGTCCCGCATCCAAAATCAAGTATCCGCCTTTATGTCCGGCCTAAGCCACAGATATCAGCCGTGCCCACCAAGGACGCCAAAGCCTGATCTGTAAATGATCAGACGTCCGAGCTGTCATTTCAGCCATTTGCGTGGTCGTTTCGTGTGTCAGTCATCCGACAGGTGCTTTTTCATAGAGACGGTACTGCCGCTTCGCGCCACCTCTGCCCAACCCAAGTGCTGATAGAGACGAACATTCTCAGGCATATCAACGTGGGTGTTCAGGCGCATTTCGTTAAACCCCTGACGGACAGCCTCGCGTTCTGCAAACTCGGCTAGTTTGCGTCCCAGACCTGTCCCGCCATGATCCGGATGGACCGCCAGGTTCGCCAGTTTCATGAACCCCTCATCGGCGACAAGAACGAGGCCAGCAATGACCTTATCGTCTAGCGCGGCAACCCAGACCTGATTAATGGCAATGTCTTCTGCACACCCGTCGGAAACAGGGGGCAAATCGGAGATGCGCCCAGCGTATTGGGCATATGCCGCGTCGATGCAGGACGCCAACGCAAGGGCATCCTTTGCTTGTGCATGGCGTATGACAGGATCGCGGGTCGTCAAATCATTTCCAGCCACCGGACTTTCGTTGCGTGGCTTGGTCGTAACGCAGAACTCAAAGCCTTTGAAGCAGACATTGATACGCTTCATAACATTTGAAAATTCCCTCAGGGGTCTTTTCTGATAAAATGGCTATAACTTGGACGATCTGCTTTTAGAGCACCATTTTCATCAAAGTCAGTGTCCGCGTTGAATCGAAAAAAGGCGCGGCTGTCGAATTCCGTCATGAGCCTGTCTTGTGCATCCAAGACGCCTGCAAGGCGATCGTGAAGGACCTCCTGCCGCGCGCCCCGGTGGTATCCATGAACGCCATGCACGATTTCGGGAACTGCAACCGAAAACCCAAGGTACCGCAATGTGTAAGCTGCGGGCCAAAGCAACATCTGTATGTCGCCCTCTTTCCCGTTAAAGGCGCTCTCTTTTTCGTTAGAGCCGGTGGTGACGCAAAACAGCGCCTTTTTGCCCCGAAAGTGACCCGCGTCAAAGCGATGCTGCACACAGTGAAGCTCGCCATGGGCAAGGACACGATCAAACCAGCCTTTGAGAATTGCCGGAGGCGCAAACCACCAGATCGGAAAGTGAAAGACGACACGGTCTGCACGCCGTAGCTTTTCGATTTCCGCTTTTACGTCTGCGGGAAGCAGATGCTGAGCGGCGGCCTCTTCCTGCGCCTTGAGCGCATCGAAGCAGGTATCAGTCGGTCGGTGAGGATAATGGCTGGCACGTTCGACGGGATCGAATCCCATTGCCACGAGATCAGAGCATAGAACAGTATCACCCAAGGCTTCACAGGCGCGCCGGGTTGCGTTTGCCCACGCACCGTTGAAGGAGCGCGGATCAGGATGCGCCAGAACAATAAGGGTAGTGGTCAAGGCAGGCTCCGAAACATCACATGAACGACATGTCGCTTTCAAACAGCTATCGAAGCCCCTGGCAACGCGATAGCCGCTGTAGGCGAGATTCTGCGGATGATGCCTACCGGTTAAATTTTGTTGTGTGGCAAATAGCGTGACGGTCTGGCCGCTGGGATATGCAGATGACGGACCGGGCAGACATCTGCCTGACCGGCCCGGTCGTATCAATGCGCCAGAAAGACCGCCGCGTCTTTCTGATCGACCATGCTGCGGGTCGTGCCGCCAAATACGGCCTCGCGGACCCGCGTATGCCCATAGGCCCCCATGACGATCAGATCGGCGCCCACACCGCTTGCGTGTTCGCGGATCGCCTTGCCCAATTCGACGCCGGCAGAATCATATTGCCGCACAGTCACATTGCAGCCGTGATGGCTTAGCCATCTGGCAAGATCGGCACCGGGTTCTTCACCGTCAGCGGTTTCGTTCTTGACCGCATCGAATGTGGCGATCGTCACCTGCTTGGCTGCGACCAGCATCGGCAGCGCCTCGCGCACTGCGCGGGCGGCAGGTTTGCTGGTGTTCCATGCGATGAATACATGCGCAGGCTGCAACGGTTTTTCGGTGCGGTGCGGGTTCAGCACGATCCCGGCAGGAGATTTGAACAGCACCCCGTAAAGCAGATTGCGGAAGGCATCGTCATAGCTGCGCAGATCGTCCTGAATCACCGCCACATCGCAAAGCATCGCGCGTGGTGCCACCACATCATCCAGACTTGCGGGAAAAGTGCAGATGACCCCTGCTTCGCCCGAAACGCCTTCTTTTTCGAAGAAATGATTGGTCTGCTTGCGTTTTTCATCAAGATCACGCGCCAGAGACTCACGCTCCTCGACCCATTTGTGCGGAATTTCGACAGCGCCGTAAGGCATCCCGCCATAGGCATAGGCCGGGATCGGCTCGGTCGGGCCAATGTGCAGGACCGAAAGATGCGCATCCTGCGCGCGCGCCGTATCGGCCAGATAAGACAGGTCTGCCTCTGTCCCCTGGGGACCTTGCAGGACAAGTATGGTTTGTTTTCGCATGACCGGCTCCTTTATGCATTGGCTGCTGATCAGTCGTATCGGAGCGGACAACATTTGAAATTGAGATGGATCAATCTTTGCATCAGCCCCACCCGCTAGCCTGCGCCGCAGGGGAAGCTACGGGGTTTGGGGATGGCGCAAGACGATTTCTATAAAACCTTGGGTGTCGCGCGCGATGCCACCCCTGACGAAATCAAGCGCGCCTATCGCAAACTTGCCCGAAAATACCACCCCGATGTGAACGCCGGAACCGAGGCCGCAGCCAGATTTCAGGCTATCGGGAATGCCTATGATGTCTTGCGTGACCCCGAAAAAAGGGCGGCATACGATAAATTTGGCCCGGAATGGGAAAGTCTGCAACATCAGCAGGAGCAACAGCAAAACCGCTGGAGCGGCGGCTATGGTTTTGCGCCTGAAGACATGAGCCGGGCCGATGCCGGGATTTTCGAGGATTTCTTCGATGCCTTCGGGCAGGATACTTTTGGCAGGCGTGCCTCGACTCGACCGGCGGCCCAACATGCGCGCATCGACATCAACCTAGAGGATGTCTTCAAGGGTGCCCGCAAAACGCTGGAACTGCGGATGCCTGATGTGGACGCACAAGGGCGGGTCGAGTGGCGCGACCAGCAGATTGCCGTCGACATCCCCAAGGGGATCGTCGCCGGGCAGCACTTGCGCCTGAAGGGCATGGGCAGCCAAGGGGCCGATCTGATCCTCGAGGTGGCCCTGAAATCCCATCCGACCTTTCGCGTTGATGGGCGGGACATATCGGTCACGCTTCCCGTGACCCCATGGGAGGCCGCATTGGGGGCCAAGGTCGCGATGCCGACACCCGGTGGCAAGGTGCAGATCACTGTCCCGCCCAATGCGCGCAGCGGGCAGAGGTTGCGGCTGAAAGGCCGTGGATTGCCGGGGCCCAAGCCGGGCGATCTTTATGCCGAACTGCAAATCATCAACCCGCCCGTCAAAACCGCAGAGGCCCGGGCGTTCTATGAACGCATGGCCAAAGAGTTGAATTTTGATCCCCGCAAAGATCAAGGAGGAAGCAGATGAAACTTGCCGACAGTGACCATATCGAAATCATCGAAACACTGAGTTTGGGCGAATTGAGCCATTTTTGCCATGTGCAGGCAGAGTGGGTTGTGTCGCTGGTGGATTACGGCGTACTGGACCCGCTGGGAGCCGACGCCGGGGATTGGCGGTTCACGCCGCCAAATGTATTGCGGGCCCGCAAGGCGCGCCGTCTGACGCATGATCTCGGGCTGAACCTTGCCGGTGTCGCGCTGGTGCTGGACCTGATCGAAGAACGCGACGCACTGGCCCGCAAACTGGCGCAACTTGCCCATTGACGCCGGATCAGGCGGTGGTGATTTCAATCCGGCGTGCGGTTGGACTGGCCCCGGCAGGTTTGCGGATTGTCAGCCGCAGCACCCCGTTTTCAAACACCGCCTTGACCCCGTCATCACCAGGCACAAAGCCCAGCGGGATAGTGCGGTGGAAGGTGCCATAGCTGCGTTCAGACAAACGATAGCTGCCCTGACCTTCTTCCCGTTCATCACGTTTCTGTCCTTGCAGGATCAGCTGATCCTTGTCGATCGTCACCGTGATGTCATCCTTGTCCACGCCCGGAACCTCGGCGATCACATCCAGCGCATCATCACTTTCCGACACATCGATGGCCGGCACCATCTGCCCTGATGCGCCAAGCCGGAACGATCTATCGCCCAGTTCCGGATTGAACCGTAGCCGGTCGATCAGGCGCTCCATCTCTTCCTGAAGTGTTTCAAGAAACGGATGCGGGCTGTTTGGTTGCGGGGGAAATTGGGTATTCATCTGGTTTCCTTTCCGTGACCTGGGAACGCCAGAGCCATACCTCTCTGGCCCGCGATCAGATTGACCCTGCTCAATTCCAAACCGCCATGCTGCGCTAAGAATGGGCAATCCGAACGCAAAACAGGTATCGTCATGCGGAATGTCAGCAAAATTATCGTTCTGGTTGCCCAGTTGCTGGTCACCGCGGCCACAGCCGAGACTGTGTCAACCACCAATGGCGGTGACAGCTTCATGGCCGGGTCGACCATCAGCCAAACCTATGATGCGCCTGGTGACATCTTTGTCGCGGGCGAGGTTGTCACGATCAGCGGCCAGTCGGACGGGGATGTGCATATCGCAGGCATGAATGTCGAGGTGGACACCAACACCAACGCCGATCTGTATGCCGCTGGCGCCACTGTCACTGTCCGGGCCGATGTGGCGCAGGATGTGACCGCCATGGGCTATACAGTGCGTCTTTCGCCGGGTGCGGCGGTCGGGGGCAATGCCCGTCTCTTGGGCCGTGCGCTTGTTGTTAACAGCCCCATTGCGGGGGCGCTGACAGCCGCCGGCGGCGAAATCGCCCTGAACAGCGTCATCCAGGGCGATGTGCGGTTGACCACGGACAATATGACGTTTGGGCCGGATGCGCAGATCATGGGGCAGCTTGTATATGCATCGCGGTCCGAAATCGACATCCCAGAACGGGTTATTTCAAGTGATCGTGTGCGGTACGAACGCCTGACACGCGGGATGGGCTGGGACGATATGCGCGACACCTGGGAAGAGGTCGAAATGCCGGCTCTGCCGACTTTCATTTCGCTTTTTTCGGTCTTTTTGATCACGCTTGCCTTTTTTGTGCTGATTGGCAGCATCTTTTTGACGTTCGCCCCCAAACATGTGTCACGGATGCGTCGCGATATCACCAACCGGCCCGGACATATCTTTCTGCTTGGGATCGTTGGGTTGTCGATGCTGTTCGGCCTGATCCCGATCACGGCGCTGACCATCGTTGGCATTCCTTTTGTGCCCTTCGGTATCCTGCTGATCATTCTGGCGTGGACGCTGGGGTATCTGCTTGCCGCCTATGCCATCGCCATGCGCGTCATGGCAGCCGCAGGCGGGCCTGCCGATCCGTCACTGCTGATCCGTCTGGTCGTGCTGGCGGTCGCAGTCTGCGTGGTGACGCTGCTGAACTTTATCCCCTTCGTGGGCTGGATCATAAACTATACCCTTGTTTTGCTGGGTGTTGGCGCGATGACAGCTGCACTGTTCAACCGGCTGATCGGCAATCCAGGCTATGCGCTGGATGTCGACATGAAACCGACTGAACCCGAATAACAAACCGGAGACCGACCATGACACGCACCATCCATGTCTTTGAACGCACCGTCCATGAAGCCCACGATTGGGTCAACGAATTGTCCGGGCGTCTGGGCTGGACCAGCGAACGCGACGTGCTGCGTTTGTTGCGCACCGTTCTTTGCAACATCCGCGACCATCTGCCCGTAAACGAGATGGCACAGTTTTCCGCGCAACTGCCGATCGTGCTGCGGGGAATGTATTTCGAAGGCTGGCAACCCAAAAAGACACCGGTCAGGGAACGTCATGCTGCAGATTTCATCGCAGCAGTCGAGGATGAGGTCGGCGATGTGCTGGATTACAGCGGGATGCAAGACATCAAGGCGGTCTTTAATGTGATCAATGCCCGCATTTCACGGGGCGAGGTTGAAGACGTGCGCGCCAACCTGCCCCTTGAATTGCAGGACCTATGGCCTGCGCCCTAGTTATTGCCCTCGGCCATGTCGCGCAGGGCGTCAGGCTTGAGAATGATGACCGTATGCACGCGATCCAGCGCGATGACGTTGGATTTGCGTAGCCGGGTAAAGGTCCGGCAAACGGTTTCCGTGGTCAGCCCCAGAAAATCGGCGATGTCGGACCTGCTCATCGGCAGGTCAAACTGCGTAAACTGGCCCAAAGGCAGACCCACCCTTTCTTGCAGGGTCAGCAGAAACGACGCGACCCTTTCACCGGCAGATTTGCGGCCCAGCATCAGAAAATGATCCTGCATCGCGCTGATTTCACGCAGCGCCGCCTGAAGCAGGCGCGCACGCAGCGCCACGTTGCTGGTCGGGCTTTCCAATGCGCTGCGGTTATGCACAACCACCGTCGTCGGAAGCAGCGCATCGCAATCGGTGTGGTATTCGCCGTCGCTGGGAAACCCCACGACATCACCTGGATAGCCAAAGGCGATCACCTGACGCCGCCCGTTTTCCATGACACGTGTCAGGCGCAGCACCCCACTGACAACTTCATAGATGTTGCGGGCATTCTGTCCTTCGTGAAAAAGATGTTTTCCTGCACAGACCCTGTGCAAATGTCGCTGCTGCGCAGGTCGTGCACGCTGCAAGGCACGAAATTCTTCAAACTGTTCATTAGGTCGTGTAACATACATGTTGCTTGCCCCCAGGTTGGTAGAACCTTAAACATGATGGTGTATTGTCCTTTCCGTATTGCTCTGCTTGTAACCGTTTGTATCAAATTGTAATCTAGGTTGTGTCACTGCGGGCCATGCAACACGGTCAATGAAATTCATACATTCGATAAAACCACGGTGATTGACATGTCCGAATCGACGATCTTGATCGTTGACGATGATCCCAAGGTCAGAAAGACGCTCAGGCTGACTCTGGAAAGTGAAGGTTACACCGTCGCCGAGGCGGCGGACATGTCGTCGTGTCTTGCCATTGTCAAATCTATGCAGCCTGATCTTGTCACGCTTGATCTGCAGATGGGTGCAGACGATGGTTTGGACATCGCGCGCAATATCCGGTCTTTTTCGCAGGTTCCGATCATCATGGTCACCGGCAAGAACGATGTCATCGACCGGGTCGTCGGCCTTGAACTGGGTGCTGATGATTATATCACAAAACCCTTTCATGTCCGCGAAGTGCAGGCGCGGGTGAAATCGGTGTTGCGCAGGCATCGAACGGTCACCTTCGTTGACGACCAGAAAGGCACCCCCGTTTCAACGCTTTATTTTGACGGCATGAAAGCACGAATTGACCGGTTCGAGCTGATCGGCCGGGACGGACATTCCGTCGATCTGACAAGCGGCGATTTCAAACTTTTGCGCGTATTTCTTGAAAATCGCAAGCGGACCCTGTCGCGCGAAATGTTGATGGATCGGGTCGGCGGGACGGAATGGTCGCCACTTGACCGAACGATCGATAATCAGGTCGCGCGCCTGCGCAAAAAGATCGAACGCGACCCCACGCAACCCCGCCTGATCAAGACAGTGCGCGGGATCGGCTATGCATTTTCATCCGAAGTGCAGCACGAAGAAGAACCCGCTGGAAATGACTGACGCTTGTGCTTTGTGATCAGGCCACGTTTCGCAGCCCTCTGCCGACTGACTGGACAAGGTCCATATAGCCCACCAGATCAGCCAGCGTGATGACACCCTCCAACCGATGCCCCGTTGCCACCAGAAACTTGCGCCGCCCGGTCTGCAACAGGCGGCGCAGCACGGATTCAGCCGTATCATCAGGGGTGACGGTATTTTCCGCGCTGGACGCCACATAAACGTCGCCAACAGATATTTGCGGCCAGTTTTCTGGGTCGATACCGCGCAGGATATCAAGGTCAATGTAACCCAAAAGGACATTGTGATCGACCACCTGCACGAAACTGACACGGCGGCGCAGGATATAGTGATCGACCAGTGTCGTCAGCGTTTCATCCGGCAGGATCGTGACGGGCGCGGGCGTCATCATGTGGCGCACTGTCTTGCCCGCAAGCATCTTGCGCATCCGCAAATCTTCATAGGCCCCGCGCCCCGAGGCCAGAATGAACATACCGATGATGACGATCCACAAGCTGCCCAGCTGGCCGGTCATGACCACATTGAACAGCCCCAGACCGATCAGACCGTAAGCCACATAGCCGCCGATCGTTGCGGCGCGTTCGGTCGCTTGCAACTGATCGCCCATCCGTTTCCATAAAACCGCGCGCATCACGCGCCCGCCATCCATCGGAAAAGCTGGCAACAGATTGAAAACGGCAAGCACGGTGTTGGCCAGAGCCATATAGGCAAACAGCGCCGTGACCAGTTCCGGCAACGACAGCACGCGGGCCAGCAACGTCACCGTCCAGAACAGAAACGCCAGCGCGAAACTGGCGGCGGGTCCGGCCAGCGCGATCCAGAATTCGGCACCCGGTGCGCGTGGTTCGCTTTCAAGTTCCGCAACCCCGCCAAAGACAAAAAGGGTGATGCCCTTGATCTGCACGCCGCATCGGCGCGCGACCAGCGAATGAGACAATTCGTGCACGATCAACGAGCCGAACAAACCCAGCATAGATACCACCGAAAGCACCAGAATGCCCGTAGGTGTCGTATCGGTCAGGGTTTGCGGGAAATACCCGGTTGCAAGGCTCCAAACCAACAGAAACGCGATGAAGAACCAACTGGGATCGATCTTTACATCGTAACCCAGCAACTTGAAGATGGTGAATGATCGGCTGAACATTTTGCGATCCGCTCTGCTTTGACGCAGCCTAGCGCGGTGTTTGAGCGGCAACATTGACTTGCGTCAGGCAGCGGCGCGCACTGCCCTTGCGCACAGCGGAACCTTGATCAGGATCAATCACACAGGCCGACACCGGGTTTATCAAGACACCAGCCGCATATCAGAAAAAGGGCAATGTCATGGCAAAATCCCCCGAAAAGACCGATAGCGAAGAACAGGTTCACGCAACACTGGCGCATTTGCAGGAGGCCGGGCTTGGATCGCTGGCATGGATGGGAACAGCCTGGACCGAGGCAATCTCTCAGCTGGGTAGCGAAATGATCAGCTTTGTTGCCGAACGCATTCAGGAAGACGTCAAGACCCAGACCGAAATCCTGCAATGCAAATCCCTGACCGAGCTGCAACAGGCGCAGGCTGCATTTCTCGAACGCGCATATGTGCAATATACGGTCGAAACCGGCAAGCTGATCAAGCTGAGCACCGATATTTTTCCCGCCTTGCCCTCCGACGGCAAATCGACGCCCGTTTAATTTGCAAGCGTGCTGCGCAGCACGATCCGCTGCCCTGCCGACAGCGCGTCATTGGGATGCACGACAACGCGATCACCTTCAACCAGCCCGTCCAGCACTTCTGCGTATTGGTTGCTCCGGCGACCCAATTTAATCTCGCGTTCGATAACGGTGTTGTCGATGGCTAGAAACACAACCCATGTGCCATCCCGTTTGAAAATTGCGCTCAGCGGCACTTGCAGGGCATCTTTCGCCTCCCATTCCACGATGCGCAAGAAAACGGCAAAGCCATCGCCAAGCGTCCTGCGTTCCTGCGGCGGTGACGTGATGTCAAAAAAGGCGTCGACCCGCTGTTCCTCGATCCCGAGTGCCGACACCTTGGTTCTTGCCGATGGCGCAATATGCGTCAGCGTCGCCTGCAAGGTGTCATCCCCGCCCCACCGTTCAACCGTCGCAACAGAGCCCGGCCCGATGCGCACCGCATCGCTGGACAAAAGATCGGCCACGATTTCCAGATCGGTCGGATCACCCACGCTGAGCAATGGGGCGCCGGTGCTGACGGGGCGTTCACTTTCGCTTGCCACCGACAGAACGACCCCGTCCGCAGGCGCATAGATCCGCAGACAGCACCCTTCGGCAACCTGTTCCAGGGTGTCCGGTTCTCGCAACAACGTCCTTGTGCGCGCCAGCGTGCTTTGGGCCATGTCGATGCGTGCCTGCGCGGCCTCGACTGATGCATTGGCGACGGCCAGTCGCTGCGCGGCATCCTCCAGTCGGGTCAGCGATGCGACGCCCCGTTCGACCAGCGTCTGTGCCCGATCATATTGTGACTGGGCAAGGGTCTGTTCATCCCGTGCCTTTTCCAGGTCCGTTTCCGCGACATGGACAGCGGCCTCTGCCTCTTGCACGCTGGCTTCGGCCTGCAACAGGCTGCGACTGTCCAGCAGGCCGGGCGTGGTCGGCCTGACCGATGCAACCAGGGTTTGTCCGGCAACGACCTGATCCCCCACGGCGACGGGCGACCGCATGGCGGTACCCGTGATCGGGCTTGCTACTTCGTAGATGTCGCGAATACGAGTCTCACCATCGGCATTGATCGTCACCTGAAGCAGACCACGGTCAACTTTGTGCAGATCCACAGGGATCGGATCGGGCCGAAATGCCACAAAGGCGAGCCCCGCCATCACGGTGACACCAAGGCCCACAAGAACAAATGTGCGTGGTTTCCAGGACATTTTCATTCTCTCACTTTCATGACTGCGACAAGGCTTTGTTTATCCAACCGTCGCCGGACGATCATCACCGACGCAAAGGCCGCGAACAGCACGACAAGGCTGGCCTTGGCGAACATCGCCGGGCGCAGGACCAGCGGGATATTGTAAAGATCGCTTGAAAACCCGTTGACCATCGCCTGTGCAATCTGCGCGCCGATCAGCCAGCCCAACGGTTGCGCGAGAAAGGCCAGCAACATGGTTTCCCCGATCAGAATGTAGGACACCTCGCCGCGCGTAAACCCGAGAATTCGCAGGCTGGCCAGTTCGCGGGCGCGTTCCGAAAGCTGGATGCGCGCGCCATTATAGGCCACACCGATGGTGATGAGCATGGAAATGACGATATAGACTGTGTTCATCACCACCACGTTTTCACCGATGGTTTCCGTGAATGTCCGGCGCGAATCCGACATCATGACGATGCTGATCAGCTTGGGAATATCCTTGAGCCGTTCATGCAGGTCCGCGACCTGGCTGTCGTCAAGCGACACATTGACCATGGAAATGCGCGGCGACTGGCGCAGCAGGCTGTTGACATAGACCAGATCCATATACGCACCCATTCCGAAGAACTGGTTGATCACGCTGGTCAGGGTCACCGTCAGCGTTTCCTGCCGGCCACCCAGAAATTCGACTTCGAAACTGTCCCCGACCGTCAGCTCCAACTGGTCAGCCAACCTTTTTGACAATACGATCCCGCCCGGCGGCGCATTGATCTGCTGGCCGCTTGTGTCGATCACCCGGCTCAGGTCCACGTCAGGGCGGCGCGCCTCGATTGCGGCGCGTTTTTCATGCGGGCCATGGCGCAGGATCGCTGGGTGGGTCTGCTGGCCTTCGGCCTGTAGCACAGCCGGCAGGTCGGCAGCGGTTTCGATTACGCTTTCTGGCATGTCGTTGGCGAAGACCAGCATCGCGTCCTGCCGGTTGGTTTCGTAGAACGCGCTATCCACGATTTTGTCCAGCGCATCGTTCATAAACGACGGGGCCACCACGGTGGCCACCGCGAGTGCCAGTCCCAACGTCGTCAACGCACTGCGCAAAGGCCAGCGAAACAGGCTGCGCAGGATCATGATCGTCTGCTGGCGCAACCGCATGGCCGCCATGGCGCGGTCGATGAAGGACCGTTTGAACTGCGGCGGTGCGGGCGGTTGCATGGCGATGGCCGGTGCCAGACGGGCCGCGCGCAGGGCCGCCTGCGCCGCCCCCAGCGTGGTGGTCAGCAAGGCAGCAATGCCCGAAAAGCCGTAGACCCACGGCGACGTTCCAAAGATCAGGAACGGAAACTCGAAGTAAAGCGCATATTGTTGCGACAGCCACCGCGCCAGCCAACTGCCCACACCCCAGCCGATCAACACACCGGCCACCGCAATCAGCGCGGCCAGCATCAGGTAATGCAGGCACACCTCCAGATCCGAATAACCAATCGCCTTGAGCAGGCCGATCTGGCTGCGTTCCAACGCAATGATGCGCCCCATCACCATACTGACCAGAAACGCAGAAATACCAAAGAATATCGGTGGCAGCACAGCGGCCATGGTGCGCAACTGTTTGATTTCGGCGTCGATAAAAGAGTCTGAGGGATGCAGGCTTCGGTCATGCGCACCCAGCCCGCCATAGGGCTCAAGCAGCGTATCCACCCGGTCGATCACCGCCTCGGGCAGTGCGTTGGCTGTCAGTTTCAGTGCGATGTCGTTAAAGGCACCCGCCATGTCAAAGGCGGCTGCAACTGCGGGTTCGGACATCCACAATATCCCGAAGGTCGCATTGTCGGGCATCAGCGCACCCGGGCCGATCGTGTAGATAAATTCCGGCGAAAGCGCCGTGCCGGTGATCGTCAGCACCCGTTTGCGCCCGTTGAGGTTTGCCAGAAACATATCCCCCGGCACGAAACCGTTTGCTTGCGCAAAAGGTTCATTCACCATCACCTCGTCCGTGGCGTCGGGCGCAGGAAAGCGCCCGCTGCGCAGGATCGGCACGTTCAGCTGCGGGGCGCGGTCGGTTGGCAGCGACAGGATGCGGCCTGTGACGCTTTCGGTCACGCCGGACAGGTCAAGCACGGCATCCCCGACAATACGCGCCTCGATGGCCCAGACGCCGTCGATGGCGGCAATCTCGGGCAGCAGTGTTTCCGGCGCGCGCCGCACATTGGCAAAAATGTCAGCGAAGCGGTTGCGCTCGTAGTATGTGTCGCGCGTGTCGCTCAGCGCCTTGTTCATCCCCATGGCCGCAAGCAGGATCGCCACGCCGCAAGCCAGCACAAGTGCAATGGCCAGCGCCTGTTTCCACAAACGCCCGAAATCGCGCAGCAATTTTTGATCAAGCGCCTGCATCACCAGACAATCTCGGACGGGGCGATGCGGGTCTCGTTCACTTTCACATCGCTGATTTTGCCATCCTGAAACTGGATCACGCGGTGCGCCATCTTCTGGATATCCGCGTTGTGGGTGATGATGACCGTCGTCGTGCCAAAACGCGCGTTGATGTCCTCCAGCACCTCAAGCACCTGCACCCCGGTCGTGCTGTCCAACGCGCCCGTGGGTTCATCGCACAACAGGATCTCAGGGCGTTTCGCGATCGCGCGGGCAATCGCCACGCGCTGTTGTTCGCCACCCGACATTTCAGACGGGAAGTGATCGATCCGCTTTTCAAGACCAACCAGCGCAAGCGCTTCTTCGGCTGGCATCGGATCCACCGACACATCGGTCACCAGTTGCACATTTTCACGCGCAGTCAGGCTGGGCACGAGATTGTAGAATTGAAACACGAACCCGACATGATCGCGGCGGTATCTGGTCAGCGCGCGGTCGGACATGTCGGTCAGTTCCGTATCCCGAAACCAGACCCGCCCCTCGGTCGCGTGGTCCAAGCCCCCAAGGATGTTCAAAAGAGTCGATTTTCCGCTACCTGACGGGCCAAGCAGCACCGTCAATTCACCTGCGTAAAGTTCAAGATCGACACCACCCAAGGCAACGACCTTGACCGTCCCGGTTTGATACACTTTGGTCACGCCCCGGGTTCTGAAAACGACCTCTGGCACGGCTAGCCCTCTTTTCGTCTGGTCATGCGCAATCTGGTTGATCCATGGCCGTTTCACATTGAGGCAGATCAATATAAAATCGGCCCGGCCGGTTAATATGAAAAAGGCTTTATACAGCCTTTTTCAGAATTATTCCGCCAAAAGGAGGTCATGATGACCGCAAACGTAGGAACATGGGATCGACTGCTCCGGATCATACTTGGCGTCGCATTGATCGTCGCACCGCTGATCAACTTCATGGGATTGGGCAGCACATCGACGTTGGCCTATACTCTGATGGGAATAGGCGTCATACTTGTCGTGACAGGGGCGTTCAAATTCTGCCCGTTGTATCGGCTTTTTGGGGTCTCTACCTGCCAATTGGGCTAAGACATGGATATCAGGCGCATCACAGATGATTTTGCGATCAGCGACCAGCTGACCCAAAAGGATGTCACACAGGCACATGCATTGGGGTATGAAACGATCCTTTGCATGCGCCCGGATGGCGAAGAACCGGCACAACCGCTGTTCGAAGACATCGAAAGGGCGGCGAAAACCACGCAGATCACCGCAAAATACCTGCCCGTTCCGGCAGCGGGCCCGACGGATGACAACGTGGCCGATTTCGCCAAGATATACAAAGACCTGCCCAAACCGGTTCTGGCGTATTGCAGATCGGGCGGGCGGGTTTTGAAGACCTTTCAACGTGCGTTTCCAAAGGACGCATAGCGTGTATTATCTTCGGTCATGGACTTCTCGCACTGCAGAGGCACGCCATGCACCGGCATTTCCGCAGGCAGTGCGCGCGTGACGCAATTGCCACGGATGACCATGGATGGGGACGCCATCACCCTTGACGGTGATCTGGTGATCAGCACGATTGAAAGCGTGAACTGGAGCGCCGTAGCGGACAGCACGGCCAGCGCCATAGACATCGGTGCTGTCGACCGGCTGGATACGGCCGGAGCTTGGGCAATCTTGAAATTGCAGCGCAGATTGACCCAGGCCGGACGCAAGCCAACAATCACTGGCGCAACCGATCTGCAAACCGACCTGTTGGCCACCATCGAAAACAACATGCCCGATGACGGCGCGCCCGCCACCCCGCGCGTGACCGTCGCGGACCGGCTTGAATCGTTTGGCCACAGCACTGTGCGGGGCGTCGGGCAGGCCATCGCAATCACCGGGTTTCTGGGTCAGGTCGTTGCCACGATCGGCTATCTGGTCCTGCACCCCCGGCAAGTCCGCTGGACCGCGATGTTTCACCACATGCAGCAGGTCGGGCTAAGTGCCGTGCCCATCGTGGCGCTCATGGCATTTCTGATCGGTGTCGTGCTGGCATTTCAGGGGGCCGCGCAGTTGCGCCAGTTCGGGGCAGAAGTGTTCGTGGTCGATCTGATTTCAATCTCGATCCTGCGCGAACTTGGGATTCTATTGACCGCGATCATCGTGGCGGGCCGGTCCGGTTCGGCATTTACCGCCGCAATCGGGTCTATGAAAATGCGCGAGGAAATCGACGCCATGCGCACGCTCGGGCTTGATCCGGTGACCATCCTTGTGGTGCCGCGCACCATGGCGTTGATTTTCATGCTGCCGGTTCTGGGCGTTATCGCGAATTTCTCGGGGCTGGTCGGCGGCGCACTGATGTCGTGGTTCGAACTGGGGGTCTCACCGGGGGTTTTCCGTATCAGGTTTGCCAGCAACACGGATGTCTGGCACTTTGGGGTCGGCATGATCAAAGCGCCGTTTTTTGCGCTGATCATCGGGATTATTGGCTGTTATGAAGGCATGCAGGTCAAGGGCGACGCAGAATCGCTAGGCCGCCTGACATCGCTGTCGGTGGTGCTGTCCATCTTTCTTGTGATCACCGCTGATGCACTGTTTTCGATCTTTTTCGCTGTTGTGGGTGTATGATGTCCGACGATACGATTATCAGCGTGCGCGGCCTTGTGACCCGTTTCGGCACACATGTGGTGCATGATGGGCTGGATCTTGATGTGCACCGCGGAGAGATCATCGGCGTTGTTGGCGGCTCTGGCACCGGCAAATCTGTGCTGTTGCAGTCCATTGTGGGGCTTTTGAAACCCGCCGAGGGGCAGATCAGTGTTTTCGGACAAAGCGTCAGGGATACATCCGAACGTGAAACCCGCGAAATGCGCAAACGCTGGGGCGTGATGTTTCAGGATGGCGCGCTTTTTTCATCGCTGAACGTGCGCCAGAACGTCGAAGCGCCGATGCGCGAACAGACCGACCTGAGCGCCGAAACCCGCACAGCCCTTGCCGACATCAAGATCCGCATGGTCGGCCTGCACGAGGATGCATTGACGAAACTGCCGGCAGAATTGTCGGGTGGCATGCGCAAGCGTGCGGGATTTGCGCGCGCCATCGCGCTTGACCCGGAAATCGTGTTTCTGGACGAACCCACAGCCGGGCTGGACCCGATCGGCGCGGCGGCCTTTGACAAGCTGATTGCACAACTGCGCGCCGCACTTGGATTGACGGTTTTTCTGGTGACCCATGACCTTGACAGCCTGCACGCGATCTGTGACCGCATCGCAGTGATCGCCGAAAAGCGCGTTATCGCCACAGGCACGATGGCAGAGATGCAGAATGTCGATCATCCTTGGGTCGCGGCCTATTTCAAAGGCCCGCGCGCCCGGGCCGCATTGGCGCAAAAGGAGATCACCTGATGGAAACACGCGCCCACTTTATCCTTGTCGGGCTTTTCACGATCCTTGGCATTCTGGGTGGGCTGGGTTTTTTCATCTGGTTGGCCAGTGTCCAGATCGACCGTCAATATACCCGATACGGTATTCTGTTCGAAGATGTGACCGGCCTTGATCAATCGGCTGATGTGTTTTTCAACGGCGTCAACGTCGGGCGGGTGGTCGGCATCCGAATTTGGGAAATCGACCCTCGCATGGTCTATGTCGGCATCGAAATCGACTCGGACGCGCCTGTCAACGAGGGCACGGTAGCCCAGATCGAATCTCTGGGTGTCACCGGCGTCGCCTATATCGCGCTGGCTGGCGGCCCCCCCGGTGCGGGCCCCCTCACGCGCTCGGCTGACGGGCATGCGCTGATCCCGTCGCGGCGATCACCGATGCAATCACTGCTGAACAGCGCCCCGGATCTCGCAGAAGATGCCGCTATCGTCGTCGACCAGTTGCGCGAAATGACAGGCTCGGAAAATCAGGCCCTCCTGCGAAACATCCTGCAAAACATCGACACCGCCAGCCAAGAACTGGATACGGCGCTGACTGACTTTTCGGAAATCACCACGTCGATCGGCGACGCGGCAGTGCAGATCACCGACTTTACCGACCAACTGGCCGAGTTTGGCAAGGCCACCGAAAGAACCCTGGGCGTGGCAGATGAAACCATGGCCACGATCAACCGGACATTTGAAAACGCAGACACCGCGATATCGGCCCTGCCCGGTGCGATCGAGGACGTCAGCGCAACACTCGCCACCATCGATGAATTCATCAACACGGGCCTTGCCCCCCTGACAGACGCATTGGACCTGACGCTGGAAAACGCCGATACGGCACTTGCCAGCATGGATAGCGCGTTCGCCAATGCGGATCGGATCATGACAACAGACCTTGGCCCTGTCTTGTCTGATGCCCGCACCGCATTTTCCGAACTGGCAGAGGCCACTGCCGGCGTCACGGATGTGATCCCGGCAATCGTCACCGACCTGCGCAGTACCGTCGCCGAGGTGCGCAGCGCCATATCCGCCGCAGCCCCCGGTATGCGCGATTTCGGCCAGTTGGGCGGCGAGGCAAGGGCGTTGATCCGATCCATCAATGCGCTGGTGCAGCAGATTTCGCGCGATCCGGCGGGGTTTGTTTTGCAGAACCCGGTCCCGGACTACAGGAGATAGCACATGAACGGCCTGACCATATCCCGCCGCAGCGCCATTCTGGGCGCGCTGATCCTTCCCGGATGCACCGCGATCACGCGTTTGAATGCCGCAGCAGAGCCGCGCGATACCTTTGATTTGCGTCCGGTCGATCTTGGGCAGGGGCGCGCGATCACGCGGCGGACACTATTGGTGGCCGATGCGACCGCACCTGTCGCCCTTGCCACCGACCGTATGCTGATCAGGTCGGGGACACAGTCCATCGCCTATCTGCCCGACGCGCGCTGGTCTGACGATGTGCCTGGACTTGTCCAGTTGCTGTTGGTCCAGTCACTGTCATCAAGTGGGCAAATCGGGTTTGTCGGCGTTCCCAATGCCGGTCCGATCCCGGATATCGTGATTCTGACCCGGATCGACAGGTTTGATGTCGATGTGCTGGACGGTGCCGGCCTGCGCGCTGTGCTGGATTTGACCTGCACATTGCTGCGCGACCGCGACCAGCGCGTCATCACGTCGCAGCAGTTCGCCCGCACGTTGCCAGTCGGCAATGACAGCGGTGCCGCCGTTGCCAGCGCCTTTCAACGCCTGATGAATGAAACCTTGCCGGAAATCACCGCGTGGACCCTGCGTAACATCGCGTGATCGATCAGAACGGCTGTCGGAAAGAACGTGCCCCGGACGCCGGGTATATCTTTCCTGCAAGGCATTGGCGTGTTATCGAAATTCCATGAAAACCAGTTTCAGCAAAGAAAAATCCTGCGATTCTTGCCCGATCCGCCATCGGGCGGTTTGCGCAAGCTGTGAACCGGACGAATTGACGACGCTGGACAACATCAAGACTTACCGCAATTACGATGCAGGCCAGCCAATCATCTTTGCAGGTGATCAGATGCCATTCGTCGGGTCCGTTGTGACGGGCACTGCGACGCTGGAACAAATGCTGGAAGACGGGCGCAAGCAAACTGTCGGTCTGTTGTTGCCCTCCGACTTCATCGGACGGCCGGGCCGCGACACTGCGCCTTATGACGTGACGGCCGTGACAGATGTCACCCTGTGCTGTTTCCAGAAGCCCCGGTTCGAGGAACTTTTGCGCACAACACCGCATGTGTCGCAACGGTTGCTTGAAATGGCCCTGGATGAGCTGGACGCCGCCCGCGACTGGATGCTTTTGCTCGGACGCAAGACAGCACGCGAGAAGATCGCCACGTTTATCGTGATGATAGAAAAGCGTGTAAGCGACCCCGACAAGCGGCACACCCTGAACGAGCGCCAGATCACCCTTCCGCTGACGCGCGAGGCAATGTCAGATTATCTCGGGCTGACCATCGAAACGGTAAGCCGCCAGTTCTCCGCGCTCAAGAATGAAGAATTGATCACATTGGAAGGCAAACGGGGCGTGAAAATCCCCGATATCGACGCCCTCCGCGAGGTGGCGGGTTACTGACCCCCTTTCAGCGGGCCATCAGCAAAGGCAGGTCAGCGATATGAAGCATATCGCGTGTCGGGCCGCCGGCAATCGCTTCGCGCAGGCGCGAATGGCCATAGGCCCCCATGACGATCAAGTCGATGTCGCGCTCATGCGCCCGACGAAGCAACTGCGCAGCAATGGTTTCATCAGTCCTTGCCAGCACGAAAATCTCGGGCTTGACGCCATGGCGCGCCAGATGCTGCGCTAGCCTTCCCCCCGGATCCGACCTGTCGGCGGTATGACGCGGCGGATCGATCAGGACAATTTCTGCCTGTTTGGCAAGTTGAAGCAACGGCAAGGCGGCAAGGCTCGCGGCCATGGCTTCGCGCCCGTCATCCCAACCGACCTGCACCTTCATTATATCAAGATCGGCCCCATCTTTAGGCACGACCAGCACGGGCATATCCGCACCGAAAGTGCAGGCTTCAAAAATTGCGACATCAATCCGCTGTGCCCGCTCTGAATAAGGCGCTGGCAGAATCACCAGATCATGGAAACGCATCTGGTCTGCCAGAAAGGCGTCGAGCCCGTTGAAGAGGACCGTCACGGCCTGCACGTCCCAGGCGATGTCCTCTCGCGCCAGACGGGCACGTACGGCTTCCTCCATACAGATCGCGTCCTCTTGGGCTTGCTTGATATTTTGTTGCATGGAAACGACTTGGGCCCCGGCATAGTAAAAAACCGGGTCTGCGTGATTCACCCCGGCACACAGGATATGCAGGTGCGCATCCCATCTGCGCGCGGCGTCTATGGCGACCTCAAGCGCACTATTTTCCAGGTCACGCTGGTGTAGAACTGTTGCAATCGCCTGATAATGCATGTCGCCATTTCCCTGATCTCTTTGCGGCAATCTGCAAACACAGCGCGCATCGCGCTTTGACTCAGCGCAAACTGCGGCAGGTTTTTCACACTTGATCCAGATCAAAGCATCCGGCCCCGCGACCCGTCAGAGATGACCGCAGTTTGGACAGCCGCGCCGTTCCTTGTGCGCGCACTGGTGAAAGAGATCCGATCATGACTGACTATATCAAGCTTGTAGCACTAGGGGTTGTGACCCTTATTGCTGCACTTGCCGCAAATTTTGCCCGCGACCTGGCCTATCAGGTCCACGCCCTGCTGATCATGGCAATTGGCTTCGGGATGTTCGTTTGGGTGCTGCGCCGCACCGATGAACCAAAACCCACTGTCGATGACAATGGATACATGGACGGCGTAGTCCGCGCAGGTGTCATCGCCACTGGGTTTTGGGGCGTTGTGGGGTTTCTGGTGGGCGTGATCATCGCTTTCCAGTTGGCCTTTCCCGCGCTTAACCTTGAATGGGCGCAGCCATTTACCAATTTCGGGCGCTTGCGGCCGTTGCACACCTCGGCGGTGATTTTCGCCTTTGGGGGCAATGCGCTGATCATGTCGTCGTTCTATATCGTGCAGCGCACATCTGGCGTACGGCTGTGGGGCGGCAATCTGGGTTGGTTCGTCTTTTGGGGCTATCAACTGTTCATCGTGCTGGCCGCCACGGGTTACCTGCTGGGCGCCACGCAATCGAAAGAATACGCCGAGCCCGAGTGGTATGTCGACATCTGGCTGACCATCGTCTGGGTCGCCTTTCTTGCCACCTACCTCGGCACTATTTTTACCCGTCGTGAAAAACACATCTATGTGGCCAACTGGTTCCTGCTGAGCTTTATCATCACGATCGCGATGCTGCATATCGTCAACAACCTGGCCGTGCCCGTTTCGATCTGGGGCAGCAAATCCGTGCAGCTTTTCTCGGGCGTGCAGGATGCCATGACGCAGTGGTGGTATGGACACAACGCGGTTGGGTTCTTCCTGACGGCTGGTTTCCTGGGCATGATGTATTACTTTGTGCCGAAACAGGCCGGACGGCCGGTCTTTAGCTACAAACTGTCCATCGTGCACTTTTGGGCGCTGACGTTTCTTTATATCTGGGCTGGTCCGCACCACTTGCACTATACCGCGCTGCCCGACTGGGCCGGCACGCTGGGCATGGTGTTTTCGATCATTCTGTGGATGCCAAGCTGGGGCGGTATGATCAACGGCCTGATGACGCTGCAAGGCGCTTGGGACAAGTTGCGCACCGATCCGATCATCAGGATGATGGTTGTCAGCCTTGCATTCTACGGCATGTCCACCTTCGAAGGACCGATGATGTCGATCCGTGCGGTCAACAGCCTGTCGCACTATACCGACTGGACCATCGGGCACGTCCACTCCGGCGCACTTGGCTGGAACGGCATGATCACCTTCGGCGCGCTCTACTTCCTGACACCGCGCTTGTGGGGACGTGCGCAGATGCATTCGATGTCGGCAATCAACTGGCACTTCTGGTTGGCCACCATTGGCATCGTTCTCTACGCCGCCTCGATGTGGGTCAGCGGCATCATGGAAGGCCTGATGTGGCGCGAAGTCGATGCGCAGGGGTTCCTGGTCAACAGCTTTGCCGACACCGTCAGCGCCAAGTTCCCGATGTATGTGGTGCGCGGTCTGGGTGGGGTTCTCTACCTGACGGGCGGTCTGATCATGGTGTGGAATATCTGGATGACGATCCGCGGCGGTGAAAAAGTTACCGCACGTGTCGGCGTCCCAGCGGAATAAGGACAACAAGAAATGTCATTCATTGAAAAACACCAGATCCTCGAACGCAGCCCGACCCTGCTGTTCATCGCATCCTTCGCGGTGGTCAGTGTCGGCGGGATCGTAGAAATCGCGCCACTGTTCTGGCTGGAAAACACCATCGAGGATGTAGAGGGCATGCGCCCCTACACCCCGCTGGAGCTGACGGGCCGCGATATCTACATCCGCGAGGGCTGCTATGTCTGCCACAGCCAGATGATCCGCCCCATGCGCGACGAAGTCGAACGCTATGGACATTATTCGCTGGCCGCGGAATCGCAGTATGATCACCCGTTTCAGTGGGGGTCAAAACGGACCGGGCCCGATCTGGCCCGCGTGGGTGGGCGCTATTCCGACACGTGGCACGTCGATCACCTGATGGACCCGCAATCGGTCGTGCCTGAATCGATCATGCCGAAATATGCGTTCCTTGCTAACACGCCGATTAACGGCGAACACATTGAGGATCTGCTGAACGCGCATCGCATCGTGGGCGTGCCCTATACCGAGGAAATGATCGACGCCGCGTCGGCGGACTTTCTGGCGCAGGCCGATCCAGACGGTGATTGGGGCGCAGTCGAAGACCGTTATCCCGGGGCCGTATTCGGCAATTTCGACGGCCAGCCTGAACTGACCGAAATGGACGCGCTTATTGCCTATCTGCAAATGCTGGGCACGCTTGTCGATTTCTCAACCTTCACACCAGACGCAAGCCGCTAAGGGGGCATCATGGACAAATATTCATTCCTGCGCGAACTGGCGGACAGTTGGGTCCTGCTTGCGCTGACCCTGTTCTTCATCGGCACGGTGCTCTGGGCCTGGCGTCCCGGCAGCCGCAAGGTGCACGATCAAACTGCGATGATCCCGTTTCGCAACGAAACCGCTGGCTGCACGAACAAATGCGCTGACTGCGCGTGCAAGGCCAGCCTCGATATCCGGGTGGAGGACGCAACATGAGCGATCAGAACCGAGATGACATCACTGGCGTTGACACAACAGGCCACAGCTGGGACGGCATCAAAGAACTCAATAATCCCTTGCCCCGCTGGTGGCTGTGGTGTTTTTACCTGACGATCATCTGGGGGGTCGGTTACACGATCGCCTATCCTGCGTGGCCAGGCATTACCAAGGCCACATCAGGGCTGTTGGGATATTCCACCCGCGCCGAAGTCATCGCGCAGATTGACGAGGTGGAAAGCCGCAACGCACCTTTGGTGAACGCGTTGACAGAGATTGATCTGGCCGTCTTGCCGGAAAATCCCGATCTGCACCGTTTTGCCGTCGCTGGTGGCGCTGCGGTATTCCGCACGAACTGTTCGCAATGCCACGGGTCAGGGGCGGCCGGTGCAACGGGTTACCCCAACCTGCTGGATGATGACTGGCTTTGGGGGGGGCAGATCGAACAGATCGCCACGACCGTCCGTCACGGCATTCGCAACGACGTGGACCCTGATGCGCTTTGGTCGCAGATGCCCGCCTTTGGCGACATCCTGTCAACGGCTGAAGTCGGCAATGTCGTCCAGTATGTGCGTGCCCTGTCCGGTCAGGAACATGACGCCGCAGCAGCCGAGGAAGGTGCGGTCATATTCTCGGAACAATGCAGCGCGTGCCATGGTGATGCCGGCACAGGCAACCGCGACATGGGCGCGCCAAACCTGACAGACGCCATCTGGCTATATGGTGGCGACGTGGACAGCCTGACCAAAACCGTCGTCAACGCCCGTTTCGGGGTGATGCCGCCATGGTCAAGCCGCCTGACCGAAGCCGAGATCAAATCGGTTGCAGCCTACGTCCACCAATTGGGTGGCGGCGAAGAATAACCGCCGCCTCCTATGTTGACCCGGGGCGCCATGCGCAGCGGGTGATCCTGACCCCCGATCTGTTCGCGCAAGCGGGGGTCGGGGTCTTTTTTTACCTTGATCTGAATCAAGGGCGCCGTTTGCCCAAACCGATAGTCAGCAAGCAGCGAACAGAACCGGACATTTCCCATGAGTAGTCAAGACAGCCAACCTCTTTACGCCCCACAAGAGCCAATCTTCCCCCGGCGAGTGTCGGGCAAGTTCCGCCAGTTGAAGTGGTGGATTATGGCGATCACCCTTGGTATCTATTACCTGACGCCCTGGATCCGCTGGGACCGCGGGCCGTCGCTGCCCGATCAGGCCGTGCTGATCGACATGGCGAACCGCCGGTTCTATTTCTTCTGGATCGAAATCTGGCCGCATGAATTCTATTTCGTGGCCGGCCTCTTGATCATGGCGGGGTTGGGGTTGTTTTTGTTCACATCCGCGCTGGGACGGGTCTGGTGTGGCTATACCTGCCCCCAGACCGTCTGGACCGACTTGTTCATCCTCGTCGAACGCTGGATCGAGGGCGACCGCAACGCGCGCGTGCGCCTGTGGAAAGCCAAATGGGATCTGCATAAGTGGCGGCTGCGGCTGACCAAATGGTCCGTCTGGCTGTTGATCGCCGTGGCAACCGGCGGGGCGTGGGTCTTTTACTTTGCAGATGCCCCGACACTGGCGCGTGATCTGGCCACTTTTGACGCTCATCCTGTTGCCTATTCCACCATCGCGATACTGACGGCCACAACATTCATTTTTGGCGGGTTCATGCGCGAACAGGTCTGTATCTACATGTGCCCCTGGCCCCGTATCCAAGGAGCGATGATGGATGATGAGACACTGACCGTAGGTTACCGCGAATGGCGCGGGGAGCCGCGCGGCAAGAAACATGAAAACACCACCGGCGATTGCATCGACTGCATGGCCTGCGTGAATGTCTGCCCGATGGGGATCGACATCCGCGACGGGCAACAGCTGGAATGCATTACCTGCGCGCTGTGTATCGATGCCTGCGACGAGGTCATGGAAAAGATCGGCAAACCGCGGGGGTTGATCGATTATCTGGCGCTTTCGGATGAACCGCGCGAACGCGCCGGCGAACCTCCGCGTCCGATCTGGCAGCACGTCTTTCGGCTACGCACAATGATCTATACTGCATTGTGGGCCGCCGTCGGTCTTGGACTGGTCTTTGCGCTGTTTATCCGTTCGGATATCGACATGACCGTCGAGCCGGTACGCAATCCGACCTATATCACGCTGGCCGATGGCACCGTGCGCAATGTCTACAATATGCGTCTGCGCAACATGGTGGGCGAAGAGCGCGATTTCAGGCTGTCGCTTACGTCGGAAGAAATCCTGCGCATCGACGTAGAAGGGGCCGAGGGCAATATTATCACGGTTGCACCCGACAGCACGACCCAGGTGCGGGTCTATGTCTCGGCCCGTCCGCAAGACCCCGCCAGCAGTGCCGACCGCACCGATCTGCGGTTCTGGGTCGAGGACGTGAACGGCGACAGTCGCGCCTCACGGGATTCTGTCTTTAACGGAAAGGCTGACCAATGACTGCAAAAGCTGACAAACCACTGACCGGACGCACTGTGCTGATGATTACCGTTTCCGCCTTTGCGGTGATCATCGGCGTCAATCTGACACTCGCCTATCAAGCCGTCGCGACCTTTCCGGGGCTGGAAACAAGCAATTCCTATGTTGCCAGCCAGACCTTTGACGCCGACCGCAAGGCGCAACTGGCACTTGACTGGGATGCGCGCGCACTTATGTCCGGCGACACCCTGCGCCTGCAATTACGCAAGGATGGGATGCCCGTGCAGGCCGATATCCAGTCGGCCATTCTGGGTCGCGCCACCCAGGTAGCCGACGATCAAGAGCTTGAATTCGTCTTTGACGGGCAGGATTTCGTCGCAACGGTTATCCCTGCCAAGGGCAACTGGAACCTGCGGCTGGTGGCACAAGCTGATGACGGCACGACGTTCAGGCAGCGCATGATCGTGAAAGTCACGCCATGAGCAGTGCAATGTCCGCCTGCCCTGCCTGCTCGGCTGCGCCCATGGCGCTGGACACGGCCAAACGGCATATGGCCGAAGCGGGCAATACCGTTCTATCCTTGCCTGACATCCATTGCGCGGCCTGTATCGGCACCGTGGAACAGGCATTGCACGCAAGGACCGATGTGCGTGCCGCCCGCGTCAACCTGAGCCGCAAGCGCGTCACCATCGACGCGCCGGGGGTTCCGGCCACTGATTTGATCGACACGCTGGCCAATGTCGGCTTTGCCGCAAGCGAGTTGGACACGGACCTGCTCACCGCCGCTGACAAGGATCCGCGCGGCAATGCATTGCTGGTGCGCCTTGCGGTGGCGGGTTTTGCGATGATGAACGTGATGCTGTTCTCGGTCGCTGTCTGGTCCGGCGCAAACGACAGCACACGCATCATGTTTCACTGGATATCAGCGGCCATATCGGTGCCGGTGCTCGCATTTTCGGCGCAAGTCTTTTTCCAGTCCGCATGGAGCGCGTTGCGCGTCTGGCGGCTGAACATGGATGTGCCGATTTCTCTGGCGATCATTCTGGCTGCTGCGCTATCGATCTATGAGACGGCTCTTGGTAGTGGCGATGTGTATTTTGACGCGGCCCTGTCGCTGACGTTCTTTCTGCTGGCCGGCCGCTATCTGGATCACCGCACGCGCGCCGCCGCACGGTCTGCTGCACAGGAACTGACGGCACTTGAAACCCCGCGCGCCACACGGCTGGTCGATGGCCACCGCGAGGACGTGCGCGTCAGTGCGCTGGCGGTGGGCGATATGATCGCCGTGCCTGTCGGCATGCGCTGCCCTGTCGACGGGCAGATCGCATCGGGGCAATCCAGCCTTGACCGGTCGTTGATCACCGGGGAAAGCCGCGCCATCGCCGTGGCGCCCGGTGACAGGTTGGCCGCAGGGGAAATCAACCTGACCAGCCCCCTGACCGTGACAGTGACGGCCGTGGGCGAAGACACGACATTGCGCCGCATGGCAGCCTTGGTCGAGGCCGCAGAGGGCGCGCGCAACCGTTACACCGCGCTGGCCGACCGCGCGGCAAGGATTTACGCACCGGCAGTGCATTTGCTGGCGCTGTCCACTTTTATTGGCTGGATCATCCTGACCGGCGACACACCCCGGTCACTGAACGTCGCGATTTCAGTGCTGATCATCACCTGCCCCTGTGCGCTGGGGCTTGCGGTGCCAGCCGTGATGACAGCCGCAACGGGCCGGTTTTTCCGGCTGGGAATGCTGGTCAAGAACGGCACCGCAATCGAACGGCTGGCCGAGGTTGATACCGTCGTGTTCGACAAAACCGGCACCCTGACGAAAGGCCAGGCGGCGTTCGACGTCATGGGCATGTCCGAACAGGCCCGCAGCGTGCTGAAAGCGGTGACCAACGGATCGGATCACCCCGTCGCGCGTGCGCTGGGAACCGCCCTGCCCCGGTCCACCCGCCCGGCCCCCGTGACAGACATCAGGGAACATCCCGGCCAAGGCGTTTCGGCGATCTGGAACGGCGTGCCTGTGCGCCTGGGCAGCGCGGCATGGATCGGTGGTGAAAACTCGCCTGTGCTGGCCATCGGGGATGACCCTCTGATCCCGTTAGAGCTGACCGAAACCCTCCGCCCCGGCAGCACAGAGGCCGTGCGCCATTTGCAAAAGGCGGGCCGCAAGGTGATCCTCTTGTCGGGCGACAATCACGATGCGGTGGAAAAGGTTGCGCGCGCGCTTGATATCGCCGAGTGGCACGCCGGGGTCAGCCCAACCGAAAAACTGTGTATGATTAAATCCTTGCAGGACGGCGGACAGCGTATTCTGATGGTCGGTGACGGCTTGAACGACACCGCAGCACTGGCACAGGCCGAGGCGTCAATCTCGCCCGCGTCGGCACTGGATGCCGCGCGCACCGCGTCTGATATCGTTCTGCTGAGCGAAAGCCTCGCTGCGCTGCCGGACGCGCTGACAACGGCCCGGCAGGCCCGCAGCCGCGTGATCGAGAATTTCGCGATTGCCGCAGGTTATAACATGATCGCAATTCCGATCGCGGTACTTGGTTTTGCCTCGCCGCTTGGGGCGGCCATCGCGATGTCGGCGTCTTCCATCACTGTGCTGTTGAACGCACTTAGGGTAAGGTAATTGGCATGAATATTCTGTTTATCCTTGTGCCTGTGTCACTTGTCCTTGCCGGACTAGCCTTGTTCGGCTTTGTGTGGACGCTACGGCACAGCCAATACGACGACCTGGATGGCGACGCAGCACGTATTCTGCTGGACACGGAATACGACGATCATCCAAAGCAGTCGGATTAAAGCGATCCCGCGTGGCACAGCGGCGCGCGGGACCGGTGATCAGCTATTCAACAGCCGGTTCAGCTTGGCCATTACGCGGGTCAGTTCCTCTTGATAGCCGATGGGTTCAAAAAATTCCCCGTCTTCATCAAACAGCATCACATAGGCGCTGTGGTCCATCGTGTATTCACCATCCGACAGCGGGATCTTGCGCGAGAATATGCGAAATGCCTTTTTGGCCTTTTCGATTTCCGCCACGCTGCCGCTGACGCCGACGACACCGGGCACCCAGCCAACGTAATCACCCAGCATATCCACGGTGTCACGTTCAGGATCGACCGTGACAAAATAAAACCGCAGATCGTCTGCCGCCGGCCCCAGTTCATCCTGCCAGAGGGCGATATCGGCCAGCGTGGTCGGGCAGACATCAGGGCAATGGGTGAACCCGAAAAACACAGCCGTCGGCCCGTTTTCCAGCGTCTGTTGGGTAAAGGGCTGGCCGTCGGACCCTTGCAGGGCATAGTCCCCCTGCCCAAGGTCGATAGCCGACGTATCCTGCAACATTGGCGCAATCCAGGCAAACCAGATCAGCACCGCCGACGCCAGCAGGCTGCCAATGGCGATGGCGGTCCGCATTCTGCCCTGATTGGCAGCAGCCATGTTATTGGCTCCCCATTGCGCCATGGCCCATGCCACCGACCATTTTATTGCGGATCGGCAGCATAACTGCGACATCACCGGCATTTTCAAATGTCAGCGTGACAGGCACGGTTTCACCAGCCACCAGAGGGCCGTTCAGCTGCATGAACATGATGTGCAGGCCACCCGGTTGTAGCGCCACGGTTTCGCCCGCAGGCACCGGCAAACCATCTGTCAGTTCGCGCATGACCATCACATCACCATCCATCGCCATGGTGTGAATTTGCATCACGTTGGCGATGTCAGACGACGCCGCAACCAGCCGGTCGTCAGTGTCGCCCGTATTGGCGATAGTCACAAAGCCGCCCGCGACAGGCTGGTTGGGCAATGTGGCATGGGCGTAGCCATCGGTCAGGGTCAGCGTGGTTTGGGTGACTGGCGCCATCATCGGCATCGTATCATCGGCCAATGCAATGGCAGGTGTGCAGAGTGCGGCCAGCACGGCCAGAAGTTTCATTTTGGTTTTCATCTGTAACGCTTTCGATTGGCCAAAAGGCCGGAATATCAGGTGATCCTTGGCGCACTGGCGCGGGATCAGGCAATCATGGTCAGATCAGACCGCCGCCGGGGGGGCGCGCGTCTGTGGCCTGATGTGGCGTGTCGGATGAATGGCAGGCATCGCATGCATGCCAAAGGATACATCACTGACAAGCGGCGCTGCCGCAAGGGTGGTGCCCTCTGATCCAAAGACCGCGTGATTGACAGACACTGACCACGGGCAAGGGTCATGGCCGGCAGGATGATCCCCGTCTGTTGGCACCGGATGAATGGTGCCATCGGCGGACATGACAACTTCGACCACGCCGTCGGTGGTGCAAAGCACCATGCGGAACCCGTCCGGCCCGGTCTCGGCCATGGTGCCGGATGCGATCAGCTGGGCCAGCAGGAACGGAACAAGCAGAACCATCCGCAAGAAACGGCTGGTCCTGGTCCTGATGTGCTTGCCGATCTGGCCTGTCATCCGCGCATCTGCCCGTTAAAACACTCGGCGCCTAGCTAAGCCCGGATCGGCCCGGTTGCAATGGACAATGCGTCACAGCCTGCCAATGAACCCGCGCAGATTGTCCATGGTAAAATCAACAATCAACGGATCGTCCAGCTTGCCATCGGCGACCTTGGCATTGGCCATGGGCACGACGATTTCCTTGCACACATGGGTTTCGGCCAGCATCCCGTTCAAAATGTATTTCAGATGCGCCTGTGCACGAACGCCGCCCAGCGCCCCTGCTGATACCGAAATGACGAAACACTTCTTACCCTTGAACACGGATTCAAACGCCGGCCTTGATGCCCAGTCGATCGCGTTTTTCAGAACGCCGGGGATGCTGTAGTTGTATTCCGGCGTGATGAACACGACGCCATCCGCCGCTTGCAGTTCCGCAACCCAGCGGGTCACCGCAGGATCATCGGACAGATCGGCATTGTAGTGCGGCAAAGTGCCTATTTCGGCGATGCTGCATGCCGCATTGCCTGCGATCCGGTCGATCAACGCGCGCGCCGTTGCGGCCGAGGCAGAGCCCGCGCGCAGGCTGCCGGAAACGAAAAGTATCTTCTTCATGGGTCACCTAAAATTTTCAGAGACGCGCCAGCCAGGTGGCAATGGACGGAAAGGCGATGATCAATGCCAGTGCGGCCACCATCGCCAAGACAAACGGCAAGGCACCGCGAAAGATTTCCCCGATTTGCAGATCGGGATCGTCCATCGCCGATTTTATCGTGTAGACAGACAGCCCGAAAGGCGGGGTCAGCAGGCCGATTTCAACCGCCACCACGGTCAGCACCCCGAACCAGATCAGGTCGAACCCGGCGGCATTCGCCACAGGCAGGGCAATCGGCAACATGATCAGCATGATCGAAATGGAATCGATCAGACAGCCCAGCGCGATGATCAGCAAAAGATACATCACAAGAAACCCGTAGGGCCCGATGGACCCCGACAGAAAGAATTCGGCCAATTCGCGCGGCACACCGGACAGTGCCAGCATCCGGCTGAAAAAAGTCGCCGCCATGATCAGGATCAGCACCGATACGGTGATCTGCCCGGTTTCCACCAACAGGTTCCACAGCCTGCGACGCCCCAGTGACCGCCGCAGTATCGCGATCACAAGCGCACCAAAGGCACCGGCCGCACCGGCCTCTGTCGGGTTGAAAAAGCCGCCATAAAGCCCGCCCAGCACCAACATCATCAACGCCACGATGGGCACTGCCTTGCGGATGATCTCCATCACGGGCAGATCATCGTAGGTCTCCGTGTCGGTCACCTCGGTAAAGACGAAATCGCGCGATGTCTTGGCCAGCAGGATGATGGTGCCGGAAAACAGGACCGCAAGCAGCAACCCCGGACCGATTCCCGCCAGAAACATCCGGCCAACAGATTCCTCTGCCAGCACGGCGTAGATGATCATCAACAGCGACGGCGGGATCATCATGCCAAGCACCGAAGAACCGGCAACAACACCTGTCGCGAATTTCTTGGTGTATCCATGCCGCGTCATTTCGGGCACGGCCACGCGGCTGAACACTGTCGCCGAAGCGATGGAAATGCCGGTGATCGACGCGAAAACCGCATTGGCAAAGACGGTCGCGATCCCCAGTCCCGCGGTCACCCGCTTCAGTAATCGTTCGAATACGTCGAACGTGTCCTTACCGACCCCCGACACTGTCACCAGCAGCCCCATCAGCACAAACAGCGGCACGACCGCGAACAGATATTCACGCAGCGCATCATTGGCGACCGCACCGATCATGCGCGTGGCGACTACTTCGTTGCGCATCAGGCCAACACCAGCGAAGGACACCAGCAACATCCCGATGCCAATCGGCATGCCGATATAGATCAGCAGGATCAGCGCGCCGATGGCATAGGTTCCGATTTCAACAGGGCTCATGTGTGTTCAACCTTTGGCGGGCGCAGATTGACAACCGCCCGCACCAGAAATTCGATTGCGGCTACCGTGACCCCCAACAGGATCAGCGCGCGGAATGGCCATGTTTCCAGCGTAGCAATGCCTGTCACGCCGATGAATTCGCCCGACGCCCAGTCACTTTCCAGAACGCCAAGCGTTGACCAGCCGATCAATCCCAACATGGCAGCACCAACCAGATCAAACAGCGCGGCGAGCACGCCACCCACCCGTGGGAAACGCCGTTGCAAGGGGGGCAGAAAAATCTCGGTCCGGGCCAGTCTGTCGGCCCGCACGGTCGCGGCCAGTTGCAGATAGACAATCATGACAACCACCAGCGCACCCAGTTCAGAAACCAACGGCAAGGATGCGCCAAAACCGTTACGGAACACGATATCGGCGCAGATGATCAGCATCAGCACACCGATCAGCGCGGTGCCCAGCACGGCAAGTCCTTCGACGATCCGCGACCAGACGACAGCCAGCAAAGGGCGTGGGTGCCCGCCGTCGGGGCGGGCACCATTGGTTTTGTTTTCAGGTTCCAAGGGACTTGACCGTTACTTGTCCCAGTCGCGGGCGGGTGTTTCGCCAGCGGCCCGAAGGGCATCCATGTATTCCGCCAGAAATTCGGTCCCGGGCGCGCCTTGGGCATCCACGGATGCGGCCCATTCCCCCGCCAGATCGGGCAGCATATCGACCCAGGCCTGCCGTTCGCCCGCAGGCATCGGCACGATGGTCACGGGTGGATCCTGATCAGCGCCGTTTTCAACCATCAGGTTCAGCATCAGTTCGTGCCGGTCCACCATATCCTGACCGTGGGACACGGTATAATACTTGCCCGCCTCGATCATGGCGTTCTGCACGTCTTCGGGCAGGGTTTCCCACGTGTCGTTGTTGATGGCGATCGCCCCGGAAAAGGCAGCGCCCGCATCGAAACGGTTGATGTAGGGGGCGACCTCGTACAGTTTGATCGGCATTGCGCCCAGTGCAAGTGTCAGGGCGCCGTCAGACACGCCGGTCTGCACATCGGTGTAGAACGTCGTCAGCGCCCCATCCACCGCATTGGCCCCGGTACCGCGCAGCCAGCTGCCCAGAACGCCGGGGGCCGACAGTTTCATGCCATCGATGTCGGCGATGCCCGTCAGCGGTTCCTTGGTATAGATGTCATAAAGGTCAGTCGCGGTCAGGCCCAGCACCTTGAGGTTGTGATCCTCCCATTCCGCGCGGAACGCGTCATTGGTTTCCAGCAATTCCTCCATCACCTCCAACAGAACCGGGGGGTTGGCGGTGGCAAACGGGGTGTTGGTCGAGACCTGGCTGAGCGGCAATTGTGCCGGTTCAAGGAACGAAAACACCCACCCGACATCTGTGATGCCCTGCTCGACCGAGCTCAGCGTTGCGTTCGCTTTGTAGAGAGTGCCGCCGAATGCCTCGTTCCATTCGATTTCGTATTCGCCGGATTCGGCCAGAATTTCATCGGTCCGCGCCATGAAATGGGTCTGGATCATGCCGACCCATGGCACCACCGTGGGGTGGCTGGATGCCACCGTCAGATAGACCGTTTCCTGTGCAAACAGTGCCGCGGGAAAGGCCGCAGCCGCCGTCAGGGTTCCTAGTAGCGTTTTCATCGTATTCCTCCCTCGATTTTCAGTTGATTGCGAATGTCTGCGTTGAATAGTCGAGCCGGACAGTCAGCGACCCTTCATTGATCATCCACGGACGCACCGTGAAGCTGCGTGCGCCCGCCTTGTGCATCGGATCCCGCTCTGCAATCGCAATGGCGTCTGCGCGCGATGCGGCGCGCACGACCACCATGCCTTCGCCGTTCCAATGTTCTTCGTCATCAGACCAAAGCGGGCCTGCGGCAAACATGATCCCGTCCTTCTCCAGGCCCATCTGGAACGCCAGATGGTCATCCAGATTGGCAAAGACCGGGCCAAGCCCGTCGGTGGGCGTCGTAAAGATCACATAAAGCTGCTTTTGCAGCATCGCACCGCTGGCTTCGCGCACGGCTGCAGCGGGTACTGATTTCGGATTGTCCTGACCGCTCATGCGTGTTCCTCCCTTATTGTCATTCCGGCTTAACCGGCCTTGCGCGTCTTACGCAGTTCGGCACGGATTTCATCGCCATGTTCATCCAGCGTCGGCGGTGCCAGCACACCGAATTCTGGCGCATCGTCAAAACTGTAGGGCGGGCGGACTGTCGTGAATTCACCCATTTCAGGATGCTGAGACGTAACGGCAATCCGCAGATGTTGTGCTTGCGGATCTTCCAACGCCTCGTCTGCGTCATAGGCCGGCGAATGCGGCACCTCGGCGGCCTCCAGCTTGGCGCACCATGCATCGCGGGTGTCGGTCTTGAAAATCGGCGTGAAGATTTCGATCATGTCATCCTGATGCTTGATCCTCTCCATCCGTTCGGCAAAACGCGGATCGTCTTTCAGGGCGCCCTGTTCGGTTGCCGCAAGGAAGCCTTCCCAGAATTTCGCGGGCGAAGACATGTGAATGGCAACCCATTTTCCGTCACTGCATTCGAAGGTGTAACTTTGCGAGACAACCGGGCGCGACAGTGGCCCCATGACTTCATCAGCGGAATAATAGTGGGTAAAGCTGTCCAGGTTGAAATGCGCCATCGCCTCCAACATGGAAATATCAAGCCTGCGACCCTTACCTGTGCTGGTGCGTTCCAAAAGCGCGGCCATGATCCCCATCGCGGCATATTGACCAGTCACCGCATCGGCAATCGCAGGGCCGATCACGCGCGGATTGGCGGGCGGCGTCAACAGGCGCAGATAGCCGCTGGCGGCCTGTGCTACGGTGTCATAAGCGGGCCGGTCACGGTAGGGGCCGGTCTTGCCGAACCCAGAAATGGCGCAATAGATCAGCGACGGGTTCACCTTGCGCAGATCGTCTTCGCCCGCGCCCAGTTTTTCAGCCACGCCGGGACGGAAATTCTGGATGAACACATCGGCACTCGCGACCAACTCGTGCAGAACGGCCAGATCCTCTGGGTTCTTGGTATCCAGCGCGATGGACCGTTTGTTGCGGTTATAAGTCTGATAATGCGGGGAATAGAGCCCGCCCTTGAAAGCCCGGAACGGATCGCCCGTGCCGGGGCGTTCCACCTTGATCACATCGGCACCAAGGTCGGCCAGATGCATGCCAGCCGCCGGACCGGTGATGTAGGTGCCCAGTTCGATGACGCGAATATCTTTCAGAATTTTGACCATGTCCCTGCCCTACGCTGATTTTTTGGCGGAAGAACCGGATGGCTCACCGTCATAGGTGATCGCCTGATCGGCGTGATGCGACATGATGAACCCGACCGACCGCAGCGATTCTTCGTACAGATGCGCCGCCAACCCTGCCGTGCGCGCCAAAAGCGGCACCGCCTTCAGCGCCTCCAACGGCCACCCGGCATCCAGAATGACAGCCGGAATAGCGCCCGATACGTTTATCGGCAGCGGGCGGTTGATAATGCCCGGCGCATGTTTTGCCAGCACGCGCAGCGTTTCCATGTAACGTCCGGAAATACCCAAATCGTCAGCAATCGCCATCAGCTTATCGGCGCGCGGGTCGCCGCCGCTGTGCTGGGGATGCCCCAGCCCGGGCACCTTCTTGCGTTGCGCCTTTAACTCTTGCAGGCGGGCGATCGCGGCAGTTTCCAGATCGCTGCCATCGGCATCGGCCTTTGCCATCACGTCAGCCAGAAAGCGCCCCGATACTTCGGTACTGCCCGCCACGACACTGCCCATGCCCAGCAGTCCTGCGGCCATGGCGCCCTGCCATGCATCCGGTCCCGCCGCCAAGGTCATGCGCGCCGCCTGAACACTTGGCACCAGACCGTGTTCAGCAATGGAAACAAGGCAGGCATCCAGCATCTTGCGTTGGGCCGGCGTTGGCTTTTCGCCGATCACCAGCAGCCAGAAATAATCGCTGAAATCAATCTGGCCAATCAGGTCGTCGCACAAATCATGCCCACGCACCGTGATGGAATCAGCGTCTGACGTGGCAATCGCTGTATATGCCTGATCCTGCTTACCAATTCGCATATCGTGTCCTTTTTTCGCATTCCGAAATTCTTTTCTCTTGCCGAAATATTTGCAGCGAATTATGCTTTCGTCAAGCGTGAATGTGCGACGCCTGTTATTCGGCATGCGCATGAAACGCGAAAAACGGGAGTTACGTATGCCAACGAAGATGACACAGGTGCGGCGTGCTTGAGCGCGGCGAGGAACCTGGCAAGGCGGGCCAGATGCAGGCGGGCAAGCAGCGCGCAAGCGATGCGGAAAAGCCTGCCGAATTCGTCGAAGCCTTGGCAAAAGGCCTTGCAATTCTTGAATGTTTCGACGCGACCAGCCCCGAAATGACCCTGAGCGAGATCGCCCGTAAAGTGGCGCTTAGCCCCGCCGCCGCAAGGCGCAGCCTGATCACGCTCAAGACGCTGGGATACATCGGACAGAACGAAAAACGCTTTCACCTGCGACCCAAGATCATGACGCTGGGATCGACCTTCTATTATGCCGCGCGAATCGATGAGGTCTTGCAGCCGTTCCTGCGTGATCTGGTCGCGAAATTCGGTGATGCATCATCTGTCGGCACGCTGGATGGCAAAGATGTCATCTATATCGCGCATAGTTCCGTGCAGCGCGCCCGCCGCGCCGCTGCGGTGGTCGGCGCACGTTATCCCGCCTATGCAACATCGCTTGGCCGGGTCCTTTTGGCGGGTTTGCCTGCAGCCGAGCTTGATGTCTACTTCGACGGCCTGGTGATTGAACCGCTGACAGCCAAGACAATTACCGACCCTGTCGCCCTGCGCGCAGAAATCGACGCCGTGCGCGATGCACACTATTCCACGACGGTCGATCAGCTGGATTACGGCATAACCGCACTGGCCGTGCCCATCCGCGCCGTTGATGGCCGCACAATCGCCGCGCTGAACACCTCTGGCTATACCGGCATGATCGACCCCGAATACCTGATCACCGAACGACTGCCAGAAATGCGGGCCACGGCATCCAGCATTACCCAGGCCCTGACACGCTATCCCGCGCTGGCATCGGTCATCGGACAATAAACAGACTACCCCGGAGGAGGAATAACGAAATGTGTAGACTTTGCGATCCGCAAAAACCCCAGCTGCCCTGCCCGACGCGGCGCGATTTTCTTAAGGCGAGTGCCGTTGCCGGGGTTGCCGGCACAGGCGGGCTGACCCTTGCGGGCGGTGCGCACGCCCAGCAAGCTGCCGCCGCGACATTGCCCGAAGGTTTGGGCACCCCCGGCCGGCGCGTGCTGATCAAAGGCGGTGCAGTCATGTCCATGGATGACGCCGTCGGAAACTTTGCCGTCGGTGATGTGCTGATCGAAGGCAAACAGATCGTGCAAGTGGGGGCCAGCATCGATGCCCCCGATGCAGTCGTGATCGATGCCGCCGGCAAGATCGTGATGCCTGGTTTTGTCGACACCCACCACCACCAGTTCGAAACCGCGCTGCGCAGCCAGCTGGCCAATGGCATTCTTGTCAATGATGGCCGCCCGGAAAATGCGTCAAACTACTACGAGACAATCCTTCAGGGTTTCTCGATGGTCTATCGCCCAGAGGACGTCTATATCAACGAGCTGTTTGGCGGTATCGCGCAGCTTGATGCAGGCGTAACCACCGTCATGGATGTCAGCCAGATCCACCACTCACCTGAACATTCTGATGCGGCGATCGAAGGCCTCCGCGACGCCGGGCGTCGCGGGGTCTTCGGCTATTTCGAAGGCTGGGGCGAACGGGCAAAATACCCCACTGATGCCGCGCGCATCAAGGAACAGTATTTCAGCTCGGACGACCAGTTGACCACGATGGTCATGGGCGGAGAGATCTATCTGCCCGGCTACGAAGACGCCTGGAAGATCGGGCGCGAGCTGGATCTTCCCATCGCCCTGCATGTGGTCGGAACATTCGGCATGCAGCCTACATTTGACGAACTCGGTGCGGCCGGCATGTTCGGAGAGGATAATATCTTTATCCATATGACCGGCATGTCGGATGACGGATGGAAATATGCGCGGGATGCAGGGGCGCACCTGTCCTTGTCCGTGCCGATTGAAATGCAGATGCGCCACGGCACACCGCCCATTCAAAAAGCGCTCGACATGGGCTTTTCCACCTCGCTGTCTACTGATGTGGAATGTACGATGACGGCGGATTTCTTTACCCAGATGCGCAGCATGATGACGCTGCAACGCATGTTCGCCAACGAAAAAGCGCTGGCAGGTCAGGACTACCCTGATCTGATGAACAGCATGCAAGCCATTCGCCATGCCACGATGGGCGGGGCGGAAGGGCTGAAGCTGGATCGCAAGATCGGTTCGCTGACCCCCGGCAAAGAGGCGGACATCATCCTGCTGGATGCACAGGCCATCAACGTCACCCCTTTGAACAACGTGCCCGGCGCCGTCGTGACCCTGATGGAACGCACCAATGTCGATACCGTCATGGTCGCAGGCGAGGTAAAGAAATGGAAAGGCCAGTTGCTTGGTTTTGACATCGACCGACTGCGCACCGAACTGGAAAGCAGCCGCGATTACCTGTTCCAAGCCGCGGGCATCGAACGCGATCTGTTCGCCTGAAACACGTGCCCTGCGTCATTGATGCAGGGCACCACACCTGACCCGGCCCACGGGGCCATTTGACCAGACAAGGAGTGAGACTTTGGCTCAGTTAGTTGCTACCCTGGCCTCGACCCATCATCCATTCTACCTCAAGGCCACGACAATGCCGCCAGAGCAGCAGATGCCGCAGGCGCCCGAGTGGAAGCGCAAGATCGAGGCATACCGCGAAACGCTGGAACGCACCAAGCCGGACATTCTGGTGATGATCGGGTCCGACCATTTCCACCAGATATTTCTGGACAACTGCCCGCAGTTCCTGATCGGCAAAGCACCGCGCTATGACGCGACGTTCTATAACGAGGAACGCGAATTCGGTATCCCGAAATATGTGCTGGAAGGCGACGAGGATATGTCGGGCTTCATGCATCAGCATCTGATGGATCAGGATTTCGATTTCGCCTTTTCCAACGAATTGAAGATCGACCATTCGATCATCTGCCCGATCATCACCGTCCGCCCCGATGCGGACCTGCCGGTGGTGCCGATCTATACCAACATCTTTGCGCCGCCCCTGCCCAGCCCGCGCCGGTTCTACAACCTTGGCCGCGCGATCCGAAAAGCGATTGACGCCTATCCGTCGGACAAACGCGTCGCGGCCATCGGCACCGGCCACCTGTCATTGGAACTGGGCGGGCCACGCCAGTTCATGGAAACCGGGCCGGACCCGGAATTTGACCGCCAGGCCATCGAATGGCTGCGCACCGGCGATATCGACGCGATTCTGGCAAATGTCGATCACGAAAGCATGGCGCAAAGCGGCAACGCCACCCACGGTTTCCTGAACTTCATCCTGATGCTGGGTGTCGCGGGGCCGGAAGGCGCCGATTACGTCGACAACCTGGATCTGTTCCACACGATGGAAGCCTATTTCACATGGTATCCAAAGGAGGCCGCAGCATGAGCAAGTATTACGTCAACAAATTCCTGTTCACGACCGACCGCGACCCCGAATACCTGAAACGGTATACAGAAGACCCACGTACCTTTGTGGCCACCTGGGAACAATCCATCGGGCCACGATTGAACGATGCCGAAATGTCCACCGTCAACTTCTTTACACCTCAAGAACGCGAGGCGCTCATCAATCACGACTACGTCGCCCTGTTCGAGATGGGCGCGCATTTCTTCCTGAATCTGACGATCTTCATTGGGATCTATGACGAACCCTATATGGAAAAATCCGGCCCTCTGGCATTCCAAAAGGAATTCGCGGCCAAGTTGCAGCATTGGAAAGACAAGGACTACCCGTCTGTCGCGACATGACCCCCTGCCCCGTAACTGGCACCACGCGGTCACGGGGTATACTCCAGGTAGGGTGTTTGATGTGATTGTTGCAGGGATTTTCGCCCGAAACAAACCCCTTTCGGCCCGTGATCAAGACCACCCAGTCACACTTAAGGTTGCCAGGGCCACTGATCCCGCGTTGCCCGCAACCACCTAAAATTGCATTGTCCATCAAACTCTGCAGCCCCCAATTGCAATACGGCAATATTATGGCCTAATTTTGGAATTTACTTGACCTTAGGTCACCATCGGCGACACTGAAATGGGGTAGAATTGATATTTTTCATATGATTTTCCGGCTTTTTTTTGCTGGGTGCAGCGTGTTTTGCACAGCGATCAGGAACCTCAGCCATTGGAGGTGCTATGATGTTCCAAGGATTATTTTCATTATGGTTTTCAGCTTTGCTCTTTCTGGCAGTGCCGCAAATAACGATGGCACAGCAAATAGCGACTGTTGTTCAAGTCACTGGAAGTGCCCAAAATTATATTGATGGGCGGCGTTTCATCATTCACAGTGGTGCGCGTATCGTACAGGGTTCGACCGTGACAACCGCAGCCGCGGCCACGGTCGAGATGACATTTGATGACGGCACGAACATGGTCGTCGGACCCAATTCGTCGTTAGAAGTGACCGAGATCTTGATGATCTCGGGCAATCGTGCCGGACGGTTCGCCGTGAATGCCCTGGCGGGCAGTTTTCGCTTTATTTCAGGCAATAGTGACAAGGAAGCCTATGAAATATCGACCCCGACCGCGACGATGGGCGTGCGGGGAACCGAATTTGATCTGGCTGTCACGCGTTCCGCGACTGCGCTCGCTCTTTTTGACGGAGAAGTCCGGATATGCCGCGACAGTAGAAATTGCGCCCTTGTCCGGGGTTCCTGCGCGGTGGCCACAACCCGGGGTTTGCGCGGCATCCGTGGCGTATCCGGACAGGACGCGGCCCAGCTATTGAAGAATGCCTTTCCGTTGATCCCCGGTCAGGATCGGCTGGCCAGCCCTTTCCGGGTGCGGACGCGCAGCTGTGATCGCTATGTCGAGGTGCCCAAAGAGCGCGGCCCCGAACCGCCTGCCCCCGAAATGCCCCAGCCACCTACGCCACAGCCACCTGCGCCTGAACCGCCCGCACCCAAGCCCGCGCCCGACGAACCGGGTTTTCCCGGCAACAGCGGGGATATTGGGCCAAGCCAAGGCAAGGGCGGTGGACAGAGCCGCGGACAGGACGGAACCGGCACCGGAAACGGTCAGGGAGCAGTCAACGGCAAACGCGGCGGCAATGGCAATGGAAACGGAAATGGGCGGCGCTCTGACTAGGTTCGGCCTTGGCAGGGCGCACGGCATGGTGCCAAACCGGTGCTTTTGCACGGCTTTCACCTTCACAATGTCACCGGTCAGTGCGGCACAACGTTTGCCGTTTTCAAAATCCCCGATCAGGGGGGATAAGTAACCGATGCAAAAATCGATCCTGCTATTCGGTCTTTTTCTTGTGCTGGCTCTTGTGACATTCCGATCATTCGACCCGGTGCCCGTGCGATCCCTCCGCCTGGCGTATTTCGATTACTTGCAGGTTGTTTCACCGCGGGAATACCGGGACATGCCCGTGCGCGTCGTCGATATCGATGAAGCCTCTCTGGCGGCGTATGGTCAATGGCCGTGGTCGCGTGATCTTTTGGCGGACCTCGTGGATAAACTCTCGGCCAATGGCGCTGCAGTCATTGCGTTCGACGTTCTGTTCGCGGAACAGGACCGCCTGTCGCCTGCGTCATTGGCACAAAATAAGGGCTTTGAACGGCTGTTGCGAGACGACGTCTCGCCGGAGGACTTGCAGACTCTGGATACGGACCGGACCTTTGCCCAAGCCATGTCACGGACGGCGACGGTTTTGGGTGTCGCGGCTTCCCCGGTCGAGGGCGTCGATGCGGGTCGCTTTGTGAATGCGGGATTGGTCGAGATCGGAAATCGGCCGGCCGCAGCCCTTCACGCCTTTCGCAATTCCACGCCGCTGGTTTCTGGCCTTGCTGCAGCGGCGGTCGGCATCGGCCACATCAATGTCAGCCCCACACGGCAGGAAGGCAAAGTCCGGCATGTTCCCCTGCTTTGGCGCACCGAGAGCGGGCCGGTCGCCGCGCTGAGCCTCGAGGCATTGCGTATCGCGCTGGGGCAGTCAACGTTCCTGCTGCGCGGGCTTGGCGATCTGGAGGCCGCGACGGGAAGCGTCCAACTGGGCGGATATGTCATCCCGACCACCGCCAACGGCGAGATCTGGGTCCGTTACCGGCAGGATGATCCGCGCTTGTACCTGTCTGCTGCGGATGTTTTGGACGGTGGCGACCCTGATCGTCTGAACACCGCTTTGGCGGGGCAAATCGTATTGATCGGCACTTCGGCAGCCGGGCTTTTGGACATCCGGACAACCGCGCTTGGCGAAACCGTTCCCGGGGTATCGATCCATGCGCAGATCATCGAACAGATACTTCAGGAAACCTATCTCAAGCGCGATGACTTCATCGCCGGCCTGGAACTGCTCGCCGTGGTCTTTCTGGGGCTGGTCGTGACACTGGTCATGGCCCGCGCCGGGCCTTCGGTGTCGCTGCTTTCCGGTGGGTTTGCCGCTGCTTTGGTGGTCGGGGCCAGTTGGTGGAGTTTCCAGACCCAATCGGTGTTGCTGGACGCAACCTACCCGCTGTTTGGCGGGGCGCTGAATTTCGGGCTCTTGACCGCATGGCGGTTCGTCGTGACCGACCGCGAACGCCGCATGATACGCCGGTCATTTTCGCAGTATCTTGCGCCCTCTGTCCTGTCCCAGATCGAAGGTCAGGGATATCGCATTGAACTGGGCGGTGAAATCCGGAACCTGACGGTCATGTTCTCGGACATTCGCAATTTCACGCCGCTGACCGAACATACGCCACCCGACAGACTGGTGCCGCTTTTGCACGAATTGTTCACCGGTCTGTCACAGGAAATCCTGGATCAGCAGGGGACGATCGACAAATTCATCGGCGACAGTGTCATGGCCTTCTGGAACGCGCCTTTGCCCGTGGAAGGGCACGAACGCCGCGCCGCCTTGGCAGCACTTGGGATGCGGGATGCATTGCAGCGGTTTCTTGATCGTCGCAAGGATATCACGGTGCCCATCGAGATCGGGATCGGTGTTCACGCGGGCGACGCCTGCGTCGGCAATATCGGGTCTGATCAGCGTTTCAATTACTCGGCCATCGGCGAGGCGGTGAATATCGCATCGCGGGTCGAATCCAGTTGCAAGACCGTTGGGTTTGACATCCTCGCAACTCATGAGATCGCCACGGCTGCGCCAGACCTGGCCTGGCTGCCCGCGGGTGCGGTTGCGATGAAGGGGGTTGGAAAACGCATGCCCCTTTTCCTGCTTGTCGGCGACGCCGCCTTAGCCAGAGACCCGCGTTTTCTTGCACACCAAGCCGAACATGTAACCCTGCTGACAAACATGGCGGATGGGAAGGCCGACAAGCAGCGACTTGAAAAATGCCGGGCCATGTCCGTGGATATTTGTGTCCGGCTTGGTCGGTTCTACGACAAGTTGCCAGACCGCACAGGGGAGATCCGCATCAGGACAAAGGTCCAGGACGCGCCCGCATAATGCACCGCGAGAACTTCTAGACCCGTTAGCTATGTTCGTTTGCACTGACGGTGCAAAGAACCGTCCCCAGGGACGGTGTGTGGCGTGCGCCCTGTCGTGCGGTCGCCAAATTTCGGCAAGGGGGTGACCGGACACAACGCTGGATAACCGCCTTGCGAAATTATCGGCTCTTGGCCTGCCCGACCCTTTGTCGAGCTTGGCGTTCTGCCCGACTGATCTGGGTCAATCATGCCTGTGGAAAACAGAATATGAAAATTGAATATGTCCCATTTCAAGCGGCGGCATGGTTCAGCATAGTCTATTAGAGGGATACGAAGGCATGGCTACACCCATCAACCCAGGCAACGTACAAGACTTCGATCAACCACTGAACGCAGACCCGATTTATACAGCGGTCCACGTTTTCAGTACCAGCGACATCACCGCCACCTTTGACGGACAGACGCAGGGTGACGAAGGCGCAAATTTCATAGATTTCACTGGCGATAGCGGCACCAAGATTACAAAAGACGGGGTCACGCTCTATCCGATCGACAGCGAGTTTGGCTTTAACGTGACCGACTTCGTGGGGGCCGAAGAAAAAACAATTGACGGTCTTTATACAGAAGGTTGGGCTGGCGACCTGATTATCGGCGATACGCAGGTGGGGCTGGTCATTTCGGATGCGCCCACCGACACGTTCAAGACACCCGCAGTGCTTGGCACATGGCTGACCGGGCTGGGTGACAACACGGTCAAAGCCTCGACCGAGCATTACACTGTCATGCAGAACGTTCTGTCGGATCAGAAATACCCCGGCGATCCCGATGCAGTTTATCCGCTTGATGACAACCTGATCCTTCTCAGCCAGAACGCCGCCTACGACGGCCAATATGTGGCCGACCTGCTGAGCGGGGCTGTCGAAGGCGTCACCGTAGAAGACGTGAACCAGGACGGTGTGATCGACATCAGGGATCTGCTGAACCCCAATGAAGCGACGATCGAATATGATATTGCCTACAGCACCGATTATTCGGTGACGATGAAGGACGATGGCAAGCTGCTGTATCGTTGGGGCAATGCCGTGAAGCGCCCGAACGACGTGCGCATCGAAGCCGAATTGCCCCTGCCCGAAGAGTGGAGCGAGCTTGACGAATTCAACTCGTTGAAATCGCTGTTCCGCATCACCTCGGCAGAGCTTGTGGTCCATCACACGATCACGAATAACCCAAACGATCAGGTCCGCCCCGAGGATTTTGAAAATGAATCTGCAATCGGCACATTGCCCACCTACGAGGTGATCACCGACTACGATGGTGACACCGGGCGCACAGTCTGGGCGACCACAGATGATTATTATGCCGGCGACGGCACGCTTTATCCGGCAGGCACGATCCTGCGCGACACCATGCTGGCCGATGCGGTCACAGAATCGACCCTCGATAAGATTGGCGCAACGTCCTCCGACCTTGAACTGGGCTTTACCAATGCGTGGTATACCACGATGGACCGCGAACCGTTCGAGCCTGAGTTGAACCCTGACGGCACCGAATATGTCACCGGACCACGCTGGCGGCTTCAGCCTGACAAATACGGACAGGATCTGCCCGGCGTCGTCATCCCGATTGATCCGAGCGATCCGCTGCCGACGACAAGTGACGAAGTCAAATACGAGGTTGGCGCCGAAACCCAGACGGTCCTGAATCTGCTGGATTGGGCAACCCCGATTTCACCACTAGAGATCAGCGCGGGCTATCAGAACAATTCTGGCTCCGTTTCGGCGAACGGCCTGAACCTGACCGAGGGTTTCGACGTCGCGGTCTATATCAAAGGCGATATCAAGCCTGCCACGATTTACAGTGCCGAGTTGCTGCTCGACTATGAAGAGATTGAATTATTCGCCTTTGGATCCGAAATCACCGGGACAGAGGGGTCTGATTTTCTTGTCGGGATTGGTGAGAACACGTTTACGGGCGGCGCGGGTGCCGACCTGTTCGTCGTGTCCTACGGAACGACCGTGACGGATATTGTCACGTCAAGCGTCATTGCGGATTTTGAAGTGGGGCTGGATAAACTGGGCCTGATCGGTTTCGACGCGCTGGAAGGGTTCAACATTGACAGCGTGGAAGACCGCGCGCTGATCGCCCAAGGCGTTTCCGGTGATGATCTGACGATCTCGGTAGATGGTGAACTGGTGGCGGTCCTGACAGGTCTCGCGACAGAGCTTGGGGTTGGCGATACGGTTGACCCGGGCGAAGGGCTGAGCCTGCTTGACAGTTTCCTGATCACCAATCCTTCGCCGGGCGAGCCGTCGTCAGAAGACAACATCATCATCGGAACGGCCGACAACGACATCCTGACCGGCACGCTGGGCGTCGATCTGATTTCCGGGCTTGCGGGGAATGATTACCTTTACGGGCTTGCAGGCGATGACGTGCTGGATGGCGGGGCTGGAACTGACCGCCTCTATGGGGGTCTGGGTGCGGATACGTTTGTGTTTGCCGAAGGGACCAGATTGGACATCGTCTATGACTTCACCGATGGCGAAGACATGATCCAGTTGGATGGTATCGATTTCGCGGACATCACGATTTCGGATTACCGCGGGACCGGTGCGATCCTGCAGGCGGGCGTCGATCGCATGATCCTGCGCAACGTCGATGAGAACGACATCACCATTGATGACTTCATCCCCGATGATGCGCTGGCGATGGTGTGACGGCCGGTCAACCAGATTGATTTGAAAAGGAAAAGACAATGAAAAAATATGTTATGTTCTTTGCCGTCGGCACGTCTGTGGCCTTGGTTGCGGGCTGTGATTCAGTCGATGACGAAACCCCTGCCGGCTACACTTCTTTTGCCGATATCGAGGTTGACGCGGACGCGATGCAAGCTCTCTATACCGACGCGAACGGAAATCTAATTACAGGGATCACACCTGCGACGGCACTGGAAATCCCGGATACCGGCAACGCCACATACAACGGATTTGTCGCAGGCGAAGTTGCCGGCAGCCGGTTGATCGGAGAGTTGACCGTCACGACATTTTTCGATCCCGGACTTGGCTCGATCACCAGCAGCGCCACCAACTTCTATCATGAAAACGACGGCGCATATACGGGGACGCTGAACGGCACTGGCGTGTTGGATCAGACCGCGACAGTGCCGCAAATTTCCACAAACCTTGATGGGGATCTGACCAATGGCGGCGTGGTCTACGACACATCAATCGCGCTGGAGGGCGATATCATCGCCAACGGCAGCGATCCGATTGGTGCGGTCGCGGGGTTTGCCGACGGATCGCTGGATAGCGGCGGTAGCAGTGAAACCTTTACCGGCGTCTTTGCCGCCGAACGCTAGCGGCCTGTTGCCAGCCATCCCAGCGTCAAGTGACGTCGTCCCTCCCGGCGGCGTCACTTTCGCATGACAGGCGCGCATCATGACTGGAACGATCATCAGCCAATGACGTCCGCGCGCCGCTCAAGCAGGCTATCATAGAGAAAATCGACAAACAGCCGGACCCGCTGCACGCGACGCAGATCGCCGTGCATCAGCACCCAGGTCGAGCGGCTCTGATCAAGGTTCGTTCCCGGCACCCGCTGCAATTCGGGAAAGACACTTTGCACCCAAGCCGCCAGAAAGGTCATCCCTGCTCCGGCCCGCGCGAGATGCATGTGCATTGCCGGATCGCCGATGGCATGGCGCACCGTCGCACGTGGAAACGGCGAGGCGGCAATCATGGCCTGCAATTCCGGCACCTCGCCGTAGCCGAGCCATGTCAGCCCCTCACCGCGCGGTCCGGCATCGTGCAGATGGCGATCAAGATAAGCACGCGAGGCAAAGACACCGATCGACAAGGGAAACAGCTTGCGCCCCACGGCATCGCCGGTGAGATCGCGAACGTGGCGGATCGACACATCGGTCTCCAACTTCTCGATCGAGTCGAGGCCGTAGGTCAGGTTCATGTCGATGTGGATGTCAGGATACAGCGACAAAAATTCGCCCAAAACCGGTGCCAGTAGAAAATGCGCGGTCATCGGGTCGGCCGACATGCGAATGCGCCCCGCTGCCTCGCTGTCCAGCCCCTGCACGGCATTGAAACCTTGCCGCAACGCCGCCTCTGCCTCCAGTGCCTGCGGCAACAGCTTGCGCCCCGCCGCCGACAGGCTTAGCCCCCCTGCGCTGCGCCGGAACAAATAAACGCCCAGTTGCGCCTCAAGCCCCTCAACCTGCCGGCGGACGGTGGCATGGGTGCCGCCCGTCTGTTCAGCCGCCCCGCGCAGCGAGCCCGCCCGCGCCACGGCCAAAAAGGCCGGAAGAGATTTCCAATCCACCATGTGGAACGATTATGAACCACACTGGCGCATTTATGGCAATATGCGGCGGCATTTCGCTCCGATAGGTCTATGGCCAATCAAATCGAAAGGAAACCACCATGACGACCACACTCACTGCTTGGAGCATCAAACACTACGGCGCACCAGAGGTTCTGAACCCAGTAACGCGGCCTATCCCAGAGCCGGGCCCCAACCAAATCCTGATCCGCATTCACGCCTCGGCCGTCACACGCGCCGATGGCATGATGCGGGCCGGACAGCCGCTATTTGCGCGTCCTTTCCTTGGTCTGCGCCGTCCACGCCAAAACCTGTCGGGCACCGGGCTGTCGGGCGAGGTGATCGCCGCGGGGCACAATGTCAGCCGTTTTGCGGTGGGCGATGCCGTCTTTGGCGAGGCAGGGCTAAAGTTCGGCGCGAATGCCAGCCACATCTGCCTTGATGAGACCGGCGTGCTGATGAAAAAGCCCGCAACCCTCTCGCACGAGGACGCCGCCGTGATGTGCGACGGTCCGCTGACCTCTTACCACTTCCTGCACGAGATCGCGCAGATACAGCCGGGGCAGCGCATTCTGATTCTGGGCGGCTCGGGCAGTCTCGGCACTGCCGCAGTGCAGATCGCCACGGCCGCAGGAGCCAATGTCAGCGCCACTTGTAGCACTCGAAACGTGCGCTTTGTCAGCGAACTCGGGGCTGAAAGGGTCATCGATTACACCAAAGAAGATTTCACAGCGCTGCCGGATCGCTACAACGTGATTTATGACACGCTTGGGGTCAGCTCTTTTGCGCGGGCCAAGGCTCGGCTGACAGATGACGGACGCTACATCTGCCCCGTGCTGACGCTTCCGCTGCTTGGCGCGATGCTGCGCAGCCGCATGACGGGCGGTCGCCGGGCCATGTTCACGGCCGCCGGCCTCCAGCCGCCAGAGATATTGCGCGCCCATCTGACACAACTGCTGGCGATGATGGAGGCCGGAACGCTTTCCCCGGTCCTTGACCGGGTCTATCCATTTGCCGACCTGGTCGAGGCACACCGCCACATGGAAACGGGCCACAAGCGCGGGAATGTCGTCATCGTTTGACATACGGATCACCAATGGGTTCCATTAAGGGAACTTGCACGAAAGGGATAATCTCATGGGACGTTTAGACGGGAAAATCTGCGTCGTGACAGGTGCCGGTCGCAGGATCGGGGCGGCCATCGCGCTGCTGCTTGCCTCGGACGAGGCGGCCTAGATGACCGGGACGGAATTGACGGTGGACGGCGGGCTGCTTGCCGGCTCTGCTGCCGCGCCAAAGGCGGGCTGAACGCACAAAAATTCCAGACTTCAGCTGTCCAGATTGCCAAAACTGCGGTGCATCAGATGCCAGAGAAAGCGACCTCGCGCCGCGCACCTAGACCCAATCGTCAGGTGTCAAGCCAAGCGTCTTGATCCGCGAGTAGAGCGTTGTCGGCTTCACGCCCAATAACTCTGCCGCGCCGTTCGGTCCTGACACGCGGCCCTGGGCCTCTTGCAGGCATGCGATCGTATTGGCCACGCGTATCTGTTCGATGTCGGCCTCGCTTAGCAACGCTGTGACCTTTCGTATCGCTGGCGCAGATACAGGGTGGATATCAACCAAGAGCTTGTCCGAACGCGACACGATTGCCCCTCTTTCGATTACATTGGCCAGCTCGCGGACGTTTCCGGGCCAGTCGTATCGCTGCAAGGTGCGGATCGTGCCTTCGGTGATGATCGGGGCGGGACGGCTGAGCCTTTTGCAGACAAGGTTCAGGAAATGTGCAGCCAGCAGCGGGATATCGTCGGGGCGTTCGCGCAGCGGTGTGCAGTGGATTGGAAAGACGTTGAGGAAAAACACCAGTTCCGGCCGCATCCGCCCCGCCTGCACCTCGCGGTCAAGATTGCTACTTGTCGATGCGACCAGCCGCAGTTCAAGGCTTCTTGGCCGGTCATCGCCCAACCGTGTCACGACGCGGTTTTGCAACGCATCCAGCAACTGACCTTGTTGTTCCAGCGGAATATCAGCGATCTCGTCCAGGAACAAAGTGCCGCCATGTGCCAATTCCAACTTGCCCGGTTTATCGCGCAAAGCACCGGTAAAGGCCCCGCGCACATGGCCGAATAGTTCGCTTTCGAACATATCGGGTGTCACCGAACCGCACTTGAAGTGGATCAGGGGACGGCGGCGTCTGTCGCTGTCGTTATGGATCGCTGACGCAACCATGGCCTTGCCCGTTCCACTTTCGCCGGTGATCAGAACATTGGCTTGCGTCCGCGATACCATTTCGACCCGCTGGAGTATTTGCTGGATCGCGGGCGACTGGCCAACCACGTCGTGATGCGCCCTCTCGATGCTGATGGCCTCTTGCAGATAGGCATTTTCCTGCTCCAGCCGGTCACGCAAGGCCGCAACCTGATCCATCGCATCGCGCAGCTTGCGTTCATTCTCCCAACGTTCCGTGATGTCCCGAAAGATGACGACAGCCCCTGCAAGGACACGCCCCTCGTAAATCGGGGTGGATACATATTCGACCCTGATCGGCTTGCCGTCCTTGCGCCAAAAGACTTCATTTTCGATCCTGTTGACCTGTTCGTAGCGAAAGGATTGATAGATCGGGCACTCGTGCGAAGGGTAGATTCCGCCATCCAGATGATGGTGATGGATTTTAGTATGGATATCCTCGCCCAGAAGATCTTCTTGTGTCCAGCCCAGCATTTCCTGGGCCGCCCGGTTCACAAATGTGGTTTTCCCATCGGCATTCACCCCGTAAATCCCCTCACCGGCAGCATTGAGGATCAATTGGTTCTGGCGTTCCAGTTCCGAAAAGAAAGCCTGTGTGCGCTGCCATTCAAGAATTCCACCGTTGTAGATGGTGGCGGCCTGCACGGCCTCGGCGCGGCGCGCAAGTGCATTCAGATCCGTGATTTGCAGAAGAAGTAATTCGCCCTCGGCCCGTCCATTCAATTCGCAGGTCAGAGGTTCGTCCGTGCGCGTGCGCAGCGTAATGCGGCGGGTCCAGGCTTCTCCGCGGTATGTCACCTCGTCCACAAACAGGATCATGTGGGGCACGTCATCCACCACAAGGTCGGAAAAGCGCGAGCCCACAAGTGCTGGGTCCTTCAGCAGATCTTTTGCCTTGGGGGTGGCTGCAACAATTCGGTCCGTGTTCAGGTCAAGGATCAGGGTTGCGCCAAATGCGCCAGCGAGACGGGAATCACGGGTTTGATCGGCATGCGTCATCCGCCAACCGAAACCGATCAGTGGACTTCAAGCAATACGAAAATTCGTAAATTATGATTTTTCGTAATTACCAACTGCAAAGCATCTTAGTTAGGTCACTGTTATAAAACGCTTTTCTAAAATATTTTTTTTCAACTCAATGCATTCAGTTTGTACAGCATCCGCGAAAGGATGGTCGAAACGTATGACAGGAGTGATCGCAATGACAGTAAAGAGCCTAGGAAATCCATTCTCATCCGAAACCGATCTGCGGCACGGTGCGGACTGTGGCTGCGCGGGATGTGTGACATCGGCGGTAGACCAGCAGGGCGGGGCCGATCTGACAACCAGCGAAGGCATGTTGGAACGCGCGGTCGAAAGCGCGATCGTGCGGTCTGTCTTTGGCCAAAGCGATATCGGCCGGCGGTCGTTCATGGGGATGATGGGTGGCAGCACCATGGCTGCCGCGCTTGCATCTGTGTTCCCGATGAACGAAGCCAAGGCCGCCATTCTGGACAACCTGGGCACCCCCGAGAAAACGGACCTGAACATTGGTTTCGTCCCGATCACCTGTGCGACACCGATCATCATGGCCCAGCCACTAGGCTTTTACGAACGGTATGGTCTGAACGCGCAAGTCATCAAGACAGCCGGCTGGGCCGTGGCCCGCGACAAGTCTTTGAACGGCGAATATGATGCAAGCCACATGCTGACGCCGATGCCGCTTGCGATGACATTGGGGGCCGGGTCCGTGGCGGAACCCTACATCATGCCCGCCGTCGAAAACATCAACGGGCAAGCGATCGTTCTGTCCAATGAACACCTCGACAAGCGCGATCCGTCCCAGTGGAAGGGCTTTACCTTTGGGGTGCCGTTCGAATACTCGATGCACAACTTCCTGCTGCGCTACTACGTCGCTGAATTTGGCCTGGACCCGGATGTCGATATCCAGATCCGCGTGGTTCCGCCGCCCGAGATGGTTGCCAACCTGCGTGCAGGTAACCTCGACGGGTATCTGTCGCCTGATCCGTTCAACCAGCGCGCGGTATACGAGGGAATCGGCTTTATCCACGTGCTGACCAAAGAAATCTGGGAGGGGCACCCGTGCTGCGCCTTTGCCGCCCCTCTGTCATTCGCACAGGAATTGCCGAACACATATGGGGCGCTTTTGAAGTCGATCATCGACGCGACCCAATATGCCTCTGCCCCGGAAAACAGGTCCGAGATTTCTGAAGCCATTGCGCCAACGAACTACCTAAACCAACCGGTCACGGTTATTGAACAGGTGCTGACGGGAACTTACGCCGATGGCCTGGGCGCGGTCCAGCGCGTGCCTGACCGGATCGATTTCGATCCGTTCCCGTGGCATTCGATGGGTGTGTGGATCCTGACCCAGATGAAACGCTGGGGCTATATCGAAGGCGATGTGGACTACAAGGGCGTGGCAGAGCAGGTCTATCTGGCCGCCGACTGCAAGAAGGTCATGGAAGATCTGGGCTATGACGCCCCAGACGTGACGTACAAGTCGCACACAATCATGGGCAAGACCTTCGACTACAACGAACCCGAAGCCTACGTCGACAGCTTTGCGATCAAGAAAGGCTAAGGCAAATGCCCACGCTTTCCCTAAATATTCGAGCAGCCATTCTGACTATCTCCCTGCTCTTCGTCGGCCTCCTTGTTTGGGAGGCCGCGATACCCGCACAAAAGGCCGTGGGGGAACTGACGGAATACGAAATTCTGACAGGCGGCGGCCAGCCCAAAGCCGGCGTCCCGCCGCCCAGTCAGGTGATGGTCAAAGCATGGGAACAGTTGAGCGATCCTTTCTATGATGCAGGTCCGAACGACAAGGGGATCGGTATCCAGATCGGGTATTCCATCTATCGTGTGCTTGTGGGCTATGCGCTTGCAGCTTCAATCGCCATTCCGCTTGGGTTTTTGATCGGTATGTCACCATTGGCCTACAAGGCGCTGAACCCGTTCATTCAGGTCTTGCGTCCGATTTCACCCCTTGCGTGGATGCCACTTGCGCTGTTCGTGATCCAGGACAGCGAGGCGAGTGCGATCTTTGTGATCTTCATATGCTCGATCTGGCCGATGTTGATCAACACCGCCTTCGGCGTGGCCGGAGTCCGTGAAGACTGGGTCAATGTTGCCCGCACACACGAACTGAGCCCGCTGCGGACGGCTTTTACAGTTATCCTGCCTGCGGCCGCACCGACGATCCTGACCGGAATGCGGATTTCGATCGGTATCGCATGGCTGGTGATCGTCGCCGCAGAGATGCTCGTCGGTGGAACAGGTATTGGCTATTACGTCTGGAACGAGTGGAACAACCTCGACCTGACCTCTGTGATTTTCTCAATCCTGATGATCGGCGTTGTCGGCATGGGGCTCGATGCAGCCCTAGGCTTTGTGCAACGCGCTGTCTCTTACGTTGAATAGGATAAAGAAATGAAACCGTTTCTAAGTGTCGAAAACCTCACCCAGCGCTATCCTGATGGCACTGGCGGCGACCTTACCGTCTTCGAGAACGCGACCTTTGGCGTTGAAAAGGGCGAGTTTGTCGTAATCCTTGGCCACTCCGGTTGCGGCAAGTCCACGATCATGAATATTCTTGCGGGGCTGTCCGATCCGACATCAGGTGGCGTGATCATGGATGGCACCGAGGTCAAGGGCCCAAGCCTTGACCGTGGTGTCGTGTTCCAGAACTACTCTTTGCTGCCGTGGCTCTCGACGCTCAAGAACGTGACGTTTGGTGTGGCCGCGCGTCACCCTGAGTGGAGCAAGGCGCAAGTGATCGAACACTCGACCAAGTATCTTGCCATGGTGGGTCTCGAGGGGGATGTGATCCACCGCAAGCCCAGCCAGTTATCAGGTGGTATGCGCCAGCGCGTTTCTATTGCGCGTGCCTTTGCGAACCACCCCAAGCTGTTGCTGCTGGATGAACCTTTCGGCGCACTGGATGCGCTGACACGCGGCACGATCCAGGACGAGTTGCTGAAAATCTGGAGCGGCACGGAACAGACCGTCTTTATGATCACGCACGACATCGACGAGGCGATCCTGCTAGCAGACCGTATCCTGCTGATGACCAACGGCCCCTACGCGCGTGTCGCCGAGAGTGTCGAGATCACGATCCCGCGCCCGCGCAGCCGGACCGAGATTATTGAGCATCCGAATTATTACGCAATTCGAAACCACCTCGTGCAGTTCCTTGGCACCCGTTCGAAAGAGATGGCGGGCAAGCAAGGATCAGCCGAGACCAGCAGGCCGGCGACGGTTCGCATCGACAAGACCGATCCGACCGAAGGTCCCGAACATACCCAGCCTGCCTTGCGGGCCGTCAATACATAAGCACCCCAGGAGCAACCCGATGAAAGACCTCTCCATGACCCAGATGATGACAAAAGAAGATGTAACCGCAATGATCCTGTCTGCCAAAAAGACGGCTGGACTGACATGGGAAGACATTGCAGCGAAAATCGGCATGTCGCCTGTCTGGACCCACTCGGCCGCGATGGGAATGAATGCCTTTCCAGCGGACAGGGCCAAGCTGATGGTGACCACAATGGGGTTGCCGCAAGAGGCAGAAAGCGTGCTGTGCGAAAGCCCGACAAAGATCTGGGAACAGTCGGTCCCGACGGATCCCTGCATCTATCGCTTTTACGAAATCGTCGGTGTTTACGGTCCGACACTCAAGGCGCTTATTCAAGAGAAATTTGGTGACGGAATCATGTCCGCCATTGACTTTGAGATGTCGGTGACCCGCGTCGAGAACCCGAAAGGTGACCGCGTAAAGGTAGAAATGACAGGAAAATATTTAGGCTATAACAGCTGGTAAAACTCTGTCGCGGCGGCCTTTGCCGTCGCGACATTGTTGTCGCAAAAACCACAACCTTCACACCTTCCCTACCCGCGTCGAAGCCACCCAGAAAATACCTGTGACGAAAACCTGCTTGCAGCTCGTTTCCGACAGCGATCCGGTTGCCGTCATGGGCGGTCCTGCCAAACCAATTCGAACTGATTTCAGCTTGCCGCAGAATACGCAAAATCAGGCGGAACGAAGCTGGCGCCCCGCGGCTCTCGCCTGACGAACTTCTCATATAGTGCTTCCTTCCATTTCCGCGCAACGATCACCTCATGGAACCGTGGGATCAAACACATTGATGGGTGCCAAATTGTTGCACTGGCTGACGCAGGCAAAAGTGTAATGGGTAAGGAAATAGAACCACACCAGCTCCGACGGCCCGAGCAGCATTCATGTGTCATCGCGACTAAGGACAAAAAGCCATGGTGGCGGAGGAGGTGGGATTCGAACCCACGGTAGACTTTCACCTACGTCGGTTTTCAAGACCGGTGCATTCAACCACTCTGCCACTCCTCCGACCTCGTCCTGTTAGCGACCAATTTCCGATTCGAAAAGCAGCTTTGCAATGCGAGGGAATCCGCCGAGATTTCAATGACCAGCCTTTCAAATCAACGGCACCGGCGTTATCGTCGCCATGGACAGGCTTGGGGCTGCTTGTTTTGCTGGCAAAATGCGCGCCATCATGCCAAGAGACAGCCTCGGAGAACGGGAGTAAATCCCGCGGTAACGGGCCATCAAAAAGGGGCGGACAGATGATGGGCGAACAGATCAGTGCAGGGCGCACAATCCGAAATATTGCAATTTGCATTGCCGCGCTGGCTGTTGCCGGTTGCGATGAAAACGGCGATTTTGCATTTCCTGCTGGTTCAAATGCTGAAATAAGACAAACCGGCGACAGGGGCACCACTGCGCAAGACCGCACCGTTGAGCAAGACGTCGAGCGCCCGGACATCTTTGCGGTCACCGACCGTGGCCTGTGGGATGGCCGACCCTCGCTTGGGGGGGTCTGGGTGGCGCACCCCGATGTCGCTGAACCTGAACGCGTGATCATCCGCAACCCGACCAACGGACAGTCGGTGATCGGGGCATTGTTCCGTCGGGAACGTGAAAACCCCGGCCCGGCGCTACAGATTTCATCCGATGCTGCTGACGCATTGGGTATTCTGGCCGGTGCACCGACAGAGGTCAGTGTCGTTGTGATGCGCCGGCAGGAAGTCACGGTTGCGCCGGAACCGGCAGAAAGCGCAGCCATCGCGGCGCTTGATGCACCGGTGACAGTGCAGGAGACACCGCTTGATCCGATTGCGGGCGCTGCATCCGCAATCGCCGCCGCCGAAACAGCAGCGCCTGCGGTTGTGCCTGCGCCAGAAACCACAGCGCAGGATGCGGCACAAGACGCGGCCCCGGCAGACCCGCCTGCCCTGTCTGGCCCGCTGATCCAGATTGGCGTATTCAGTATCGAAGCCAACGCAGACAGAGCGGCAGAGACACTGCGCGCGGCGGGGATCGCCACGCAGGTCCTGCCCCAACAGGCCGGTGGGCGCATGGTCTGGCGCGTTGTGTCGGGGCCGTCCGCAGATGCGGAATCACAAGCCGCGATGCTGGCGCAGATCAAAGAACTTGGCTTTGTCGATGCCTTTGGTTTCGAAGCCTGAGGCAACACCAAAACGCGGAGACCAGAACGACCATGTCCAGACTATTCATTTTCGCTGTTATCGTCAGTTTTGTGTTCGGCACAAACGGGGTTTTGGCGCAATCATTCGATACCCGTGCGACGGCCGCTTACGTATTTGACCAGACGACTGGCACGGTGTTGCTTGCCAAAAACGAAGATGCGCCTTTGCCGCCCGCGTCGATGTCAAAGCTGATGACGATCTATATGGCCTTTGAGGCCATCGCCGATGGTCGGCTTGTCGTCGACGCGCTGTTGCCGGTTTCGGCCCATGCCGCGAGCTATGGCGGATCGTCGATGTTTCTGGACACAACCGATCGGGTGTCGGTCGAAGATCTGTTGCGCGGCGTGATCGTTCTGTCAGGCAATGACGCAAGCACCGTTCTGGCCGAGGCGCTATCGCCCGACGGCACAGAGCCGGGATTTGCCCGGATGATGACAGAGCGCGCCAAGCAGTTGGGGATGCAAAATTCGACTTTTGCCAACGCAAACGGCTGGCCCGCCGCCGGACACCGGATGTCGATGGAAGATCTTGGCATTCTGGCGGATCGACTGATCACCGATTTTCCGACGTTTTATCCACTGTTTGCCGAAACTGAATTCGCCTTTGACAATCGCGTGCCATCCAACAAACGCAACCGCAACCCCCTTTTGACGCTGGGCATTGGCGCAGATGGCCTGAAAACAGGCCACACAGAGGCTGCCGGATACGGGCTTGTTGGATCGGCGAAACAAGGCGACCGACGGATCATCTTTGTGATTACCGGATTGGAAACGCAGGCTGTGCGCGCCGAAGAGTCAGAGCGTCTGGTCAACTGGGCGTTCCGGCAGTTTGCCCGCAAGGACGTGGCGCGCGCGGGCACCCGCATTGCCGAGGCCGATGTCTGGATGGGCAATTCCGTTTCTGTCGGTTTGACCGTGAAAGAAGATCTGTCGCTTTTGGTCCCGATCCTGAACCAAGGAGAGGTAGCTGCGCAGGTGGTCTATGATGGCCCGGTCGAGGCACCGATTACCGCCGGGCAGCAATTGGCCGAGCTTGTCATCACATTGGACGGCTTGCCTGAAAAACGCCTGCCCCTCGTTGCTGAAAACGACGTTGCTCGTGGCGGGTTCAAGACCCGACTGCGGACGGCGGCACAGGTTCTGTGGACGAAATTCGTCCCCCGGCCCGAGCAATCCCCCGAGGGCGCATGAGCAAGCCGCGTTTCATCACGTTCGAAGGTATCGACGGTTCCGGCAAATCAACCCAATCACGACGCTTTGCAGGCCATCTTGCGACGAAAGGCATCGATGTCATCCTGACCCGCGAACCCGGCGGCAGCCCGGGTGCCGAGGAAATCCGGCAGTTGGTGCTGACCGGCGACCCTGACCGCTGGTCGGCGGAAACGGAAATCCTGCTGTTCACCGCCGCCCGCCGTGATCATCTGGAAAAGACGATAAGCCCGGCACTTGCCGCTGGCAAAACCGTGATTTCCGACCGTTTCGCCGACAGCACGCGCGTCTATCAGGGCGCGACCCGTGGCGACCTGCGCGCCATGGTGGACCAGTTGCACAAGCTGATGATCGGGCGTGAACCCGACCTGACCTTCGTGATCGACATGGACCCGGCCCGCGCGCTGGAACGCGGTCTGGCCCGCAAATCCGGCGAGGACAGGTTCGAAGATTTCGGCCTGCCGTTTCAGGAAACGCTGCGCCACGGGTTTCTGGCGCTGGCCCATGCCAACCCCGACCGCTGCGTCGTGATTGACGGCAACCGGACCGCCGATCAGATCGCCTCCGAAATCGCAGCCTACGCATGAGTACTGACACAATTCCCGAACCTGACCGGATCGAAGGCGCGCCGCATCCGCGCGAAACGCCGGTGCTGATCGGACAAGGCAAGGCTGAACGGGATTTTCTTGATGCATTCGCGGCGGGTCGCCTCCATTCGGGCTGGCTGATCACCGGGCCGCGCGGTGTTGGCAAGGCAACGCTGGCCTGGAAGATCGCGACATTTCTGCTGGCGGGGCCCGACACGGGGCTGTTTGGCGACCCAACCCTTGCCGTTGATCCAGCGCACCCCGATGCGCGGCTGGTCCAATCGGGCGCGCATCCACGTCTAGCCGTGATCCGCAGGCCATGGAATCCCGATACCCAGAAACTGCGGGCAGACATTACCGTCGATGCCGTGCGCAGCCTGAAGACCTTTTTCCATATGTCCGCAGCCGATGGCGGTCGCCGGGTCGTCATTGTCGATGCGGCGGATGAATTGAACCGCAACGCCGCCAACGCCATTCTGAAAGAACTGGAAGAACCGCCCGCCAATACCACGCTGCTCTTGATCGCACATCAGCCCTCGCGGCTTTTGCCGACGATCCGCTCACGCTGCCGGGAATTACGCTGCGGCCCACTGGGCGCGGACGACTTGAAACAGGCGCTGGCACAGGCCGGCCATCCGTCAGACAGCGCCGAAAGCCTTGCAGCCCTTGCCGGCGGCTCACCCGGAGATGCAATCAGGTTACTGAACCACGAAGGTCTGGCGCTTTATGCCGAACTGGTTCGCATGTTCGACGGATTGCCGTATATCAACCGGCCCGCTGCCCTGAAAATCGCCGACAGCTGTGCAGGCCGTGCGGGCGATACCCGCTTTGGCCTTACCCTTGATCTGATCGACCTGTTTCTGGCGCGTGCGGCCCGTGCCGGGCTTTTGGGCGCGCCCCAAACCCAGGGTGCCACGGGCGAGGCGCGACTGCTGGCCCGCATCGCCCCGAATGATCGCGCTGCACGCCGCTGGGCGCAATTGCAGCAGGATCTGTCTGAACGGTCACGGCATGGGCGCGCAGTGAACCTTGACCCTGCCGCGCTGATCCTTGATATGGTCTTCAAGATCGAACAGACGGCGCAAGGCGTCGCCGCAGCCTGAAAGCCGCGCTATGACCCAAGCCAAGATCGTCGACAGCCACTGCCACCTCGACTTTGCCGACTTCGACGCGGAACGCGACAATGTGATCGCGCGCGCATTGGATGCGGGCGTGGAACGAATGGTCACGATCTGTACCCGACTACGCAACGAACCACAGGTGCGCGCCATCGCCGAACGCCATGCGCCCGTCTATTACGCCGCCGGCACCCACCCGATGAGCGCGGCAGACGAACCATTGACCACAGTCGATGAACTGGTGGCCATGGCCGATCACCCTAAATTTGTTGGCATCGGCGAAACCGGCCTTGATTACCACTACACCGCCGACAGCAAGGATATCCAACAGCAGTCCCTTCGCATCCACATTGCGGCGGCCCGGGAAACGAAACTACCGCTGATTATCCACGCCCGCGATGCGGACGCCGATATGGCGCAAATCCTGTCCGAGGAATATGCAAACGGGGCCTATAGCTGTGTCATGCATTGTTTTTCCAGCAGTGCGGAACTGGCCAGAGCGGCGATTGGCCTGGGGTTTTACCTGTCGATGTCGGGCATCGCCGCCTTTCCCAAAAGCAAGGAGCTGCGCGACATCTTTGCAGCATCACCGGTGGACCGCATATTGGTCGAAACCGACAGCCCCTATCTCGCGCCGCCGCCACACCGGGGCAAACGCAACGAACCGGCCTATGCCGCCCATACCGCCCGCATCGGGGCCGAGGTGTTCGGGCTGAGCTATGAGGCGTTTGCCGCGCAGACCACAGCGAATTTCGACCGGCTGTTCTGGAAGGCCGCCGCATGAGCGATACGCTGCGCTTTACCATTCTGGGCTGCGGTTCATCGGGTGGCGTGCCCCGGCTTGGCGGACTTTGGGGTGACTGCGACCCAGACAACCCCAAGAATGCCAGACGGCGCTGTTCGCTGTTGATCACGCGCACAAGTGGCGACCGGATAACGCGCGTGCTGATCGACACATCACCCGATCTGCGCAGCCAGTTGCTTGATGCCGATGTCGGCACGCTGAACGGTGTTGTCTATACGCATTCGCATGCCGACCATGTGCATGGGATCGACGATTTGCGCATGATCGTGTTCAACATGCGCGCGCGCTTGCAGGTCTGGGCGGACGGCGACACGACCGATGCGCTGCTCTCTCGTTTCGGCTATGCCTTTGTGCAGCCTGCCGGTTCCGCTTATCCCCCGATCTGCGATCTGAACACGATGACCGGCGATGTCACCATCGACGGCCCCGGCGGGCCGATCACCCTGACCCCTTTCGAGGTCAAACACGGCAACATTGACGCACTCGGCTTCCGTATTGCCGGGGTCGCCTATCTGCCCGACGTGTCGGATATTCCTGCTCCGGCCTGGGAGCAGCTGCAAGACCTCGACTGCTGGATTGTCGATGCGCTGCGCCGCACCCCCCACCCGACCCATGCCCATCTTGCCAAGACACTGGACTGGATCGCGCGTGTCCAACCGAAACAGGCCGTGCTGACCAATATGCACAACGATCTGGACTATGGCACCGTCAACGCCGAAACGCCTGACCATATCCACCCTGCCTATGACGGCATGACGCTGACATTCCCGGTCCGCTGACCGCTTCTTCCGAGCGGAAATATCCCCGCCGGAGGCATACAAATCAAATGCGGCGCAGCCGCCCCTTTTCGGGAAAACCACCATGGCCGCCCTGCTTGACGTCATCCTGCCTGTCTTTCTGGTCATCGGATTTGGCTATCTGGCAGTCTGGAAAGGCTATTTCAGCGACAGCGGTGTCGACGGGCTAATGAAGTTCACCCAAGGTTTCGCAATCCCCTGTTTGCTTTTTCGCGCAATATCGACCCTTGATTTGGGGCAGAATTTTGATCTGGCGCTCCTTGCCAGCTTTTATACCGGTGCGCTGGCGGGTTTTTTCGCGGGTCTGCTAGGCGCTCGCTATATCTTTGGCCGCGACTGGGAGGACAGCGTCGCAATCGGGTTCTGCTGTCTGTTTTCGAACTCGCTGCTGCTGGGATTGCCGATCACCGAACGGGCCTATGGCGCGGATGCGTTGACCGCCAATTTCGCGATCATCGCGGTGCATTCTCCGTTTTGCTATGCGGTCGGGATCACGGCAATGGAAATCGCGCGCAATCGTGGCGGCAGTATCGCGGCGCTGCCCGGCAAGGTGCTGTCTGGTATGTTCCATAACGCGTTGATCATCGGAATTTCAGCAGGGTTCATCGTGAACCTTGGCGATATTCCCCTGCCCGGCGTGCTGACCGATGCCATTGACCTTATGGTGCGCGCCGCGCTGCCCGCCGCGCTGTTTGGGTTGGGCGGGGTGCTGTATCGCTACCGCCCTGAAGGCGACATGCGCACGATCCTTTACGTTGTCGCCATATCGCTGATTCTGCATCCGGCGATAGTCTGGGGCCTCGCACGACTTAATGGACTAAGCGTCGGCGAATTGCGTTCGGCCATGCTGACAGCGGCCATGGCGCCCGGGATCAACGCCTATGTCTTTGCCAATTTGTATGGCAAAGCCAAAAGGGTCGCGGCCTCGGCTGTGCTGATGGGCACTGCCCTGTCGATCTTCACGGTCTGGGTCTGGCTGGCCGTCTTGCCCTGAACGCGCAGCAATTTCCCAAAAAAACAGGCGGCACCGGAAATCCGATGCCGCCCATTTATCTGCCAGAACAAATTTCGCGAAATTTGTTTACCCCGGTGACATGCCGCGCAATCGCTCGGACCGGCGGCGCAGGATTTCGATCGTCGCCAGAAGCAGGATTGATATCCCGACTAGCACGGTTGCCACCGCAAGAATTGTCGGGCTGATCTGTTCACGCAAGCCGGTGAACATCTGCCAGGGCAAGGTTTGCTGGTTCACCGAACCCACAAAAATGACAACCACGACTTCGTCAAACGACGTGATAAAGGCAAACAGACCGCCCGAGATCACACCGGGCAGGATAAGCGGCATCTGCACCCGAAAGAACGTCACCGTCGGCGTAGCCCCCATATTGGCAGCGGCCCGGGTCAGCGATTTGTCAAAGCCGACCAAAGTCGCTGTCACGGTAATAATGACAAATGGAATACCCAGTGCCGCATGGGCCAGAATCACCTTGATGTAACCCGACAGGGTCTTCGACATGCCAAGGTTCTCTTCCATCCACAGGCCCATCTGGCTGTAGAAAAAGAACATCCCCGTCGCCGAAATGATCAGCGGCACGATCATCGGCGAAATCAGGATCGCCATGATCCCGCGCCGGAACGGCACGTGGCTTTGGCTAAGGCCGATGGCCGCCAGCGTGCCCAGCGAAACCGAAATGATCGTCGCGAAGGGCGCGATAATCAAAGAGTTCTTCAGCGGCACAATCCATTCCGGGTTGTTAAAGAAATCCCGGTAGTGTTTGAGCGAAAACCCTTCGGGATCCAGCGCCAGCATTTTTGGCGTGAAGGTGAAAAAGTTTTCCGCGTTAAACGACAGCGGGATGATCGTGACGATCGGTGCGATCAGGAAGAACAGAACCAACCCCACGATCACCCGAAAGCTATAGTACCAGATCCGCTGACCTGTCGTTGCATATGGTGGCAATGCGCTCATCGGTCAGCCTCCCAGTTTTACGTTGTCGATGCCCACGATCCGGTCGTATGCCCAATAAAGCAAGAGAACGACCGCCAGCAGGATGGCGCCAAGTGCGGCCGCCAGGCCCCAGTTAAGCGATGTCGAGATGTGATAGGCGATCCGGTTGGAGATAAAGACCCCTTTGGTGCCGCCCACGATTTCCGGCGTGATATAGTAGCCGATGGAAAGGATGAAGCACAGGATCGACCCTGCCCCGATCCCGGGAATGCTCTGCGGGAAATAGACCCGCCAGAATGCAGTCCAGTTCGTCGCACCCAGCGATTTCGCCGCCCGCAGATAGCTTGGCGGGATCGTTTTAAGCACCGAATAAAGCGGCAGGATCATGAACGGCAACAGGATATGCGTCATCGCGATGATCGTGCCGGTGGCATTGTTGATCAGCGAAAGCCGGTTGTCGTCGGCGACCAATCCGATCCAGACGAGCAGTGAATTGATGACCCCCTGATCCTGCAACAGCACCTTCCATGCGGATGTTCGCACCAAAAGCGAAGTCCAGAACGGCAACAGCACCAGGATCATCAGCAGGTTCGCTGTGCGTGCCGGCAGGTTAGCCAGCATCCATGCGACGGGATATCCCAGCAAGATGCAGCTGCCGGTGATCGTCAGCGACATCACAATCGTGCGCCAGAACAAGGTCAGATAGATTTGCTGGTTTTCAGGACGCCACTGCACCCCATCGGCTGTCTTTTCCAGGTCAATGGAATTCAGGAAATACCCCGGTGTAAAGGGTGGGCTGTAGGTCTGAATCGTCTTCCAGACACGGGTTTCCAGCCATCCTTCATCAAGTTCCGCGAATGCATCCTTATAGGATACCTCTGGCAGTTCAGCGGCAGACAAGGCTGCCAGTTCGGCCGCAGCTGGGCCAGAGTAGCTGGCAATCCTGTCGGCTGTAGCCGGATCGGCCAGATCGTCTGCCAATGCGGCATAGATCGATTCCCACGGGTCTTCTTCGGCGACGACGTCTTCATCGACATTGACCGTATAGAGCGCCCACAGCGTATATTCACGCGTCGTGCGCGGCAGCACCGTTGCCAGATCAGCGCGCGGTGCAAATCCGATATCGGTCCTGAAATCATCCGAAGTCAGATCCTCCAACTGGCGACGCGCCTGCCGTATGACGGCTGTCGCTGATGCGTCTGTGCCTGCATTCATCATGTCATACCAGAACGCGCCTTCGGCCCAGACCGGGTTCAATTCTTCGAAAGCGTCCTGATAGATTTCGCCAACGTCATCCAGGCCACGCCCCGAGCGGCGGAACATCGACGAAATACCAGATTGTTCATAGTTCAGACGCGAGCCGAGGCGCGTATGTTCCTTGGCCTCGGCCGCAAGGAACATATCGTAAAACAGCGCCTGAAAGACCGGCTCGTCCGGCACCGGTGTTGTGTCCGAGTCCCAGTCTGACAGAACTTCGACAGTCTGTGGGATCGTATTGCTGACTATCTGGTTTTCAACCGACCGGAACAGCATCTGCCCGATGGGAATGATGAAAGTCAGCATGATAAACAGCAAAAGCGGCGCGATCAGCAACAGTGCGCGCGTCTTTTGGCGGCGCAATGCGCGGTTCAGGCTGGCCTTGAGTGGACGGCCGTCTGCGGCCAGTACTTGCTCACTCATGTCTTAAACCCCTTCTACCAGCACGATCTGGCTGGTTGCATTCTTGCGCCGGATTTCGGCGACTTCCTGGTATTCCGGCGAATAATAAAGCGCTTTGGCACTTTCGTAGTCGGGAAACTCAAAAATCACGTGGCGATCAAAAACCGGCCCTTCGGGCGTTTGGGATGTGCCACCACGCACGATGGGGCGGCCACCATAGGCATTGATCATGGGTGTGTCGCGGATGATATATTCATGATAGGCCGCCGGATCATTCACACAAATATGTCCGATGATGTAACCCTTTGGCATTCTATCGCCTTCATCCGCACCACAGTTTTGTGCATGTGGGGCGGGTCAAGACCCACCCCACACAAGCCGCAGCTTACTGGGCCAGCCAGCTCTGGAACTTGGAGTCCAGATCATCGCGGTAATCAGCCCACCATTCGTAGTTGTAAACGAATGTGTTCTTTGCGTTGTCCGGATCGGTCGGCATATGCTGACCCATGTCGATCCCCAGCGTGGCATGTTCGCCAACCAGTGGTGCAGAGGACTGACGTGCAGGACCGTATGCGATATACTTGGCCTGATCTGCCAGACGCTGTGTATCGGTCGCAAAGCGGACAAAGTCCAATGCACGTGCCAGACGTTCATCGCTCAGGCCGGCTGGGATGATCCAACCGTCAAGGTCGAACACCTGCGCGTCCCACATCATCGCGACGGGCTGGTCCTGCTCTTCGATCAGGCTGAACAGACGACCGTTGTAGGTCGAACCGATCACGACTTCGCCATCTGCCAGAAGCTGCGGCGTGTCTGCACCGGCAGACCACCAGACAACGTTGTCCTTGATGGTTTCCAGCTTGGCGAACGCCATATCCTGGCCTTCTTCGGTTTCCAGCACGTCATAGACGTCTGCCTTTGGCACGCCAGAACACAGCAGCGCCCATTCCATGTTGTTGATCGGGCGGCGTTCCAGCGAACGCTGGCCGGGGAATGTTTCAAGGTCGAACACGTCGCAGATGTCGTCCGGTGTCGCACCGTTCCACGCTTCTACGTCCGTACGATACCCGAATGTTGTCGAATAGACAATCTGCGGGATAAAGCAGTCAGACACCAGCAGGTCGCCAAAGTCGTCGGTCGGGTCAGACCCATCATCACCCGGAGCGAGCAATTCGTCGTGGTCGATTTCCATTGCCAGGCCTTCGTCGCACAGGCGGATGGCGTCTGCCGCAACAACGTCAACGACATCCCATGTCACGTTGCCAGCTTCGTTCATGGCGCGCAGCTTGGCCACGGCCTCGTTCGAGGATTCGTCCCAAACGGCGGTAACGCCGGGGTTCATCTCGAGATATGGCTTGAGATACGCTTCGTTCTGGCTGTTCTGATATGCACCACCCCAGCTGACAAGCGTCATGCTGTCGGCCATATGTGCTTCGGCAAACGCACTTGCGCCTGCCAAAGTCAGCGCCGAAGTGGCCATAAGTGTTTTGGTCAGTTTCATTTGATACTCCCGTTATCATACCCGTCGAATTTTTTACCGGACCACCCACCGGGTGATGAGGGCCCATTTCTATCGCTACGCGTCAAGCGCGCGGCAATCCTCTGCCAACCAGCCGATCTCGATCTGCTGGCCTGGCTGCAAACGCACCTGATCGGGCGCGTTGCGCGTCTTGATGATGAAATCGTCACGGCCCGCAACCCGCAGGCGCGTCCGGAAAATGTCACCCATGTAAATAAACTCAAGAACCTCGGCCTTGAGTGTGTGTGCGCCCTCTTGCAGGCGGCTTTTGTCAATTTCCACGCGCTCGGGGCGGATCGACACCAGGGTCCGGTCGCCGACGTTGGACACGTTCACCGGAATCGCGTCGATTACATCGCCGCTGTCCAATTTGACAATGCAGGTGTTGCCTTTGATTTCCTGCACGACACCGTCCAGCGTATTATTCTCGCCGATGAACTGCGCGACAAAACTGTTTTCCGGCCGTTCATAAAGCTCGTCCGGCGGGGCCAGCTGTTGAATCCGGCCATCGTCGAACACGGCAACGCGGTCCGACATGGTCAGCGCCTCGGTCTGGTCGTGCGTCACGTAGACCACGGTGATACCCAGATCATGCGCCAGATTGGTGATTTCGAATTGCAGCGTTTCGCGCAGCTGTTTGTCCAGTGCGCCAAGCGGTTCGTCCATCAGCACCAGTTCGGGTTCAAACACCAGCGCACGCGCCAGCGCGATCCGCTGCTGTTGCCCCCCCGAAAGCTGTGCCGGGCGGCGACCACCGAAATCGCCCATCTGAACCATATCCAGCGCGCGCTTGACCTTGGCTTCGCGGTCGGACTTGCCGATCTTGCGGACCTCCAGCGGAAACGCAAGGTTTTCGGCGACGGTCATATGGGGAAACAGCGCATAGTTCTGAAACACCATACCGATCCCACGTTTATGTGGCGGGATGTCGTTGATGGACTTTCCATCCAACTTGATCGCGCCGTGGGTCGCGGTTTCAAATCCGGCCAGCATCATCAGACAGGTCGTCTTGCCCGACCCCGACGGCCCGAGCATTGTCAGGAACTCACCTTTTGGCATCGACAGGTTGAGGTCTTTCACAACCAGTGTCTCACCATCATAGCTTTTCTGCACACGTTCGAATTCGACGAACGCTGCGCTGTTACCAGCTTGTGACAAACTTCTTCCCCCTATCGGTCCGGCAGTTTTTCTGCTCGTTGCTGAGCGAAACTAAACCAAGAGGCCTGCCGTTATGCAACCGGAAAGACTGAAAAGAACCAATGTGATCGCAAACCAGTCATATCATGTCGGCTGGCGCTGAATTTGCAGGATGATTGACTATCTTTTTAGCGACTACGGGACGATTCACTGCAAAGCGATTACCGCCAGATTGCTGCATATGCAAAAAACAGGGGATTCCATTTTGTTATTTCGCACTTCAGTCCTGACCGAAGATGATGCAAATCTTGCCCCAAGCCGCCCTGCGACGGTCCGCAGTTGCCAGACCCATCGCCCGACGGTAGGCACAAGGGCGACATCAGATGGACCTTTTGAAAATGGCGTATCCTGCCCGCTCTTTGCAGCCTTTCAACGTCGTGATCATCGGACAGGGCGGGCGCCTGCAATACGAGGCAATTCTTTTCATGGCCTCGCTGCGGGCGTTTAATCCGGATTTCGCAGGTCAGGTATTTGTCGCGGAACCACAGCCGGGTCCGCGCTGGAACAGCGACCCCCGGATGAACGACGATATCAAATCGGTGCTGGCAGACATGGGCGCAAAGATCGTGCCCTTTGCCTCTGTGCATTTCGGCGACAGCTACCCCTATGGCAACAAAATCGAAGGGCTTGCGGCCTTGCCTGCGGGGGAACCTTTCGTGTTCTTTGATACCGATACGCTGATCACCGGGGATCTGGCGACTGTGCCGTTCGACTTTGCCCACCCTGCCGCCTCGATGAACCGCAGCGGCACATGGCCGGTCGAGGAACTGTATTGGCCCGGTTACACCGCGATCTGGAAATCGCTTTACGACCGGTTCGGGCTGGAGTTTCACAGCACGCTCGATCTGACGCAGCCGGACGAATATTGGGAACGCTACCTGTATTTCAACGCCGGCTGGTTTTACGGCGCGGACCCTGCCGCATTTGGCCGTCTGTTCACCGAATACGCGATATCCGTGCGCGACAATCCGACGGATGCAATGGTCATCCAGCCGCTTGACCCGTGGCTGGACCAGATCGTGCTGCCGCTGGTCATCCACGCGCTTGGCGGCGGCAGGCCCGGTCCGGAACTGGCGGGGCTGGACGGTCACGTGAGCTGCCACTACCGGACGCTACCGCTGTTCTACGCCCGCGAGAATGATGCAGCCGTCGCCGCGTTGGAAACTGTCACCGCCCCGAACAAGGTGAAAAAGTGGCTCAAGCAATATGACCCGTTCAAGCGCATGATTTATCAGGGGCGCGGGCAAAAGGTGCGGGCGCTTTTTGATCGCGACAACCTGCCGCGCCATGAAAAGGCGCTGCGCAACCAGATCAAGGCAGCCGGGTTCTGGATGCGCTAGATCATCACGTGACACGCGGCCGAACTAGCGGTTCAAGCGATGCCACGTGACATCTTGACCTGAAAACTCTCGCGAAATTGACCTCCCTCAATCGTCCCAGCGCCCAAACA
>NZ_CBFIBD010000005.1:0-21788 GCF_965660735.1 Yoonia sp.
TTCAGCGCATCGAAATTATACCAGTCGGATTCGATCTGCGGGCCTTCGGCGACGGCAAAACCCATGTCGGCGAAAATCGCGGTCACTTCCTCGGTCACCTGGGAAATCGGGTGGATCGTGCCCCGACGGCGCGCGCGTGCAGGCAATGTCACGTCCAGCCATTCGGTGCGCAGGCGGGCATCAAGTGCGACATCGGCAAGGGCTGCCTTTTTCGCGGAAAGGGCGCTGTTGATCTCATCCTTGAGCGCATTCAGCGCGGGGCCGGCCACCTGCCGCTCTTCGGGCGACATCTTGCCGAGTTCGCGCATTTGCAGGCTGATCTCGCCTTTCTTGCCGACGGCCTGCACGCGCAGGTCTTCGATCGCGGCTTCATCAGCGGCCTTGCCGATCAGATCAAGGTATTTGGCTTTGAGATCGTCCATGGGGTGCCTCTTGCAACTATCCCGGCGGTGCTAGCGAAAGCGGCGTGCGGTTGCAAGGTTCACGCAACACCAAGGCAAAAGGCCGCCCCGAAACGAGCGGCCTTTGCTGAATTACAGTTGCCTTGGCTTACGCCATTGCAGCCTTCGCCTTGCCGACGATTGTCGCGAATGCCTCGGGTTCGTTCACGGCCAGATCGGCCAGAACCTTGCGGTCCACTTCGATGCCAGCCAGCGTCAGACCGTTGATGAACTTGGAATAGTTCAGTGTTTCATCAATCGAGCGCACACCTGCGTTGATCCGCTGAATCCACAGCGCGCGGAAATTGCGCTTGCGGTTGTGACGGTCGCGGGTTGCATATTGGTTGGCCTTGTCGACAGCCTGCGCCGCGACCTTGAAGGTCTTGGAGCGGCGATCATAATAACCTTTGGCAGCGTCGAGAACTTTCTTGTGACGACGGTGCGTGACGGTTCCACCTTTAACGCGCATATCAAATTCTCCTTATCAGCGTGCGTAGGGCATCATCGGCTTGATGATCTGTTCATCAGCCTTCGACAGGGTTGTCGTACCACGCGCATTCCGCAGGAATTTGTTGGAACGTTTGATCATGCCGTGGCGCTTTCCGGCCTGACCAGCCAGAATGCGGCCCGTGGCCGTCACCTTGAACCGCTTTTTGCAGCTCGATTTCGTTTTCATCTTCGGCATTTCCGTCTCCTCTTGGGTTCGGTCGTATCGCGCGACTCGGCATGCCATATTGGCCGGACGCGCGGGCTAAGGCGTGCCGTATAGGCCGCATCACGGACTGTTGCAAGACGCTTAATTTATATACCGGGCCACGACGCTGACGAAAACCTCGTCCAGCTGTTCCAGCACATAAGGCTCCGGACGCATCTGTGCGGCATATGTGATCATCACACCGCTGATCAGGATGAAAACCGCAGCCATGCGCGGCACCCGCCGGTCGGCAAAGGCACTGACCAGCGCGGGTATGGAAAAGGCACCGATCACGGCGCCTACCACAAAAATCAGGTCAATATCCATCTGCCGATCCGTTTGTAACCCAATGACAGGTTACTCTGGATCAGCGTTAAAGATCAAACGTTCCGCGCAAGGGGCGACACGCAGGATATTCGTTGACCCCGGTGTATTGAAAGGCACGCCAGCGGTGACGACGATCATGTCGTTTTCCGTTGCCAGTTCTTGCGCAAGGGCCGCACGCACCGCCGCGATCACCGCATCCTTAAAGCGGTCCACATGCCCGGTAACCACGCAATTCGTCCCCCATGACAAGCACAGCCGCCGGGCCGTCCCCATGGAATTTGTCAGCGCGATAATCGGCACATGCGGCCGTTCACGCGCCACCAAAAGAGCGGTCGTTCCTGACTGCGAGAAGCAGCAGATCGCCTTGACGTCCGTCGTCTCAGCGATTTCGCGTGCGGCAGACACGATGCCATCCGCAACAGTCTTGCCCTCGGATTTGCGCGATGCGGCGATGATATCCAGATAGGTCGGGTCGGCCTCGACCTCGCCTGCGACATTGTTCATCGTGGTCACAGCCTCGATCGGATAGGAACCCGCGGCCGATTCCGCCGACAGCATGATCGCATCGGCCCCCTCGTAGATCGCGGTCGCCACGTCAGAAACTTCGGCGCGGGTCGGCATCGGGCTGTCGATCATCGATTCAAGCATCTGCGTCGCCACGATGACCGGCTTGGCCGCCGCGCGCGATTTGCGGATCAGCTGTTTCTGGATCGGCGGCACGTTCTGCACCGGAAGTTCGACCCCCAGATCACCACGGGCCACCATGATGCCGTCGCTGGCTTCCAGAATCGCATCGAAATTCTTGACCGCTGCGGGCTTTTCGATCTTGGAAAGGATCGCAGCACGCCCCTTGGCCAGCACGCGCGCCTCTTCCACATCGGCGGGACGCTGGACAAATGACAGCGCCAGCCAGTCAACGCCCAATTCGCAGACAAATTCGAGATCCTTGCGGTCCTTGTCCGACAGTGCGGCCAGCGGCAGTACGACATCAGGCACGTTCACGCCCTTGCGGTTGGAAATCGTGCCACCCACGATGACCTCGCAATTGGCAAAACTGGCGCCGCAATCCTTGACCCGCAGCTTGATCTTGCCGTCGTTGACCAGCAGATGCGCACCGGGTTCCAGCGCATCGAAAATTTCCTTGTGCGGCAGCCTTACCCGCGTCACATCGCCTTCTGCGTCATCCAGATCCAGCCGGAACGCAGCCCCTTCGACCAGTTCTTCTTCGCCATTGGCGAAAACGCCGACACGCAGCTTTGGCCCCTGAAGGTCGGCCAGAATTGCGATTGGACTGTCCAGATCCTTTTCCAACTGCCGGATAATGTCGTGCCGCGCCTTGATCTCGGCATGATCACCATGGGACATGTTCAGGCGGAACACATCGGCGCCTGCCTCATGCAAGGCGCGGATCATTTCATAATCATTGGAGGCAGGGCCAAGGGTGGCGACAATTTTCACATTGCGATGGCGTCTCATATCTTTCGTCCTTCGTGCGTCAGGCGTTCTGTTAGCGTTAACAGGCTGCGTTGCGCCCTTATTGCGCAATTCCATTCCCGCCACAACTAGCCTAAACGCAGTGACAAAGGAATGACACCAAGACATGACAGACACACCGTTCGAAATTGAAGGCGCGGATCGTGCAGGCCGATGGCTGATCGGTTGCGATCACGCATCAAACCACGTGCCACATTGGGTGCAGGGGGGCGATCTGGGCCTGCCGCCGGCCGATATGGAACGCCACATCGCCTATGATATCGGGGCCGCTGGTGTGACCCGTGCACTTGCGCGCGCACTCGACAGTCCTGCCATCCTGTCGCGATTTTCGCGGATGGTGGTCGACCCCAACCGCGGCGAGGACGACCCGACGCTGCTGATGCGGCTATATGACGGCACAATCATCCCCGGCAACCGCCACGCCAATGCCGCCGAAAAGGAAGAGCGGCTGCAACGGCTCTACCGGCCTTATCATGCGGCCTATGCCGATCTGGCGCGACAGCGCACCAACCCGGTGATCTGCGCTGTCCACAGCTTTACCCCACGCCTGCGCGGGCGGCATCCGCGCCCATGGGAGGTCGGCGTTCTTTATGCTCATGACGACCGGCTGGCAAAGCCGCTGATGGCGGCGCTACGGGCGCACGGCTGGTGCGTCGGCGACAACGAACCCTATGCAGGGCATCTGCCCGGCGATGCGGTTGACCGGCACGCGTTGCAACACGGGCGGCCCAACGTGCTGCTTGAACTCCGGCAAGATCTGATCGCCGATCATGCGGGCCAGACCCTTTGGGCGGCGCGCCTTGCCCCTATATTAACAGATGTATTAGCCCAGTCGGGCCTGTAAAAGGAAACACGCCATGGACGACCAGACCCGTATCGAGCTTGAAGCTGCTGCCTTTCGCCGCTTGCGCCAGCACCTGCAAGAGGACCGGACCGATGTGCAGAACATCGACATGATGAACCTGACCGGGTTCTGCCGCAACTGCCTGTCGCGCTGGTATCAAGAGGCCGCGAACGAACGCGGCATCGCCATGACCAAGGACGAAGGCCGCGAGGCGTTTTACGGAATGCCCTATGCCGAATGGCGCGACACATACCAGACAGAGGCCAGCCCGCAGGCGCAGGACGCGTTCAAGAAATCACACGGTTAGGATTTGCCACCTGACATAAAACACCCAAAGAAGGGTTCGAGCCCTTCTTGCAGATTTTCTGCAAAGCGGCCAAAGTCAGCTAAGTTGAAAAAGGGGACCTTCGGATAGTTCTTTGTATTTGTGGGTTTCAAGCTACTGACGCACGCAACGTAGGCTGAACCAATCAAGCAGAGCGATCTATGCAAAATAAGTTTACAATCGAAACCGTTTCGACGGGTTCTACAAAGCTGGAGCAAAAGCTTGCTGACTGCGAACAATTGCATCTTCAGTTGCGGCCTGAAATTGAATTGCCTTACGTCCAACATATCAAAGGAATTTTAAACGAGGGTGCACGGTTTGCAATTGGAGCGAACCCGCATGGGATTTGTTGCCTTGCCCTATACCGTGTATTCAAGACAACACTCGGTGGCACGAGGCTTTATATCGATGATCTCGTAACCGACGAAAGGCAGCGTGGTCAGTCATATGGTGAGTGTTTGCTCAATTGGATCGAAGACGAAGCGCGGTCCGAAGGCTGCAAGATGGCAACGCTAGAGTCCGGTGTACAACGTGCCGACGCGCACCGTTTTTACTTTCGGACGGGCTACGCTGTCACGGCGTTCAGTTTTGAGAAAAAAATCTAATTTAAATGGAAAGGCTATATAGCTGGTCGAAATTCAACTCGCTAAAGGCTTAGGGAATTAGTTCGACGGTAGTTCTCTATACCCCTTAAATATAAGCAGAATGCCAACCCCTAACAGGCCAAAGCCGCTGATCTTTTCGATGCTGAATCCATCAGACATCGTTTTTTTATAGGTATACATTGCTAGCATCGAATAGCCGAAGATAAACGCCGCATCTAAGGCCACGAATACCACTCCGTAGATCAAGGACTGCATGGCGACACTGTGGCTAGGCGAGATAAAGCCGGGGAAAAGTGCCACGAAGAATACGATGGCCTTGGGATTTGTTACACAAGCAAAAAATCCTGCAAAAAAGGTTACTCGTGGCATTGAGACGCTTTGCGACAGGTTCGATTTTACTGGCGATGTGCTGCGAAGCGAATGCCACGCAAGAAATAAAATAAACATGCCGCCTGCAATTTGCAGAAACGGTAAGATGACTTCAGACATTGCGATAAGTGTCTGAAGGCTTGCAACAGCGACCAGGATGTGGACGACCGATCCAAGAGCATCGCCCGCGACGGTCACTACTGCAGCACGAGGGCCAAACCTAACTGCTTGTGACGATGCAAGCGCGACTGAAGGACCGGGAGTGACGACAATCAGTAAGGCTGCTGTCAGAAAGCTAAAAAAAAGCAGTGCGTCCATTTCCGTACCTATCATGCTGATCCAGCGCGGATACTAGTCCAATGAAGTGAGTGTTGCGAGTAGGATAATTTCGAACCCTAACGCTTGGCAAAGCGGACTCTTGTGAAGCCGCAATAATGCACGCTTCGTCTCGCTTAGCTGACCTTCGCCACGAATGGCGTCTGGAGCACAGGAATCTTTTTCAGTCGGCCGAATACCAGAGTTCAAATCGCCGCCTTGCGGCTTTCCTCCAGATAGATTTCGCGCAACCGCGCCGCGACAGGCCCCGGTGCGCCGGTGCCAACCGCCTGACCGTCAACCTCGACCACCGGCATCACGAATGTGCTGGCAGAGGTTATAAAGGCTTCGTCAGCGTCCTGGGCCTCGGAGATGGTAAAGCTGCGTTCCTCGACCTTCATCTGCGCCTCGCGGGCGAACCGCAGCACGGCAGCGCGGGTGATCCCATGCAGGATCTCATTGCCCAGATGGCGGGTGATGATCGTGTCGCCCTTGACGATATAGGCATTGTTCGATGTGCCTTCGGTGACATGGCCATCCTCGACCATCCAGGCATCATCGACACCGGCAGCCTTGGCCATCATCTTGCCCATCGACGGATACAACAGCTGCACCGTCTTGATATCGCGCCGCCCCCAGCGTTGATCGGCGATGGAAATCACCTTGATGCCTGTCTTGGCGGCAGGGCTGTCAGCCAGACCCGGCTTGTCCTGGGTAAACAAGACGACAGTCGGCGCGGTTGTCTCTGGATCAGGAAACGCAAAATCACGGTCGCCCGGCGCGCCACGGGTGATTTGCAGATAAATCATCCCCTGGTCTATCCCGTTCAGGCGGACCAGTTCGCGGTGAATATCCAACAGGTCGGGCAGTTCCACGGGGTGCGGCATGTCCAATTCGTTCAACGACCGCTCCAGGCGCTTTGCATGACCGTCAAAATCGATCAGCTTGCCATCCAGAACTGACGTCACCTCATAGACCCCGTCGGCCATCAGGAACCCCCGGTCAAAGATCGAAATACGGGCTTCGTTTTCCGGCAGGTAATCGCCGTTGACATAAACAGTGCGCATGGTCATCCCCATAGATCGGCGGCGGGCGGGTGCACGCCACGCTCGTCAAAGTGTAGTGGTGTATCCCGGTCTTCGGCCAATAACAGCGGCCCGTCAAGGTCCGTAAATGCCACGCCCTGAGCAAGCAAGGTTGCAGGTGCCATGGCCAGCGATGACCCCAACATGCAGCCGACCATTACGCCAAAGCCCGCAGAAATGGCGTCCGCCTTTAACGCCAGTGCCTCGGTCAGGCCGCCTGCCTTGTCCAGCTTGATATTCACCATGTCATACTTGCCCGCCAACTCTGGCAGGCTCGTGCGATCATGACAGCTTTCATCAGCGCAAACAGGCAGTGGGCGGGCGATTTCGGCCAGCATGTCGTCTGCACCCGCGGGCAAAGGTTGCTCGACCATCCGCACGCCAAGCCGAACAAGATGGGGGGCCAGCTCCGCATAGACTTCTGCAGTCCAGCCCTCGTTCGCGTCCACGATGATGGGTGCGTCGGGTGCACCACGGCGGACGGCCTCAAGACGGGCCATATCGTCGGGCGTGCCCAGTTTGATTTTCAACAAGGGACGGTGGGCATGCCTTGCCGCCTGTGCCTGCATCGCAGCGGCAGTGTCCAGCGACAGGGTATAGGCCGTCGCCTGTGGCCCCGGCACAGGCAGGCCCAGCAGGTCCCAGACCCGCACACCTGCGCATTTGGCTGCCATATCCCAGAATGCGCAGTCCACGGCATTGCGCGCAGCGCCCGCAGGCAGTAGCCCCTGTAGACCTTCGCGCGTCAGATCAGCTGGCAGTCCCTTGATCTGTCGCATCACGCTGTCCAGCGTTTCACCATAGCGGGCATACGGCACGCATTCCCCGCGCCCTGTAACATCGCCATCGCGCAGGGTTACGGTCAGCACATCCGCCCGGCTCCGCGATCCACGGCTGATGGTGAACACTTCGGCCAGCGTGAATACATCATGCGCCACCTCAATCTTTATCATATCGCTTCTTCCGAGCATAAATATCCCCGCCGGAGGCACGAAATCTCTGGCACTCCGGCCCCGAAAGCGCGTCAACCGCATCCACCAACCGACCCGCCCCCCGACGGCACCGATCAGCCGCAGGCAGGCTTGCCCGCTTCCTGACCCCGGCCATATACGCCAGCGTGTCAGCCTCTGGCAAATGCCACGTGGAAATTGTCCTCGTTTACACACAAAAAACCCGGGCGCGAACGCCCGGGCAGTTTGAAAAGTCTGACAGAAAGGTGTCAGCCTTTTACGAAATCGGGATAGGCTTCCATCCCCAGCTCGGCCATGTCCAGACCGTTGATTTCAGCCTCTTCAGTGACGCGGATACCCAGCGTTGCCTTCAGGATGAACCACACGACAAGTGATACCACGAAGGTAAAGACACCGTAGGCCACGATCCCCGTTACCTGTGTCACAAGGCTTGTCTCGCTGTTGTAGAACACAACTGCAAGTGTGCCCCAGATACCGGCCAGCAAGTGGACGGGGATAGCGCCGACCACATCGTCGATTTTGAGCTTGTCAAGCATCGGCACAGCGAACACCACGATCACACCGCCAACGGCACCGATCCACAGCGCGCCGAACAGCGAAGGGGCCAGAGGCTCGGCCGTGATAGATACCAGACCGGCCAACGCGCCGTTCAGAACCATCGTCAGATCAACCTTCTTATACATGATCTGGGTCAGGATCAGGGCTGCAACAGCACCGGCAGAGGCTGCCATGTTCGTGTTGGCGAAAATCCGGCCGACGTCGGTGATATCACCCACTGTGCCAGCGGCAAGCTGCGAACCACCGTTGAAGCCAAACCAGCCCAGCCACAGAATAAACGTTCCCAGCGTGGCAAGTGCCAAGTTGGAACCGGGCATCGGGTTGACGCGACCATCTTTGTATTTTCCCAAACGCGGGCCCAGCACGATCGCACCGGCCAAAGCGGCCCAGCCACCTACAGAGTGCACGATCGTGGAACCGGCGAAGTCGGAAAAGCCCATTTCGGACAGCCAACCGCCACCCCACTGCCAAGACCCGGAAATCGGATACATGAAGCCGGTCAGAACAACCACAAAGGCCAGGAACGGCCACAGCTTGATCCGTTCGGCCAACGCGCCGGACACGATAGAGGCGGTCGCGGCAACGAACATCAACTGGAAGAAAAAGTCAGATGCCACAGAGGCATAATCAAGCGCCGCATCGGACGCGGTCAGGCCGACAGGCTCCAGCACGGTGACGTTGAAGAAGCCCCCGATATAGCCGTTGAAATCCCCCGGATACATCAGGTTGAACCCGACCAGCCAATACATGATGCCTGCAATGGAAAACAGCGCGATGTTCTTGGTCAACTGCATCGCCACATTCTTGGAGCGGACAAGGCCGGCCTCCAGCATGGCGAAACCTGCCGCCATCCAGAACACCAGAAAACCGCCAACAAGAAACAGCAGTGTGGTCATGATATAGGGACCGATTTCGTCAAACGTCGGAGCGGGCGCATCCTGCGCCAACGCGAATGTCGGCAGCAGGGCAAGGCCTGCACCAACGGTAAGTAGCTTAGAGTATTTCATGGATTTCATCCTCGTTCCGCCGCGATCAAAGCGCGTCATCATTGGTTTCGCCTGTGCGCACCCGCAGCGCGCTTTCCACGTCCAGCACGAAAATCTTGCCGTCGCCGATTTTCTCTGTCTTGGCCGTTGTCGCGATTGTAGAGACAACCTGGTCGGCCATGCTGTCCTGCACGACGATCTCAAGTTTCACTTTGGGCACGAAGTTCACGGCGTATTCCGCCCCACGGTAGATTTCGGTATGGCCGGACTGCGATCCGAAGCCTTTGATTTCTGACACCATCATGCCGCGCACGCCGACGGTGGTCAGCGCCTCGCGGACCTCCTCGAGCTTGAACGGTTTGATTGTTGCAATGATGAGTTTCACGGTCTTCCCCTTGCAGATGATCCCGCATCGCCAAATCGGTCGGCGGTGCTTGCAAGCAGACACAAAGCGCGTGCAGCCATATGCAGCAAGGTTACGAAGCCTGCCCTGCCCCCTCAAAACACGGCTGATTGCACAATTTTTGCACAAATAATATTAAATGCACATTTTTTGTGCTGAATTAGAAGAGTTGGCCGCCCAGATCGCAATGGTATTTGGCCTTGGGCGGTACTTGCTGAGTCTGGCCGATCCTGCTGGCAGCAGATTGCATTGCCCGCTATGCTGCGGCCAAACTGACAAGAACAAGCAGTCGAGCGGAACATGAGTGGAAATGGCAAAAGGCGCCCCCCCTTGGTCGCCGAGCGGCGCTATCAGGCCAAACCCGGCGGAAAGACGCCCGCCAAGAAAAAGGCGCCCGCCAAACCGCGGGCCAGCCGCCGCACCCACGCGCAGAAAAAGAAACGTGGGCTGATAGGCTGGCTACTGGCGCCGTTTGTCTGGGCGTTGCGACTGGTCTGGTCCATTGGCTGGCGCATAGGTGCGGTGACATCAATCATTGTCGCCATCGCTGTCTATTATTTTGCGGCACAAATGCCCCCCGTGACGACGCTGGTCGATGCCCGCACGCGCGGGTCTGTCACGCTGCTTGATTATCGCGGTGACGTGTTTGCGTGGCGCGGGGACCAGTTTGGCGGGATGGTCAAAGCAGACACCGTGTCACCGCACCTGCATAACGCCGTTATCGCAACCGAAGACAGACGGTTCTATCGCCATCTGGGCCTGTCACCGCGCGGCATTGCGTCCGCGGTGCGGATCAACCTGCAAGCAGGGCGCGGCCCGCTGTCGGGCAACGGCGGGTCAACGATCACGCAACAGACAGCGAAACTGCTGTGCCTTGGCGTGCCCTATGACCCTGCCACATGGGACAGCGAAGCCGACTACGAGGCCGACTGCCGCCGTTCATCGCTGTGGCGCAAGGCCAAAGAGGCCATCTTTGCACTCGCGATGGAGGCCAAATATACCAAGAAAGAGATCCTCACGATCTACCTGAACCGTGCCTATCTGGGGGCCGGCAGCCGCGGGTTCGAGGCAGCCGCGCAGCGCTATTTCGGGATTTCCGCCGCACAGGTGAACCCCGCGCAGGCCGCCATGCTGGCCGGCTTGCTGAAAGCCCCGTCAACCTATGCACCCACGGCAAACATCGAACGCGCCCGCGATCGGGCATCAGTCGTGATCGGATTGATGGAGGATCAAGACTATATTACCGCTGCACAGGCCCGCGACGCCCGTGAAAACCCTGCCACACTGTCACAGGCCGCGGCCGCACGCGCGGGCGGGTTCTTTGCCGATTGGGTGATGGAAAGCGGGCCGGAATTCTTTACCAAGGACACCACCGAAGACGTCATCATCCGCACGACACTGGATCAGGACATTCAGAAAGCGGCTGAAAACGCGCTGATTTCCGTGTTTGAAAACGATGTTCGCGAAGGATCAGAGGCGCAGGCCGCTATCGTGGTGATGTCTGCCGATGGGGCCGTGCGTGCCATGGTGGGCGGGCGCAACATCCGCGCCACGGGCGCGTTCAACCGGGCCACACAGGCGCTGCGGCAGACTGGATCATCATTCAAACCCTTTATCTATGCCGCCGCTCTCGAATCAGGGTTCGGCCCCAATGATCTTGTCGATGACAGCCCTGTCTGCTGGCAAGTCAGGGGTGCGGCCGACTGGTGTCCAAAAAACTATGACCGGGAATTCAAGGGCGTCATCACCCTGAAACAGGCCCTCGCCGAAAGCCGCAACGTTCCTGCCGTGGTCCTGTCCGAGGAAGTGGGCCGCGAGGCGGTGCGCACCGTGGCCACCCAGTTCGGGATAGAAAGCGATCTGGCTGCTGGCCCGGCGCTGGCGCTTGGCGTTTCGGAAAGCACGCTGCTGGAAATGACAGGGGCCTATGCCGGCATCCTGAACGGCGGGTCATCCGTGACGCCCTACGGATTGATCGAACTGCGCATTCAGGGCGACGATCGGCCGCTGATGGATGCGTCAGGTGCCGGGATCGGCGAACGCGTGATACGGCAGGACGCCGCGCGGCAACTGACATGGATGATGTCGCGTGTGGTTGCCGAAGGCACCGGACGGCGCGCGCAGATCGACGGGTGGGAGATCGCGGGTAAATCCGGCACGACGCAAGCATCACGCGATGCGTGGTTTATCGCCTTCACCGGGGATTACGTCACCGGTGTATGGATGGGCTATGACGACAACACGCCGCTGACCGGTGTCACGGGCGGCAGCCTGCCCGCAGACATCTGGCGCGCGACAATGGAACCGATTCTTGCCAAACGGGAACCAACACCCCTGCCCATGCGCGCACCGGGCCAATCCACCGGCAACGGGGTGCTAGCGGGCACGGGCGGACAGCTTATTGATCGGGAAATTCTGGATGTGCTGGATATTATCCTGCGCGACCAACTGAATTAATATTCGCCTTCCTTGCAGCGGTCATACCGAAAGGCGTAGCCATCCCAGATCATGTAGATCCCGGTCTTGGCGGCGTCGTTCATCAGAACGGCACGTTCGGTCCACGTCTCATCGTCGCCTGAACACTGCATCGTATATATTGTAGCATCCATGTCGTTGATATCGACAGGACTGGTCATCTGGCACTGCACCGCAACCCCGAAAAAGGTGTTGTCGGCAATCCGAAGCGATCCGCCATCCACACCGACCAAGGCACATTCGGCATTCGCTGTTTGCTTGTAGACCCCGTCATACGGGCCGGCAAAGACCAGAGCCGGAAAAGCCGCAGCGACACAGGCTGCAATATTTGCGCGAAGTGGATTCATTGCCTGACCTGTTTGGGCCAGAATTCTTCGCAAATCAATGGCCTGCACCACCCGCCTTGGCGCGGATGAGCAATAGACATTCGCGGTCATGTAGTTTTCTATAGAAATCGGCGCAGAAGTTCAGGGCAGTCAACACCAATGGCGGATCCAACAACAAGGGCCGGTCTGGCCGAACTCACAGCAGCACGCCGCGAGAGTCGCGCGCTTTACTGGCTGGTTGGCCTTTTCAGCTTTTTCGTCAACCTTCTGATGTTGACCGGTCCTCTTTATATGCTCAACATCTATGACCGCGTGCTAAGCTCGCGGTCGTTCGAAACGCTGATTGCCCTGTCGGTGTTGGTGGCCTTCCTTTATGGCATGATGGGTATCCTTGATTTCGTCCGGGGACGCGTCATGGCCCGGGTCGGCGCTCGGTTTCAGGCACGGCTTGACCGGCGGGTGTTCGCTGCGGTGTTGCATGCAACCACGCTGAACCGCGCCCCGCGCGAAGCCGCGACAGGGCTGCGCGATCTGGAAGCCGTGCAACGGCTGATTACCTCGCCTGCCCTGATGGCGCTATTTGATCTGCCATGGGCGCCTTTGTTCTTTTTCGGCATATTCATCTTTCACCCCTTGATGGGGCTTCTTGCCGTTGTTGGTGGCGCGATCCTGATCGGGGTCGCAATCCTGAACCAGTTCACCAGCCGCAAACCGTTAGAGACAGCCAATGCGGCCAGCTTTGCGTCAGAGCAAATGGGGGCGCAAATCCGTGGCGAAAGCGAGATGGTTCATTCGCTGGGGATGCGCAGCGCAGCGTTTGATCGATGGCAGGTCGCACGGGGGCAGTCGCTGGATGCCACGATCGGGGCGGCGGACGTTGCCGGCGGTTATACCGCGGTCACGCGTGCGTTCCGGCTATTTCTGCAATCCGCCATGCTGGGCCTTGGGGCGTATCTGGTGCTGATCGGGGAATTGTCGCCCGGCGCGATGATTGCAGGGTCCATCCTGCTGGGGCGCGCATTGGCGCCGATCGAAATGATCGTCGGCCAATGGGCTGTTTTCCAAAAGGGGCGCGAAGGCTGGCGGCGGTTGGCTGTCCTGTTGGGCACCATCCCCGAAGACGTCGCACGCACGCAGCTTCCCAAACCACACGCGCGCCTTGTCGCCGATCAGGTGACGGTTGTCCCCCCCGGCGAAAAGCAAGCGGCGTTGCGCATGATCAGCTTTGACGTCAAGCCGGGGCAGGCGGTCGGTGTCATTGGCACCTCGGGCGCAGGTAAATCCACACTGGCGCGGGTGTTGACCGGCGTCTGGCAGCCGGCGGGCGGCAAAATCCGGCTGGATGGGGCCGCACTTGACCAATATGATCCAGATGTGCTGGGCCAGCATATCGGCTATCTGCCGCAGCGGGTGCAGTTGTTTGACGGCACCATCAAGGAAAACATCGCCCGCATGGCGATGCAGCCGGACGACGCGCTGGTCGTGCAGGCCGCGCAAAAGGCCGCAGCACATGACATGATCCTTAAACTGCCCGATGGCTATGACACCCGCGTCAGCGCCCATGGCGGGCGGCTGTCAGGCGGGCAGATTCAGCGCATCGGGCTGGCCCGCGCGATGTATGGCGACCCGGTTGTGCTGGTGCTGGATGAACCGAATTCGAACCTGGATAATGACGGGTCCATCGCGCTGAACAACGCGATCAAGACGTTCAAGGCCGATGGCAAGATTGTTTTGATCATGGCCCACCGGCCCGCCGCCATTCAGGAATGTGACCTGTTGCTGGTCCTCGACAACGGCGCCCGCCGGGCCTTTGGCCCCAAGGACGACGTCTTGCGCGACATGATCAAGAACCATGACGAAATTACCCGCAGCAGCGGCAAGGGCGGGGGTGTGTCATGAACAACGCGCGCTGGTCCACCCGCCGTCACAACATGATCGGCCTGTTGACCCTGCTGGTGCTGGTGGGCGGGTTTGGCACCTGGGCCGTGATGGCCCAGATCACCGGTGCCGTGATCGCGACCGGCCAGATCGAGGTGGAACGCAACCGGCAGGTCGTCCAACACCCAGATGGCGGTGTCGTCGCGGAAATTCTGGTAGATGAAGGCGATGCAGTCGCGGTCGGCGATATGCTGATCCGTCTCGACCCCAGTGACCTTGCATCGGAACTGGCTATCGTCGAAGGGCAGTTGTTTGAAATCCTTGCCCGGCGTGGACGGCTGGAGGCGGAACGCGACGATCTTGACGCCCCTGTCTTTGACCCCGTGCTGATCACCGCCGATACCGACGAAAGCCGCGACCTGATCGCAGGCCAGACCCGCCTGTTCGACGCGCGCCGCGAATCAAGTAGCCGCGCGGTGGAGCAACTGACCCAGCAGCGTGCCCAGATCGCCAGCCAGCTGGACGGGATCACGGCCCAGCAACAGGCGCTCACGACGCAACGCGCGCTGATCGCGCGGGAACTGGCCGATCAGCAAAGCCTGCTGGACCGCGGTCTGGCACAGGCCAGCCGCGTGCTGGCTCTGCAACGCGAAGAGGCGAACCTGCTGGGCCGCGTCGGCGAACTGACGGCCCAATCCGCCCAGGCCGCCGAGCGCATGACCGAAATCGAGATCCAGATCCTTGGCCTGTCATCAACCCGCCGCGAAGAGGCGATCACCCGCCTGCGCGATCTGCAATACAATGAACTAGAACTGGCCGAACGTCGTCGGGTGCTGACCCGCCAACTGGATCGGCTGGACATCCGCGCACCCGTTTCGGGCATCGTTTACGGGCTACAGGTGTTTGCGCCGCAATCGGTGATCCGGCCGGCCGACCCGGTGCTGTTCGTAATCCCGCAGGACCGGCCGCTGGTCATTGCCACGCAGGTTCAAATTACCGATATCGACCAGATTTTTGTCGGTCAGGAAGTCATCTTGCGGTTTTCCGCATTCGACCAGCGGCGCACGCCGGAACTGAAAGGGCACGTCACGCTTGTCTCGGCGGATGCGTTCCGCGATGAATCCTCGCGGCTGTCCTATTATCGCGCCGAGGTGGAGCTGAACGAGGGCGAGATCGAAAAACTCCCCCCTGACATGACCCTTATCCCCGGCATGCCTGTCGAGGCTTTCGTGCGCACCGCCGACCGCAGCCCGCTGGATTATCTGATCAAGCCGCTGGCCGATTATTTCACGCGGGCATTCCGCGAAGGCTGATTGCACCTTGCGTTCGGGGGCGCTAGCGTCCGCGAAAATCAAAGGAGAACGCGATGAGCACGATTGAAACCAACCTTGCCGAACTCGGTGTAACCCTGCCCGATGCGCCGGCCCCTGCCGCCAACTATGTGCCTTATGTCGTGGTCGGCGATCTGGTCCATGTGTCGGGTCAGATCGCAGCGAATGCCGATGGCATGATCAAGGGCAAACTGGGTGCTGACATGGATGCCGAAGCCGGTGCAGAGGCGGCAAAGGCCTGTGCCATCAGCCTTTTGGCACAATTGAAAGCGGCTTGCGGCGGTGACATCGACCGGCTGGTGCGGGTTGTGAAACTGGTGGGTTTCGTCAATTCGACCCCTGATTTCACGGACCAGCCCAAGGTCATCAACGGCGCATCCGACTTCATGGTCGCAGCACTTGGCGACAAGGGCCGCCATGCCCGTTCCGCCGTCAGCGCAGCAAGCCTGCCGTTTGGTGTCGCCGTTGAAATCGAAGCGATTTTCCAGATCGCATGACCCTGCCCGCGTCCTTTTTCGCACGACCCATCACCCACCGCGCCCTGCATGACCGCAGGGCGGGGCGTGTGGAAAACAGCGCTGCGTCGATCAAGGCCGCGATCGATGCAGGTTACGCGATCGAGATGGACGTGCAACTGACCGCCGATGGCCATGCGATGGTGTTTCACGACGAGCTGCTGGATCGGCTGACCGGCGAAACCGGACCCGTGCGCGCGCGGACCCGTGCGGAACTGGAACAGATCGCGCTAAATGATGATCCCGGCACAATCCCGGCACTGGATACGGTGCTGGCGCTTGTCGCGGGGCGTGTGCCGCTGCTGATCGAGGTCAAGGATCAGGACGGCGCGATGGGGCCGGACGTCGGCCCACTGGAACGGGCGACCGCCACCGCACTGCAAAGATACAAAGGCGACGTTGCTGTCATGTCCTTCAATCCACATTCCGTCGCAGTCATGGCCGAACTGACACCCGACATCCCGCGCGGGCTGACCACGTCAAGTTATGAGGCCCCGTTCTGGCCAGAGCTTTCGGATCAGGTCCGCGACAGGCTGCGCGATATTCCCGACTATGATCGTGTTAGTGCCAGCTTCATCAGCCACGAAGCGACCGATCTGGACCGCCCCCGCGTGGCAGAACTGAAACGTCAGGGTGCGTCCATCCTGTGCTGGACGATCCGGTCGGCCAAGGCCGAGGCGGACGCCCGCCGAATCGTGGATAATGTGACATTCGAAGGCTATCCGGCTTGACGGTTGCCACCCGCCCCCCAAGTTGATCCCTATGGATGACACGCCCATCGAAATAACCGCCCATCCCGGCCTTTCCGGGATCGACCCCGCAGGTTGGGATGCCTGCGCCTGTCCCGAGGCGGCGGATGGGCGGCCCGTTGATCCCTTTACGACATATCGGTTCCTGAAGGCGCTGGAAGACAGCGGATCGGTCGGCACGGGCACCGGATGGCAGCCGCGTTATGTGACCGCGACAGTCGATGGGCAGATGATCGCCGCAGCCCCGCTTTACGCCAAGGGGCACAGCCAGGGCGAATACATCTTCGATCACAACTGGGCGCACGCCTATGAAAATGCGGGCGGGCGATATTACCCCAAACTACAGATCGCCGTGCCGTTCACACCCGCAACGGGCCGGCGTTTCCTGACACGTCCAGGGTATGAGGCAACGGGCATGTCAGCACTTGTGCAGGGTGCCGTCCAGATCGCCGCCGACAATGAAATATCATCGCTCCACGCCACATTCTGCACCGAAGCCGAAGCCCTGGCAGGCAAGGAAATGGGCCTGTTACACCGGGTCGGCCAGCAATTTCACTGGGTCAACGACGGCTACGCTGATTTTGACGGCTTCCTTGCGTCGCTTTCCAGCCGCAAGCGCAAAAATATCCGCAAGGAGCGCACCACTGCGCAGGGGTTCGGCGGCGATATCATCAGCTTGACAGGTAGTCAGATCCAGCCCGAACACTGGGACGCGTTCTGGCGTTTTTACCAGGACACCGGCAACCGCAAATGGGGCACACCCTATCTGACGCGGCAATTCTTTGACTGCGCGCAGGAAACTTTGCGCGACGACATGCTTCTGGTGCTGGCCATGCGCGACGGTCGCGCGGTGGCAGGGGCGCTGAATTTCATCGGGCGCGACACGCTTTACGGGCGTTACTGGGGGTGTACGGAACATCACGCCTGCCTGCATTTCGAACTCTGCTATTATCAGGCTATCGACTATGCCATCGCCCACGGCATGAAACGGGTCGAGGCCGGCGCGCAGGGTGAACACAAACTGGCACGTGGCTATCTGCCCGTCGCCACCCATTCGCTGCACTGGTTCGGCGATCCGGGGTTTCGTGATGCCGTTGCCCACTATCTGCGGGCCGAGCGCGAGGCCATCGACCACGAGATTGAGGTGCTGACCAGCTATGGCCCCTTTCGCAAAATCCATCAGGAGGAACAGCAATGACCGACCGATTGACAGACACCGAACGCAACGAACAGATCGGGCCGCTTTTGCGCAGCGGCTGGAAAATGGCCGACGGGCGCGAGGCGATCCACAAGACATACACCTTCAAGAACTTCGTAGAGGCCTTTGGCTTCATGACCCGTGCGGCAATCTGGGCAGAAAAACTGAACCATCACCCCGAATGGTCCAATGTCTATAAAACCGTGGAGGTGACCTTGACCACGCATGACGTAGATGGCCTAAGCGCCCTTGACGCCAAACTTGGCGCGAAAATGGATAAACTGGCCGGAGGTTGACGTGGAAGAGATAATGAACACCGTGATCTGGAACGGACAAACCGTTGCGGACCTGCTGACGATTGAATTTCTGGCCTCGGTGTTCGGGAATATCCTTGCAGCCATCCTGATCCTGCTTTCTGGCTTTGTCGTCGGTGGCTGGGTCAAGCGCAGGCTGGTGCAGCTGGGCGGCAAGAACAAACATCTGGATGTGACGCTGTTCAACTTCCTTGGCAATGTGGCGCGCTATGTCGTCATCGCCTTTGCGTTCCTGTTCGTGCTGAACACGTTCGGCGTGCAGACGACCAGCTTTGTCGCCGTTATCGGTGCCGCCGGTCTGGCCATCGGTCTGGCGCTGCAAGGCACGCTGTCGAACGTCGCCGCCGGTGTGATGATCGTGTTCTTTCGCCCCATCAAGCTGGGCGATTTCGTCGAGGTCAACGGACAGATGGGCACGGTCAAGGAAATCACGCTGAATTTCATCGAGTTGGCGTCGATTGCGAACGTGCAGATCATCATTCCCAATGCGCAAGTCTGGGGGAATACGATCGTCAACTATTCGGTCTATGACACCCGCCGCGCGGAATGGACATTCGGCGTGGGCTATGGCGCGAATTTGCAAAAAGCCGAACAGGTCATCCGTGATACCATCATGGCCGACCCCCGGTCCAAGACCGATCCGGAACCGTTCATCCAGGTCAACAACCTGAACGCCAGTTCTGTCGATTTTCTGGTGCGCGTCTGGTGCGACAGTGCGGTTTATTTCCAATACCAGGCCGATATGAAACGCCGCGTCAAAGAGGCGCTGGATGAGGCCGGGGTCGATATCCCGTTCCCCACCCGCACGATCGTGCACGTCGACGCCTGAACAAAACGGGCAGCACCTGCCGCCCCTTTTTTCTGCTTAACCCAGTGCTTCCAACAGGGTTTCACCGGCAGAGATTTCGCAGGCACCGCGTTCCAATTCTTCGTTCAGAATGGTGACGACACCATTTTCAACCAGCATTGAATACCGCTTGGACCGGTTCACGAAACCGGCAGCAGGTGCGCTGAACTGCATCCCGATTGCAGCGGTAAATGTGCTTTCGGCATCTGCCAGCAGCGTAATACCCACATCGGCAGCCCCGGTGGATGCGCCCCACGCCTTCATCACGAAGGGGTCGTTCACCGAAACGCAGATGATCTCATCCACGCCCTTGGCCTTGAAATCATCATAGGTGATCATGAAACTGGGCAAATGCGCCGAAGTGCAGGTATTCGTAAATGCGCCGGGCAAGCCGAAAATCACGACCTTACGGTCCTTCAACTTGTCACCCAGCGCCACACTTTGCGGCCCTTCATCGCCCGCCTGAAGCAGATTTGTGTCAGGAAGTGTTTCACCGATCTTGATTGTCATAAGTATCGCCTCTGAACTGAATTGTATCTCTCGTCACGTGACATATAGAATTGGGTTCAGCAATGGACCACCAACCAAAGGTAAAATCTTATGACACATATCGTCGTGATCGGCGCCGGACAGGCCGGTGCATCCTTGGTGGCCAAACTGCGCAGCGAAGGATTCGATGGCGACATCACCCTGATCGGCGCCGAAAAAGTCCCTCCTTACCAGCGCCCGCCCCTGTCCAAAGCCTATCTGCTGGGGGAAATGGCGCAGGAACGGCTCTATCTGCGCCCGGCTGATTTCTATGCTGCCAACAATATCACGCTGCGGCTGGACACCCGTGTTGTTGCGATTGATCCGGCAGCGAAAACTGTGACCCTGACCGGGGAAGATGTCATCGGCTACGACGAACTGGCCCTGACGACTGGTGCGCATCCACGTACCCTGCCGCGTGCGGTGGGCGGCATGTTGAACAACGTGTTCTGCGTGCGCGATCTTGCCGATGCCGATGCGATGGCCCCCGCCTTTGTGGCGGGCAAACGGGTGCTGATCATCGGCGGCGGCTATATCGGGCTGGAGGCCGCGGCAGTTGCATCGAAGCGGGGGCTGAAGGTCACGCTGATCGAAATGGCAGACCGGATCTTGCAGCGTGTCGCGGCCCCTGAGACATCGGATTATTTCCGCGATCTACACCGTAGCCACGGCGTCGACATCCGCGAAGGTGTCGGATTGGAGATGCTGTTGGGCGAGGATCAGGTGACAGGCGCACGGTTGACCCATGGCGATACCTTGCAACTGGATCTTGCCGTTGTCGGCATCGGGATCACGCCAGCAACCATCCTTGCCGAAAGCGCGGGGCTGGATGTTGATAACGGTATCACGACCGACACACTCGGCCGCACATCCGATCCGCATATCTGGGCCGCTGGTGATTGCGCGTCTTGCCTGTTTCACGGACAGCGCATCCGGCTGGAAAGCGTCGGCAACGCCATTGATCAGGCCGAGGCCGTGGCCTGTAACATGCTGGGCAAGGGCGCGCCCTATGACCCCAAACCATGGTTCTGGTCGGACCAATACGATTGCAAGCTGCAAATCGCGGGGCTGAATCTGGGCTACACAGCTGTGTATGTCCGCAAGGGCGATGCACCCGGCGTGCAATCCAACTGGTATTACAAGGGGGATACGCTGATCGCCGTGGACGCCATGAACGACCCGCGCAATTATATGATCGGCAAACGACTGATCGAGGCAGGGCGCAGCCCGACACCGGCCCGGATCACTGACCCCGCCACCGACATGAAGGCCTTGCTGAAACCATGAGGATCATCGGCGGCACCCATCGCGGCACGGCGCTGGCCGCTGTTGGTCAGGGCGATACGGGCGCGCATCTGCGGCCGACGACCGACCGGGTGCGCGAAAGCCTGTTCAACGTGCTGCAAGGCGGGCGCTTCGGTGATCCCATTACCGGCGCACGGGTGCTTGATCTTTTTGCTGGCACCGGCGCGCTGGGGCTAGAGGCGCTGTCGCGCGGGGCCGCGCATGTGACTTTTGTCGATAACGGGCGTGTGGCTTGCAAGCTGATCCGTGACAATATCGCCAAATTGCGCAGGCAGGTCGACACCACGCTGATCAGTACCGATATCGCCAGACTGCCCGCCGGCACGCCGTGCGACCTAATTTTTCTTGATCCGCCATATGGGCAAGGGTTGGGCGCAATGGCGCTCCAGGCGGCAACGCGGGGCAGCTGGGTCGCGCCAGGCGCGCTGATCGTCTGGGAAGAAAACGCCCCCCAGATCGCGCCGGCCGGTTTCACCGCGCTTGATCAGCGGCGCTATGGTGACACCTGGGTCACGTTCATCCGCCGCGAAAACGCGGATTCTTTTTGCGAATGACTTGCAACATGGACACAAAACGATCATATACCCGGCGTCGCTAGCGGTGGCGCCCCCCTCTCATGACTTACGCAAAGGATGCATGACATGCACCTCTTCAAGAATGCGGCGCTTGCTGCCGCTGTCACATTTTCCGCGACCTCGGCCATGGCACAAGAGGTTACCTTGCGGTTTCAGCACTTCGTCTCGCCCGCCAGCGCGAACCCGACCTATTTCATGCAGCCCTGGGCCGATGCAATCGAGGAACAGTCAGACGGCAGGATCAAGGTCGAGCTTTATCCCTTCATGCAGCTGGGCGGGTCAGCGTCGGATCAGTATGACCTGATCCGCGATGGCGCAATTGATGGCGGCT
>NZ_CBFIBD010000005.1:21798-110002 GCF_965660735.1 Yoonia sp.
TGATCCCCGGTTATCAGCCTAACCGCTTTCCCGAAGCCGAGGCGCTGGAACTGCCCTTTATGACCACCAAAAAAGGTGCCGAGGCGTCTGCCGCCGCATGGGATTTCACGCAAGAATTCCTGATGGATGATTTTGCCGATGTGCATCTGATCACGGCACATATGCACGGCCCCGGCATTGTGCATAAACGCGGCGATGCGGTCAGCACGGTCGAGGATTTCGCAGGTCTGAAACTGCGCGGTCCGTCCCGCCCTGCGACCCTGCTATTGGAAGAACTGGGCGCAACCCCAATCGGCATGCCCGTGCCGCAATTCCCCGAGGCCCTGTCAAAAGGCGTTGTCGATGGCGGCGTGATCACGTGGGAAATGTCGCCATCGCTCAAGCTGAACGAGCTGACCGACAGTCACACCGATGTGGCGGGGGATCGTGCACTTTATAACCTCTATTTCATCTGGGCGATGAACACCGATGTCTACAACGGCCTGCCCGATGACCTGCGGGCGGTGATCGACGCCAATTCCGGCAAGATGGCCGCGATCTGGGCAGGCGGCGCCCATGATACCGGCGACGTGGAAGGCCGTGACCTGATGTATGACGATGGAAACGAAATCGCCGTGATGTCAGAGGAAGAAACCGCACGGATCAAGGCGCTGGGTGACGTCGTGACCGCCAACTGGATCGCCGAAATGGACGCCAAGGGGTTCGACGGGGCCGCATTGGTCGCGGCAGCGCAAGAAGCGGTTGCTGCGAATATCGGTGCGGGCCAGTAGGCCCGCATTCAGAAAACAAGACCGCCACGCTCTCCCCTGTGGGGAGGGCGATTTTTTACGTAATCCGCGCGACCACATAATCGGCCAGGTCAACCAGCATGGCCTTGATCGGATGGTCGGGGATCACGTCCAGCGACGTCTTGGCCTTGTCCGCCCAGCCTATCGCATCAATCCGCGTGCTTTCCATCGTGCCATGCTTGGACAGTAGGCCCATCGCATGTTCCAGATCGCCCTCTTCCTGACGGCCCTTGGCGATCGCGCGTTCCCAAAATGCGCGTTCATCCGCATCAGCCGCTGCAACCGCCCGGATCACCGGCAGGGTCAGCTTGCGTTCGCGAAAATCATCGCCGGTGTTCTTGCCAATCGCTTTGGTGCCACCGTAATCCAGCAGGTCGTCCACGATCTGGAATGCAATACCCAGCGCGTCGCCGTAATCGAACAGCGCCTGAACGGTCGTATCGTCTTGCCCCGCGATCACACCGCCCACTTCCATCGCCGCCGAAAACAGCGCCGCCGTCTTGCCGCGCACGACCTTCAGATAGATGTCTTCCGTCGTGGCCAGATCGGCAGCGGCGGTCAGTTGCAGCACCTCGCCTTCGGCAATCGTGGCGGATGCATTGGCAAGGATATCCAGCACCCGCATCGAGCCGGTTTCGACCATCAACTGGAATGACCGGGCGAACAGATAGTCGCCGACAAGAACGCTGGATGTATTGTCCCACAACAGGTTCGCAGTGGGCCGCCCGCGCCGCTGTTTGCTTTCGTCCACCACATCATCATGCAGCAGGGTCGCAGTGTGAATAAATTCGACCGTTGCGGCCAGATGCACGTGATACGGCCCGTCATAGCCGCACATCCGTGCCGCAGCCAATGTCAGCATCGGTCGCAAACGCTTGCCGCCTGCCTCGATCAGATGTGCCGTTACCTCGGGAATGCGGGGGGCATGTTCTGACGCCATACGCGCGCGGATCATGTCGTTGACCGCGCTCAGGTCGTCGGCCAGTGCTGTGGCCAGCTGTTCATGCGGTTTGGTTGCGGCGGCATCAAGGCTCATGGTGTTTCCGTGTGAATGGACAAAGGCGACGCCCCGTCTTAGGTCTTGGATATGAAAGAGCTTTTGCGCACCAACGACCCGACCGTCATCGCCTTTGCAACCGCCCTGCTGGACAGCGAGGGTATAGACTGGTTCACCTTCGACGTAAACATGAGCGTCCTTGAAGGCAGCATAGGCATTATGCCGCGGCGACTGATGGTGCTGGACCGCGATCTGTTCATGGCCGAGGCCGTGATGCGCGATGGAAATATCGACCTTGGCCGTGACTGATGATGTAACTTGCGACGATTTTCTGGGCGGGCGTGTGCGCGTCTGGCAACCACGCCGGGGTTATCGGGCGGGGGTAGATCCGGTGGTGCTGGCGGCGGCTGTGATGGCAAGGCCTGGGCAATCCGTTCTGGAACTGGGCTGTGGAGTGGGCGTTGCGTCGTTGTGTCTGGCGGCGCGTGTACCGGAATTGACGCTGACCGGGGTGGAATTGCAGCCTGACTATGCCGATCTGGCACGGCGCAATGCGACCGAAAACGCAGCACTCTTTGATGTTGTGACAGCTGATTTGCGCGCCCTGCCCGCCGATTTGCGGCAGAAACGGTTTGATCATGTGATCATGAACCCACCCTATTTTGACCGCCGGACCGGCACCGCAGCCAGCGACCATGGGCGCGACACGGCATTGGGTGGTGACACACCGTTGACAGACTGGCTGGATATTGCGGCGCGACGGATTGGCCCAAGGGGCTATCTGACCCTGATTCAACGGATGGAACGGTTACCCGAGGTGTTGACGGCCTTGACCGGGCGGCTTGGGTCACTGGTGGTCTGCCCGATTGCGGGGCGCGCAAACCGCCCGCCAGAATTGTTCTTGCTGCAAGCGCGGCAAGAAGGCCGCGCCGCATTCCGTATGGTACCTGCGCAGGTCATGCACACCGGCGACGCGCATCAAGGCGACGTTGAAAGCTATACCCCCGCGATCGGAAAGGTTTTGCGAAACGGCGCATCTTTGGACATCTGGCCTTAACCATTTGGCAAGAATTTTCACCCAATCTGTTTTCACGATCATTTGCTGCCATGCAGCGTGACAGACGCGTGCGGATGTGTTGCAATACTTTTACAAACCAACCCCAGAGGAGGACGACCATGAGCTTGAGTTCGCATTTGCAGGAACTGAAGAAAAAGCACCAACACCTCTCTGAATCGGTCGAGATGATGCAGCGTAGTCCTGCAACAGACGACCTTGAAATCGCCAAGCTGAAAAAGAAAAAGCTTATGTTGAAAGAAGAAATCAACAAACTTAGCACGCACTGAGCGACCCTGGCACTGGTGGCGGCTGCAAATATTTTGTTGCGGCAGCCCCGTTGCTTAAGACAACACACCCTAAATGCCTGTCGGCACCAACCTTAATGCAACAGGGCCACGCTGATCCAGCGCGGCCCCTTTGTTTTGTCCGATCCTGACAGGGATCAAACCATATACTGCCCACCGTTGGCAGAGAGCGTGGACCCCGTGATAAAACCGGCATCATCGGATGCCAGAAACAGCACTGCACGCGCAATTTCTTCAGGCTCGCCCAGCCGCCCCACGGGGATCTGCGGCAGAATCACTTCGTTCATTACTTTTTCAGGGATCGTGCTCATCATCTCGGTGTTGATGTAACCGGGCGCCACGATGTTCACGGTAATACCCGCACGCGCACCTTCTTGGGCCAACGACTTGGTAAAGCCGATGTCGCCCGCCTTGGTCGCGGCATAGTTTGCCTGTGCAAACTGGCCTTTCTGGCCATTGATCGAACTGATCGTCACGATGCGGCCGAACTTGCGCTCGCGCATCCCGCCCCAGACGTTGTGCGTCATGTTGAAAACGCCGTTCAAGTTGGTATCGACAACCTCTTTCCACTGCTGCGGCGTCATCTTGTGGAAAGGTGCATCGCGAGTGATGCCGGCGTTATTCACCAACACCTCGACCGCGCCGAGCTCTGCCTCGATCTTGGCGATACCTTCCGCGCAGGCCTCATAGCTGCCCACATCCCATTTATAGGTCTTGATGCCGGTTTCAGCAGTAAATGTGGCAGCCTTTTCATCATTGCCGGCGTAGGTCGCGGCAACGGTATAGCCTGCATCCTTTAGCGCCTTTGAAATTGCTGCGCCAATTCCGCGCGAACCGCCCGTGACAAGTGCGACACGTCCCATGTAGTATCCTCCTCTTGAATTTATTTGGTTTTAGGCGGCGCAGTCACGCACCGCCTTGATCTGTATCAGGGGCGTTCAAGGCACATGGCAACGCCCATGCCACCGCCAATGCACAGCGTGGCCAGACCCTTTTTCGCGCCGCGCCGTTTCATTTCAAACAACAGCGTGTTCAGAACGCGCGCACCGGATGCACCGATCGGGTGACCAATCGCAATGGCACCACCGTTCACATTCACGATCGCCGGATCCCAGCCCATTTCCTTGTTCACCGCACAGGCTTGTGCGGCAAAGGCTTCGTTGGCTTCGACCAGATCAAGGTCGGCCACGCTCCATCCCGCCTTTTCCAGCGCCTTGCGACTGGCCATGACGGGGCCGACCCCCATGATCGACGGATCAAGGCCCGCTGTCGCATAGGATGCGATCCGCGCCAGCGGTTCGATCCCGCGCTTTTCCGCCTCATCCGCAGTCATCAGCAAGGCGCCAGCGGCACCGTCGTTCAGGCCCGATGCGTTCGCCGCCGTCACAGACCCATCCTTGCTAAAGGCAGGGCGCAATTTCTGCATCGCGTCCATTGTAGCGCCGTGGCGAATATATTCGTCCTGATCGACAACAATGTCACCCTTACGGGTTTTCACCGTAAAGGCCATGATTTCCTCGGCAAATTTGCCGGCCTTTTGCGCGGCTTCGGCCTTGTTCTGGCTGGCGACGGCGAATTCATCCTGTGTGTCGCGGGTGATCTGCCACTTGTCGGCCACGTTTTCAGCAGTCTGGCCCATGTGGTAATTGTTGAATGCATCCCACAGGCCATCACGGATCATCGTGTCGATATATTTCATATCGCCCATCTTGTGGCCGGCCCGCAGGTTGGCGGCATGGGGGCTGAGGGTCATGTTTTCCTGACCGCCCGCAGCGACGATGCTGGCATCGCCCAGTTGAATATGCTGGGCACCCAACGCCACGGCGCGCAAGCCAGAGCCACACACCTGATTGATACTCCAAGCCGCCGATTCAATCGGCAGGCCTGCGTTGATATGCGCCTGACGCGCCGGGTTCTGGCCCTGTGCCGCAGTCAAAACCTGTCCCAGGATCGTTTCACTGACATCCGCCTTGTCGATGCCTGCACGTGCAACCAGCTCCTCCAGAACAGCAGCCCCCAGATCATGGGCCGGGGTATTGGCAAAAGCGCCCCCAAAGCTGCCCACGGCAGTCCGGGCAGCAGATGCGATAACAACATTGGTCATGGATAGATCCCTTCAGGTTATTCCCTTGGCAGGACGAGGCCAGAAAACCCGATGGGTCCGCGCAGGCCCCCTGCCGCTCCATATGAATCCTATTGGGTTGGATGCCCTAGGGCAATGCGATTCCCCGCGCTTAGCTGGTGCTTTGACTTTAAAAATCGAATGTTGGCACACCGAAATGATAGCCTTGCAAACAATCTACACCGATCCCTCTCAGAAACGCGGCCTCTGCTGCGGTTTCCACCCCATCTGCGATAGCAAACATTTCAAACTGCTGCGCGACAGTGATCAATGCCTCTGCAAGCACCTGGTTGTCGGGGTCGGAATCGATCCCTCGCACAAAGCTTTTGTCGATCTTTACCAGATCGAAAAAGAAATCTTTCAGATGGCGGAACGCCGTGAACCCCGCCCCGAAACCATCCAGCGCAAAGGCCACCCCCTTGGGCTGCATTTCCGCCATGAACCGGATCACGATTTCAGGAAGCAACATCGCTGATATCTCGCTGATTTCGAAGATCAGCCGATCACCCAGTCCCGCCCTGTCCCGCAATCCACGATCCAGAATGCGCCGCCATTCCCCATCACCGATGGACCGCGCCGACAGGTTGACCGACAAACGTAACCCAGGTTTCTGTTTCAACAGCTTCAGCGCCAGTTCCAGCGTGACACAGTCGATCTGCCGGCCCATGCCGGTTTCTTCGACCAGCGGCATGAAATGCGCGGCCGGAATGATCCGCCCCGCGTCATCCATCAGGCGCACCAGCCCTTCGTAAAAGGCGACACGCGGCGGGTCATCCGCAGTGACAATCGGATGAAACGCCAGGCGCGCCCGTTCGGCCGCCAGCGCATCGCGTACCAGCGTCATCACATCGGCATCACGGCTGGCCATTGCGTAATGCAACGGATCCAAAAGGGCCTGTTCATCAATTTCGGCGCGGCTTAGCGTGGTGTTATGCATGGCACCTTTCCATACTGCCCCCGCAGATTGCCCCACGCGCTGCTAACAACAGATTAAGGAGACCCCAAATGATGGAACGTTGTGGTTGGGCCGGACCTGAACAGATATACATCGACTATCACGACACCGAATGGGGCGTGCCTGAATATGACAGCCGGGCCCTGTGGGAAAAGCTGATCCTTGATGGGTTTCAGGCAGGGTTAAGCTGGATCACCATCCTGAAAAAACGCGAGAACTTCCGCGCAGCCTTTGCCGGCTTCGATCCGCATGTCATCGCGGAATGGGGCGAAGATGACGTGCAGCGCCTGCTGGCCGATCCCGGCATCATCCGCCACAGGGGCAAGATAGAAGCGACGATCACAAATGCCCGCGCGTGGCATCAAATAGAAGCGGACCAAGGATTCGACCACTTTCTGTGGAATTATGTGGACGGCACACCCTTGCAGACCAACGCCAGCGACCGCGCCGATATTCCGACGCAATCACCGCTCAGCACGCAAATCTCGAAAGACCTGAAAAAGGCGGGGTTCAAATTCTGCGGCCCAACAATCGTCTATGCATTCATGGAGGCGACAGGCCTGTTCAACAACCACCTGACAAGTTGCCCCCGCCACGCGCCCTGCGCGGCACTGGGGCGATCACCAGCGGTTTAACGCATCTTCATCCGCATCCTTGGCCGCAACCCAATCGGCCCCCGTGTCGGTCACTTCCTTTTTCCAGAACGGCGCGCGGGATTTCAGGTAGTCCATCAGGAAATCCGCCGCCGCAAAGGCCGCCGCACGATGCGCGGCGGCGGTCGCCACCATCATGATCGGAGCACCAGGCTTCAACGGGCCATAGCGGTGGATCACCAAGGCATCGGCCAGATCCCAACGGCGCACCGCCTCTGCCACGATTGTTTCAATCGCGGATTGGGTCATGCCGGGGTAATGTTCAATTTGCATTTCCCGCAGGTCGCCCACCGTATCACGCACGACGCCGGTAAAGCTGACGACGGCCCCCACGTCCGTGCGGCCCTGGGCAAAACCGCTCAGCTCCGACCCCGCATCGAACGGCTCTGCCTGCACACGCACGCCCATATCAGCCACCCGTCATGGGCGGAAAAAACGCGATCTCGCGGACACCGGCAAGGGATGCGTCGAAATCCGACAACTCCTGATCAAGCGCAACGCGTAGCGCGCTGATATCAGCAAAAGCCGCGGCATAACGCTCTTCCCGGGCGGTCAGCTCCGCCACCAGATCGGCCACGGTGGCCGCATCGGTTTCGACGGTTTCCTGCGGAAGGCCGATCCGTTCACGGACCCAGGCGAAATACATCACATTCATCAGCGGGCGTCCTTCAGATAGGGCTGTGCCTTGCGGAAATAATCCCATCCGGTCACCAGAGTCAAAACCCCAGCCAGCCACAAAACGGTGATCCCGGCCCACCAGCTGATGATCATGCCCTGATATTTCCAGATCAGACCCAATTCATCGGGGATGCGGCGCGCCAGCACATCGGTCACGATCTGTTGGCTCATCCCGATGGATTGCATGCCAAAGTAATGTTCAAATGCGCCTGTCGCAAACAACAACGCAATCGCGACCATCTGCGCGGTTGTTTTCCACTTGGCTAGCGGGGTGACTTTCAGGGTGCCTGCCGTATCACCCAAAAATTCCCGCAATCCCGAAACGAATACCTCGCGGAACATGATCAGCGTGGCGGGCAGCAGGATCCACGGGTTCATGCCGGAAAAGCCGGTGATCACCAGCAGCGCAATCACCACCATCGCCTTGTCGGCAATCGGGTCCAGCATCGCGCCCAGCTTGCTTTCCTGTTTCCACGCCCGCGCCAGATAGCCATCCAGAAAATCCGTCAGCGCGGCGGTCACGAACAACACCAGTGCGAACCAGTCCGCCCAGGGACGGTTGAAATACAAAAACATGATCACCACGCCGGGCGCGGCCAACAGGCGCAAGATCGTCAGGATGTTCGGCAAATTCATATTCATGCCCTTGTCTACCCCGCTTGCAAGCGCCTGACCATATCCTGCTTCTTCCGAGTAAAAATATCCCCGCCGGAGGCAAGAATCTCTTAACCGTTTTCGTGAAAATAGTCATAGATTGTCTGGGCCATATTCCCCGACACGCCTTCCACCGCCCTCAGATCGGCAAGGTTGGCGCGCGCCACAGCCTTGGCCGACCCAAAGTGTGCAAGTAGCGCGCGTTTGCGCGCCGCCCCCACGCCGGGCACATCGTCCAGCGGGGTGGCGCCAATCGCCTTGGTGCGTTTTGCCCGATGGGTGCCGATGGCAAAGCGGTGCACTTCGTCGCGCATCCGCTGGATGAAATACAGCACCGGATCATTGTGTCGCAGCGCCATGACCGGTTTGCCGGTGCGATAAAACTCTTCCTTGCCCGCGTCGCGGTCCAGCCCCTTGGCGACACCCACCATGGGAATATCGGCCACACCCAATTCATCCATGATTTGCTGCACCGCACTGACCTGCCCCGCGCCGCCGTCGATCAGCAAAAGATCGGGCCAAGTGCCTTGGGTGCGGTCGGGGTCTTCCTTCAGCAGGCGTTGGAAACGGCGGGTCAGCACCTCTTTCATCATGCCGAAATCATCGCCGGGGGTCAGGTCGTCACCGCGGATGTTGAATTTGCGATACTGGTTCTTGTCGAAACCATCCGGCCCGGCCACCACCATCGCGCCGACCGCATGGGCACCCTGTATGTGGCTGTTGTCGTAAACCTCGATCCGCTGGGGCACGCGCGGCAGATCAAAGGCCTCGGCCAGCCCTTTTAACAAACGCCCCTGCGTCGCCGTTTCCGACATCTTGCGCGCAAGGCTTTCGCGGGCGTTGCGCAGCGCGTTCTGCACCAATTCGGCCTTTTCCCCCCGCTGGGGGATCACAATCTCGACCTTTCGCCCGGCCTTTTCCGCAAGCGCCTGCGCCATCAGGTCGTCATTGTCCACCCCATGAGACAGAATCAGCATGCGCGGCGGTTCGCGGGTGGCGTAGAATTGTCCGACAAAGGCCTCCATCACCTCGGAAGGGTCTTCGTCGCCGCTGACGCGCGGGTAATAATCGTGGTTGCCCCAGTTCTGGTTGGCGCGGATGAAAAATACCTGCACGCAGGCCTGTCCGCCGTCGGTATGCAGCGCGATCACATCCGCCTCGGCGGTGTTTTGCGGGTTGATGCCTTGGGCCGACTGCACCTGCGTCAACGCCTTGATCCGGTCGCGCAATGCCGCGGCGCGCTCAAATTCCATCGCTTCGCTGGCCGCCTGCATCTGTGCGGCAAGCGACTGTTGAATACCCTTTGTCCGGCCTTGCAGGAATTGTTCGGCATCGCGCACCGTGGCCGCGTAATCCTGTTCTGAAATCAAACCGCAGCACGGGCCGGAACAGCGCTTGATCTGGTATTGCAGACAGGGCCGCGTGCGGGTTTCAAAATCGCTGTCTGAACAGTTGCGCAGCAAAAACACGCGCTGCAACTGGTTCAGCGTGCGGTTGACCGCCCCTGCCCCCGCAAAGGGGCCATAATAATTGCCCTTTTGCTTTTTCGCGCCGCGATGTTTCTTGATCTGCGGATAGGCATGATCCTTTGTCACCAGAATGTTGGGAAAGGATTTGTCATCGCGCAGCAGCACGTTGTAGCGCGGTTTCAGCTGCTTGATCAGGTTCTGTTCCAGCAACAGCGCCTCGGTTTCCGTCCGCGTGGTCAGAAACATCATAGACGCGGTTTCGCTGATCATTCGGGCGATGCGCGGCGAATGGTGGCCGGGCCGGGCATAGTTGCTGACCCGCGCGCGCAGGTTCCGTGCCTTGCCGACATAAAGCACACGGCTATCCGCATCCAGCATCCGGTAAACGCCGGGCGACGCATCAAGCGTGCGCAAATATCCGTGAATCAAGTCGTATCCCGTCGCGGGTGAAGTGGTTGTCGGTTCAGTCATGTTCACGCGTCTGTGATTCTGTGCTGGCTGCAATGGTAACGCCGCAGGGACAAGAGGAAAGGCATCCACCGTTTCTGTGGATAAGTCGGTGGGTTAATCTGTGACACCCTGAAATTTTCGTTGTTTTCAGCAGGCTTCGTCAGTTTGCCTAAAAAAGAGGCGCAACAGCAATATGTTGAATTTGCTTGGTATTTTTATTTACATCACCTTAAAGCCTTGAAAAACCGTCAAATTGTAACGTCTGCGTGACGCTGGATTCAAAGGGGTGTACAACTTTTGCGCCGTATCACTCGACCCCCAGTACGTCGGGCGTTTCCCATGCAAGGTGCTGACCACCGTCAACGGCAAGCATTTGCCCGGTCAGCGCCGGTGCATCCAGAAAGTAGCCCAGCGCCGCTGTGATATCGGCGGGGTTGGCACCGCGTTTCAAAATCGTCGCCGCACGCTGGTTTTCAAAATGTGTTGTTGACTGCCGATGTCCCTGCAATGTCGGCCCCGGCCCAATCCCGTTTACGCGTATCTTGGGCGCCAACGCCTGCGCCGTTGTCCGCGTCATCGCCCAAAGCCCCATTTTGGCAATGGTATAGGTCATGAATTCGGGGGTCAGTTTGTGAATCCTCTGATCCAGCATGTTGATCACCAACGCCTGTGCCACCGGTTCACCATTCTCGTCCGTGACAGGATCAGGGGCCTGTGCCGCGAACGCTTGAGTCAGCACAAAAGGTGCGCGCAGGTTCGACCCGATATGCCTGTCCCAGCTTTCGCGACTGGCCGTTTCAACGTTGTCGTGTTCAAAGATGGACGCGTTGTTGATCAAACAGGTCAGCGGCCCGCCCAGCGCATCCACCGCACGCCCGACCAGCGCCTGTGCCGCGTCTTCGTCCAGCAGATCCGCCTGCAAGGCGCTGGCCTTGCGGCCCATCGTCTGCAATTGCGCAACAGTGTCGGCCGCCCCGGTCGCAGACCCGGCATAGTGCACCGCCACGTCATAGCCGCGCTGCCCCAGATACAGCGCCATCGCCTGTCCCAGCCGCGCACCGGCACCGGTCACCAACGCCTTCATGGGCGGCCCTTTTCACAGGCGCATGGGCCCTTGCCGATCCGGTATCGCTGGCATTTGGGGCATTTGGCATTCGCCAGCCGCTGCTGGCCGGGAAACCGCCATTTCCCGAAAATGCCCAGGACCGCGATAAAGGCCAGAAAAAGAAAGATGGATTTGATGATCACAGGCCGAACCTCGCGAATGCGGCGCGTTCTTCGGCTCCGCCGATCGCATCATCGACGATCCGCGCACCAAAGCGTGCCAGTAGCGGACGGCTTTGTTCATAGCGGCGGACTTTCACCTTGTCGCCGAAACGCTGTTTCATCACCGGAGCCAAATGGCCGATCCCGTCGGCCAGCCCCTGATCGATGCCCTTCTGGCCGATAAACACCTCGCCTGTGAACAGATCAGGATTATCCGCCAGTTTCGTGCCACGCCGCGATTTCACATAGTCAATGAAGGTTGCGTGCAGATCTTCCAGCCAGCCTGTCAGCTTCTTGATATCCGCAGGCTTTTCCGGCTTGAACGGGTCCAGCATGGATTTCGAGGTGCCAGATGTATGCACCCGGCGCTGCACGCCCAGTTTTTCAATCGCCTCATGTGCGCCGAAACCGGCGCTGATCACGCCGATCGACCCGGTGATCGAACAAGCGTCGATAAAAATTTCGTCCGCCGCACAAGCCAGCCAGTAACCGCCCGATGCCGCCACATCCTCGACAAAAGCGAAAACCGGGATTTTCTTTTCGTCAGCCAGCCTGCGAATACGCGCCGCAATCAGTGACGATTGCACCGGCGACCCGCCGGGGCAGTTGATTTCAAGCGCGACAGCTGCGGGTTTGCCCCGGCTGAACGCCTTTTCGATCACCGGCGCGAGGCCGGGGTTGTCCAGCCCCCGCGCGCCATTGGTGATCGCGCCCTGCAAGCGGATCACGGCGACGAAGGGATCGGATTTAACAAAAGGAATAAAGCGTTTCATTGTTCACCATCTAAGCTGCTTTGGACGCAGCGCAAGGTTATTGCCTGATCCGCCATCCCGTGCGGAAGATCCACCAGATCGCCGTCAGGCAGATCGCGGTGAAAAGTGCAATCGCCGCCAAAGATACCCCGATGCTGACATCCGCCGCGCCAAAGAACGACCAACGGAACCCGCTGATCAGGTAGACCACCGGGTTGAACAGGGTGATCGTCTGCCAGACGGGGGGCAACATGGTGATCGAATAGAAAGACCCGCCCAGAAAAACCAGCGGCGTGATGATCAACAGCGGGATCAGTTGCAATTGTTCGAAATTGCCCGCCCAGATCCCGATGATGAACCCCAGCAGGGAAAAGCTGATGCAGGTCAGCGTCAGAAACGCCAGCATCGCGATGGGGTGCGCGATATCGAGATCGACGAACAGATGTGCCGTGCCAAGGATGATCAGCCCGATGAACATGGCCTTGGTTGCCGCAGCACCCACATAGCCGGCCGTGATTTCAAGGAAATTCACAGGGGCCGACAGCAATTCATAGATCGTGCCGATGAATTTGGGGAAATAGATCCCGAAACTGGCGTTGGTCGTTGCCTGCGTCATGACCGACAGCATGATCAGCCCCGGCACGATGAACGCGCCATAGCCGACGCCTTCGACCTGATCGATCCGGCTGCCGATCGCCGCCCCGAACACCACGAAATAAAGCGAGGTGGACAAGACCGGCGACACGAGGCTTTGCATGATGGTGCGGAAAAACCGCGCCATTTCGAACATGTAGATGGATTTGACGGCGGTCAGGTTCATGCGTCTTCCTTTACGAGCCCGACAAAGATGTCCTCAAGGCTGCTTTGCCGAGTCTGGATGTCCTTGAACTTTAACCCTGCCTTCGCAAGGTCATTCAGTAATGTCGTGATGCCGGTCCGTTCGCCCCGCGTATCGTAAGTATAGGTCAGTGACAGCCCGTCATCGGACCGTTCCATCCCATAACCTGCCAACGCCGCCGGAATATCAGGCGTGGCTTCGGCCAGTTCGATCTGCAACTGCTTTTTGCCCATCTGGGCGACCATCTCGGCCTTATCCTGCAGCAACAGGATTTCACCCCTGTTGATGATACCGACACGGTCGGCAATCGCCTCGGCCTCTTCGATGTAGTGGGTCGTCAGGATGATCGTGACGCCCGATGCTTTCAGGTCGGCGACAACATCCCACATGTCCTTGCGCAGTTCCACATCGACGCCCGCGGTCGGTTCGTCCAGAAACAGCACGCGCGGTTCATGGCTCAGCGCCTTGGCGATCAGAACACGTCGCTTCATGCCGCCGGACAGTGTCATGATCTTGGCGTTCTTCTTGTCGCCCAGTGACAGCTGGTTCAGTATCTTCTCAATGTAGGCATCATTGCGCGGCTTACCGAACAGCCCGCGCGAAAACCGGACGGTGTTGAACACGGTCTCGAAAGGTTCAAGATTGATTTCCTGCGGCACCAGCCCGATCAGGTTGCGGGCGGCGCGAAAGTCGCTCTGGGTGTCGTGCCCCCCCACGAGCACATGCCCCGATGTCGGCACGGTGATCCCGCAGATCGTCGAAATCAAGGTGGTCTTGCCCGCGCCATTGGGGCCAAGCAGGGCAAGGATTTCACCCTCTTCAATCTCAAGGTTGACGCCTTTCAGCGCCTCAAAGCCACCGGCGTATGATTTGCGCAGGTTCTGGACAGATACGATCGCGGACATGACGTGGCCTGTTTGCTGGGTTCGGTCGGAACCTAGTGCGCGCAAAGCCAAAGGGAAAGAGCGCGTGACCCTTGGGCAGGATGCCGTTTCATTTACACATACGCCCTGCCACATCCAGCATCCGGCATGAAAACCCCCATTCGTTGTCATACCAGCCAAAAACCCGTACCAGACCGCCCGCTGTCACCCGGCATTCCGGCAGCGCGACGATCACGCTTTCCGGTCTGGCGCGCAGGTCCGACGACACAAGTGGTTTTTCCGTATGCCCGATGACGCCTTGTTGCTGGCGCAGCACATGGTGCAATTCCTCTGCCGTCGGCGTGTTGCGCAGGACCACGGTCAAATCAACCGCCGAGACAGAGGCAACGGGCACGCGCACAGCCGCCGCCTCGATCCGGCCGGCGATATCCGGCAGCACGGCCTCCAACAACCGCTGCGCCGATGTTGTGGTGGGCACCATCGACAGACCCGCAGCGCGGCTGCGCATCATGTCGCCGCGCGGTGCGTCGATTGTGGGCTGGCTGCCGGTGTAGCAGTGGATCGTGGTCATCCAGCCCGTTCGCAGCCCCCATGTCGTATCCAGCAGCCTCGCCAGTGGGGCGAGCGCGTTGGTTGTGCATGATGCGTTCGACACAATCGGCTGATCTGCCAGCAAGTCGTCATTCGCACCCAGAACGACGGTCAGGTCAGCCGCGTCGGATGGCCCGGAAATCAGCACTCTGCCGGCGCCGGCGCGCAGGCCGCGCATGGCGACATCCCGGCTGTCGGCCTTGCCGGTGCATTCCATCACAAGGTCGACGCCGGTCAGATCAAGTGTGTTGATATCATCCGTGCGGAACAGCGGGATCACCCTGCCATCAACAACAAGCGACCCATCTACCAGATCAGCGGTGCCGGGATAGGGGCCGAACACGCTGTCATAGGCAAAAAGATGCGCGCACAGATCGGGCGCTGCAATATCGTTGATTCCGACAATCTCCAACTCCGGCCAGCCGCCTTTGGCCCACGCGCGCAGCACCGTGCGCCCGATCCGTCCGAATCCGTTGATGAAGATACGCGCCATGCCTGCCCCCGGGTTTATTGATGCGATGCTGCACCGTTACGTGCCGGTGATACAAGATGGGGTTTCCGCCCGCGCCACAACCGCTTATCACCTGGATCAGGGTAAGAATCGGTTCACTGTTACCGCGAATATATCGGGGCTCGCGTGTGATTCTTTGTGTTATGTCCGCGAAACTATGATCTTTGCGGATCAGCAAAGCCTGTTTTGCAGATGCTTGATATCAGCATTGCGACATTCTGCATCACACACCACAGTTTTGTCACAAATGCAGCAGTTATCACTGGTAAACGTCTGGAATTCGCATTGCACTGTTTCAAATTCGGGGATCAATCTGACGAAATCATCCCGATTAACGGCCCGTAAACAACAAGTTGGCGTCACTTTTTGGCCCAAATTGAATGAGACTAAAAACTTAACGGTAGCCGGAATCTCCGTGCGACCTCTGCAAGTTGAAAGCTGGATTTGAGATGGGTAAAGCGCAGGCAAAAGATAACACGGACGACAAGGACAGCTTTGTCGACGAACTGAAGCCGGGCACAAAGCTGATGCACGGCCAGTACACGATCGAAAATTTCCTGAACGCAGGGGGTTTCGGGATCACCTATCTTGCGCGCGACAGCCTGGACCGCAAGATCGTGATCAAGGAATGCTTTCCCGGCGCGTTCTGCCGTCGCAGCCGCTATGTGGTGCAGGCGCGCTCGCGCGCCCATCAAAACGAGCTCAAGTCGATTGTCCGTCTTTTCGTCCAAGAGGCCCGAAGCCTTGCCAAACTGGATCACCCGAATATCGTCGGGGTGCATCAGGTTTTCGAAGACAACGAAACCGCCTACATGGCGCTTGATTTCATCGAAGGGCGCGATCTTCTCGACACGATCGATGATCCAAATCATGGCCTGACGCCTGCCCAGATCAAGGTCATCCTGAAAGAAGTGCTTGGCGCTGTCGGCTTTATCCACGAACAGGGCATCCTTCACCGTGATATTTCGCCCGACAACATTCTGATCAACTCCCAGTTTCATCCGGTGCTCATCGACTTTGGTGCCGCCCGCGAAGAGGCCACAAAGCAAAGCCGCGTTCTGTCGGCGTTGCGCGTGGTCAAGGACGGCTATTCCCCACAGGAATTTTATATTGCCGGCAGCGACCAAAGCCCCAGCAGCGACCTTTACGCGCTGGCCGCTTCATTTCACCACCTGATCGCCAAAGAAGTGCCCCCAAACAGCCAAGCCCGTCTTGCCGCCATCGCGTCCGGTGACCCGGACCCTTATGTGCGGCTGGCAGGGCGGCACCCGCAGTATGACGATGCCTTCCTTGCAGCAATCGACAAGGCGTTGGAGGTCCTGCCAAAGGATCGCCTGCAGTCGGCTAAGGAGTGGATCGACATGATGGAGGGCGCGCAGGGGAACGTGACGCCACTGAATGTCGCTACCGCACGCGATACCGCCCGCAGCCAGCAACCTGACACGGCCCCTCAAAAATCCAAGATGCCCCTGCTGCTGGGGTCGGCGGCGGTGCTGGCAATTATCGTTGGCGCCGGTGTCATGTTTATGTCCACCAGCGAAAATGCGCCCGCAACCACGACTTTCGCCGAACCTGTGCAGCAGGCCCCTGTCCAGATCGCAACGGCCCCGGCTGCGCCAGTGGTGGTGGAACGGCCAGCGACCACACCCAGACCTGCGGCGGATACCCCGGTTGCGGTTGTTGCACCCGCGCCGGTAGCCCCCCCTGCACCGCTTGAAACGCCTGCAACGCTCGCGCCCGCTCAATCTCCGGCCATCGCCGAAGAGGTGACCCCTGCTATCGTGCCGGAACAGGTGACACCGGTCATCGTCGAAGAAACCGCGACCGTCGCAACAGACACGGCCCCCGCGACAGCCCCCGCCGTCGTCGGTGGCCCGGTTATTGTCGGAGACGATAGCCCAACACCGGAAATCCGGCCTGCAACACGCCCTGAAAACCTCGAATTCGCGGCCCTGCCCGAAGTTGTCGAACCCCCGCTGCCAGAGCCTGTCGTCACACCGCGTCCTGCGAGCGCGGAACCGGTCACGACCGGCGCTTTCCCTGATCAGACAGCAAATCGGCCAACGACAGACTCCAGCACCGCCGATCTGATCTTTCCCGCCACTCCGGGTAGTATCGATGCGGTGGGAACAGGCCCCGCCGTCACGATTGACGCAATCACGCCGGGCAATGAATTGCCTCAGCCAGAAGTCACATCGACATGGTCGGTGCAGTTACCGTTCTCCGGTGCTGCGCCCGATTCCAATGTTGTTGGCGAAATCGGTGCGATCACACCGGTCTGGGTGCGTCCGGGGATTGAAATAACATCGGTCAACGGTACACCCATCAACAGCATCGCTGAAATCCCTGGAACGTTGCGCGCAGCGCAGCCATCGTCGCCCGGCGATACCGTGCAGGTGACATTCGGCATAAGTGACCCCACAACCGGCGAAAGTGCGGAACGTCCCTGGATCATGCCCGTCGTGCAGCAAACCGAACTGGGAAATGGAATCCGTTTTCAATCAGCCTTTGCCGGGTCGAACTGGCGCACTTCGGTGGTTAATGTGCCAGAAGGCGTCACCACAGACTTGCGGGCGGGGGATGTCGTGACATTGTTCATCCCAACGTCGGAAAACATTGGCGAACGGGACACGCTGGCGACAATAATCGAACGCGAACTGAACAGCGGGACAGAGCAATTCATGTTTGCCGTCCAGCGTGAAGGCAGCATGTGGGTCGCCTCCATGACCATTGATGAACAGAATTAATCCGCGTCAGGGTGCCCAATTGGCAGCACCCGGGCCGTAGACTGAAAGGTAGGTAAGATGAAATTCATTCGTGCACTCATCGGTAAAAAGCGGGACAGCGCGCACGCGCAGGATGGTGATGTCGACGCGCTTGAACAGTCATACCGCGATACAATCGGGGCAATGACGGAAGAGCAGAAATTGCTGCAACGGCGCGGCGCCGAAGAGGACATTGACGTGTCCGGCATGCTCACCAGCATCAACGCGAGGGTTTCGGCCCCGCAACCAGCATCGCCAGAGGCCGCACCTGCCCCCGCAGAGGTGCCCCCGGCGCCACAGATGAACATCTGGGACATGGAAGACGACGCGCCATCGACCGAACTGCCTGAATCAGCCCCCGAACAACCCGGCGCGTCACCTGCTGCAGCCTCTGCGGCGGCCGCCCGTTCGCCGGCACGCTCGCGCCGCACAAAGACCCGCTTGATCGGCTTTGAAAAGTCGGACGGCGACGTGGTCGATTTGTTCAATGATGCCCCCAAGGCCGCGCCGACACAGCGTGTGAAATACCCCGTCGGCTGGATTGTCGTCGCCAAAGGCCCCGGCCGCGGTGAAAGTTTTTCACTGATGGCGGGCATGTCGCAGATCGGTCGCGGCGAAGACCAGGCGGTGCAGCTTGATTTCGGTGACAACTCCATCTCGCGGACCAATCACGCAGCCATCGTGTATGACCCTGAAAGCAAGGAATTTCTGCTGGGCCATGGTGGGAAATCCAACATTGTGCGCTTGAACGACAAACCACTGATCAGCAATGAAACGCTGCAAACCGGCGACATCATTCGCATCGGTGAAACCGTGCTGCGCTTTGTCGCGCTGTGCGACAAGTCGTTCAACTGGTCCGACGGTGCTACCGGGGAGGACGAAGATGTGGCGATCGCCTGAACCTCGTTTTGACGTCGCTTCGGCGATTTGTCAGGGCGGACGAGATTACCAAGAAGACGCGATTGTCACCGATTTCCCGTTCGGTGCAGACAGCGGTGTCGTGGTTCTGGCCGACGGTATGGGCGGTCACGCTGCCGGTGACGTCGCCAGCAAGATTGTCGTCACCGAGGTTTTCAGCGAACTGAAATTCCAAAGTGCCAATTTTGCCGATTACGAAAGCGAAATACCGCATTTTCTGACGGCCGCAGCTGTGAACGCCAACAAGTGCGTTCGTGCGCATGTGCAAGAACACCCCGACACGCGCGGTATGGGCGCCACGCTTGTATCGCTTGTTTTGATCGAGAACCGGATGTTCTGGATGTCGATCGGGGATTCACCGCTGTATCACTTCCGCAGCGGCAAGATGAAGCAACTGAACGAAGACCATTCGATGGCGCCACAGATCGATTTCATGGTGAAATCCGGGCTGCTTGACCCCGAAGCCGGCAAGAACCATCCAGATCGCAACTGCCTGACCTCTGTCATTCTGGGTGATCGGGTGGCGAAATCAGATTGCCCCAAAACACCGTTCGAGCTTCAGGTGGGCGATATCGTGGTCGTGTCCAGCGATGGGCTGCAGTATCTGGAAGAAGCGCAAATCCAAAAAATCCTTCACCGGTATCGCCGCCGCAAGAGCGCCGAAATCGCAGGTTACCTGCTTGAAGCGATCGAAAATCTGGGCGATCCCGATCAGGACAACGTGTCGTTTTCAGTCATCAAACTGAACCATAACAAGCCCGTCATTCGCGCCATCCGCGCAAAACCCGTCGGTCATGTGGAAACACATGCCGCATCTATTACCCGCGTAGTCGAGCTTGACGATGTCGCCGCGACACAAAAAACACCCCCTACGCGACCGGATCCCACAGGTCCGACAAAGATCAAGGAAGTCAAACCGGTCAAACCTGTGAAGTCTCGCAACTCTTCAGACGCAGGGGAGGTTGAAGCGACGGCACCGCCAGCTAAGTTAGCTGCTGGAGGCCAATAATGTCGAATCAATCGCGCGGAAAGAAGGTGCAGGACGACCTGACGCTTGCCGTAGGTGCAGGAATTCTGCCAGCCGACGCGCAACTGCGCGCGGAAAAACTGCTGGACCGGCTGCAACAGCCGGTGCGGCTGGGCTTGATGGGGGTTCCGGGCGCGGGCAAGTCCACATTGCTGAACCTGCTTGTCGGCGCTGATGTGATCCCCCAGGGGGTGCGGCTGCCGACACTGCAATTATCATTCGGCCCGACCGCCCAAAGCGTTTGCACCTTGCCGGACGGCACCAAAAAGACGCTTTCCCATACAGATGCCGCGCAAATCGCAGAACTTGCGCCCGTTTTCGTTGAAATGCAGATGCCACTGCCCGCGCTGGGCAAGATTTCCGTTCTTGAAGTCGTCGCACCAGCCGATCCAACCGCGCTGCAGCGCGCAAGCGATTGGGCTGCCAAGCGATGCGACATTGCATTGTGGTGCACACAGGGCTTTGGCGAAGTCGAACAGACAATATGGGGCAGGATGCCGGACCTGATCAAGGATCACGCTTTCCTTATGGTGACCAAGGCAGATGCCTTGCGGGAAAATGGCCTGATGGATGCGACCATCGGCGCAGTGCGCAACGCAGCCAGGGATGAATTCAACCAGATCCTGCCGATCGCAACCACCGATGCCCTGGCGGCGCGCCAACCCGATGGCACCGTCGATAGGGACCGGATGCGCAGCAGTGGCGGGCTTGCGTTAATCTCGGCGGTTCTCAAGCAGGTGGAACAGGGGCGGCAATCCTTTGTGGACATGGCCGAGGTGTTGCTGTTGCAGCATCAGGACGCGCTGCAAGCGGCGACCAGCGTTGAAATACCCGAATCGCACGATCTGTCTGTCGAAACACATGAACCGGCTGTTCCCGATGTGGCAACATCCGCGCCGACGCCCGCGACCGAAAGCACGCCAGTGGAACAGCCCGCCCCTGCGGGATCACCTGAAAAAACTGTCACCTTGCATCCCGCGACGCGCGCGGCTTATGAACATGTGCTTGACTACATCATCGCCCAAAGCAGGGCACTGATTGATCTGGCCGAAAAGGTCGGCGATGCTGCGCCGGCACAGATCATGGCGAAAACTGTTGAACATGTGCAATGGCTTAGCGATTATCTGAACGAACATGGTGATGATACCGACCCTGCCTTGATCCGTGCGCGCGACACCGCGATGGATGCCGCAGATCTCGTGCAGTTGATGCAAATGGAAAAGCGTGACAGTGCCGCTGTCGAAGCGCTGAGCCTGATGATCCAGATCAAGCACGAATTACAGGCGGACTTGGCGGCATAACCCACGGCAACAGTGTTTATTTTCCTGGAAGGTGCGCCATATTTTTGCCGCGCTCATCTGTTTCCATTGAAGCAATAAAAGAGTGCATGCCTCGTTATTTGGCGAAGGGGCGAACAATTGCTAAAGGTGGTGCCAACACTTTGGATTGAGGACGGACAAGAATGAAGATGGAAGAGCTGACAAAAGGGGATGGATATAAGGTTCCGGCAGCCAACCTCCCTTTCATGCGGCTTGGTCTGGAAAAGCTCGAGGCGTTCCATGATGAAATCAGCGATCTTGAACAGACGCTGGAAGAGGTCGTGAAGCTGGGTGGCGCAGAAGTCGAGAAGAAATCTGCTAAACTTATCAAACAGCTACGCGCGTTTGAGCCGAGTGTAACGATGATCGGGCAGATCAAATCTGGCAAAACGTCCCTCGTGAATGCGATGGTGGGCCGGCCAGAGCTTTTGCCCGCAGACGTGAACCCATGGACATCTGTGGTGACGTCGCTGCATCTGAATGCGCCGTTGCCTGTTGATGCCCCCACTGCAACCTTTCAATTCTTCAGCCAGAACGAATGGGACCATCTGGTCGAAAACGGCGGGCGAATCGGTGAGCTTTCCAGTCGGGCGGGTGCCGACGACGAATTGGAGAAAGTGCGCGCACAGATCGCCGAAATGCGTGAAAAGACCAAGACGCGACTGGGCCGCAAGTTCGAGTTGCTGTTGGGGCAAAAGCACAATTACGCCGACATCAACGATGATCTTGTGCAGCGCTATGTCTGCATGGGCGATGATTTCGAAGATCTGGAAGAAGCAGACCAGCAGGGGCGATTTGCGGATATTACCAAATCAGCCGATCTTTACCTGAAGGCGGACGCAGTTCCGATGCCGCTGTGTCTGCGCGACACACCCGGCGTCAACGATACCTTCATGATGCGCGAGCAGATTACCATCAACGCCCTGCGCGACAGCCGGATTTGCGTTGTCGTCCTGTCGGCGCATCAGGCCTTGTCGTCAATGGACATGGGCCTGATTCGCCTGATCGCCAACGTCAAGGCGCGCGAGGTCGTGATTTTCGTGAACCGGATTGACGAATTGTCTGATCCCGCCAATCAGGTGCCCGAAATCCGTGACAGCATCTTGCAAACACTGGCCGACAACAACGGCCCCGAAGATCCGCAGCTGATCTTTGGCAGCGCCTATTGGGCGAACATGGCGCTGGCGGAAAACCTGGACGATATCGTCGCGGAAAGCGCGGATGCGATGTTCAACTGGGCCGAGGCATCTTTGAACGCGGAAACGGCCGCCATGGAAACCAATGAACTGGTGTGGCACCTGTCCGGTGTGCCCCAGCTATACAAGGCCCTGTCAGAGCGGATCGTGGAAGGCGCCGGTGCTGAAATCCTTGCCGCATCCCGCAAGCGCGCATTGAACCTTGTGGGTGGCGTGCGCGCCTCGAATTCGGTTGTGTCGATGCGGATGGATGGCGGCACATTCGAAGTCATGCCGCAAGCCGAGCTTGAGAGGCATCTGGCCAAACTTGAGACTGACAACCTGAAATTCCTCAACGATCGTCTGGATATCGTCTTTCAGCAGTTTGCATCGCGCGTCGATCAATCGCACAAGCGGTTCCTCGACCGTGCGTTGGAATCGCTGCTGCAACATCTGGAAACCAACGGCGAAGACGAGGTCTGGCAATACAGCCCTGACGGTCTGCGCATGTTGTTGCGCACCAGCTATCAGGTGATGCGCCGCAATGTGTCATCGACCTGCGAACAGGTGTTCGCGGCAACCGCCAACGATCTGGCCGATACCTACCGCAATGCCTTTGGCGTCGCGGTCGAGAATTTCTCGATCACGCCACCAGCCGCCCCTGAAATCCCCGCGCCTGTTTCGCTGGGCCAGACCATCGCGCTTGATCTGCAGACATCGTGGTGGAAAGGCTGGTGGAAACGCCGCAAGGGGTATCGCGCATTCGCCAGCGGGTTTTATGACCTGATCGAAGCGGAAACCGCCCCGATCGTCGATGAACTCAAGGTGCGGCAAGCGGCTGATATTCGCAACATGGCCGAAAACGAGCTGCGCGAATTTCTGGCGGAACAGCACAGCTTTCTGATGGATGTCAGCGAAAAGTCACATATCGGGATCGGCGATCTGGAAAATATCTTTGGCATTACAGCGCAACAGGAACGCGAGGAACTGTTCGACTTCATCTTTGAAGAACTGAGCGACGGAAACGTCGACGCCATAGAAGGAGCCGCATGATGTCTGCGACCCGCAAACCCCGTATTGCCCTGATGGGTGAATTCAGCGCGGGCAAAAGCACGCTGTCCAATCTGTTGTTGGGCGCACGTCCCTTGCCTGAAAAAGTGACGGCCACTCGGCTATCGCCTGTCTGGATGTCCTACGGCACAGATGTCCCCTACCGCGTTGATGTCGACGGCACGACCGAACCTGTGTCGCTGGACCAGCTTGAAACGATCCCGGTCGATGAAACCCGCGTGATCCGTCTTTTCATGGAAGCCGATATTCTGGAGGTCTGCGATCTGATCGACTTTCCGGGGATATCTGATCCGAACATGTCTTCCAGCGTCTGGGAACGGGTCCTGACCGAAGTGGATGCCGTGATCTGGTGCACACATGCCACGCAAGCCTGGCGCCAGTCCGAAGCCGCCGTCTGGGAGACGATCCCTGATATGGTGCGCGAAAATTCAATCCTGTTAATCACCCGCTATGACAAGCTGACCTCGGAAAATGACCGGCGCCGCGTCTTCAAGCGGGTCTTACGCGAAACCGATGGCATGTTTGGCGGGACATTCCCGATTTCGCTGATACAGGCACTACAGGCAGGCGACGATTATGACAAATGGGACGCCAGCGGTGCAGGCGCCTTCGTCAATCATCTGATCGACATGATCCAGAAAGTCACAGACCTAAGCGCGCGCACGCCTGAACCTCTTTATAATTTTGCCAATGGCACAAGCCTCCCTGCACCGGCCGCTGCTTCCGTTACGCCCCGCCGCGTGGCCCGTCCACTGGACACAGACCGCACCGCGCGGCAGCGGCCCGCACCCGATGGCGACCCCGGAACAGCCCCCGTCATCAGAACATCCTGAAAGGGTCGGGCTGTTTCACAGGCTTCCCACATCCCTTATTTTAACGTAGTGACATGAAAGGTGTAGTTACAGGCGGGCAGATATCATGGTTGTGGATGACTTGGACGCGTTACAGGATCAATTTGCCGGTTGCGAAACGATCGCTTTCGCCGACCTGTCGACCCAGATGGTGTTGGTCACGAATTCGCAAACCCAATTTCGACGGGAAACGCTGGATATGCTTTGCGCCGAGGCCGCACTTGCCTTGGGTCATACGGACAAGCCGACGCTTGGTGATCAGGCCGGAGATGCCGCTTTTGTTGCGACGAAAAGCCAGTTACGGATTTTTCTGCGCGCCCAAGCAGAACCGAGCGATGTGCTCTGCTGTGTTTGTGCCCCTGATATTGACGTACCGGGGTTTCTGTCTGCGGCGCTGCCCTGTCTGGAAAAGATCAGCAATGGTCCGTGATGTCTTGTTGTGGTCTGATTTGCCAAAAGGGGTCGTGTTGTGAGTGATCAATCAGCCATCGCCACGAAACTCGCCGTGCTGGCCGCACAGGGTGAACCGTTCAAGAACGGGCACCGTGTCATCTCACATGACCTGCCAGCCCTTGCCGCCATCTTGCGCGAGATCGACGATACAGTTCTGGAACGCACACTGGTGTTCGGCATCGGCGCAGCGACGGTTCATGCTGTCGTCGCCGGACGGCGGCTGCGCGGGATCGTTGAAATATCGACCGACCTATCGGGCGTGGATGCTGTCGTCGGGCAGGTCTTGTCACGCGAAGACACCGAAACACTGGCAGCGCTTGGCGCATTATTGAAACGGCTTTGTGCAACCGCACCCAACGTCACGGTGCACAGCGCACCGGCGCGCATGCTTGGGTCCAGCGCCGAGGCGGGGGTCTCGACAACGGTCATGGCCAGCACTTGGGATGTTGACCCGGACGCAAAGACTCAGTCGCCGATTGCGCGCTTTTTGGCGGCCAATGCGCCCCTTATCACGGCCAGCTTGCATGTTGTTGATGGTCAAGCGCCCCAGACAATGGGCGATGCCACTGCCTTGCAAACGGTTTGGGAAACGCAGGTCACATCATTTCGCAGACGTCACAAGACCCTGCTTGGCAAACAGGACGGGCCAATTCTGATCTGTCTGGAAAATGCATTACCGGATCAGGGCCTCGCGCTGGCCGTAGCAGACGGTGAACAGTGCCTGATCAGTTGCCCCCTGGACCGCATTGTCGAACTGGTTCCATCATGGAACGCAATCATCGGCGCTTGATCAGGATCGGGCAACACCTGCAAGATTGACGCAAACCCCCTTGATGAAGGCCCCCAATGCATCCTGCTGCCGCATCCGCCCCTGTTGCCCCAACGTTTTTTGACGGGTTCAAGGAACGTGTCTTTGATACTTCCGAAGGTCGCGTTTTTTGCCGTATCGGCGGTTCGGGCCAACCCGTAGTCTTGCTACACGGGTATCCGCAGACATCGGCAATGTGGCATGCGGTAGCCGCTGATCTGGCGCGCGATTATCAGGTAATCTGCCCCGATTTGCGCGGCTACGGCAGATCATTCAAACCGGCAACAGATGCAAACCACACCCCTTATTCCAAACGGGCGATGGCAAGCGATGTTCTGGCCGTGATGGATGCGCTGGGGCACGATCGGTTCCTTGTCGGCTCGCATGATCGCGGGTCGCGCGTGGCGCATCGGCTGGCGGCCGATCACCCGGGCCGCGTGCGCGCACTTGCCACGCTGGACATCGCCCCCACGCGCGAGATGTATCGCGACGCAGGCAGCAGCTTTGCCCATGCGTATTGGCATTGGTACTGGCTGACCCTGCCGCATCCCTTTCCCGAAACCCTGATCGCACCGGACCCCGCGTTTTTCTGGCTGTCCAAATGCGGGTCGGGCCTGGCCGGACTGACTCCCTTCGTGCAACAGGCGCTGGATGAATATCTAACCTGCTTTGCCGATCCGGCAGCGATCCATGGCGCATGCGAGGACTACCGCGCCGCCGCCAGCATCGACATCGCCCATGACGACGCGGACACCAGCAAATTGAGGATGCCCCTGCTTGCGCTTTGGGGCAGGGACGGCGTGATCGCTGCGCAGTTCGACTGCCTTGCGCTTTGGCAGGAACGGGCAGTCGATGTGCGCGGCTGGGCTTTGCCCGGCGGGCACTATCTGGCCGAAGAATGCCCGGAGCTGGTGATTGCCGCATGGCGCAGCTTTTTTGCGTCGATCACGGAACAGTGATTCCGCATCGCCCAATTTACGGGCATCCGCACTGTGAGCGGCGCAGAATATTGCATCTGACAGCGTTTGCCTGAATTTCGGGCGCGCGAGTTGAGACTCGCTGCGTTGCAGCGATTACCAAATGGACGTCCGATAAGGACAAGCAATGCCGCGCAGCGGGCTTTCCTGGCAGAAACCTCCCGCCGCGCGACGACAACATCACTGTTGCGGGCCCCTGTTAGCATCTGGGTTTGGCCAAAGATATGGCACCGCGGCGACGAAATGGGGATATTTTCGATGACTAACAAGAAATTATTAACAGCGTCTGCTCTTGCTGCCCTGCTGACGACAACCGGCATGGCAACCGCGCAGGATTGCGCCGATCCGATCAAGGTCGGCGTGCTGCACTCTTTGTCCGGCTCGATGGCGATTTCCGAAACCACGCTCAAAGACGCCATGCTGATGCTGATCGAACAGCAAAACGCGGCGGGCGGCCTTCTGGGCTGCGAGATAGAGGCCGTCGTGGTCGATCCGGCATCCGACTGGCCGCTGTTCGCTGAAAAGGCGCGCGAACTGCTGACCGTGTCGGAAGTGGACGTGATCTTTGGCAACTGGACGTCGGTGTCGCGCAAATCCGTGCTGCCCGTGATCGAGGAACTGAACGGACTGCTGTTTTATCCCGTTCAGTATGAGGGCGAGGAAAGCTCCAAGAATGTGTTCTACACAGGGGCCGCGCCAAACCAGCAGGCGATTCCCGCAGTCGATTATTTTCTGGAGGAACTCGGCGTCGAAAAATTCGCGCTGCTGGGAACCGACTATGTCTATCCGCGCACAACAAACAATATTCTTGAGCAATATCTGCAGGATAACGGCATCTCCGCCGATGATATCTTTGTCAACTACACCCCCTTTGGTCAGTCCGATTGGGCAACCATCGTGGCCGATGTCGTGGCCTTGGGCGCCGATGGCAAGCAGGTCGGCGTGATTTCCACCATCAATGGTGACGCCAATATCGGGTTTTACAAGGAACTGGCCTCTGCCGGTGTCTCTGCCGATGACATTCCCGTCGTCGCATTCTCGGTGGGCGAAGAAGAACTGTCGGGCCTGGATACGTCCAACCTTGTCGGTCACCTGGCCGCATGGAACTATTTCCAGTCCGCAGACACCCCCGCCAACGCCGAATTCATCGCAGCATGGAAGGCGTTCGCCGGTGCAGACCGCGTCACGAATGACCCGATGGAGGCCCATTACATCGGCTTCAACATGTGGGTTAACGCGGTAACGGATGCCGGCACAACCGATGTCGATGCCGTGCGTGACGCCATGTATGGTCAGGAATTCCCGAACCTGACAGGCGGCACCGCCGTCATGTTGCCGAACCATCACCTGGCCAAGCCAGTCTTGATTGGTGAAATTCAGGCAGACGGCCAGTTTGATATCATCAGCCAGACCGGCGAAGTGGCAGGTGACGCATGGACAGACTTCCTGCCTGAATCGGCGGTCCTCACCTCTGATTGGCAGACCCTTGGTTGCGGGATGTATAACACCGAAACCGAAACCTGCGTTCAGCTGACCTCAAACTACTAAGCAACGGTCGGGCGCAGGATCATCCTGTGCCCGCATCCCCGCAGACCGAAAGCACCCCATGCATCGCGTGTTTCTTATCCTTGCCCTGTGGCTTGGCCTTGCCCAACAGGGACATGCCCAAGACCTGCAATTCATCCTGCAAAGCCACGCGGATGAGGTCGCGGATCCTGGCCGCCAGACTGTCGGCGCGGTGCTGGATGATCTGGCGGCTGCAAGCCTTGCAGGCACCGCAGATTTTCTGGAAAGCTGGCAGGACAAATCCGTCTGGCAGCGCGCTGACGGTCTTTTCTTCATCGCCGAGGAACAGGGCGCCACGCTGATACTGACAGATCTGGTCAGCGGTGCGCAGAGCACCACCTCAAAGGATGGGTTTACCCAGATCAAGCCCAATGGTGGTGTGCGTCGGGTGATCGGGACCGCCCTTGTCCAGTTTCAACTGACCGATCCCGATGTGGACAGGCGGCGCATAGCTGTAGAATCGATCGCGCGTCGCCCGCAAGCGGACCAGCTTGGCCCTCTGCGCGCCTCTATCTCAGGTGAAACAGATGCAACGCTGCGCGCCCGCAAGACCCAACTGGCAAATTTCCTGTCGGCCAGCTTTGCTGAAAACAGCGCTGAGCGGATTGCCGCCATCGCCAGCCTGTCCACCGACACCAGCGTCGCCGCGCGTGCGGTGCTGAACCAGATATTGGCCACCGAGCCGGGACTTGCGAAAGACTTGCCCACTGATCGAAACATTGCAGCCGTGCTGATCCCCGGCCAGGATATGTCCACCGATGAGGCCTATGCGTTGCTGGTCGCGGTGGATCTGGCCGCACCGCGCACACCTGCTGCGGTGATCCGCGCCGCACTTGATGCAAATGTGGTCGACGGGCGGGTTGGGGGCATCCCTGTCGCGCAGTTGGATAGCGATGCCAACCGGGCACGTGCCTATGCCGCACTTGCCACCGCTGGTTCAGTGCCACCGCTGGTCACCACGACGGACCGCGATGCGGCCCTGGCAGAGTTTACCTTCTTTCAAACCTACATCGAGAGCGACACCGCCATCACAGATGCCGCGCGAGCCGCGCTGGCATCTGTAGAAACCCGCGTCGCGGCAGGTCAGACGGCGGACCTCGCACTGGATGCGCTTTCGCTGGCGTCCATCTATTTCCTTGCCGCGATCGGCCTTGCCATCACATTTGGCGTCATGGGGGTCATCAATATGGCGCATGGTGAATTCATCATGATGGGGGCCTACACCGGCTATGTCGTGCAGCTTTTCGTACCCGATTACACAGTCTCGATCATTGTTGCCCTGCCGCTGGCCTTTGCCATTACATTCGGCGCAGGCGTCGCAATGGAACGGCTGGTGATCAGGCATCTGTACCACCGGCCCCTGGAAACCCTGCTTGCGACCTTCGGCATTTCAATCGCGCTGCAACAATTGGCCAAGAACATCTTTGGCACCCAGGCCCGACCACTGACATCGCCGGAATGGCTGGACGGCGCACTCGTGTTCTCGGATGTGATCCAGATCAGCTATATCCGCATTGCCATCTTCGTGCTGGCACTGATTTTCCTCGGGCTGATCCTTTACGTCCTCAAACGCACACGTCTGGGGCTAGAGGTCCGCGCCGTCACCCAGAACCCCGGCATGGCGGCATCCATGGGGATCAACCCCGACCGGATCAACATGCTGACCTTCGGGCTGGGGTCCGGCATCGCCGGAATCGCCGGGGTGGCTATCGGGCTGTATGCCAAGGTCACATCTGAAATGGGGGCTGACTACATCGTGCAATCCTTCATGACCGTGGTCGTCGGCGGCGTCGGCAATGTCTGGGGTACACTTGCCGGCGCATCGCTCATTGGTTTCCTGCAAAAAGGCATCGAATGGCTCAACCCGTCCAACACGCTTGCCGCGCAAACGTATATGATCCTCTTCATCATCCTCTTCATACAATTCCGGCCCAAGGGCATCGTCGCTCTCAAGGGGCGGGCGGCAGCGGACTGACACCATGATCCTTCTTCTGTTCAAAAATACCTTGGGGAGGTCTGGAGGGGCAAAGCCCCTCCAGCGCGGCGACGCGCGCAGCGCGGCGCAAAACCCCCACCACAAAGGGGACCGCCCATGAACCGCAGCTTCATCGCGCAAAACCCCTCTGTCCTGTGGTTTCTTCTGGCGCTCGGTCTTTTCACAATCGGCGTGACCATCCTGTCAGACGCCGGGGTCGGGATCATCTCCACCTCTTTCGTGAAAACTCTGGGCAAGACACTTTGCCTGTGCCTTGTCGCTATCGCGATGGATCTCGTCTGGGGCTATTGCGGCATCCTCTCACTTGGGCATTTTGCCTTTTTCGGGATCGGCGGCTATGCCATCGGCATGTGGCTGATGTATGCCCGCACCGAAGGAATCGTGCTCGAAAGCCTTGCCAACCAGACGATCCCGCCCACCCCACAGGAAGTCAGCGATGCCATCGGCAACCAGATATTCGGGGTCGTGGGCAGTTCAGAATTCCCCGTGTTCTGGGCCTTTGCCGACAGTCTCAGCCTGCAATTACTGATGGTTGTGCTGATCCCGGGGTTGCTGGCGCTGGTCTTCGGCTGGCTGGCTTTCCGCAGCCGGGTCACCGGCGTTTACCTGTCAATCCTGACACAAGCGGGCACGCTGGCGCTGTCGCTCTATCTGTTCCAGAATGACAGCGGCCTACGTGGGAACAATGGCCTGTCCGGTTTGCAAAACATCCCCGGTTTCGAAACGACGCCGCAGTCGACCATCTCGCTTGCGTTCTTCTATGCTTCTGCACTTGCGCTCGCGCTGGGTTACTTGCTTTTCGCGTGGGTCGTGTCCGGCAAGATGGGCAGTGTCATCAAGGCGATCCGCGATGACGAGGCGCGCGTGCGCTTTCTTGGCTACCATGTGGAAAGCTATAAACTGTTCGTCTTTACGCTGACAGCCATCGTCGCGGGCATCGCGGGCGCGCTGTATTATCCACAGGCCGGTATCATCAACCCCGCCGAAATTGCACCAATCGCGTCTATCTACCTTGCCGTCTGGGTCGCCATCGGCGGGCGGGGGCGACTTTACGGGGCGGTCATCGGGGCGGGCTTCGTGTCGCTTCTGTCCAGCTGGTTTACCGGTGGCGGCGCGCCGGCCATCGACCTGGGTTTTTACACGATCCAATGGACCGACTGGTGGTTGGTTCTGCTGGGCCTCTCATTTGTCGCGGTGACCCTTTTCTTTCCCAAGGGCATCGGCGGCCTGTTCGATTATCTGGTCAGGAAACCGTCATGAGTACATTGCTGGAAGTGGACGGCGTCTCGGTCAGTTTCGACGGGTTCCGCGCTATCAACAACCTGTCGATCCAGATCGGCGAACCCGAATTGCGTGCCGTCATCGGCCCGAATGGCGCCGGCAAGACAACTTTCATGGACATCATAACGGGCAAGACCAAACCGGACGAAGGCCGCGTGATCTGGGGCGAGCGGAGCATTTCGCTGTTGGGCATGTCCGAAAGCGAAATCGCGATGGCGGGGATCGGGCGCAAGTTTCAGAAACCTACCATTTTCGAAAATCAGACCGTGCGTGAAAACCTCGCCATGGCGTTGAATAACCCGCGCGGGCCGTTTTCTGTCCTGTTTTACAAAAAGACCACGGCGGGTGCCGCCCGGATTGCAGAAATCGCAGAAGAGATCGGCCTGACCAAAAGCTTGCCCCGGCGCGCGGGCGACCTGAGCCATGGGCAAAAGCAATGGCTGGAAATCGGGATGTTGCTGGCACAGGATCCCCGTCTTCTTTTGGTGGATGAACCGGCCGCCGGGATGACCACGGCCGAACGCGAACACACCACCGACCTTTTGAAACGCGCGGCGAAAACCCGCGCTGTCGTCGTCGTGGAGCATGACATGGAATTTGTCCGGCGTCTGAACTGTAAGGTGACTGTTCTGCACGAAGGATCGGTTCTGGCAGAAGGCAGTCTGGACCATGTGACCGCCAACCAGACCGTGATTGATGTTTATCTGGGGCGCGGATGATGCTGACCGTTGAAAACCTGACCCTGCATTATGGACAAAGCCAGATCCTGCATGGCATCGACCTCGCCGCGAAGGTTGGCGAAGTTACCGCCGTCATGGGCACCAATGGTGTGGGCAAGACCAGCCTGCTCAAGGCGATATCGGGGCGGCACCCCTATTCAGGGGGGGCGCTGACCGTCGATGGACAATCACTAAACCATCCCTCGGCCTTTTGCGCGGCGCGCGCAGGCATCGCCTATGTCCCGCAGGGCCGCGAGATTTTCCCCCTCATGACCGTGCAGGAAAACCTTGAAACCGCATTCGCCTGCCTGCCCAAAGAGCATCGCGCAATCCCAGAAGAGATTTTTCGCCTGTTCCCTGTCCTGCTGGATATGAAGGCCCGGCGCGGTGGCGACTTGTCAGGCGGTCAGCAACAGCAACTCGCCATCGCCCGCGCCCTGATGACCCGTCCCAAGATCCTGCTTCTGGATGAACCGACCGAAGGCATCCAGCCCAATATCATCCAGCAGATTGGCCGCACGATCAGTCTGCTGCGCGAAAAAGGTGACATGGCCATCGTTCTGGTTGAACAGAATTTTGATTTCGCCTTTGGACTGGCCGACCGTTTCGTGGTGATCACACGCGGCGAAGTCAAGCATCGTGCAGCCAAGGCCGATGTGACAGCACAAGCCCTGCTCGCGGAACTCGCGCTTTAGGCAGGTCTGTTCGCCCCGTCCACACAGCATCTTTACGCCTGCGCAACCCCGTGTAACATCCCGGCCAACCGCCACGATATAAAAGCGAGGATCGCATGACGACATTCGATGAGGATCTGTTCAAAAAAGGGCTTGAACAGCGCAAGGCAACCTTGGGCGCTGAGTATGTCGAAAAGAACCTTGCCGCCGCCGATGATTTCAATCGCCCCTTTCAGGAAGCGATGACCGCTTGGTGCTGGGGATTTGGCTGGGGCGATGACGTGATCGACGCCAAGACCCGTTCCATGATGAACCTGTCGATGATCGGCGCGTTGGGCAAGATGCACGAATGGGAACTGCACTGCCGTGGTGCGCTTCGCAACGGTGTCACGGTGGATGAAATCCGGGCCATCATTCACGTCATCGGGATTTACTGTGGTGTGCCACAGGCGATCGAGTGTTTCCGGTCTGCCCGCAAGGTGCTGGAAGAAGAAGGATTGCTGTAATCTTGTCATCGCGCATGTATTATGGACCGCAATCGCATCGCGGGCCCTTTTGATCGTGGTCAATGCGTAGCTGCCCGGACATGTGACCCTGCCCTGACAAACACCGCAGGATCCGGGGACCAGTCAGGCCATGACGTTGGAAATCGCAATCGTTCTTGGACTTCTGATCGTGGCCATGGCCCTGTTTGCAACCGAATGGTTGTCAGTCGATGTCATCGCGCTTGGCATCGTTGCGACGCTGATCGCAACCGGCATCCTGACGCCCACGCAAGCGTTCGGTGGGTTCGGGGATGAAATCATCATTGTCCTGGCGGCAATCATGGTGCTTGCCGGGGCAATCGTGAAGGCTGGCGTGATGGATTGGCTGGGACAGGCTGCGCATCACATCGGCAAACGCAAAAAGCGCCGGTCGATCCTTGCGCTCTTGTGTGTCTCGGCAGGCAGTTCCGCCCTGCTCAGCAATACCAACACAACTGCGATCCTGATGCCGGCAGCCGTCGAAACGGCACGGAGGGCCCAGATCAGCGCAAGTGGCGTGCTGATGCCGGTGGCCTTTGCATCCATGCTCGGCGGGTCAAGCACGCTGATCGGCACTTCGGCAAACCTTGCGGGCAGCAGCATGGTGTCACGCCTTGGCCTGGCGCCTTTTTCGGTGTTCGAATTCATCTGGGTCGGTGCCATCATTACGGTCGTTGGCCTGCTCTGGCTTGTCGGGCCGGGCCTGCGCCTGTTGCCCGACCGACGCCCGGTGGAACCTGAAAAATCGACCGAGCCGCGCCGCTTTTTCACTGCACTTTGCCTGCCAGACAAGTCCACGGCCATCGATAGCGTCATCAGCGACGTTGACTTTGAAGGGCTGGACACTGATTTGCTGGCCGTCGTGCGGAACGGTGAGCGACTGAGCGCGCACCATTCCCGCAAGCTGCGCAAGGGCGACCAACTGATTGTCAGCGCAACGCAAGATGGGCTCTTGAAGCTCAAGAAATCGTCAGATTTCATGTTGGAACCGGATGTTCATTTTTCCGACCGATACCAGAACGAGGCGACACAGATCATGGTCGAGGCGGTGGTGACGCCGCAGTCACGACTGGTGGGTCAATCCCTGCGGCAGATCGGGTTCTTTGACCGGTATCGCAGTATCGTTCTGGCGGTTTACCGGCGCTATCGGACCCGCCCTGCCCGGATCGAAAACCTTTCGTTGCGCGCGGGCGATGTGTTGCTCTTGCAGGTGCCGGAACACGATGTCGCGGCCTTGCGCGGCAATTCCGATCTTCGCGTCCTAAGCCGGGTTGAAAGGGCCGTTGTGACACCCCGGCAAGGGTTTATGACACTGGGCATCATGGGACTGGCAGTTCTGACGAGCGCGATCGGCCTGATTCCCTTGTCGCTTGCCTTTTTGCTGGCTGTGCTTTGCATCGTTCTGATGGGAAATATCAGCATGGCCGAGGCTTACAGATTCATCGAATGGCGCCTTCTTGTGTTGATCGCTGGAATGTCCAGTTTTGGTTTGGCGATGCAACAAAGTGGCGCGGCAGATTTTCTGGCAGGACACATCGTGACGATCAGTGTCCCGTTTGGCCCGGTTGCGGCCATGGCCGGTTTCAGCATCATAACTGTCATCCTGACGCAGCCGATGTCGAATGCAGCCGCCGCCCTGACGGTGATCCCCGTCGCCGTGGCATCGGCCAACGGGCTGGGCCTTGACCCGCGCATGCTGGCAATTCTTGTGACGCTTTCAGCATCCATGTCATTCATCTCTCCGCTCGAACCCGCCTGCCTGCTGGTCTATGACGCTGGGCGGTATCGGTTCTTCGATTACGTGCGCGCCGGAACGCCGCTGACGATGATTTCGATTGGGCTGCTGTTGGTGCTGGTACCAATGATCTGGGGCTGATCCTAATCCTTGGTCTTGGTGACTGTGCGCCGCCCTGCGGTGACAACCCAAAGCTGCCCCAGCACCAGCGGCACAAAACTTGCCCCGGCCGCAAGCATGAGCCCCACATGACCGGGCGATTCCAGCCTCAAGAGCCCGGCAAGCGCTGGTAGCCAAAGGGCGGCCGCGACAAGACCAAGACAGATCGCAATCGCGCCCCAGACATACGGGTTTTGCGTGACGTCATTGCGCAGGACACCAGCGGCCGGATCGCGCAGATTGAACACATTCCAAAGCTGGCCCAGCGCAAGCGTCAAAAACGCGACGGTCACGGACGGCCCCACTTCAAGGCCCAGCCAGAATAGTGATAGACCAAACGCCGCCAGTGTCGCCACCGTGATCGCACTTCCCAGCACCGCAATCATGATCCAATGAGGCCGGTCCACGATAGATTCCCGTGGGTCGCGCGGCGGGGACTTCATCACATTCTGATCCCCCCGTCCCAGCCCGAGCGCAAATGCCGGAAACACATCGGTGACCAGGTTCAGATAAAGTATCTGAAGCGGCAGCAGCGGCGTAGGCAATCCGCCACCAACGGCAAGCCCGACGACCAGCACCTCGCTGACGTTGCAGGACATCAGGTAAACGACAAATTTGCGGATGTTTTCAAATATGACACGTCCCTGTCGCATGGCGGCGATGATCGTCGAAAAGGCATCGTCGCGCAGCACCATATGCGCGGCTTGCTTGGCCACTTCTGTGCCGCGTTGGCCCATTGCGATCCCGATGTCCGCCTTTTTCAGGGCGGGTGCATCGTTGACGCCGTCGCCCGTCATGGCGACGACATGGCCTGCCTGCTGATAGATCGCCACCAGCGTCAGCTTGGTTTCCGGTGCAACGCGGGCAAAAACATCTGCCTTGAGGATTCGGGCGCGCAGGTCATCATCAATGTCATCGACCGAAAGCTGCGCCAGTTCGCGTCCCTCAATCACCGTCAGGTCGCCATCGCCCAACCCTGCATCTTCTGCGATTGTGCGGGCAGTGTCGGCGTGATCACCGGTCAGCATGACCACCCGCACACCTGCCGTCTGACTGGCCGCGATAGCATCCGGCACATCCTTGCGGATCGGATCCAGAAGGCAGACCATCCCCAAAAGAACAAGGTCCTGATAAGGCTCGGCGCTTTCATCCCCAACCCGTTTTGTTGCCAGCGCCAACAGCCGCAAACCATCCTGCGCGGCGGTGGTGTTCCGTTCCATCCAGCGTTCCTTGGCGGCACTATCCAGTTCCGAAATATCACCGTTCCTGTCCATGACCCCGGTGCAAACCTCGATCACGGACTCGGGTGCACCTTTGACGGCAAACCGATAGCCGTCATCGTCACGATGAACAGTGGCCATCATCTTGCGATCAGGGTCGAATGCGTGTTCGCGGGTTTCAGGCAGATCCGTATCCAGCCGGTCGCGCCCAAAGCCCGCGCTTTCGGCCGCGCGCAAAAGCGCGACTTCCATCGGGTCGCCAACCTGACCTTGCCGGCTACCGTCACCCATTTCTGCGGTGTTGCACAGTGCCCCCACGCGAAGCGCCCATGCAAGCGGGTCATTATCATCAGGGGAAATTGACCCTTCATCGGCCTGAAAAGGCTGATCGGTATCGTTGCCATCCACTGCGACATCGGTCTCATCCAGCAAGTAACGCACAACTGTCATCCGGTTTTCGGTCAAAGTGCCGGTCTTGTCGGTCAGAATGATCGTTGTCGCCCCCAGCGTTTCCACAGACGACAGTTGCGTGATCAATGCATTACGCGCGCTCATCCGCCACATACCCCGCGCAAGGCTGAGCGTTGCAACAACCGGCAAACCCTCGGGAACAGCGGCCACGGCCAGCGCCACGCCCGTCTGGATCATTTCCGAAATCTCGTGCCCGCGCAGAACACCTGCGCCGATCGTCAGCGCGGCCAGAACAAGCGTCAGCAAAGCCAGCCGCTGTCCCAGCCGGTCCAACCGCTGTTCAAGCGGCGATGCTTCGCCTTCGGCGCTTTGCGCCAAGTGGCTGATCCGGCCGATTTCGGTGTCCATGCCGGTTGTGACGACAATACCGTCGGCGGACCCTTTGGTGATGGCTGTTCCCTTGAACGCCATACTTGTCCGATCCCCGACGCCTGCATCCTCGGCAACGGGGTCAACCGACTTGCTGACCGTAGTCGATTCACCGGTCAGGACGGATTCGTCAGCTTCCAGATTGGATGTCTTAATCAGCCTGATATCGGCGGTTACGATATCGCCGGATTCCAGCACGACGATATCCCCCGGCACAATTTCGTGGGCATCGATCATTTTTTCCGTGCCATTGCGGCGAACCCGCGTGCGCACATCTGCGATGCGCATCAGGGCCTCCATTGATCGGGCCGCCCGCAATTCGGTGAAAAAGCCGATGGCACCGTTGATCAACAATACGCAAATGATGGCGATCCCTTCGGCGCGATCCCCAAGGGCAAATGAGAACGCGGCCGCCACCGCAAGAAGCCAGACAATCACGCTTGCAAATTGGTGCCCAAGGATCGCAAAGATGCTTTTGCGTTCTTTCTCGCGCAATTTATTCGGCCCATGGCGTTCAAGCCGCTTTGCGACGGCGTCGTCGTCAAGACCGGATTGAGGGTCAGTTTTCAGCTGACGCGACACGTCTTCGGTGGGCATTGCGAAAGGGGCCTGCATTTCATCCATCGGCAACGATAACTTCCTCGACTTCCTACCGACAGATCACGATCTTTGACCCTGCCTTGACTGTCATCAAAAACCCGCCGCCATGCTGACGCATTAACCTTGGTAAAACGCTATGATGTCCGCGGCCAACGCGACAAGGGTCGAAATGGCGCGGCGGTGGAATTACAGCTGGAACACATATGTTCCGGGGGCGTCTTCAATCGGACGATAGGGGCCTTTGGCAGCACCCATCTTTGGTGGGGCAATTTCACCGCTGGACCGTTCGGACAACCATGCGACCAATGCGGGCCACCATGACCCTTCTTGTTGATCGGCAGTTGCCTGCCAGTCCTCGGGGGCAAGATAAGGTTGGTCCGCTCCGGTCGATTTTATCCGAAATTCACGGCCTTGATGGCCGGGCTCGCTAACGATCCCCGCATTATGTCCGCCATTCGTCAGCACAAAGGTGACCTGCGTATCGGCCAAGAGGTGGATCTTGTAGACCGACTGCCATGGCGCGACGTGATCCGAGAGCGTCGAAACACAAAAGATCGGCACGTCAATTTCGCCCACGGTAATGGGACTTCCGTAAAGAAGGTATTTGCCCTCGGCCAGTTCATTGCCCAGAAATATCTTGCGCAGATACTCGCTCTGCATACGATAGGGCATGCGCGTCGCATCGGCATTCCAGGCCATCAGATCGAACATCTCTTGCCGGCGGCCCATCAGATACTCGTGCACGTAACGGGACCAGATCAGGTCGGCGGACCGCAGCAACTGAAACGCGCTGGCCATCTGTTTGGTATCAAGATAGCCCTGATCCCACATCATATCCTCAAGAAAGGCGACTTCGCTTTCGCTGACAAACAACTGAAGCTCACCGGGGTCTTCGAAATCCGTTTGCGTGGCGAACAACGTCAGCGTGGCCAGCCGATCATCATCGTCTCGTGCCATTTGCGCCGCCTTGGCCGCCATCAGCGTGCCTCCCAGACAATACCCGATACCGTGTATTTTTTGGTCTGGCACGATTGCTGTGACGGCATCAATCGCCTCTGCCACGGCATCGAAATAATCGACCATGCCCTTGTCGCGGTCTTCGGCTGTCGGGTTTCGCCATGAAACCATGAAAACGGTAAATCCTTGCGCCACAAGATATTTCACCAGGGAATTATCGGGGCTGAGATCAAGGATATAGTACTTCATGATCCAGGCAGGGACGATCAGGATCGGTTCAGCTTTGACTTTCTTGGTTTGCGGGGCGTATTGGATCAGCTCCAGCAAGCGGTTGCGAAAGACGACCTTTCCGGGGGTCACTGCAACGGCCTGACCGGGCAGGTATTCTTCGGTGCCGACGGGCAATTCCCCCGAAATGGCGCGTTCCCAGTCCTCCAGAAAATTCTGGTACCCCCGTACCAGGTTTGCGCCCCCTTCGTGCATGGTGGTCGCCGCGACTTCGGGGTTTGTGAACACAAAATTGGAGGGCGAGATCAAATCCAATAATTGACGGCTAATAAAGGACACCACCTGCTCTTCACGATCGCTTAGCCCTTCGATGTCGCTGGCGGCATTATACCACCACTGCTGGGTCAGCAAGAAACCCTGATAGATCAGGTTATGGGGCCATTGATGCCAGTTTTCGTGCTCGAACCGATGATCATGAGGAAGCGGTTCAATACAAGGAGGTGCGTCGGGGTGGCGGGCCAGTTCACCGGCATGGACCGCAAGGCGCATCGCCTTGCGCGTGGCCTTTTCAACCAGCTGCAACTGTTTGCCCGGCGATCCGCTCAGATGGGTCCACCAGGTCACGCCGGTTGAAATCAGGCCGTAGGGCGAAACTCCCAACGTGAACCGGGCCAGATGCGCATTCGCCGCCCGGTCCATACTCTTGGTGCTGTAACGGTCAGGTGCCTCGATCGGCGACCGATGCAGAATTTCGGGTGGCTCTGCGTCCAATCCGCTACGCGCTTCCTCGGGGCTTGGTGCGGGTGGTTTATCGGCGTCGGTTTTTGTCTCTGGCATTGTGTTCCCCTTCGGGCACGCGGCATCGCTTGTCCGCCCATGTCGCGGCGGCGGGCCATTGGGTCACCCGTTCGGTCTAACGATCCCTGACTGCGGTTTGCGCGGCATTAACGCGGGTTAAGCACCCCGCCGCCCCTAGAACCAACCGGACAGATCCATCCCTGCCATACCCAGCAAGATCGCCGCACCGCTGGCTTCGGCCAGCACGGCGTGATGGCGTTTTGCATTGGCGCCAATCTTCAGGCCTAACCAGGTAAAACTGACCGAAAAGGCCATGATGACAGCAGCCATGACAATGGCCGGCGTGTCGCCCAAGCCAAGGCTGAACCCGATGATCAGGTTGTCAACGCTCAGCGAGGCCGACAACATGATCAGACCCCGCCAACTCGACAGCCATCGCTGCTTGATCCGCTTGTCGGGGGGACTGTGCAAAAGTTGGAAAATGATCCACAGCCCAAGCCCGGCCAGCAGCAACGGACGGAACCAGTCGGTTTGCATGACCACAAGAGCAGAGACATTGCGGCCCAGCCAAAGACCGATCAAGGGCACCCAAAATTCGAACAATCCGAACATCAGGATGATGCGCCAGCGCCTGATCTCATGACCAAGCGCGCCCAGTGTCAGCGCAGTCGCAAAGTTGTTTGCGCCAATCACGACACCCAAAAGGAATAATTGCATGATCATTTAGGGAATCCTAATTAAGGTCATCGCCTGCTGCCAGTAAATTGATCTTTGGTCTGGACCTGTGCCGCTTTCGCGACATTCTGATTAAGACCACTTCGCAAGAAATCACACGGCAAGGATACGCGCATTGACGCCGCGGTCGGTCAGCGACTTGACCTGCCCGACCGCATTCTCCAGAGATACTGCACGCTCCAACGGGAAAAATTAACCAATGGCGCATGACCATGCACACACGCCCCCCACCGATCTCGGCCCGGCTTTTCGCTGGGCCGTCGGGCTGAACACAGTTTACGTGATCATCGAGGTAATCTTTGGGCTTTTGACAGGGTCGCTTGCGCTGTTGGCTGATGCCGCGCACAATCTGACTGACGTGGCCGGGTTGCTGATCGCCTGGGGGGCGGCGGTGCTGAGCAGGCATCCAGGATCAGCAACTTACACCTTCGGCTATGGCCGCGCCACGATCCTTGCTGCAATGTTGAACGCAACTGCGATCCTGATCGGCGTCGTCATCGTGATCTGGGAAGCCGCGCACCGTTTTCAGACCGTCGTCGCGCTGCCAGGGCTGACAATCCTGCTGGTCGCGCTTGTGGGGATCGGCGTGAATACCGGCTCGGCGCTGTTGTTCATGAAATCGCAAAAGGACGATCTGAACGCCAAAGGCGCATTTCTGCACATGGCGGCCGATGCAGCGGTGTCGGGTGCGGTGGTGCTGGCGGCTGCGGGCATGATGGCGACCGGTTGGCACTGGCTTGATCCGGCGGTGGCGATTGCGGTCAGCATCCTGATTGCATGGACGGCCTGGGGCCTGTTGCGCGATTCACTGCGGCTGGAACTTGATGGCGTGCCCCATGCAATTGACCGGCAGGCCGTCATCGATTGGCTCGTGTCGCAGGACGGCGTGACAAATGTGCATGACCTGCATATTTGGGCGCTCTCGACGACGCGCACGGCGCTGGCGGTGCATCTGGTCTGGCGCGGCGACGACTCGGACGCCTTCCTGCGGCACGCTACAAACGCGCTGGAGCATGACTTTGGCATCGGTCACGTCACTGTCCAGTTGGAACACACGCCCTGCGAACGGTCAGGTGCCTGTCACGATATCTGAATGATGCGCCCCAGCCGGCGGCGCAGGGCATTTCCGGCGCGTAGGAACGGCCGCTTACCCGGTCTTTATGTCCGAGAGGATATGACCGGACGTGCTGCTTTGTGTGATCGCCCCGTCAGCATCGCGCAGCAGGAAAAGTGCATCAATGCCCTGTGCGCGGGCCAATGCGGTGCCCCGCGCGACGCCCAGCACCATCAGCGCGGTCGCCCAGGCGTCGGCCTCTGCACAGGTGCGGGCAACCACGGTGACCGACGCGGGCGTGGACCCGACCGGCGCACCGCGCAGGGGATCCATCGTGTGGCCCAGGCGCTGACTGCCAACATTGATCCAATGACGATAGTCCCCCGACGTGGCGACCGCGGCATCCTGCAAGGCCAGCACGGAATGTGGCGCGCGGCGATCGGGGTCTGGCATCTCAACCACAATGCCCCAGCCGTTTGCATCGGGTCGCAGGCCCATGGCGCGCATATCACCGTCGATGCCGACCAGCGCGTTGGCAATGCCAAACCCCGCCAGCACCGCAGCAAGCCTGTCCACGCCATAGCCTTTGGCGATCGCATTCAGGTCAAGCACCAAAGGTCCGCGTTTGCGCGCGCGCAGGCCGTCCAGCTCAAGCTGCGCGTGGGCCGGGCATCTTGCGGCCGACATGGCCGCCTGGATACGATCAGGCGCAGCACGGTCGGGGCCAAAGCCCCAGGCCGTGACAGCATCACCCATCCCGATATCAAAGGCCCCATCCGACGCTCGCCCGATTTCAAGCCCCAGCGCCAGAACCTCGGCCAGTTGCGCGGGCAGATCGACCCACGCACCCACCGGCGCGGCGTTCAGGCGCATCAGATCGCTGTCGTGTCGCCACGTCGACATCTGCGCGTCAACAATTGCCACCGCAGCCTGCAAGGCAGCCTGCACAGGGCCCGGATCGAAACCCGGCGCCGCATGGAACAGAGCCGACCAGCGGGTGCCCATTGTCGGGCCATTCAGCGCGTGGCGCACAAGATCAATAGACATCTTCGACATAGCGTCCTTCTGCTTTCAGGGCTTTGGGTGTCAGTCCCACAGGCACCAGTATGTCCTCGAGCGCCGCAGCGACGCCCGCCGCCATATCGCGGCCGCCGCAGACCATCACCCGCGCGCCATCCCGGATGGCCGCAGCCACCTGTGCGGCATCCGCGCGCAAGGCGTCCTGCACGTAATGTGGTTGCGCATCACGCGATGTCGCGGTGGACAAGATTGTCAAACGCCCCTCCGCCCCCCATTGGTGAAGTTCTTCTTGGTAAAGAAAGTCACTGTCAGCGTGACGCATGCCAAAGAAAAGGTGGATGCGGCGGTGCCGCGCGTTGGCGCGGATGAACCCCGCCAGCGGCCCCACGCCGGTGCCCGCGCCGATCAGGATCAGCGGTGCGCGTCCTGCGCCGGGCCTGAATGTGTGGTTGCGGCGCACAAAGGCGCGCACGCTCGCCCCCGGAACAAGCGACATCAACTGGCCGGAACACACACCTCCCGGCTGCTTGCGCACGACAATCTCGACAAAGCCATCCCGACGGGCAGAGGCCAGCGAATAGAACCGGGGCAGATCCGCGCCCTCGGGCAAGATGCCGATCAGGTCGCCTGCGGCGAACCCGCCGAACCCATGCCCCGCCAACCGTTGCCACAACGACAGACGTGGCAGCGCAAAGCGCAGGATCGCGGTCGGCGCCTGAACCTCGGCCCCGTAATCGCGACGCGACAGCAGGGTCAACGCGTGACTGGCAGGCCGGACCGGCCGGTGAACAAGCTCCAGCGTCACACCCATCGCCGCACCCAGACCGCGGCCCCAGCGGGCAAAGTCCTGCGGCGATTGACGGTCCACCGTCCCCCGAGGAAGAAGCTGCGCCCAGCCTGCCTGGTGCGCTGCGTGTTCGATCTCGCGGGCAAAGGCACAAAAGGCGGGAAAATTGCTGTCACCAAAACCCAGCACGGCCAGTGGCGCCTTCGGCGGGGTATCCAGCGCGGCGATCCGGTCAAGGAACCCGCGCGCCGAGGACGGTGCCGCACCATCGCCATAGGTGGCGGCCAGCACGAGGATGCGCGCGGCCTGACCGTACCGATCAGGTGCGAAGCCAGACATGGGGCCAACATGCACCGACTGACCCGCAGCAATCAGATCATGCGCAAGTGTTGCGGCAAACCCCCAGGTGCTGCCCCCCTCGCTGCCGACAAGAATAACGGTCGCAGCCTTGCCGGGCCTGACGCTGCCGCGGATGCGCGGCCGTCTGCGGTATCCGGCCCACCAGATCGCCACACCTGTCACCGCCATCGCCGGGGCTGCCAGCGCCATCAGGCCCAGCAACAGACCCAGCACAGCCGCCCCTTGTCCGGTATGCAGCATATAGATCGTTTCTGATATTTTTTGCCCCCGTGTCCCATCGGCCCAATCCAGCATCGTGCCGGTCACAGGGTCGATCTGGCCGACACCGCCGGCAGTTTCCACCTTTAGCGTATCACCAGGCCATGTGGGATCGGGGAATGTCAGGCTGCGCAGGCTGCTCACGGACATATCTGACAGCACGGCGATCCGGCCGACCGGCATCGGCGACCCGCTCTGATCTGCCGCGAAAGTGCCGGTTTCGGCCGTGTGCAGTGTGATAAGATCAAAGGTTTCGGCCGTCATCCACAGGCCCGTGACGGACGACAACACAAGGCCGACGACCGCCACCCGGGCAAGTTCGACATGTATTTGGCCGGTCAGCGCGCCTTTGATCGGCGCGAACCACCGGCGCCATCCGCCCACGCGCCGCGCCACCAGCACCGCACCCGACGCGGCCAGCAACAACATTGCCGCCGCCCCTGCCGCGACAGCCCAGCGCCCTGTATCTTCCAGGAAAAGCGACCGGTGCAAGTCCGTCACCCAGCGTTCCGTCGGTGACGGGTCTACACCTGCAACCGCTTGCCCGGTGGCAGGGTCTATCACGCCGGACCCATAGCTGCCATCTGCAACCCAATAAGCTGCAATCTTACCAGAGGGGCTGCGCCGGATTTCCTCTATCCCGGGATAGATCCGCTGGACGCGCGCGGCAAGGCTGGCAACATCCAACCCAGACGCCGCCTGTGGTGCGGTCAGACGATCAAGCGTCGGATATATCGAGAGTACCGCACCGCTCAGCGCGAGCACGAACACAACAATAGCCGCCAAAAGACCGGGCCAACGGTGAAGGATACGCATCATGGCCGCGCCTTTCTTCAGTAATCGAAGCGTGCAGAATTGATGTATCGCCCGCCCGGGACAGCGATACCGGAATTCTCGGCTGTCAGCGGCAGCATGATTTCACGCGGGCTATCGCGCTTGTCCTCAACCGAAGCGTCGATCTGCAACACATAGCCAGCGTCGAACAGCGCATCCCTGAGGTCGAGCGTAATCTCCAGGCTGCGACCTTGCCCCACGCTGGCACCGGTGATCCCGTCGATCTCTCGCTTGTTGCCGCTCGTGGCGCGATACCAGCCTTCTAGATGCTTGTAATACTTTGATTTCCTGCCGGCCACCCAGAGGCTGCCTGCATAGGCACCAGATGGATCGGTGAGGTAAAGCGCCAGATACGCCCCGTCACCGCCATAGCGCTTGAGATCGACAGAAAAGGTCACCGGCTTGGCCAAAGCAAGCGCGGGCGCGGTCAGGGCTGTGGTCAGCACAAGGAGGGCAAAGGTCTTTTTCATCACAGAATCTCCATATCAGGGTGATCCTGTTGTCGGGCATGTGCCTGAGCGTTTCCTGACGAATTACCGGTAAGAACGTCAGCTTGACGTCAGTTTGGCGGCCGCGGCACAGGCCGCCTGTTCACGGGGCCGACGCGACCCCGTGGTCGATAAAGGCATCCATGAAGACGCCGATCAATTCGCCCCGCGTATGCACGCCTGCCGCGCGGAAAATCGCGCTCAGATGCGCCTTGATCGTGCCTTCGGCCGATCCGCGCAGCTCTGCGATTTCGGATATACGTAACCCGCGCAGGCACAAAAGCGCGACATCACGCTGGGCTGGCGTCAAAGACCAGTCATCAAACTGCGCATGCAAGATGCGGTCGAAATCCCCCCGCAACGATTGCAGATCATGCGCCATGCGGTCACGCTGCACGGCAAGAAACCGCTGCGCCTGCCGCGCAATCGCGAAACCGATCAACAACAGGATCATGATCGCGGTTTCCGACAGAAGATGCATCAAGGCTTGTGGCGTGAGGTAGACCCATGTGCGGGGGTCGGGAAATTCCAGAACCAGATCGACGGCAAAGCCAAGGCCGCACACCAACTGAATCACCGCCATCGCAGTTGTCAATCGCTCGAGTCGGTCCTGTGTCAGCGCGGCTGCATTGCGCCCGGATGACCTCTCTGCCATCTGATAACCCCCGCGAAACCCCTAAACCAAAGTCTAATTAAGCGGTATTACGCTGTTTAGGCCAGAAGTTTATCGTTGCGTGAACGCTTGGCCACCGCCGACATTGTTTGTGGGAAGTTACTTTGCGCATTGTGTCTTTCGCGCGCAGCATCGGGCGTTCGTGTCCTGTCCCGGGAAAGACAACCAAGGGAAGGAGACAAGTATGACAATTTCGAAAACGTGGATCGGGGCCGCATTCGTCTTTACGCTCGCGCTGCAACCGTGGGGCGTTGCGGTGGCCGATGTATCAGAAGAACCGCAGGAACATGGCGCGCACCAACAGGATTTTGTCCATGGCGCACCCCAGGTTCAGTCGCTGGAATGGACCCTTGCGGCAGGCGGAAGGATTTATGACAACTGGTGGGAAGCCCTGGATCGGGATATGCCCGAAGGCACCAACCCGGCCTATCCGGCAACCGCCGAACAGGACGGGCCCGGCACGTGGCGCTGCAAGGAATGCCACGGCTGGGATTATGCAGGTGCGGACGGCGTCTATGGCAAGGGCAGCCATTTCACCGGAATCAAGGGGGTCTTTGGTGCGCGCGGGCGGCCGCCCGAATCCCTGCTGGCGACGCTGAGGGACGAAAACCACCCCTATACGGTCGAGATGATCAATGATGCAGAACTGCTGCGGGTGGCGACATTCCTGAGCCAGGGGCTAGTCGATATGCACAACTTTATCGACACTGAAACCCGGACGGTTATCCCCGGATCGGGCGACTTTGATCGCGGACGGGCCATTTTCCAGACGACCTGTGCCGCGTGCCACGGGTTTGATGGACGTGCGATGGATTGGGGCAGTGGTGACGAACACAACTTTGTCGGAACCGAGGCTGCCGCGCTCCCTGATGAGGTGTTCAACAAGATCTCGAATGCACATCCCGGTGTCGCGATGATCAATGTGCGTGCTTTTTCGGTGCAGGACCGGATCAGCCTGTTGAACTACATCGCGACATTGCCAACAGGCATCGACGATTGATCCATGCCCCCTGCCCATGATCCGTGGGCAGGGGGATATATCGCTACCGGGCGTCAGACGACATCGCCCGGTTCGGGTGTCCGCTTGTCCCCGGTGATCATCGCGCGGGCAAGGTTTTCACGGTGACGGACCGAGGCAAGGACGACGCCCGCCACATGCAGGGTAATCAGGATCAAAAGAAAATTCGCCAGCACTTCGTGCAATTCCTCGACAATTTCAGACCCCCCGCCCTCATCGCGGTCCCTGTCGTCATTGCCGTCGGCATAGGCGGGGGCGATGATCTGGGGCAGGTCCGGCATCTGCGCCAGACGCACGGGGTTTTCCAAAAGCCACCCGCTGAGCGCCGTGCCAACCAGCACCAGCAACAGCGCCACGATCATCGCAGCCCCGGCGGGGTTGTGGCCCAGATACCGACGCTCGCGCCGTGCAAGCACATCGCGCAGATAGGCCAGGACAGTGCCCGGCGCACGCAGGAATTGCGAAAAGCGCGCGTATTTGCCGCCCACGAGCCCCCACACCAGCCGCGCAGCGACAAGGCCGGCCACGACATAGCCAGCGATGACATGCAGATCGTCCCATTCGTCGCCCGTCAGCCACGCGACAGCGACAGCGGCCACGAGGCTCCAGTGAAAGATCCGTACAAAGATATCCCAAACGCGAATCATCACGCCACCTCAGTTCACATTGACTTGTGGTGCGCTGCCCGGGGTCATCAGCGGGTTGTCGGCTGGAACGCCGGGCGTCATGGGGGCAGGCCCGCGCGCGCCATCAAGGTAACGCGACGGATCCGCGCCGTCACGAAACGCGACTTCCAGGGCGCGCAGGACCAGCGTGTCGGGCTCCAGCTTGATCTCGACTTTGCTGCCATCGCTATCGCGACCGTCGATTTCGTAACAGCCATCATCAATCTTGATCTTGCGGACCCTGATACCGAGCGTCTCGGCATAGGCCGCGGCGGCTTCTTTCGGCTGCCATTCCGACATGGCGATGTCGCATTCATTGTCGTCGGCGGATGCCGCCCCGGCAGCGACCAGTGCGGCTGCGAAGACGACGCAGGCAAACGTGCGATGCATGATAAATCTCCTAGGTGTGTGATGCTCTTTTATCAATGCCGCACCTGACGGGAACATGAAGGCCGCAAAAATTCCGGTTCAGCTTCACTTCAGAAAAGAAGCAGATAAGACTGACAAGATACAAGGAAGGTGGACCACCCATGCGGATTCTATTGATTGAGGATGACACCACCCTTGGCGGGGCGATCCGCGATCAGATAGCGGGCGACGGGCATTCCCCTGATTGGGTCACCCGACTGGACGACGCGCAGGACGCGCTGCGCGGGGCCGGGTTTGACCTGATCCTGCTTGACCTGATGTTGCCCGACGGGCGCGGTGTCCCGTTTCTGAGCAGGCTGCGGGCAAGCGGCGACGTAACGCCTGTGATCATCCTCACCGCGCTTGATCAGGTGTCAGACCGCATTGCCGGGCTGAATGCCGGTGCCGACGACTATCTTGTCAAGCCCTTCGATCTGGCCGAACTGGGTGCGCGCATCGGATCGGTCGCACGGCGCTATTCCGGAAACCCCAACCCGCTGGTCGTTCTGGGCGATCTGGAAATCGACCTCGCGGCGCGGCGGGTAACCTGCGCGGGCCGCACGGTGGTCCTGACGGCGCGCGAATGGGCCCTGTTCGAAGCACTCCTGACGCGGCCAGGACAGCTTTTGTCCAAGCCGCAACTCGAAGAAAAACTGTATGCTTTCGATGCAGAAGTCGAAAGCAATACCATCGAGGTCCATGTCAGCCGCCTACGCAAGAAACTGGGTCGTGATGTGATCGTGACCGAGCGCGGCATGGGCTATCGGCTGGGCACACCATGAGATGGGCCGACAGCCTGCAGGCGCGTCTGGCGCTTTGGTTGGGTGTGGTGCTGACCACGCTTTGGCTTGCCGCCACAACCTGGACGATCACCGATCTGCGCCACGAAGTATCCGAGGTATTCGATTCTGGTTTAATGGAAACGACACAGCGCCTGTTGCCGCTGACCGTGACCGAAATCATCAACCGTGACCCCTCCGACGGGGTCCAGCACCTTGCCCCGATCAGTGAACACGCGGAATTCTTTACCTATATCGTGCGCGACGATACCGGCAAAATCCTGTTACAGTCGCACAGTGCCGATCCGGCCCTGTTCCCCGACTGGCAAGGTCCGGGGTTCGCACAAAACGCGACGCACCGTTTCTATAGCGAGGCCACGCTGCGCGGCACCATTCGCATGACCGTCGCCGAACCGCTGGAAGAACGCGACGAGACGATAGCAGAGATGACCGGCCGCCTTGTCCTTCCGGTGCTGCTTTTCTTGCCACTGACATTGCTCGCGGTCGTGGTGCTGGTGCGCCTTGGGCTATCAGGCCTGACCCGGTTTCGTGCGGGATTGGCTGACCGGGGTGCGCATGACCTGTCGCCTGTGCCCGTCGCCGACCTGCCCGCCGAATTGCGCCCGGTCGCCGAAACGATCAACGATGTGCTGAACCGGCTTTCAAATGCCTTTGAGGCAGAACGTGCGTTTGCCGCAAATGCCGCCCATGAATTGCGGACCCCCCTTGCTGGCGCGATCGCGCAGGCGCAGCGGCTCAGATCCGAGACGCGCGACGCTGCCACGGCCAGTCGGGCCGAGGCCATCGAAGCCACGCTCAAGCGGTTGACCCGCACGGCGGAACGGCTGATGCAGCTTGCCCGCGCCGAAGGTGGACGGCTCCGCACAGACACCCCTGCGGATCTGCGCCCTGTTCTGCGCATCATCACGGACGAAATTGCAGGGGCGCGCGACCGTCTTTCGCTTTGTTTGCCCGACACGCCCGTAATGTCCGATCTTGACGTGGACGCAGTTGCGATCATTGCCCGAAACCTGATCGACAATGCGCTGCGCCACGGGGCAAAAGACGCCCAGGTCGATATCGCCCTGTCGCCCGACGGGCAACTGAGCGTCGCCAACGATGGCCCGGTGGTGCCTGCCGACACGCTGGCAGGGCTGACAGACCGTTTCGCCCGGCATGGCACAGCCGAGGGCAGCGGCCTTGGCCTTGCCATCGTCGCCGCAATCGCCCGGCGTGTTGATGCGCCACTGCAACTGCGCTCGCCCCGACCGGGTTCCGACAGCGGGGTCGCCGCGACGATTCGTCTGCCGCTTGTCGAAACGTAACAATCCGATCCCTCGGCGCCCGTCCGGCCGCGTGATGGCCCGCCCCGACAGGCAGGCCGCCAAGCCAGACAGCACCCCTTGCTAACGCACAGGGCACATCTTGTTCCCATTCCCTAGCCTGACAGCAACCTGACACAACTTTTGCTGGTGCCGTAAGGTTCACGTCAGCGATGCCGCCCACAAGAGGGCAACGGCGACACGGACAGGTCGCATTGGCAATGAAAGGATACCAAGATGCAGTATTTCAAACGGATCAAATCTGAAATCGACACGGCCCCGTTTCTTGACGAAATCGCAGCGCACGATGATGCATGGGCACTGGTGACCGGTCGGCAAGACAAGATCGCGGTCCAGCGCGAGGCATTGGCCATCCCGCTGCGAGGTCTGCGCAAGTCGATGATCTTGGGACGCAAGCGGCGCGACGTGCATGAAAGCCGCTGGACCACGACCGCGAACGCCTATCCGCGCGCCCGCACATTCATCGAAGAAACCGCCCGGACACTGGGCTGTGACCTGAGCCGGGCCAAGATCGTCTGCTTGCCTGCGGGCAAGCGCGTTTATCCACATATCGATCGTGGGGAATATTACCGCCTGCGCGGGCGTTATCACTTTGTTCTCAAGTCTGCGGCAGGATCATGGCTCAAGGCTGGCGACGAAGAGGTGCGCATGCAGGAAGGCGAATTGTGGTGGTTCGACAATGACCAGATGCACGAGGCGTTCAACGACGGGGACGAGGATCGCATCCACATGATTTTCGATCTTCTGCCCCAAGCCAACCGCAGCCGGGCAGAAGCCGCACGCGTCGCAGCGCGGACGGCGCAGTCCGAAACACAACCAGCAGGGTCTGCGACATGAAGATCGCAACCGAATTTCGCAGCGGTATTTCCGGACGCGTCCCTGATGCGCTGATCCTGCACCCCAGTCAGTGCAGGCACGACCAACCCTTGGTGAGCGTGCATGGAATCGCACGGGATGTTCACGAAATGGCCCGCTGCCTTGCCCCGATGGCCGAGGCAACAGGCCGCATGGTCGTGCTGCCGATTTTCGACAGGGACCATTGGCCACAATACCAGCGTGCCGCCTGCCGCAATCGCGCCGACCAGGCATTTCTTGATCTGCTGACCGCGCTGGAATCCGAAGACAGGATCGCAAAGGGCCCCGTGGACCTGGCGGGTTTCTCGGGCGGCGCGCAGTTCGCGCATCGGTTCACCTGGCTTTACCCGCACCGGATCCGGCGGTTGACGGTATCGTCTGCCGGTTGGTGGACCTTCCCCGACGAAGCGGCCTTTCCCTATGGCATGGGTCCATCAAAGGAAGGGCCCAAGGCCGCATCGCTGTGGTTGCGCACGAATCTGCGCGCCTTCTTGGACCGCGATATCGTTATCCGCGTGGGCGCACAGGATTGCACCGTTGATGTCAACACACGCTCTGGCCCGCGCATTGACGCACAACAAGGCCACGATCGGCTGACCCGTGCCTACCGCTGGGCTGCAGCGTTGTCTGACGCGGCCAAGGATCACGGCCTGCCCGACCGGATCGACTTTGATGTGCTTGCCGGCTGCGGGCACGACTTTACCGCCTGTGCCACCGCAGGTCTGACCAAAATTTTTTTGCCGGGAGCATGCCTTCCGGAACGTGAAAGGAACGTCGCATGACTGTCACAAGAACAGCCCCGCCCACCCAACTTGACCGCGTCAAATGGTGCCATTCCACGCGCCGCGTCCGCGCGGACAGCGTCACCGGGCTCGACACCGATCCAAAGGACATCCGCTCTGGTGATCTGCTATTGGTAGAGGTGAAAAAGATTAGCCAGCACCGCCGCATCCAGCTCTGCGATGGCCGGTATTCGCGTCTGTTTCCAGGCGACCTTGTCGTGCTCGCAGCCGGTGACAGGTTCGCAACCGACCAATTCATCGGCCGGGCAGGGGTGCGCAAGGACCGGTCGCTTGATCTGCTTGCAGGGGGTGGCGTGGCCGGCCTCGAGGAAACCCGCCATGGCGCAATAAAGCCTGCCACCCGGCTGCGACTGCACGGGCGGCTTTTGGGCGCGGACAGCGCACCGCTGACGCTGGCGGATTTTGCCCTGCCACTTGGCGTGATCGGTCGCCCCAAAGCAGTGATCACCGTGTTGGGCAGTGGAATGAACGCGGGCAAGACCGACGCCGTCGCGGGCCTGGTGAACGGGTTGACGCGGCTGGGTTTGCGGGTTGGCGCGATCAAGGCGACGGGTACTGCGGCCTTTTGCGACACGCACTTGTATGCCGCTGCTGGTGCGGCACGCGTTCTGGACTTTACCGATACGGGCATGGCGGCCACTTTTCGCCAGCCGCTGGATCGGGTCGAGACGGCGCTGGAAAGACTTGTCGCTGAAACCGCAAACGCAGGCTGTGACGTCGCCGTTGTCGAAATAGCCGATGGGATCGGACAGGTCGAAACCGCCGAACTGCTGGCGCGTCCGACCTTGGGCCGCATCAGCGACGCAATGCTGCTGGCAGCGTCCGATCCATTGGCAGCCGAAGCCTGCTTGGCCCGGCTTGATGCGCTGCATTACCATCCCGTTGCGCTGACCGGTCTGATGACGCGCAGTTCCGCAGCCACATCGCAGTCACTGCCGGTTCTGGACCGCGATACTCTGGCCGATCCGGCAACGGCCTCGGCCATCTTGCAGATGTCGCGCCCAACGGCAGCGGCCGCATGACCCGACTGCCCGACATCGCTGGCGGGGACCGATGGTGGCCGTTTGTCTGGCTCGCCGCTGCCGCGCTTGGCCAAGGCGGCATGCTTGTCGTTTCTGCGATCGCAGTGCGCGATGCCATCGGCTCGGTCAGGCAAGGCGATGCGGCGATGCCCGTCGTTGCGCTGTTCATGCTGGCCGCCGCAGGCGTGGGTTTTGCAACCTTGCGCTATGCCGAGCGGGTGCTGGCCGAACGGGTCGGCCAAAGTTATGTCGCCGAAACCCGCGAAGCGCTGTTTCTGCGGCTGAGCAAGGCACCCGCATCCTGGCTGACCCAGCGGCGTGCAGGTGCCCTGTCGCTGCGCTATGTGGGGGATCTGACCGCACTGAAAAACTGGGTTGGTGTCGGGTTGGCCCGTGCGATTTCGGCGGCGGTCATGCTTCCGGTTTCTCTTTTGGTGCTGATATCAATAGATTTTCGGCTTGGGCTGGCCACCGCCTTGCCGCTGGCGCTCGCTTTTGCTGTCATGCTGCGGCTCGGCCCGCGGTTGCGCCTCGCACATGGCGCTCTGCGAAAGAACCGCGCGCGGCTGGCGGCATCAATGGCCGAAAGGCTGCAACAGGCCACCGCGCTGCGCCGTTCGGGCCGCCTTGGCATTGAAAAAAAGGTGCTGCGCGCACAGTCGGCCAAGATTATCGACGCGGCGATGACACGCGCACATCTGTCCGCAGCGATCCGGGCAATGCCCGATGCAGCATCGGGGCTGGCAGGCGCGCTGACTCTGTGGCTTTGCCTGCATTTCGGCATCCCGATCGGCGAAACCGTCGCGGCCCTGATGACCTTGTCGATGATCGTCCGCCCGATGCGGCACATCGCCGATATTCGTGACCGGCGCTACAGTTGGCTGATCGCGTCCGACAAGCTGGAAAAAGCGTTGGCAGCGCCACGCATCGACCGGCTGGGCAAACCCTTGCGTTCCGCCCGCACCGGACGCGCCGCGCTGGTCGTCCAGGGCGTTCCGCTTGATGGCGTACCTGTCGATCTGAAACTGGCGCGTGGCAAGGTGCGCCTACTACAAGGCCTGGAAACCGCATCGGCCAGTCGCCTGCTGATGCTTGCCGCAGGATTGGAAGACCGCGAGGCGGGCGAAATGCGGGTTCTCGGGCGGCAACCAACAGAGTTGGACCCACAGGAAATGATCTATCTTGGCGGTGCGTCACCGACCTTGCGCGGTTCGCTGCGCCGCGACGTGTTGTTGGGTACGGGACGCACACCACCGGACACCGAGATCTGCAATGTCCTGCACCAAATCGGCCTCGGGCCACTGCTGACGCGTGTTGGCGGGCTTGACGGGCGCATTGATGAAGGCCGGCGCAATCTCTCAGTCGCCGAAACGCGGGGGGTTCTGTTGGCGCGCGCGCTGTTGGCGCGCCCCGCCCTGGCGCTGATCGATGCTGACGAAATCGGCCTTGGTGCTGCGGACATAGCCGCGTTGGCGGCACATTTTCGCAGCATCGAAAGCGCGGCATTGTTTGCCACCACGCTGGCTGGTGGCGCGTTGAATGCCGAAAGAACGATCCATCCGACTCCGGCCGGGGAAATCGGCCCCGATGTGCCGCGTGGTCATCACACAACCCTCCCAAATCCAAAAACCTGAAAGGAAAAAACACATGAAACGACGGATATTTTTCACACTGCTTGCCAGCGCAGGCCTTCTTGCAGCCTGCGCAACCGTAGGTGATGAACTTGTGACCGAGGGCTACGTCCAGATGTCGGGTGCTGAAATCCGCACGGCGCTGGTCGGCAATTCGCTTGATGGCACGGACTCGGACGGTGACTATGTCATCTACTATCCCAGCAGCTCGATGATGCGCATTGTCTATCAGGGCCGGACAGAGGCCGGCGTGTGGCGGATCAGGGGTGACAAATATTGCCGCCGCTGGCAGACCTTTGGCAGTGGCAATGAACGTTGCGTCACGATGTATCGCAAGGGCAACCAGATCGATTGGGTGCAGGATAACGAGATCACTGACCGGTCCGTTCTTGTAGCTGGCAACCCCGCCCGGCTCTGACCGCCGGACAAACAGCATTATCAGGGGACCGCTGACAGGTGAAAGTCGGCGGTCCCGCTTTGGGTTAATGCCACATCCGCATTCCGGCGGTTCAACCGGCCTGCTTGCGCGCCTCTGCCTCTTCAAACGCGCGCTGCTGATCGCGGCCCCATGCGCTGACAGAATAGCGCTTCACGACCTCGCGCAGGGCCACCATGCGTTCGCGCCTTTCTTCGGCGGGCATGTGCAGTGCCTGCAATATCGCTGTATCCATGGACCGATAGGAAAAGGGGTTGGTGATTACTGCCGACCCCATCTCGACAGCGGCACCGGCAAATTCCGACAGCACAAGCACACCATCATTGTCGGTGCGCGCTGCGACATATTCCTTGCACACAAGGTTCATGCCATCCGCCAGCGGCGTGATCCACGCCACATCGGCGGCCAGATAGTATTTGATCAGTTCGTCAAAGGGGATCGCCCGCGAAATCAGCGCGATCGGCTGCCATTCCAGTGTGCCAAAGCGCCCGTTGATCCGGCCTGCAGCCTCTTCCAGCCCGGCTTGGGTATCTTCATAGGCCATCATGTTGCGGTTGGCGGAGACTGAGACGTGCATCAGGCGCACCTTGCCGCGCAGATCGGGGTTGGCTTCCAGCACACGTTCGAAACTTTCCAGCTGGGCCATCCCGCCCTTTGTGTAATCCGTCCGCCCGACAGAGATGATCAGCTTTGCATCGCCCATCTCTTCCTTGATCTTCCTGGCCTCGGCCTGCACATCAGAGTCGCTGGCGCGTTTTTCGATGAAATCAACCGACACACCCACGGCGGATGAACTGATTGCGATTTTCCGCCCTTCAAATTCGATCAGCGTCGGCGCACTGCGTTCACTCAGCGCGGTGCCTTCGGAAATGCGGGCGCGATCAACCGGGTGGCGCTCCAGCGTATTGACATCGAACAGGCTGCGCGCCACCGACAGGAAATTCGCCGCGTAGCGCGGAATGTGAAATCCGACCACATCGCAGGCCAGCAAGCTTTCCACGATTTCCTTGCGCCACGGCAGGACATTGAACATGTCTGCTGCGGGAAAAGGCGTATGGTGAAAGAATGAAATCGTTACATCAGGGCGCAACTGGCGCAGATAGCCAGGAACCAGCCACAGGTTATAGTCATGCACCCAGACCCGCGCGCCACGGCTTGCCTTGCGGGCGGCTGCCTCGGCAAAGGACCAGTTCACTTCGCGGAACGTGGGCCAGTCAACGGGATCGTAGTTATACTTTTCCTTGAAACTGTGCAGGATCGGCCAGAACGCCTCTTTGGATGACACATGGTAGAAACTGCTGACCTGTTCTTTGGTCAGGGGCAGGCGCGACACGGTATAGCGGCCATAGGCATCGTCGATTTCAACATCCGTATCGAACCCGGGGTTGGCGGGGTCATCGGCCAGTTTCCACGCAACCCACGCGCCGTGATCGGCGCTACCGAAAAAGCTTTTCAGCGTCGGCACGATCCCGTTGGGGCTGGAATTTTCACGAAAGACGGTTTTGCCGTTTTCCACCGCTTCTTCATAGGGTTGGCGGTGATAGACGATGACAAGATCAGAGGCCATATTCAGACCCTTTCCATGGCTGGATGCAGATCGAAATGCGCGATCGCTTCCATGATACCGCCGGCCCCGATAGCCGTGGCCCGGTGAATATGGGCTGCATCGGGCAGCGCGTCTAGCAGCGGTTCTTCCGCGCCGCCGACAGCCACAGCCGGGGTGCCAGCCACCAGCATCGACAGATCGTTCAATGTATCGCCCGCCGCCAGCACACTGGTTTGCGCCACGCCCAGATGATCGACCAGCCGCAACAGCGACGGCCCCTTGCTGATCCCGCGCGGCAGCACGTCAAAGAAACGATTGTCGGACATCAGCGCGTCCGCACCCAGATCATGCACAATTTGCAGTGCGCGGTCATCGAACGCATGCGCGTCCATGTCATAGCTGACGCGATAGCGGAATGCCGTGGGTTGCAGCGCAAGGCCCGGATGCCCGTCAAGCGCAGCGCGCACCCGCGCGCCACGGTCGGCCCATGTTTTCGCAATCTCTGCCTCGAGTGCTGCAATCGGCGAAACTTTGCGGTTCTTCATCTGGGCAATCGTCGTGCCCACATCGCCGACAACGAAATCGGGCCACGGCACACGGCCATCACTGCACAAGGTTTCGATGAATTCCGGATCACGTCCGCTGACGAACACCAGCCCGACCGTTGCGCGATGCTGTTCGATCCAGTCATAAAGTGCGTCTCGATCCGCGTCTGTGCCCCCCAGAAAGGTGCCGTCAAGGTCTGTGGCTAGCACCATGCGGCACCCGGCCATTTGTTCAATTGTCTTATGGGTCATATCAGTCTTTCGTCAGTCACAGGCGTGGCATCAACCACCACCGGATTGGCAAATGAAATACCAAGCGCGCGGGGCTCTGCCTCGATCGGGCGCGTCCAAAGGTCGCGGAACGCCTGCCGCAGTTCGGCGCGCCCGGTCAGTACCGCATCAACAGTTTCACAGATCGGCATCGACACGCCCACGCGCCGTGCAAGGTCGATGACGGATGCGGCGTTCGCCTCGCCCTCGACGACCACGGGTTTGCCATCAAAGCAATCGGCGCGCGCTGTCCCCTGCCCCAGTTGCACACCCAACGACATGTTGCGCGATGTCGTGCTGGAACAGGTCAGCGTCAGATCACCGGCACCCGACAGGCCAGTGACCGTTTCACGGCGACCGCCCAGCGCCTCGGCCAGAACCTTCATCTCGTCCATACCGCGCGTAATCAGCGCGGCACGCGTGTTTTCGGCAAAACCCGCGCCGGTCATCATTCCGCAAGCGATGGCAATCACGTTCTTGACCGCGCCACCAATTTCAACGCCGACCAAATCGTCGGAAATATAGGTGCGGAACGATTCCGTGCTCAGCGAATGTGCGAACCGGGCGGCGGTGCTTTCATGCGGGGCCAGGCGGTCCGGGTGGGTAAAGGGGAACGCCACGCTGGCGGCAGTCGGATGGCCAAGCGCGGTTTCGCGTGCGAACGTCGGTCCCGATACGGTGCCCAGCGGATGCGCGCCCAATTCCTGTTCGGCGACCTGCGTCATCAGCAGGCCGGTCACAGGTTCAATCCCCTTGGTGCAGATGGCGACCGGCACACCAGGCGCGATGTGTTCGGCCACTTCTGCCGCGACAGCACGGACCGCACCCGATGGAACCACCATCATCACCGCCTGTGCACCGTCGAGTGCGGCAGCCATATCTGTTACTGCGGTCAATGAGTGGGGCAGCGGCACATCGGGCAGGTATTTGGCGTTGACGTGTCCCGTGTTGATCGCTGCTGCGACCTGTTCGTCGCGGCTGTACAGGCGCACATCGCGACCTGCCACAGCCGCCACCGCAGCAAGAGCCGTGCCCCACGACCCCGCACCAATCACCGCCATACGATCGTAAGGCCGGCAATCCGGCCGGGGGGGGCTTGGTGTTGGTGTCATGTTCATCCATCCATACCTTTGCTTGCTTTCGGCGACCCCGGCCAGGATCCCCCGACTGATCACATACCGCCTGAGATGTAGTTAAGCGTGGCGATAGCAGCTTCAACAAGGATAGTCAAAAAACGACATTATTTCTGCCTACTCGCGTCGCATATGCCTATTTTTTGCGCATAATGGGTAAATTTTTTATCTCGCTCCAACTGTATACTCACAAGAAACAAACGGTATATACTAAGCTTTGGCAAGGTGCAAAAGGAACAAGTAATATTTAACATTCTGTTTTTAAAGTATTTTAGAAACACGCCGTTATGAAACGGCAGCAATTTTGACCTTCTCATCACCCCCTACAAGCCGATGCAGGTATAGCATGCACCAATGTCGTTTTTTGACATTCTCGCTTCAGTGCATAGGTTAGCGTTAATCGCTGCACTGCGGCACAACCAAATAAAGGAGTTTCGTGACATGTCCGAAGGTATCGTCAAGACAGCCATTTTTCCCGTCGCCGGACTGGGCACGCGGTTCTTGCCTGCGACAAAGGCCACCCCGAAAGAACTGCTGCCGGTCATCGACACGCCATTGATCCAATACGCCATCAACGAAGCCCGCGATGCCGGGGTCGAGCGGATGATCTTTGTCAGCCACCCTTCCAAATCCGCGATCGAACGTCACGTGCTGGACGATAAAGACCTGCGCGCCACTTTGCGTGAACGCGGCAAGGCCCGGCTTGCCCGCGAGTTGAAAGAAGCCGCTATCGACGAAGATCTGCACGACGTGATGTTCGTGATGCAGGACGAACCGCTGGGTCTGGGCCATGCGGTGCTGTGCGCACGCGACCATGTGCTGCCCGGCCCCGTTGCCGTGATCTTGCCCGATGATCTGATCCTTGGCCCAAAGGGGTGTCTGTCAGAAATGATCGCCGCCTACCCCACCTGCGATTCCGGCCATCTGGTGGCCGCAATGGATGTGCCCCGCGACGAAGTATCGAGCTATGGCGTGTTGTCCGTGCTGTCGCGCGCCGGGCGCATGATCAAGGCCAACGGCATGGTTGAAAAACCGAGCCCCGAAAAATCGCCGTCAACACTGGCTGTCGTCGGCCGATATATTCTGGATGGGTCGATCTTTGATGCGCTTGCGCGACAGGCGCCCGGCGTAGGCGGCGAAATTCAACTGACCGATGCGATTGCAGCAGGGATCGCTGAAAGCGGGCTGTCAGGGTTTGAATTTTCGGGGCAGCGGTTCGATTGTGGATCAAAGCAGGGAATGTTGGCCGCCGAGTTGCATCTTGCCGGTCAGGATCCGGCATTTGACGCGGTTCTGGACAGGTTTTTCAGAACCCAGTCTTCCCCGACAGCCGCCTGAACAGATGTTGCGCGGGGCCAATTGACCGCGCAACCCGTCACACCCACTCTCCGCACGCCCGTTGTCAGCGGGCGTCAGATCGCACTCAACAGGGCCCATCGCGCTATTTTCCTGAAAACCGCTTGACCTTTGCCCCCTTGACAGGTTGAACCACCCTCAGATTTTCATGTGGATATGGGCGGTTTCAGATGAACGACCAGAACAAGAACCTCATCCTGGCGACAGTGCTCAGCTTTCTGGTCATTATGGCCTGGTCAGTGCTGTTCCCCCCCGAGGATATACCGGTCGATCCCGCGACCCAGGCCGCAACCGAAACCGGCGAAGCACTGTTGCCCACGGCAGAGCAGGCCGCCGAGCCTGCGGCCACGGCACCTGCGCCAGAAACAGTGGCCATCGACGCCCCCCGCATCCCCATTGAAACACCCGAACTGAGCGGGTCACTCTCGCTTCAGGGGGGGCGGATTGATGATCTTGCCCTGAAACCCTATCGCGTATCCCTTGAGGAGGGGTCGGAAACCGTGCACCTGTTGCGCCCAGTCGGCGCGCCTGATGCCTATTTTGCCACCTTCGGCTGGACTGCGACCGATGGCATTGATGCCGCCGCAGTGCCCGGGCCTGATACCATCTGGTCACTGGAAAGCGGCGACACCCTGACCCCTGACAGCCCTGTGACCCTGGCATGGGACAACGGCGCGGGGCAAATCTTTCGCACTGAAATTTCGGTCGATGACAAGTTCATGTTCACCTTCGATCAAAGTGTTCAGAATACAGGCCCGGCCCCCGTGTCGGCCCGCCCCTATGGTCTGCTGCGGCGCCATGGCACGCCGTCCGATCTGAAAAACTTTTTCATCCTGCACGAAGGTCTCGTACGGATGAGCGATGGCGAGCTGGAAGAAACGAAATACAACAAGATCACCGATTATGCGGTGGATCCCCGCGAACGGACCCAAGCCGAGCGGGTCGAGGTCGGCAACGCCGGCTGGATCGGCTATACCGACCATTACTGGATGACCACGCTGATCCCCGATCAGACGACACCTTTCCGGTCGACCTCCAAGTATTTCGACAGCCGCGATCTGTTCCAGGCAGAGGCCGTGATGCAGCCAGAGACCATTGCCCCCGGCGAAACGGCAACCGTGACCACACGGCTGTTCGCCGGTGCCAAGGAATGGGAAACTATCCGCAACTACGAAGAACAGGGCGGCGTCAGCGGGTTTCTGGACAGCATCGACTGGGGCTGGTTCTTTTTTCTGACAAAGCCGATCTTTTGGCTGTTGCATACACTCAATGCCTACATCGGCAACATGGGGTGGTCGATCATCGCACTGACCTTTATCCTCAAGGCGCTGGTGCTGCCTCTGGCCTATAAATCCTATGTTTCCATGGCGCGGATGAAAGAGCTTCAGCCAGAGATGGAAAAGCTCAAGGAACGCGCCGGCGATGACCGGCAGGCGATGCAGCAAGGCATGATGAAGCTGTACAAGGACAACAAGGTGAACCCGGCGTCGGGGTGTCTGCCGATCCTGTTGCAAATCCCGATCTTTTTCTCGCTCTACAAGGTTATTTTTGTCACGATCGAATTGCGCCACGCCCCATGGTTCGGTTGGATCCGCGACCTGAGCGCGCCAGATCCGTCGTCGATCTTTAACCTCTTCGGTATTTTGCCATATACGATCCCCAACCTCGGTCCGTTCGAAATCATCTCGCTTGGCATCCTGCCGATCCTGCTGGGCATTTCGATGTGGCTGCAGCAGAAACTGAACCCAGCCCCAACCGACCCGACGCAAAAGATGATATTTGCATGGATGCCATGGATTTTCATGTTCATGCTGGGGTCGTTCGCAAGCGGGCTGGTGATTTACTGGATCGCGAACAACATCATCACCTTTTCCCAGCAGTACGCGATTATGCGCAGCCATGGGGCAAAACCGGATGTGTTCGGAAATATCAAATCCGGTATCCAGCGCAAGAAACAGGCTGAGTCGGACAAGAAGCAAGGCAAATAGACGCGGTGGGCGTCACTGCCCCCGCATCGCATCATAACCGCGAGGTGATCTGACATGGAACTGCGCTTTCCCGAGGTAGAGACCCCCGATGATGCATCGCTGGAAGCAGGGCGGCTGTTGTTCGCAGGCGCGACCGAGTTTGTCAAAGGCGTCGTCGCCATGGACGGGTTGCCCCCCGCAGACCGGGTCGAGGTCTGCTTTGCCGGGCGGTCGAACGTGGGCAAGTCATCCCTGATCAATGCGCTGACGGGCCGCAAAGGGCTTGCGCGGGCGTCTAATACGCCGGGGCGCACGCAGGAAATCAACTTTTTTACGGCAGGTGACATCTATGTCGTCGATCTGCCCGGCTATGGTTTTGCCAATGCGCCCGTCGCCGTGGTCGAAAAATGGCAACGGCTGTTGAAACAATACCTTTCCGGCCGCCAGACGCTGCGCCGAGTGTTCGTGCTGATCGATGCGCGCCACGGTGCCAAGGCCGTGGACGAGGAAATCATGTCGCTGCTGGATAAATCTGCCGTGACCTTTCAGGTGGTGATGACCAAGGTGGACAAGGTCAAAGGCGCCGCACTGGAGGAGGCGATGACCCGCACCCGCGCAGCACTGGCCAAACACCCCGCCGCATTCCCGGAATTGATCCTGACCAGTTCCGAAAAGGGCGAAGGCATCGCGACCCTGCGCGCCGTTATCGCGGGAATATCATGAAGAAAAGGACCGACGAGATGAACCGCGACTGGATCAACACCGCCCGCACCCTGTCCGAAGCGGTTCCCTACCTGCAACGCTATGCGGGTGCCGTGGTCGTCGTGAAATTTGGCGGTAACGCCATGGGCGACGCCGAGGCGATGGCCGAATTTGCCCGTGATATCGTGCTGATGAAACAGGTCGGCCTGAACCCTGTCGTGGTGCATGGCGGCGGCCCGATGATCAACCAGATGTTGGACAAGCTGGGGATCAAATCCGAATTCGTGCGCGGCAAACGTGTGACCGATCAGGCCACCGTCGAAGTTGTCGAAATGGTGCTGACCGGGCTGGTCAACAAACGCATCGTGCAGGCGATCATGGATCAGGGCGGGCGCGCTGTCGGTCTGTCAGGCAAGGATGACGACCTGATGGTGGCTGCGGCGGATGACCCGGAACTGGGTTTTGTCGGCCGCCCTGTGGAAATGAATGTGCAAGTTCTGCGCGATCTTTACAATGCGGGCATCATCCCCGTCGTGGCGCCGGTGGCAACAGGCATGGACGCCAATGAAACCTTCAACGTCAACGGCGACACTGCGGCCGGTGCCATTGCCGGCGCACTCAAGGCTGACCGGCTGTTGCTTCTCACCGATGTGCCCGGTGTCAAGGACGCAAGCGGCGAGGTCGTGACCCAACTGTCACCGGATCAGGTTCGCGCGATGATCGCCGAAGGGACAATCGCCGGCGGCATGATCCCAAAAACAGAAACGGCCCTTGATGCACTGGAAAAAGGCGTGCGCGCCGTCGTCATCCTCGATGGGCGGTTGCCCAATGCCAGCCTGTTGGAACTGTTCACCGAACACGGGGCCGGTTCAATCATCCGCGAACCGCGCTAAGGTGCAATTGCTGTATGCACAGCACCTGCCCGATGGGTGAGGGGCGGCGATTGCTGGCACAAGCTGCATTCCATATGAAGGCATTCCTATGACCCTGCGCCTGATCCTGATCCGCCACGCGAAATCCAGCTGGGGCGACCCCTTTGCCGACGATTACGCGCGGGCACTGAATGCGCGTGGGCAAGCCTCGGCCAGCGCGATTGGTGGCTGGATGGCAAAACATGGCTATCTGCCTGATTTGGTGCTGTGCTCCGACGCGCAGCGCACGCGGCAGACTGCGGACCTGATCCTGGCGGCACTGGACCCATCCCCGGCCCTGCGCCTGTCCCCGCGGCTGTATCATGCGGCACGCGATACGATCCTTGACCGGATCAAACAGGAACAAGCGCCGACAATCGCGGTGATCGGGCACAATCCGAGCATCGGCATCTTGGCAGGTGAATTGGTGCGGGATGCCCCAAACCATCCCCGTTTCGGCGACTATCCGACCTGCGCGACGACCGTCATCGACTTTGATGCCGCCGACTGGCCTGGTGTCGGGCGGCATCAGGGCAAATGTGTGGATTTCGTGGTGCCGCGTGACCTGATCGGCATGACCGGTCACGCGGGATAGCCTGTTTAGTGACCCAATATCTGGCTTAGGAACAACTGTGTCCGCTCTGACTGCGGGTTGAGGAAGAACTCCTCTGGCTCGTTCTGTTCGACGATCTGGCCCTGGTCCATGAAAATGACGCGGTTGGCGACCTGACGGGCAAAGCCCATTTCGTGCGTCACGCACAGCATGGTCATGCCTTCTTCGGCCAGTTCGATCATCGTATCAAGAACTTCCTTGATCATTTCAGGGTCAAGAGCAGATGTCGGTTCATCGAACAGCATGATACGGGGTTTCATGCACAGCGAACGGGCAATCGCCACACGCTGCTGCTGGCCGCCCGACAATTGGCCGGGGTATTTGTCGGCCTGTTCGGGGATTTTCACCTTTTCCAGAAAATGCATCGCAATTTCCTCGGCCTCTTTCTTGGGCGTCTTGCGCACCCAGATCGGGGCCAGCGTGCAGTTTTCCAAAATCGACAGATGCGGGAAAAGGTTGAAGTGCTGAAAGCACATGCCAACCTCTGACCGGATCTTGTCGATATTTTTCAGATCCGATGAGAGTTCTGTGCCGTCCACGATGATCTGACCGGCCTGATGTTCCTCTAGCCGGTTGATGCAGCGGATCAGCGTGGATTTACCCGACCCTGATGGCCCGCATATGACGATCCGTTCGCCACGTTGCACCGTCAGGTTGATGTCCCGCAGCACGTGAAATGTGCCATACCACTTGTTCATGTCATGGATCTCGATGGCGACCTCTTCCGAGACTTTCATCTGGCTGCGATCAACGGCGCGTTCTTGTGTTGTTTGTTCAACCATCTGTCGGTCTCCTTAGCGGTGTTCACGCTGGAGTTTCTTCTCCAGGTAAAGTGAGTAGCGGCCCATGCTGAAACAGAAGATGAAGAACATGACGCCGATGAACAGGAACAATTCCCAGTAAATGCCGTTCCATTCGGTAGAGGCACGGATCGCGCCGGCCAGACCAATGGGGTCGAACAGACCGATGAACACTACAAGCGTCGTGTCCTTGAACAGACCGATAAAAGTGTTCACGATCCCCGGGATCGAGATTTTTAGCGCCTGCGGCAGGATGATCAGCTGCATGGATTTCCAGTAATCAAGGCCAAGTGCATCCGCAGCCTCATACTGGCCCTTGGGCAGGGCAGCCAGACCGCCACGGACGACTTCGGCGATATAGGCGCTGGCAAACAGCGTCACCATGATGATGACCCGCAACATCAGGTCAAAATTCGTGCCCGGCGGCAAGAAATAGTTCAGCAGCAATGACGCGGTGAACAGCCACACGATCAGCGGGACGCCACGAATGACCTCGATGAACACCACAGCGGAATACTTGATGATCGGCAAGTCGGATTGCCGCGCCAGTGCCAGCAGGATGCCCAGCGGCAGAGACAGGATGATCGCCGCGATACCAATGACGACTGACAAGGTGAAGCCGCCGAAATCCTTGGACGGGATGAATTCAAGCCCGATGCTGGCAACGCTGTTCAACACGCCGATGATCGGTCCTGCCAGCAAAAACCAGAACAGGATCGGCACGACGATTGCACTGATGGTGGCAAGCAGAGCATTGACCGTAGCAAGTGCCCGAAAGGCCAATAACCCCGCGACAAAACCCAGCCCGACAACCAGCGGGCCCCAGATCGACCCGCCCCAAAGCAGCATGTACATCACGAATGGTGCCACCAGCGTGCCAAGCAGCATCTTGCGCGGCAGGCCGTCAAACAACACTGGTGCGATACCGACAAGGAAGACTGCCAACGCCAGGACCGGCCGCCAGTAAGCGTCACTTGGGTAGAATCCAAAGATCAACTGCGGCCAGCGTTCCGTGATCACAGCGAAACAGGCGGCAGATGCCCCTTCGCCCATGGTCGCGTTACGGATTTCGCGGCATTCGGTCAGCGAATTGGCATCCCAGATCCCGTTGACCAGCCACGGGCCGATATGGCTGACCACCCAATACACCACGTAGAGCGACAGCAAGGTCAGCACTGTGTTCAGCGGACCTGAAAACAGGTTTTCGCGGACCCATTTGATTGCGCCCACCTCGGTTAGCGGCGGGGCCTGTTCCGGCAGCATCGTCTCCCGGACGTAAGATACGGTTTGTGCGTGTGTTTCCGACATATTACCGCTCCTTCAACTGAGTGGATCGGTTGTAAAGGTTCATCGCCCCGGAAATCGCCAGCGACAGCAAAAGGTAGAAACCGCCCAACAGCAGCATCCCTTCCAGTTCCCGACCCGTCTGGTTGATAGTGATGCCGCCAAGCGTGGCGCGCACATCCATATACCCCACGGCAATCGCAAGGGACGAGTTCTTGGTCAGGTTCAGATACTGCGAAATCAGCGGTGGAATGATGACCCGCATCGCCTGCGGCAGGATCACAAGGTTCATCGTCCGGCTGGGTTGCAGACCAAGGGCGAATGCCGCCTCGGACTGGCCCTTGGAAATCGCCAGAATACCGGCCCGCACGATTTCAGCAATAAAGGCACCGGTATAAAGCGACAGCGCGAACCATAGTGCGATCAGCGAATTGCGCAGATGGATCCCTTCGGTAAAGTTGAAGCCGCGCAGATACGGCTGGACCACGGTCGCGCCCAGCGCGAACAACACGATGCCCACGGGCACAAACAGCAGGGCCAACTGCTGATACCATGTTGTCGGGCGAATGCCTGTCGCCTCTTGGATGCGATCGGCGCGGCGCCGCACAAAGCGGATCGCCAGAATACTCAGCCCCAGCACACCCAGGATCAGCACCCAATCAAGCGCACCGCTGGCAAGGGGAGTTGCCCCGTCTGTCGGCGCGACGGCCTCTTGGCCGCTGATCGAGTTGCTGAACCCGATGCGGGGTATCCAGATGCCACGGTTCGTGACCGCAACACTGTCCGCCAGAATCATGCTGGACGTCGCATCCTCGCCCCGAAAATCATTCGGCCGCGGCATGCTTTCGGTCATGATCGCAAAGATCAGGATGATCCAGAGCAGCAGGGGAACGTTGCGGAACCCTTCGACGTAAACCGCCATCAACTTGTTGACGACCCAGTTCTTCGAGAGGCGCAGCACACCCGCAATCACGCCAAGGATCGTCGCGGTGATGCACCCAAGAAAGGCAACCAGCAATGTGTTCAGAATACCCACCAGAGCCGCACGTCCGTGCGTCATCTGGTTATCGTATTCGATCAACATCTGGTTGATGTCGTAACCGGCCGCGTTGCTCAGGAAGCCAAAGTTGAAATCCTTGCCAAGCGCCTCGAGGTTTTCGACGGTGTTGTTGATCAGCCATGCAACCCCGGCAAGGATCAACACAAATGCCACGACCTGAATGGTGATGGAACGATAACGCGTGTCATAAATAAGCTGGCTAAGCCGAAACGAAGCGCTCGGCGGGTCGGTCAACGTCGACATATATATCTCCCCGTGGCCCTCGTTTTGTCGTGTGGCTGCCGGTTGATCCGGCTATTTCCACCCGCGAGATGCACTATTCTTATAGCTTGGTCGCTCGTAGACGAAGGGCCCGGCATTGCCGGGCCCTTGATCAATCGTTCTTAGCGGAAAGGCGGCGAGTACAGCAGACCACCTTCGGTCCACTGGGCGTTCAGGCCCCGTGCCAGTCCGATCGGTGTGCTTTCACCAATGTTCTTTTCGAACAGTTCAGCATAGTTGCCACCAGCGGAAATCGCCTTCACAGCCCAGTCTGCTTCCAGACCCAGTTGCGCGCCAAGCTCACCTTCGGTGCCCAGCAGACGGTTGATTTCCGGGCTGTTGGTCGGCGCTGCTGCAAGTTCAGCAACATTTGCAGACGTGACGCCCAGTTCTTCCGCAGCGATCAGCGCGTTCAGTGTCCAGCGTGCGATATCACCCCATTCGCTGTCACCATGGCGCACAAGCGGGCCAAGCGGTTCCTTGGAGATGATTTCGGGCAGAAGGACATGATCGGCGGGCGCTTCGAAAGTTGCACGTGTAGCGGCCAGGCCGGACGCATCCGTGGTATAAACGTCGCAAGCACCGGCAAGATACTGCTGCTGCGCTTCTGCGTTGGTTTCGATCGGCACAGGCTCGTAAGACATGTTGTTCTTACGGAAGTAATCCGCAAGGTTCAGCTCTGTTGTGGTGCCTGTCTGGATGCAGACGGTCGCACCGTCCAGTTCCTTTGCCGAAGAAACGCCCAACGCCTTCGGAACCATGAAACCCTGCCCGTCATAGTAGTTGATACCGACAAATTCAAATTTGAGGTCAACATCACGGCTGAAGGTCCAAGTGGTGTTCCGGGCCAGCAGATCAATCTCGCCAGAAGCGAGCGCAGTAAAGCGGGTCTGACCGGTTGTGGGCACGAATTCGACAGCTGTCGGATCACCAAAGATAGCTGATGCAACGGCGCGACACACGCCAACATCAAATCCCTGCCAGACGCCATTCGCGTCCGGCGCAGCAAAACCAACCAAGCCAGTCGTCACGCCGCAGTTCAGCGAGCCGCGCGCCTTGACGTCATCAAGTGTCGCGGCCGACGCCATGCCAGCCACAAGGCCAGCGACAGTCAGCGCGCCGAAGAATACGGTTTTTTTCATTTTTACCTCTTCCTGAGTTTCCGCCCCATTGCGGGGCAGCAAATTTTTTATCCAGCCCGCAGGCCGGTATTGGGTGATAGATCGGTCGCCCGATCACAGTGGACCAAGATTGTGCGAAAACCGTCAAAGAGGTCAAGGGCGGCAAACGCAAAAGAACGTGCAGATGCCAAATAAAAGGGCAAATCACCTTATAATCTGCTTAGAGTGGGCAGATTACCTTAGGTAATGACAAGTTTGTAAAATCGCACTGCGTCTAAAAAGGCAGCACGTTTGATCAATTCCGCAGCAACCGCCTCCTCGTCTTCGCCCCACTGGGAGGCTTGCCAGTGTTCATCTATCCGCGACTTGAGCCAGGCATCCTCGGGCGTCACGGCATCGCGAGTCACGGCGAGGGCCAGGATCAGCGACCCTGAAAGACTGATCAGGTCATGCGCAGCAGCCAGCGCGAAATCGTCGAATTCCTCCAACGCATCGCGCATGCGCGCCAGTGCCGCCGTAGCCTGCGGCACGTGCATCACGCCTTCGCCGACGTTCAGCCGGACACCGAGTGAACTGGCCGCCCAGTCAAGCACAGGGTCCCATGCCTGGGCTTGTTGCTCGACCAATCCCTGGGGGTCAGCCGCGCGATAGCACAACAGATCACTGTCGCCATATTCGGACAGCAGGTTGATCACCTCGGCGCGCTGGGTGCGCACCTTGTCGATGGCCGCATTCGCACCGCGTGTGATTGGCATGGTCCGCGGGTCGATCAATTTGCTTTGCGCGTCCCATTCCTGGGCAATCGCTGCGGCCATGGCCTGTGTCGGCACGATCAGGGCGGCCTTGGCGGGCGTCCGAACAGGGCGTGTATCCAGATGCACGGCATACCCCCCCTCGCAGGGAACGGCATTTGCCTGCTTCCAAAATCGCTTGGGTTTCCAGTCACTCATCTGTCTGGTCCTGTCAGTTGGTCAACGGCTGCGGGCAGTGCCGCAAAATCGTGGATCAGGATATCGGGGCGCAACGTCTCCGCCGCGTGATAACCCCAACTGACCCCGATCGTGCGCACCCCTGCGGCACGGCCCATATCCATATCAAAGGTCGTGTCGCCCAGCATCACCGCCTGGGGGGCGCTGACACCGGTCTCATTCAATGCGGTCAAAATCATCGACGGGTTTGGTTTGGACGGATGGTGATCCGCCACCTGTTCGCTATGGAACATGCCGCGCAGCCCGTGTTTTTCTAACATCTTGTCCAGCCCGCGCCGGGATTTCCCTGTGGCCACGGCCAGCAATGTGTGGTCCTGCCCCGCCAGCATGTCCAGCGCATCACGCGCGCCCGGGAAAAGCAAGCTGCGTTCGCCCTGCCCGTCTGCACCGCGCAGATCGACATATGCATCCTTGTAGGCCTGCACCAATGGTCGCCGGTCGGCCACATCGGGGCACAGCCGGGTAAACGCCTCGTCCAGCGACAGCCCCACGATGGAAAGCACCGCCGCCGGATCGGGTGCGCCCAGACCATTGGCGCCATACGCGACCGTCATCGCCGCCAGAATTTCCGTCTGGCTGTCCACCAACGTGCCGTCCACGTCAAATATCACGAGGCGCAGATCACTCATCTGGCATATTGAAGGGATCAACCGGCGCATGGCCCACAACCCACCCCACATAATCCCATGTATTCTGCATATGCTCTGGCAAGGGTGCTGTGATATGCAGGGTCGCGCCGGTCACGGGGTGTTCGATCGTCAGCGATCGCGCATGCAGGTGCAGCTTGCGGCTGATCTCGCCGCCCATGCTGGCACCCCAGCCATCGCCAAGGTTTTCCTGCCCCGACCCGCCATATTTGCCATCGCCGATGATCGGATGCCCGATTTCGGCCATGTGCGCGCGCAACTGATGGGTGCGGCCCGTGATCGGCACCAGCGCACACCATGCGGCGCGGTTGGCCAGCACATCCATCACTGCGTAATCGCTGATCGCGCGCTTTGCGCCTTCGGTGCTGTCTACATCACGCGGATGCACACAGCGCATCTTTTCATTCTCGCCACCCTTGCCGTGGCCCGGGGCCTTGACCAGCCCGTATTTGATCGTCCCGGCGCGCGGATGCGGCACGCCGGCAACGGCGGCCCAATAGATCTTGCGCGTCTCGCGATGTTTGAGGTTCTCGGTCAGTTGCTTGGCCATTATCCGGGTCCGGGCCAACAGCAGAACACCCGATGTGTCCTTGTCCAGACGATGCACCAACCGTGGCTTTTCGTCGTAGCCAAAGGTCAGCGCCTCGGCCATGCCGTCGACATGGCGGGTGGTTTTCGACCCGCCCTGCGTGGCCAGCCCGGGGGGTTTGTTGATCGCGATGATATGATCGTCGCGGTAGATGACGCAGGATTGGATCAGCTTGGCATCCGCCTTGGTCACGCCAGAGCGCAGCATGGAAGCCGCCGCTGCCGCCTCCTCCTCTGTTGGCAAAGGCGGGATGCGGATTTTCTGACCAACCTCAAGCCGGGTGGCGGTTTTTACGCGGCCCCCATCGACCCGCAATTCGCCTTTGCGGCACATCTTTTCGATGCGCCCCTGCGTCAGATGCGGGAACAGGCGGCGCAGGTAGCGGTCAAGCCGCTGGTCGCCATCGTCGGGACCAATGATGCGAGTTTGCACACCGCTCATGTGATTATTCCTTTTGCGACCCAAAGCCCGATGAAACAGGCCCCGAGTGATAAGATGACCGACGCCAGCACATAGCCGCCCGCCGCTGTGATGCGTTCAGCCTCGACCAGACGCAGTGCATCCAGCGTAAAGGCGGAAAATGTGGTGAACCCGCCCAAAAGCCCGGTCAGGATAAAGGGCGCCCATTGCTGCATGCCGCGCGCCGACAATATGACCCAAAGCAGGCCGATCAGGAACGACCCGATCACATTGACCGCAAGCGTACCAAACGGAAACGCCACGCTGAGCCCGACAAGATACCGCAGCACAGCGCCAAGCGCACCGCCCAAGGCGACAGAGATCACAGGTGTCATCATGCCTGTCCCTTGGCTGTTCGTTGCGTGGTTGTCAATTCTTGCCCCGTTTCGCACGCAGCCCGGCAAAGAAATCGACCCGTTTCTTCAACTCGCGCTCGAATCCGCGATCGACGGGAATGTAATAGACGCCGCGCTTCATGGTTTCGGGGAAATAGTTCTGGCCCGAAAACCCATCCTCTGCGTCATGGTCATAATCATAGCCCGCACCAAACCCCTGTTCCTTCATCAGTTTTGTGGGCGCATTCAGGATATGCGCCGGCGGCGGCTCTGACCCCGTCTTTTTCGCCGCCGCGACCGCCGCCTTGTAACCCACGTAGGCCGCATTGGATTTCGGCGCGAGAGCCAGATATGTCACCGCCTGGGCCAGTGCCAGTTCACCCTCGGGTGATCCTAACCGTTCGTAGGTTTCCCATGATTGCAGGCACACCGCCTGCGCCTGTGGGTCGGCCAGGCCAATATCCTCGACCGCCATTCGCGTGATGCGGCGTGCAAGGTATCGTGGGTCTTCGCCCCCTGCCAGCATGCGCGCGAACCAGTATAGGGCGGCATCCGGATCAGATCCGCGCACGGATTTATGCAATGCCGAAATCAGGTTGTAATGCTCATCCCCCGACTTGTCGTATTTCACAGCGCGCTTCATCAGCCGTTTGGTCAGATCATCGGTCGTCAACTTGCCGCCCGGTTTCCACGCCATGATCTGTTCGATCAGGTTCAGCAATGCCCGCCCGTCACCATCGGCCATCTCCAGCAGCGCATCACGCGCCGGGCCATCAAGCGGAAGGGTGCGGTCCAATTCCTTTTCGGCGCGCTGCGCCAATCGTTCCAGATCGGCCAGATCAAGGCGTTTCAGGACCAACACTTGCGACCGGCTCAGCACGGCGGCGTTCAATTCAAAGCTGGGGTTCTCAGTGGTGGCCCCCACCAGGAGGATTGTGCCATCCTCCATATACGGCAGGAACCCGTCCTGTTGCGCCTTGTTGAAACGGTGGATTTCATCGACGAACAACAGCGTCCCCTTGCCGTTCCGGCGGCGCATCTTGGCGGCCTCGAACACCTTGCGCAGTTCTGGCACGCCTGTGAATATCGCGCTGATCTGCATAAAATGCAGATCGGTTTCGTCGGCCAGCAGGCGGGCGATGGTCGTTTTGCCGACACCGGGCGGCCCCCAGAAAATCAGTGATGACAACGACCCGGACGCGAGCATCGCGCCCAAGGGCGCATCAGGGCCAAGCACCTGCTCCTGCCCAATCACATCGACCAGTTGAGCAGGCCGCAGACGGTCGGCCAGCGGGCGCGGGCCTGCCGGTGCATTGGGTGATGAGGTGTCGAACAGATCGGCCATTACAGAAACATATGCCTTGCGCAGAAAAGCGAAAGCCCCGCTGCATCAGCGGGGCTTTCAAAACCTTGCGGGCGATGCGCTTTAGTCTTCCAGCGCTTCGAATTCAGCCAGACGCGCCTTGTCGGCTGCACCCTTGGCATCGACGTCGCGATCAACAAATTCGATGATCGCCATCGGGGCCATGTCGCCATAACGGAAACCGGCCTTCATGATGCGGACATATCCGCCCTGACGGTCCTGATAGCGTGGGCCAAGAACGTCGAACAGCTTGGCCGTGTGCATTTCCTGCTTGAGCTGGGCATTGGCCTGACGGCGGGCGTGCAAATCGCCGCGCTTGCCGAGTGTGACCAGCTTTTCAACGATGCGGCGCAGTTCTTTGGCCTTCGGCAGCGTTGTCTTGATTTGTTCGTGTTCGATCAGGGAACCAGCCATGTTCGCGAACAGCGCCTTGCGGTGTTCGTGGGTCCGGTTCAGCTTGCGATAACCGCTTGCGTGACGCATTTTAAGTCTCCTAAAGGTTTATACTTTGTCCAACGGTCTGATGCGTGCCAGCCGTATTATTGGGGCGGAATTGCCCAGGGTCGTCATGGGAGGCGGGGTGTCCCCGCCCGCCCAAATCAAAACTGGTCTTCGAATTTCTTAGCCAGATCTTCGATGTTGTCCGGCGGCCAGTCCTCGACGTCCATGCCAAGATGCAGTCCCATGCCAGACAGCACTTCCTTGATCTCGTTCAAGGATTTGCGTCCAAAGTTTGGGGTGCGCAGCATTTCTGCCTCGGTTTTCTGGATAAGATCGCCGATATATACGATGTTGTCGTTCTTGAGGCAGTTTGCCGAACGCACGGACAGTTCCAGCTCGTCCACCTTTTTCAGCAGCAGCGGATTGAATTCGAGTCCGTCATCATCGGCACCGGCTGTCGCGCTTTCAGGTTCTTCGAAGTTAACGAAGATCGACAGTTGATCCTGCAGAATACGGGCGGCATAGGCCACTGCATCATCAGGTGTCAGTGACCCGTCGGTTTCGACCTTCATGGTCAGCTTGTCGTAGTCCAACACCTGACCTTCACGGGTAGGCTGTACGTCATAGCTGACTTTTTTGACCGGTGAATAGATCGCGTCGATCGACATCATGCCAATGGGCGCATCCTCGGGTTTGTTCTTGTCAGCCGAGACGTAACCCTTGCCGGTATTGACCGTCAGTTCCATGTACAGATCGGCACCTTCATCAAGGTGGCAGATCACGTGGTCCTTGTTCAGGATCTCGATGCCGGCAGTTTCCGAAATATCCGCAGCCGTCACGACACCGGGGCCTTTGGCCTGAACCGACAGACGCTTGGGGCCTTCGACTTCCATGCGGATCGCGACACCCTTGAGGTTCAGAACGATGTCGGTGACATCTTCACGCACGCCAGAAACGCTGGAAAATTCATGCAAGACGTTGTCAATCTGCACAGCCGTGATCGCGGCACCTTGCAGCGAAGACATCAGAATGCGCCGCAGCGCATTACCGAGCGTCAGGCCAAAGCCCCGCTCAAGTGGTTCGGCGACCACAGTCGCCTGACGCGCAGGGTCATTGCCCGGTTTCACGTCCAATTGTGTCGGCTTGATCAACTCAGCCCAATTCTTGTGGATCATGGTCCCTCCATTCCTGTTTGCCTTCATGTCCAAAAGACAAACGCCCGAGGTTAAAATGACGGATTGGGGCCGCGCAAAATTGCACGACCCCAAGACGTTTGGGTAAAAATCAGACGCGGCGACGCTTTGGCGGGCGGCAGCCGTTATGAGCCATCGGGGTCACGTCACGAATAGACGTGATGTTGAAACCGACAGCTGCCAAAGCACGCAGTGCACTTTCCCGACCGGAGCCGGGGCCCTGCACTTCGACTTCAATCGTCTTCACGCCGTGGTCTTGTGCCTTCTTGCCTGCGTCCTCTGCTGCCATCTGGGCAGCATAAGGTGTCGATTTACGCGACCCCTTGAAACCCATGGTGCCGGCAGACGACCATGCAATCGCGTTGCCCTGAACGTCGGAAATGAGAATTTTCGTGTTGTTGAAAGAAGAATTTACATGAGCAACGCCGGCGGCGATGTTCTTGGAGACCTTCTTTTTGGTGCGTTTTGGATCGCGAGCCATCTGTCAGTCTCCTTATTTCTTCTTGCCGGCAATGGCCTTTGCGGGGCCTTTGCGGGTGCGTGCGTTTGTGTGTGTCCGCTGACCGCGAACCGGCAGATTGCGGCGGTGACGCAGGCCACGATAGCAACCAAGGTCCATCAGGCGCTTGATGTTCATCTGCGTTTCACGACGCAAGTCGCCTTCGACGGTCAGATTCGCGTCGATATATTCGCGGATCGCCAGAACTTCCGCATCAGACAGTTGGTTCACACGGCGCGACATGTCGATCTTGACAGCTTCGCAGATTTCTTCGGCTTTGGCGTTGCCAATTCCGGTGATGTAGGTGAGGGCGATTGGAACCCGCTTTCCAGTGGGTATGTTTACGCCGGCAATACGTGCCACGTTTGCAATTCCTTTTCGTTGCGGGTCCGTCGTTCCAGACCCTTTTTTCACAACGCAAGCCCGAAACAAACTGTTCGGGCTCATGTCATCTGAAGGTGTTCAATGGTCTTGGGGGGGCGACCCCGCCACCAACGGTGATTCCCTTGCGGGATGGCGCTGTTTAGGGGGCATTGGCCGGATGGTCAAGCAAACCACTGCGCGGCGAAGAATTTTATCTCAAATGCTTCGCCGCGCAGAATTTTCGCGAAAATTCTTCTGCTTCAGTCCAGCGCCTTGGCGATGCTTGCCGCAACGTCTTCCATGCTGCCAAGCCCATCCACCGACACCAGATTGCCCTTGGCATAGTAATAGCCGATCAGCGGGCTGGTCTGCTTATAATAGGCCAAAAGGCGAGTGCGCAGGCTCTCTTCGTTATCGTCGGCCCGGCGCTGGAAATCGGATGCCCCACATTTGCTGCATTTGCCGTCAGAGGGGATCGGCTTGGTGATGTCATTATAGACCTCGCCGCAATTCGCGCATGTCGAACGGGCCGTGATCCTGGCAACCAACGCATCATCGTCGACCTGCATTTCGATCACACGATCAATGCTCTCGCCCATCTCATCCAGCAACCGGCCCAAGGCGTCTGCCTGAGCAAGTGTCCGGGGGAAGCCATCAAAGATGTATCCTCCAGGAGCCTTGTCACTTTCGAGCTGTTCCCGGATCAGGCCAATGACGATGTCATCGGTCACCAGATCGCCACGGTCCATCACTTCGGCGACGCGCTTGCCCATTTCAGTGCCGCTGGTCCGTGCGGCGCGCAGCATGTCACCGGTGCTCAGTTGCACCATGTTGCGGTCTTCCACCAGCTTGCGTGCCTGCGTTCCCTTGCCCGCCCCTGGCGGTCCCAGCAAAATAATATTCATCGACGCGATGGCCCCTTACGTTTTGCGCCACTCCGCTTGCCACGCAGCTGCGACTTTTCAATCAGACCCTCGTATTGATGCGCAACCAGATGCGACTGGATCTGCTGGATGGTATCCATACCCACAGACACGATGATCAGCACCGACGTCCCGCCAAAATAGAAAGGAATGGACAGTTCCGCCCGGATAATTTCCGGTAGCAAAGCCACCAGCGCCAGGTATCCAGAGCCGAGGACCAAGATACGGGTGACCACATAGTCAAGGTATTCCTGCGTCTTCTTGCCGGGGCGAATGCCGGGCACGAACCCGTTTTGATTCTTCAGGTTTTCGGCAACATCCTCCGTCTTGAAGGCAACTTCGCGTGTATAGAAATACGTGAAAAAGACGATCATGCTCCCAAAAAAGATCAGGTAAAGCGGCTGCCCGGGCCCAAAGAGCGCCAGGATCGTGGACATGAAAGGCCCGGATGTGCCCCCGCTGAACGTGCTGATCGTCGTAGGCAGCAGTAGCAGCGCAGAGGCAAAGATTGCAGGGATCACGCCAGCGGGGTTCACCTTGATCGGTAGGTGGCTCGTCGATCCATCATAGACCTTCATCCCGCGCTGCTGACGCGGATACTGGATATGGATCTTGCGCAGGCTGCGCTCCATGAACACGACGAACGTCAGCACGGCTGCGATCATGATCAGAATTCCGACCACCACCAGCGGGCTGATCGCCCCCGACCGGCCTTGTGACAAGAATTGAGCCATGGCGGCGGGGATCTCGGCGATGATGCCCACAAATATGATCAGCGAAATCCCGTTGCCGATCCCGCGCGCCGTAATCTGTTCGCCCAGCCACATCAGGAACATGGTGCCGCCAACAATGGTGATCACACAAGAGGCGCGGAAGAAGAAGCCGGGATCAGAGGCCAGACCGCCCGCCTCAAGGCTGACAGCCAGACCGTAAGCCTGCGCTGTGGCCAGCACCACGGTGCCATACCGGGTGTATTGGTTCAGCTTGCGGCGGCCTGCCTCGCCTTCTTTCTTGAGGTTTTTCAGCGGCTCCCACATGGCCCCCAACAACTGCATCACGATCGATGCAGAGATATACGGCATGATGCCCAGCGTAAAAATCGCCATCCGCGACAAGGCACCACCGGTAAACATCGACAGGATGCCACCGATCCCAGAGGCCGCTTCGTCCATGAATTGCTGCAAGGCAACGCCATCGATACCGGGCACGGGAATAAATGTGCCCAGCCGATAGATCATCAGAAGACCGATGGTGAATAGAATGCGCTGGCGCAATTCAGTTGCTTTGCCGAAGGCGCTCCAACTTACGTTGGCTGCCATTTGCTCTGCTGCAGAAGCCATAGGGGTCTCTTTTTATAAGAAACGCCGCCGAGCGGTTCCCCGATCAGCGGCGTTTGGGAAAACTTGAGTGGATATGTAAGCGACACATGCGCCGCTCACAAGGACTTACTCTGCCGCTGCCGGGGTCGCGACGTTTAGTGCGCCGCCTGCCTTGGCCACAGCCGCGACCGCACCTTTGGATGCGCCGGTCACTGTAATGTTGACTTTGGCGGTAAAATCACCCTTGGACAGCACACGAATGCCGTCTTTCTTGCGACGCACCAGACCGGACGCGATCAGTGCGTCCTCGGTGATGTCAGCCTTGGCGTCGATCTTGCCTTCGTCGATGAATTTCTGGATCAGGCCCAGGTTTACAACCGCGAAAGTCTTGCGGTTGATGTTGTTGAAGCCACGCTTTGGCAGACGTTGATACAGCGGCATCTGGCCACCTTCGTAACCCTTGATCGCCACGCCGGAACGGGATTTCTGGCCTTTGATACCACGGCCACCGGTCTTGCCCATGCCCGAACCCGGGCCGCGGCCGATACGCTTTTTGCGCTGGGTAGCACCGGGATTGTCGGAAAGTTCATTCAGTTTCATGTCGCTTCTCCTTTTGCCGGAATTGGCCCCCAGCGACGGGAGCGGCCAAACACGGCGTTACATCTGAGTCGGGGGGGAAACCCGGCCGACCAGCGGCGTATAGACGGGGCGCAGAAGATGGTCAAGAAAGCAAAGGCAATTGCGCGGCATGCTTTTGGCCCAGCCGCCCAAACACAAAAACGCCCCCAGTTTCCCGAGGGCGTCTGAATGCGTGAGCGAAGGTCCGGGTTAACCCCGACCCCGCCTTATTTACCCGCGCTCTTCGATGATCTCGACGAGGTGGGGGATGCTGCTGACCATGCCGCGCACGGAAGGTGTGTCTTCCAGCTCGCGGGTGCGGTGCATTTTGTTCAGACCCAGACCGATCAGCGTGGCACGCTGTTTTTCGGGGCGGCGGATGGGCGAACCAACCTGTTTGACGACGATCGTTTTTGCCATGGTTTAAGCCTCCTCGGCGACTTGTGCGGACGCTTCTGGTGCTTCGTCCCGCTTGGGCAGGATGTCAGCGACCTTCTTGCCGCGACGCTGGGCCACGTTGCGCGGTGACTGCTCTTTTTGCAGACCGTTCATTGTGGCGCGGATCATGTTGTATGGGTTCTGCGAGCCGATAGATTTGGAAACAACGTCCTGCACGCCCAGCATTTCGAAAACCGCACGCATTGGACCACCGGCGATGATACCGGTCCCGGCTGGCGCTGTGCGCATCACGACGCGGCCCGCACCATGGCGGCCTTCAATGTCGTGGTGAAGCGTCCGGCCGTCACGCAGGGCGACGCGGATCATCTGGCGCTTGGCTTGTTCAGTCGCCTTGCGGATCGCCTCGGGAACTTCCTTGGCTTTACCTTTGCCAAAGCCGACACGGCCTTTTTGGTCGCCAACAACGACGAGGGCAGCGAAGCCAAAGCGCTTACCACCCTTTACAGTTTTGGACACCCGGTTGATCGCGACCAGACGGTCAGCAAATTCGGGGGTCTGCTCTTCACGGTTGCGGCGTGGGCCGCGATTTTCACGTTCTGCCATGGATGGCGTCCTTTGTATTCGGCCCCTACGGGCGTTGTCCAATCGCGGTCGCACACGTAGCGCCGGATCATCGAAGCCGGGACAAAACCGGCCTACATGTGTCGTAGGGCGGGGTTTCCCCCGCCATACACTTAGATTTTCAAGCCACCTTCACGTGCAGCATCGGCCAAAGCCTTGATCTTGCCGTGAAAGAGGAAACCACCGCGGTCGAAGAAAGCAACCTCGACGCCGGCTTTCTTGGCGCGCTCTGCGATAGCAGCACCCACCTTGGTCGCGGCTTCGATGTTGTTCTTGCCAACCACACCCAGATCCTTTTCGAGCGACGAAGCGGATGCGATGGTCACACCGTTGACGTCGTCGATCAGCTGGACGCTGATGTTCTTGTTGGAGCGGTGAACCGACAAGCGCGCACGCCCTTGGTTGGCAGTTACGCCCCGCAGTTTGTTCCGAACGCGCATGCGGCGCTTCAGAAACAGTTGTCTCTTGCTGTTTGCCATGATCGCGTTCCTTACTTCTTCTTGCCTTCTTTGCGGAAGATGTATTCGCCTTTGTACTTGATACCCTTGCCTTTATAAGGCTCGGGCTTGCGCCATTCGCGGATATTTGCCGCGACCTGACCAACAAGTTGCTCGTCGATACCTTCCACAGTGATTTCGGTCTGCTTCGGTGACGTCACGGTGACGCCCTCTGGCACTTCGAAGTTCACATCATGGCTGTAACCCAGCGACAGCTTCAGGGTATTCCCCTGCATCTGCGCACGATAACCAACACCGGACAGTTCAAGTTCTTTCTTGAACCCTTCGGACACGCCATGCGCCAGGTTTGCGACCATTGTGCGGCTCATGCCCCACTGCTGGCGCGCGCGCTTGGATTTGCCGCGTGGCGTGACGGTGACAACGTTGCTGTCAACCGTGATGGTCACATCGTCGGTTGCTTTGAAGCTCCGGGTCCCTTTGGGGCCTTTCACTTCAACGGTTTGGCCCGACACGCTGGCAGTCACACCAGAGGGCAGCTCAACCGGTTTTTTCCCAATACGAGACATGATTTCTCCTTAGAATACAGTGCAGAGCACTTCGCCGCCAACATTGGCGCTACGTGCATTTGCATCCGACATCACACCCTTGGGGGTGGAGACAATCGACACACCCAGGCCCTGACGGACAGATGGGAGGTCATTAGCGGCCATATAGACGCGACGACCGGGTTTCGAGACCCGTTTCACTTCGCGAATGACAGGTGCGCCCTCGTAATATTTCAGTTCGATATTGAAAGCAGGGTGGCCGTCTTTGCCGTCCTTCTTCTCATAACCGCGAATGTAGCCTTCGTCAGCCAGCACATCCAGCACCCATGCACGCAGCTTGGACGCGGGTGTTTCCACCACGGCCTTGCCACGCATCTGGCCGTTGCGGATACGTGTCAGCATATCACCGATAGGATCGTTCATATCATATGCTCCTTACCAGCTCGACTTGACCATGCCGGGGATTTCGCCATTGGAACCAAGGTCCCGCAGCGCGATCCGGCTGATCTTGAGTTTACGGTAATAGGCGTGTGGACGCCCGGTGAGCTGGCAACGATTGTGCAGGCGTGTCGCGGAAGAGTTCCGCGGCAGTTCGGCCAGCTTCAAAGACGCCTTGAAGCGCTCTTCCACGGGCTTTTCCTTGTCGTTGATGATCGCCTTCAGTGCGGCACGCTTTTCAGCATACTGCGCCACCAGCTTTTCGCGCTTCTTTTCGCGCTCGATCATGGATTTCTTAGCCATATCTATCTCTCCCTGACGCTTAGCTGTTGAACGGCATGTTGAACGCTTTCAACAATGCCTTTGCTTCAGCGTCGGTTTTCGCTGTGGTGCAGATAACGATGTCCATGCCCCAGTTCTCATCGATCTTGTCGAAGTTGATCTCGGGGAACACCAGATGTTCCTTCAGGCCGGTGGCATAGTTGCCGCGACCATCAAAGGATTTGCCCGATACGCCGCGAAAATCGCGGATACGAGGCATAGCAACGGTGATCAGACGGTCCAGGAATTCATACATCCGGTCGCCGCGCAGAGTCACCTTTGCACCCAGAGGCATGTCTTCACGAACGCGGAAACCAGCGATGGATTTCTTTGCCTTCGTCGTCATTGCCTTCTGACCGGCGATTGTGGACAGATCTTCCTGGGCTGACTTGGCTTTCTTGCTGTCACGGACAGCCTCTGCGCCGCAGCCGATGTTCAGGACGATCTTGTCCAGCTTCGGGATCTGCATTTCGTTCTTGTAGCCGAATTCCTCTTTCAGGGCAGCACGGATGCTGTCCTTGTAAGCGGCCTTCAGACGGGGGGTATAGTTTGCAGCATCAAGCATCAGATCGCATCCCCTGTTGTCTTGGCGAAACGCACCTTGTTGTCGCCATCCACGCGGAAGCCGACACGGGTTGCCTTGCCGTTTGCATCAACAATGGCCAGGTTCGACAGTTGGATCGGCATCGCTTTTGGCGTGCGGCCCCCCTGGCTGGACTGGGATTGCTTTTCATGACGGATCGCGATGTTCACGCCGTCCACGATGGCCTTGCCGGACTTCGGATCAACCGAGGAGATTTCCCCGGTCTTGCCCTTGTCCTTGCCAGCCAGAACGATGACCTTGTCACCTTTGCGGAGTTTGGCAGCCATAGTTACAGCACCTCCGGAGCAAGCGAGATGATTTTCATGAAGTTCTTTGCGCGCAGCTCACGAACAACTGGCCCGAATATACGGGTGCCGATCGGCTCGTTGTTGTTGTTGAGGATCACGGCAGCGTTGCGATCAAAGCGGATCGCGGTGCCATCTTCACGGAATACTTCTTTGGCGGTGCGTACGACGACGGCCTTGCGGACGTCACCTTTCTTTACGCGACCACGTGGAATGGCTTCCTTCACCGATACGACGATAATGTCACCGACACTCGCGTAACGACGATGAGAGCCACCCAGAACCTTGATGCACTGAACACGGCGTGCGCCGCTGTTGTCAGCAACATCCAGATTGGTCTGCATCTGGATCATTTGGTTTCCTTCCGACCTTTGGGGAGTTTCCGATTTCCGACCGGAGCCCCAGGGTTTCGTTGATCAGGTTGTTCCCGCCTTAAGAGGCGATCACTTCCCAGCGTTTGGTTTTCGACTTCGGCGCACATTCCTGAATACGGACCTGGTCACCGACGTTGAAAGTGTTGTTTTCGTCGTGCGCACGATATTTCTTGGACTTACGCACTGTTTTCTGAAGCAGAGGGTGCTTGAAACGACGTTCGACCGACACGGTGACGGTCTGGGCGTTCTGGTTGCTTGTGACAACCCCGGCAAGGATACGCTTAGGCATAGGTTAAGCCTCCGATGCCGCAGCAGCGGCCTTTTCGTTCAGGATTGTCTTCACCTTGGCGGCGTTCCGGCGGGCGGCGCGCATCGCGGCAGTGTTTTCAAGCTGGCCGGTAGCCTGCTGAAAACGCAGGTTGAAGGCTTCTTTTTTGAGGTTCACCAGCTCTTCACGAAGCTGGTCGGGTGTCTTGTCCCGCAGTTCTTTGGCGTTCATGCCATTTTCCTTTTTCAACATCACCGGCAGGCCGCACAAAGGCGTGACCCGATTCCCGGTGGAGTGGGTGTAGAAGTGCGCCGTTTAGACCCCCTCGCGATACAAAGCAACCCCTTGTGAGGCAATGAATAGCGGTATTCAGATGTTCCGCTCGGCTGGCAGGCCGGCCAGCGCCCGGTCCTCCCAAGGGCTGAACGCGACCCTCTGCACTATACCTCTCCCGTCGGGCGGGATATGTAGACCCCATGACCCAGATCAAATCCCTCTTCGCGACCCGCCTTTATCATGCCAAGCTGTCTGAGCAGGGCCCCGTCGACCCGGCCGAGCTGGAAAACTCCTGTCTTGTAATCGCCGACGATGACGAGGCCGGACAGGACTGGTGCGAGGCGCAGGGCTATCCCGGATACACCTCTTATGCGTCCCTGACAGACCTGCCCTGGCGGTTCCCGATCTTTGCCGATCTGGTCCGCGTGTTGGACGCCCATGTCGCCGCCTTCGCCAAAGATCTGGAATTTGATCTGGGCGACAAGGCGTTAAAACTGGAAGACATCTGGATCAACATCCTGCCCCCCGGCGGCATCCACACCAGCCACATCCACCCCCATTCGGTGATCAGCGGCACGACTTATGTCGCCATGCCCGAAGGGGCGAGTGCGTTGAAACTGGAAGACCCCCGCCTGCCCATGATGATGGCCGCCCCCACGCGGGTCAAAGACGCACGCGAGGAATTGCGGCAGTTCATCTATGTGAAACCTGAAGTCGGAGACGTCCTATTGTGGGAAAGCTGGCTGCGCCACGAGGTCCCCATGAACATGGCCGAAGAGGACGAGCGGATCAGTGTGAGCTTTAATTATAGTTGGGGATAAAGCGCCGTAGGATGGGTGATGTCACCCATCCGCAGAATAACTCATTATTTTCTGATATATAATAGAAAAGCCCCCGCCGATCACTCAGCGGGGGCTTTTTTGTCTCTACCGGGTCGGGCCGCAATTGGCTGCGCCAATCGCTTACCCCTCCTCAGAGAAGATTTACCAATCTTCTCTGACGACGGTCCGTGTCTTGATCGGCAGCTTCATCGCGGCAAGGCGCAGGGCCTCGCGGGCGATGTCTTCGTTGACGCCGTCGATTTCGAACATCACGCGACCGGGCTTGACCTTGCAGGCCCAGAAGTCGATCGAACCCTTACCTTTACCCATACGTACTTCGACGGGCTTGGAGGTGACAGGCGTATCCGGGAAAATCCGGATCCAGACGCGGCCTTGACGCTTCATGTGCCGCGTCATGGCACGACGTGCGGCTTCGATCTGGCGTGCGGTGATCCGCTCTGGCTCGATCGCTTTCAGGCCGTAAGTGCCAAAGTTCAGGTCAGACCCGCCCTTGGCTTCGCCCCGAATGCGGCCTTTGTGCAGCTTGCGGTGTTTTGTGCGCTTTGGTTGTAGCATCTATCCCGCCCCTTATCTACGGCCAGCGCCGCGAGGGATGGAACCCTCTTGCAGCTCGGCATGTTTACGGTCGTGCGCTGATGGGTCATGCTCCATGATCTCACCTTTGTAGATGAAGACCTTGATGCCGATGATCCCATAGGGTGTCATCGCCTCGTATAGCGCATAGTCGATGTCGGCCCGCAGCGTATGCAGCGGCACGCGGCCTTCGCGGTACCATTCAGTCCGTGCGATTTCAGCACCGCCCAGACGACCGGCAAGGTTGACCCGGATCCCCAGGGCACCCATGCGCATCGCATTCTGAACAGAGCGCTTCATCGCGCGGCGGAAAGATACCCGACGCTCAAGCTGCTGACCAATGGATTCAGCAACCAGTGCTGCGTCCAGTTCGGGCTTGCGAACCTCAACGATGTTCAGGTGCAGTTCCGATTTGGTCAGGTTCGCAAGCTTCTTGCGCAGGGTTTCGATGTCTGCGCCTTTCTTGCCGATGATGACACCGGGGCGGGCTGCGTGGATCGTGACGCGGCACTTTTTGTGCGGACGTTCGATGATCACGCGGCTGATGCCGGCTTGCTTGGCTTCTTCGCGGATAAAGGCCTTGATCTTGAGGTCTTCCAACAGCAGATCGCCATAGTCCTTGGTATTCGCGAACCAACGGCTGTCCCAGGTGCGGTTGACCTGAAGACGCATCCCGATAGGGTTTACTTTGTTACCCATTATGATTGCTCCTCAACTTGACGCACCTTGATGGTCAGTTCCGAAAACGGCTTGACGATCTTGCCAAAACGGCCACGGGCCCGGGGGCGTCCGCGTTTCATGATCAGGTTCTTGCCGACATAAGCCTCGGCGACGACCAGTTCATCGACGTCAAGGTTGTGGTTGTTTTCCGCGTTGGCAATGGCCGACTGCAGGCATTTCTTCACATCGTCCGAAATACGCTTTTTGCTGAAGGTCAGGTCTGTCAGGGCCTTTTCCACCTTTTTGCCACGGATCATCGCGGCAACCAGGTTCAGCTTTTGCGGGGACGTGCGCAGCATGCGCAGTTTTGCCATCGCTTCGTTGTCAGCCACGCGGCGGGGATTTTTATCCTTGCTCATGACTTATTTCCGCTTCGCTTTTTTATCTGCTGCATGACCATAATAGGTGCGGGTCGGCGAATATTCACCAAACTTCTGACCGATCATGTCTTCAGAGATGTTGACGGGGATATGCTTCTTGCCGTTGTAGACCCCAAAGGTCAGGCCAACGAACTGAGGCAGGATTGTTGAACGGCGCGACCAGATCTTGATCACTTCGTTGCGGCCGCTTTCGCGCGACGCTTCTGCCTTTTTCAAGACATAGGCATCCACGAATGGGCCTTTCCATACGGAACGAGCCATAATTAACGACCCTTCTTCTTGGCATGACGCGAACGGACGATAAGCCGCTGCGATGCTTTGTTCTTGTTACGTGTCCGCTTGCCCTTGGTATCTTTACCCCAAGGTGTCACGGGCGTCCGACCACCGGATGTCCGGCCTTCACCACCACCGTGGGGGTGGTCGATCGGGTTCATCGCGACACCACGGACCGACGGGCGTACGCCGTAATGGCGCATCCGGCCAGCCTTGCCGAGGTTCTGGTTGGAATTGTCGGGGTTCGACACGGCACCGACGGTGGCCATGCATTCCTGACGGACCAGACGCAGTTCACCGGATGACAGGCGCACCTGCGCGTAGCCACCATCACGACCGACGAACTGGGCGTAGGTGCCGGCAGCGCGGGCGATCTGGCCGCCCTTGCCTGGCTTCAGCTCGATGTTGTGAACGATGGTACCGATGGGCATGCCGCTGAACGGCATTGCGTTGCCCGGCTTGATGTCAGCCTTGGCCGACGCGATGATCTTGTCACCGATGGCCAGACGCTGTGGCGCCAGGATGTAGGTTTGTGTGCCGTCTTCGTACTGGATCAGCGCGATGAATGCGGTGCGGTTCGGGTCATATTCGATACGCGCGACAACAGCGGACATGTCCAGCTTGTTGCGCTTGAAATCGACGATGCGGTAAAGACGCTTTGCGCCCCCACCAATACGACGCATGGTGATCCGTCCGGTGTTGTTCCGTCCGCCCGACTTGGTCAAACCCTCTGTGAGGGCCTTGACAGGGCGTCCTTTCCAAAGCTCCGAACGGTCGATCAGCACCAGCCCACGCTGGCCCGGCGTCGTCGGTTTGTACGACTTGAGTGCCATGTTAGCTTCTTCCGTTTGCTTGGCGGGTTCTTGCGAACCCTGATGTTAAAGGCCCCCGAAGGTGCCCGATGGTATAAAGCACAGCACCCCGGACGAATCCGGGGTGGGTGTGAATGGTGGGCGTATAGCGGGGGATGGGTGGGGTGTCTAGGGGCTGGAGGTGGATTCCACTGGTCAAGTCCGCACGTTGATCTACTGAGACTAGTGGCCCAGTATCAATTTAAGGTCATCAGCGACACATCCATCTGTTTCAAAACGAAATAGCTCCTGAGGTGATCTTCCGTATACTTCATGTACCAATGACTTCAGTTGCTTCAATAGTTTCTTGCCTTTGATGGAACCAGCATAGTGGTAGTCCAACTCATCTTTTGCGGCTTCGTGAGTGGGCGTTCCTGAGCCGCCACCGTAAAACTTCTCATTCTTGTTTAATTGTGATCGTTTCGCTTGAAAAGTCTTGGAATCATAAGTTTTTTTCCATGCCTCCGATAAGAGATCTTCAGCTTGTTCTTCTGTCAGCGAGAGGCACTGGCGCAGATGGTCTCGGTCACACAAGTAACCCTCTAGGTCTGAAGGGGCCGTGATCCACAGTTCGCATTCGCTCCCCAGGAACTTGCTCCTGAGCTTCTCCCTTTCAGCCTCAATCATGAAATCGGCATCTCGATGAACAATCAGCTTCGAAATCCCAAGCATCGCCTTCAGCGCCTTCGCTCCATCGGCGGTCGGCAGGTTTTCGTTACCAAATACTGGCCAGATGGCTGTCTTTTTGCCATGCTCAGGCCATTGATCTACTAGTGACTGCAGAAGTGGGGTGTTTTGATCCTCAGTTATTATGAGAACGGATTTGTCGAGCAAGCCCCATCCCATCTTTGCTCGGATGGCCTTCTCATCGGTGGCTACACCACCATCGGACAGCCACGCCAAGTTAACGCTTTGGGAAGCAGTTCGTATCACGTGAGGGCTATGAGTGGTAAGGATAACTTGTGTTTCATAAACAGAGGCAGCGTCCTCAATCGTTCGAATTAGCTTTTCCTGCCTATCGGGATGCAAATGTGCATCTGGTTCATCAATTAGCAGGATAGATGGCCTAAAAAGAAACAGATAGGAGAATATTTGGATTACCTGCAATACGCCGGTACCTGCCAACTCAAGCGGAGCCCAACAGTCATCTCCCATTTTTTCAGTTTTGATCAACGCCTGAATATCAAAATGATCGCCTTCTTCGAAGGTGATATCCAGTTTTGTTGGGCCGAGAACCTTCGACACCCAAGCCTCTAATAAGCGAAGGTCTTCATTGGCTGCACTTTGGATGAGCAGCAATATATTCCTCAGAACGCTATTCGCGTCGCCACTAGCAGCACTTCGAAAAACGGGTTGCCTACTCTTCTTTTCTTCACTCGACGGAATGCCCGCAAGGCCTGGAATGTAGGCAGTGAATGGCTTCTTTCGGTTAGAGAGTTCAGAATACAACTTTGAGGGAAGTTTGTTTTCCTGCCTGAGGTCAATCTGGATGGCGTCATTTCTACCGCGTTTTATGGGGATTACACCGGTGCGGATTTTTTCGTCGTCATCATCGGCCTCTGTCTCAAGTGTTACAAAGACAGATATGTTTTCTTGATCACCTCTTCCTTCGCGTAGTTCCTTATTGTGACCAACCACCTTCGCATCAAGTGTCGGAAAATAGTCAAGTGATTGGACAGCAACACTTCGTGCCTGGTTATTTTGTATTTTGCTGTCAGCAATACAACGACAGGCCCAGTGTAATGCCTGCAAAAACGATGACTTTCCAGAACTATTCTGGCCAACAAGTATGGTCACGTTTGCCAGTTCGACTCGAGCTTTTTCAATAGCCTTGAGATTTTCCACTGTGACAGCGTGAAGTCTCAAGCAA
>NZ_CBFIBD010000006.1:0-15595 GCF_965660735.1 Yoonia sp.
AAGCGGTCCCGAAAATGGTCCCGCAAAACCCTAAAAGCCGAGTTTTGCTTGGTTTTCTTCAACTTACAGGAGGGTTGGTGGTGCCCAGGAGAGGACTCGAACCTCCACATCGTTGCCAATACTAGCACCTGAAGCTAGCGCGTCTACCAATTCCGCCACCTGGGCAGGTGTCGATGGCGGGGATGTAAGCCCGGTTCCCGGCACTGTCAACGCGATTCGCGTGGAAATTCCGTCGTTGCCCGAAACCATACTCGGAAACCGCTGGATTGCGCCTTGTCTGACTGCGGGGTGGCCTGTAAACCGGGGCGAACCTGCAAAGAGGCGCGATCATGTCCAACCTTGTCACCATTTTCGGCGGATCCGGTTTTGTCGGGCGTTACATCGCCCGTCGTATGGCCAAGGAAGGCTGGCGCGTCCGCGTTGCCGTGCGCAATGTGAACGAGGCGATGTTCGTGCGCCCATATGGTGCCGTGGGGCAGGTCGAACCTGTTTTCTGCAATATCCGCGATGATGCCAGCGTGGCGGCGGTGACGCAGGGGGCAGATGCGGTCATCAACTGCGTCGGTGTGCTGGACGAGGTGGGCAAGAACACCTTTGACGCAGTGCAGGCTGCAGCACCGGCGCGGATCGCGCGGGTCGCATCCGAAATGGGTGTGGCGCGGATGGTGCATATTTCGGCCATTGGCGCGGATGCGCAATCTGCCAGTGAATATGCCCGCACCAAGGCCATGGGTGAAGATGGTGTGCTGGAATACATGCCAGATGCGGTGATCCTGCGTCCGTCAATTATTTTCGGGCCTGAGGATCAGTTTTTCAATCGTTTCGCCGGTCTGTCCCGTTTGGGGCCGGTTCTGCCCGTTGTCGGGGCCGATACCCGGTTTCAGCCGGTTTATGTCGATGATGTCGCAGCCGCCGCAGTCAAGGGCGTGCTTGGTCAGGCGCAACCGGGCATCTATGAATTGGGCGGGCCGGACGTGCACACGTTCCGCGAATTGATGCAGCAGATGCTGGTGATCGTGCGTCGCCGCAAGCTGATCATGAACATCCCGTTCTGGATGGCACGGATTATGGCCGGTGTATTTGGTCTTGTCCGCAGCCTTTCGCTGGGCCTGGTCAAAGGGCCTGTCACGACGGACCAGGTGCGCAACCTTGTGGTGGATAACGTGGTTGCGGATGATGCGCAGGGCTTTGCCGCGCTCGGTATCAGCCCCACCGCGATGGAGGCCGTTTTGCCGGATTATCTATGGCGGTTCCGCCCGTCGGGCCAGTATGACGCGATCAAGGAATCGGCCAGGAACCTAAAGGCCTAGGTATAGGCGATCCACAGCAGGACACTGCCAAGCCCCAGCCGGTAGACGACGTAGGGTGTGTAACTGACCGCGCGCAGCAATCGCATCATCACTGTCAGCGCCAGCAATGCTGCCGTAAATGACATGACAGCGACGATCCCGATATCGCGCAGCGCGCCTGCGTCTGCTGTGCCAATCACATCCAGGCCCAGCAGACTGGCGGATGCAATGATCGTGGGGATCGACATCAGCATCGACAGGCGCGCGGCATCAGTGCGGGTATAGCCCAGCATCCGTGCGGCCGTGATCGTGATGCCCGACCGCGAGGTTCCGGGGATCAGTGCGATGGCCTGCCATAGCCCCATGTGCAAGGCGTGTTTCATCGTCCATTGTTCGGCGGTTTTTTCTGTTGGCCCGGTCTGGTCGGCCCAATAGAGCACGATGCCGAAAATGATCATGGTCCAGCCGATCACGGCAATCCCGCGCATTGCGTCTGACAGGCCGGTCACTTTCAGGATCAGCCCGATCAGGATCACCGGCACCGTGGCGATCAGCAGGCACAGCGCAAGAAATGCGCCCTGAGTGTCGATCTTGCCGCGCAATAGGCTCAGTGTGCCCACCAGCGCCAGCCGGACATCGCGCCAGAAATAAAGCACAACCGCACAAAGCGTGCCAACATGGGCGGCGACATCAATGACCTGTCCTTGATCGTCGAGGCCACTGAGCGAAGGCAGCAGTATCAGATGCCCGGAAGACGAGATCGGCAGGAATTCGGTGATCCCCTGGATCAGCGCCACAAGAATAAGGTTGAAGACTGTCATGCTGCTCGCAGAATTGATTCGGTGCCGCCAACCTAAACCGTTAGGATTCAGGGGGAAGGGGCTATATGGGTAACATATCGGACCTAAATAAACCTGAAATTATCGAAGTCAGAACCCGCTGGCGCTATTTTTCTTAATTAAAGGTCAGCATTACTGACTTTTCATTGACGTGAAGCTGATCTAAAAGGTGGCTCGCGCTGCAATCGGGGAGAATACCTATGGCTGGTCAGAAAATGCTCAAGTTCACGACTGTGGGCCGCGACATGCCGGACAAACGCCCGCCCGACCTGCGCAAGCAGGATTTCCACGAGATCTATGCGGAATACGCCGGTGAAAAAGCGGCAGAGCAGGCCGCACGTTGCAGCCAATGTGGTGTGCCATACTGCCAGACACATTGCCCGCTGCACAATAATATCCCCGACTGGTTGCGCCTGACCGCCGAGGGGCGGTTGGAAGAAGCCTATGAAATCAGTCAGGCGACGAACACTTTCCCTGAGATATGTGGCCGCATCTGCCCGCAGGACCGCCTGTGTGAAGGTAACTGTGTAATCGAACAATCCGGTCATGGCACGGTGACGATTGGCGCGGTGGAAAAATACATCACCGACACCGCGTTTGAAAACGGCTGGGTCAAGCCAATTCGCCCCCATGCCGAACGCAGCGAAAGCGTTGGCATTATCGGCGCCGGGCCCGGTGGTCTTGCTGCTGCTGACCTGCTGCGCCGTCAGGGTGTGCAGGTCACGGTATATGATCGCTATGACCGTGGTGGCGGTTTGCTGACCTATGGCATCCCTGGGTTCAAGCTGGAAAAAGATATCGTCATGCAGCGCATGGCCCAGTTGGAAGACGGCGGCGTGCAATTCGTGCTGAACTGCAACGTGGGCGAAGACCTGTCGTTCGACGCCATTCGCGGCAAGCACGACGCGGTGTTGGTCGCCACTGGTGTGTATAAAACACGCGATCTGCCCGATTCCGATGCCGACGGGATCGTGAATGCGATTGATTTCCTGACCGCCAGCAACCGCAAGAGTTTTGGCGATGATGTGCCCGAATATGACAGCGGAGAGCTGAACGCAGAGGGCAAGCGCGTTGTCGTGATCGGGGGTGGCGATACTGCGATGGACTGTGTGCGCACGTCGATCCGCGAAGGTGCGACAAGTGTGAAATGCCTGTATCGCCGCGACCGCGCCAACATGCCCGGATCGCAACGCGAGGTGCAGAACGCCGAAGAGGAAGGCGTGGAATTCGTCTGGCTTGCCGCGCCTAACGGGTTTGAAGGTGACCCGGTCAGCGGCGTGAAAGTACAGAAAATGCGTCTTGGCGCGCCGGATGCAACCGGCCGCCGCGCGCCTGAACTGATCGAAGGGGCGGATTATGTCGAACCCGCCGATCTGGTGATCAAGGCGCTGGGGTTCGAACCCGAAGATCTGCCCAAACTTTGGGGCGTTGATGGGTTGGAAGTCACCCGTTGGGGCACGGTCAAGGCGGATTTCGGCACCGGAGCAACCAGCTTGGAGGGTGTCTATGCCGCTGGTGATATCGTGCGCGGGGCTTCGCTTGTTGTGTGGGCCATTCGCGACGGTCGGGATTCGGCGACGGCCATTCTCGATTATCTTGGTCAGGCGGCAGACGTCGCAGCAGAGTGATGTGACGCGCAAGGGGAACCTATGCATATTGCGCGCATACACCCGCAAACTGATAGGTCAGACCAACTGACCCGAAAGGTAGATGAATGATAAAGCCCCTGATGATCCTGAGCGCGCTGGCACTGGCGGCACCTGCAACGGCCCAGCAAACCTTTGCCGCACCCGAAGGCTGCACCGGCACGCTGACCGTGCAGCAAAAGGGGTGTGTGCTGGTCAATGTCTGGTCCTGCGCGGCAGACAACCCCGGTGACCAATGGCTTGCGCTGATCGGTCAGGGCGGGTTGTTCAGCGTGCAAAAGGTGGACGATGAATTCCAGTGGATCGAAGCGTACAAGATTACCGGTGACGAAAGTCTGGAATCCCCGGCACCAGATCCGGCATCGCTGACAGAACTTTTCGCCAACCAGATCGACACATGGGATTTCACGATCCTGACAGATGACGGCCCCCAGCGTAATGTCGGCTATGATATGTTGACGGGGGAAACGACGGAGATTGACGGTGTCACCCTGATGAACACCGAATACCAGGGCCGGACGCTGGATGCTGACGGCAACGAGATTGATACGGGCAGCGGCCGCCAATACGTCAGCCAGGACCTGCGCCTGTTTTTCTTTGGCGAAAGCTGGGACGCCGCGACACCGGATCAGGTGACTGACATGTCGCCCGTCGAATTCATCTTTCCTGGCGAACCGGGGTTTTTCAGCGATCAGCCAATCTATGAATGCAACCAGATTGAAACGGGTTACCGGCCGTGAAATATGCGCTCGCCCTGATCTGCATTGCCGCCCCGGCCACGGCGCAGGAATTGTTCTCGCTGCCTGCCGGATGCGATGCTTATCTGACGGTGCAAGGGTCAAGTTGCCAGGTTGAACACTACTTCACCTGTCAGGGCGACCCTGTGGGCCACCAGCGCCGCGTCAGTCTGGATGAGCGCGGTCTGACCTATGCCGGAGAAATAGACGCAGAAGCGCAGTGGATTGGCAGTGTTTATGTCTTAAGCGGTCATTCCGAACGGCTGGCCCCTGATCCGGCTGATCCCGCGTCGTTCAGCGAACTGGTCGCCTCTGGCATCGATACCTATGATTTCGAAACCCTGTCGGACGAGATCGGCACGACACGCTATGTCGGGCAGGACAGTCTGACCGGGCGCCAAGTGACGATTGACGGCGTGACGCTGGATGAGACCGCCTATCAGATCACGGCATATGATGGTGCAGGGACTGTCTTGTGGGAATCGCAGGGCAATGAATTCATCAATCGCGACTGGCGGATATTTCTGTCGGGCACCAGCACGATCACCACGCCGAACGACACATTCGATACCGACGACCGGCCGGTCGAATTCATCTTTCCCGGCGAACCAGGTTTCCTGAGCGCGCAACCCAAGCACGGCTGCGGCGTTGCGATTTCATCTGCCGATACTTTCAAGGAGAATGCCAATGACAACCTATGATCAATCCTGGGTCGCGGCAGAAGAAGCCAAACGCGCGTGGATGGCCGAACACGGTCTGTATCGTGATGACGATGAACATGCGTCCTGCGGCGTGGGTCTGGTCGTGGCTATTGATGGCACGGCGTCGCGTGGCGTCGTTGAAAAGGGAATCAACGCGCTAAAGGCTGTTTGGCACCGCGGTGCCGTTGATGCCGATGGCAAGACAGGCGATGGCGCGGGCATTCACGTGCAGATCCCGGTGCCGTTCTTTCAGGATCAGATCCGGCGCACAGGGCACGAACCCGAAGAGGACAAGCTGATCGCGGTCGGCCAGGTCTTCCTGCCGCGTACGGATTTCGCCGCACAGGAACGCTGCCGGACCATCGTGGAATCCGAGGTGCTTCGGATGGGGCATTATATCTATGGCTGGCGCCATGTGCCGGTAAACACCGAAGTATTGGGTGACAAGGCCAACGCCACCCGACCAGAGATCGAACAAATCCTGATCCGCTGTGAAAAAGACATGGACAAGGAACAGTTCGAACGCGAGCTTTATATCATCCGTCGCCGCATCGAAAAGGCGGCCGCCGCAGCACAGATTGCGGGCATCTACCTGTGTTCGTTGTCCTGCCGGTCGGTGATCTACAAGGGTATGATGCTGGCCGAACAGGTCGCCGTTTTCTACCCCGACCTGATGGACGAACGGTTTGAATCCGCATTCGCCATCTACCACCAGCGTTATTCCACCAACACCTTCCCGCAGTGGTCGCTGGCCCAGCCGTTTCGTATGCTGGCCCACAACGGGGAAATCAACACGCTGAAAGGCAACATCAACTGGATGCGCAGCCATGAAATTCGCATGGCATCCGGCGCATTCGGTGAAAAGGCCGAAGATATCAAGCCGATCATCCCGTCGGGGTCGTCGGACTCCGCGGCGTTGGACTCGGTCTTTGAGGTGCTTGTACGCGCGGGCCGCAACGCGCCGATGGCCAAAACGATGATGGTCCCAGAGGCGTGGTCGCAGCAGGCAGTGGAAATGCCACAAGCGTGGCAGGACATGTACAGCTACTGCAACGCCGTGATGGAACCATGGGATGGCCCCGCCGCATTGGCTATGACCGATGGGCGCTGGGTTTGTGGCGGGTTGGACCGGAACGGCCTGCGCCCCTTGCGTTACGTCGTGACAGGTGATGGCCTGCTGGTCGCCGGGTCCGAGGTCGGCATGGTGCCGGTGGACGAAGCCACCGTCGTGGAAAAAGGTGCGCTGGGCCCGGGCCAGATGATTGCCGTCGATATGCAGGACGGACGGCTGTATCGTGATACAGAACTGAAAGATAAACTTGCCGCTGCGCAGCCCTTTGGCGCATGGATCGAAAAGGTTGTCGACCTGACTGACCTGATGGGCGAGGTTCCTGAAAAACCGCTTTATGAGGCGGCCGAACTGCGCAAGCGTCAGGTAGCCGCGGGCTATTCCATCGAGGATCTGGAACAGGTTCTGGCCCCGATGGCCGAAGACGGCAAGGAAATGATCGCGTCAATGGGCGACGACACGCCATCGGCAGTCTTGTCCAAAACCTATCGGCCATTGTCGCACTTCTTCCGCCAGAACTTTAGCCAGGTCACGAACCCGCCCATCGACAGCTTGCGCGAAACCCGCGTGATGAGCCTGAAGACACGGTTCGGCAATCTGAAGAATGTGCTGGATGAGGACAGCAGCCAGACCGAAATTCTGTTGCTCTCCAGTCCTTTTGTCTCGAATGCCGAATTCGACAGGATGGTCGAGCAATTCGGCGACAGCGTTGTCTTTATCGACTGCACATTTGCGCCGGAACGCGGTGCGCTGAACGCGGGTTTGCAGCGCATCCGCGACGAGGCAGAGGATGCCGTGCGCTCGGGTGCGGGCCATCTGGTGCTGACCGATCAACACCAGTCGCCAAACCGTGTGCCGATGCCCATGATCCTTGCGACAAGCGCGGTGCATTCCGGGCTGACGGCCAAGGGGCTGCGCACCTTCTGTTCGGTCAACGTGCGGTCGGCGGAATGTATCGATCCGCATTATTTCGCGGTGCTGATCGGCTGTGGCGCGACGACGGTCAATGCCTATCTGGCGCAGGATTCCATCGCGGATCGTGTGCGCCGCGGGCTGGTTGACGGTAACCTTGCCGATGCCATCGGACGCTATCGCGCCGCCATCGATGCAGGTCTGCTCAAGATCATGTCAAAGATGGGTATTTCGGTCTTGTCGTCCTATCGCGGCGGCCTGAACTTTGAGGCGGTCGGCCTGTCCCGCGCCATGGTCGCGGAATATTTTCCCGGGATGCACAGCCGCATTTCCGGCATCGGCACCAATGGTATCCAGACCAAGCTGGAAGAGGTCCACGCCCGTGGCTGGCAGAACGAGGTTGATATCCTGCCCATCGGCGGTTTCTACAAGGCACGCCGTTCAGGCGAAAAACACGCTTGGGAAGCACAGACAATGCATATGTTGCAGGCCGCCTGCAACAATGCGTCCTATGCGATGTGGCAGCAGTTTTCCAAATCCATGCAATCGAACCCGCCGATCCATCTGCGCGATCTGCTGGCGATCAAACCGCTGGGCAAGCCGGTTCCGATTGAAGAGGTCGAAAGCATTACCGCCATCCGCAAGCGGTTCGTGACACCGGGCATGTCGCTGGGCGCGTTGTCGCCCGAGGCGCACAAAACGCTGAACGTCGCGATGAACCGGATCGGGGCGAAATCCGACAGCGGTGAAGGCGGCGAAGACCCCGCGCATTTCCATCCCGAACCCAATGGCGACAACCCGTCGGCCAAGATCAAGCAGGTGGCGTCGGGTCGTTTTGGCGTGACGGCGGAATATCTGAACGCCTGCGAAGAACTGGAGATCAAGGTCGCCCAGGGTGCCAAGCCCGGCGAGGGTGGCCAGCTGCCCGGAATGAAGGTCACCGACCTGATCGCCCGTCTGCGCCATTCAACCAAAGGTGTGACGCTGATTTCACCACCGCCGCACCACGATATCTATTCGATCGAGGATCTGGCCCAGCTGATCTATGACCTGAAACAGATCAACCCGCGTTGCAAGGTCACGGTGAAACTTGTGTCGTCGTCCGGTGTCGGCACGATTGCTGCCGGTGTGGCCAAGGCAAAGGCCGATGTGATCCTGATTTCGGGGCACAATGGCGGCACGGGGGCATCCCCTGGCACGTCGATCAAATATGCCGGCCTTCCATGGGAAATGGGTCTGACAGAGGCGCATCAGGTGTTGGCGATGAACAACCTGCGCGAACGCATCACGCTGCGCACCGATGGGGGTTTGCGCACCGGGCGCGATATCGTCATGGCCGCGATGATGGGTGCTGAAGAATACGGCATCGGCACTGCCGCGCTGATCGCGATGGGCTGCATCATGGTGCGCCAGTGCCAATCGAACACCTGTCCGGTTGGCGTCTGCACGCAAGACTCTTCATTGCGCGAGAAATTCACCGGCAACGCCGATAAGGTCGTGAACCTGATCACGTTCTACGCCACCGAAGTGCGCGAGATTCTTGCGTCTATCGGCGCGCGGTCGCTGGATGATGTCATTGGCCGGGCCGATCTGCTGACGCAGGTTTCGCGCGGCTCGGCGCATCTGGATGATCTGGATCTGAACCCGCTGCTGATTACGGTCGATGGCGCGCACAAGATCAACTATGACCGCCTGCGTCCGCGCAACCCTGTCGATGACACACTGGATGCGCAGATCGTGCAGGATGCCGCACGCTTCCTGAACGATGGCGAAAAGATGCAGTTGGACTATGCGGTGCAGAACACCCTGCGGACCATCGGCACCCGGACATCCAGCCATATCGTGCAGAACTTCGGGATGCGCAACGAATTGCAGCCAGATCACCTGACGGTCAAGCTGCGCGGCTCTGCCGGGCAGTCACTGGGGGCCTTTGCCGCACCGGGGCTGAAACTTGAGGTGTCGGGCGATGCCAACGACTATGTCGGCAAGGGTCTGTCGGGGGGAACGATTGTGGTGCGCCCGCCGATGGTCAGCCCGCTGGTGGCGTCGGAAAACACCATCATCGGGAATACGGTGCTATATGGTGCCACGGCGGGCTATCTGTTCGCCGCAGGGCGTGCAGGCGAACGGTTTGCCGTGCGCAACTCCGGTGCGCATGTGGTCATCGAAGGTTGCGGGACCAACGGGTGTGAATACATGACCGGCGGTGTTGCGGTGATCCTTGGGTCAATCGGGGCGAACTTTGGTGCGGGTATGACCGGGGGGATGGCCTATCTTTACGATCCCAAGGGCGAAGCGCAGGCGCTGATGAACATGGAAACGCTGGTGACCAATTCGGTGACCGTGGACCATTGGGAAACGCAGTTGAAAAGCCTGATCGAACGGCATGCGGCGGAAACAGGCAGCCGCAAGGCCGCTGATATCCTGCAGCACTGGGACGCCGAAAAAGCGCATTTCCTACAGGTCTGCCCAAAGGAAATGCTGGTGCATCTACCGCATCCTCTCAGCGTTGAAGACACCGCCATTCCGGCGGAATAAATGCAACGCCCCCGCGCGTATTGCGCGTGGGGGCGTTTGTCTGCTTGACCCGTCCGCCGTGTGCATGGCTTATGACCCACATGGCAGAGCAGACCGACATCAACAAAGCGCCCGCAAAGAAACAGCACGCCCGGAAATCTGCGGCGCGCAAGAAAACGCAGGTCAGCAAGAAACCAAACCTGATAGACAGGACCGCGCGCTTTCTGCGGCGCTTGTTTCTGTGGAGCTTTGCAGGCCTATCCGGTTTCGTCCTTTTGGCGACCCTGCTTTATGTCGTGATAAACCCGCCGACGACCCCTTACATGTATTCCGAAAGCCGCCGTTTGGGCGGGGTGGATCAAAGGTGGGTGCCGATGGACCGGATCGCCCCGGTCATGGCCCAGTCTGTCGTGGCGGCAGAGGATGCCAATTTCTGTCGGCATTGGGGGCTGGACGTCAATGCGATCCGAGATGCAATGGAAAGCGGACGTGGGGGGGCATCCACGATCAGTCAGCAGGTGGTCAAGAATGTCTATCTGTGGCACGGACGCAGTTGGTCACGCAAGGCAATCGAGGCGCTATGGACGCCTGTGACAGAGGCATTCTGGAGCAAACACCGGATATTGGAAATTTACCTGAACGTCGCCGAATTTGACGAAGGTGTGTTTGGTGTGCAGGCTGCGGCGCGTCATTACTTTGGTGTCGATGCCGCCGATCTATCGCCCACGCAGGCCGCCCGTCTGGCGGCGATCCTGCCTGCGCCAAAAGCGCGGTCGGCGTCGAATCCAAGCCCCTTTACCCGCGATCGCACGCGCGCCATCATGAGCGGGGCTGCCACAATAGCAGCGGATGGCCGCGCGGCCTGCTTTGAAAGCTGACGCCCCATTGATCCGGGGCCGTCCTTGCGGCATGACAGGTTGAAACCGATCAGTGAGCCGTTCATGAACACCTTGTATCATTACCCGTTGTCGCCGTTTTCCCGCAAGGTCCGTCTGTGCCTGGCGGAAAAGAAGATCGAGGTCGGCCTGGTCGAGGAAAGATACTGGGAACAGGGCGCGGATTTCCTGCGCCGCAACCCCGCAGGCAAGGTGCCGGTGCTGCGGATGGGCGGGCGCCTGATGTCAGAGAGCATGGCAATTTGTGAATATCTGGATGAGGTTCACCCGACCCCGCCGCTGTTTCCGCGTGACCCCGAAGGCCGCTATGAGGCGCGCCGTCTGGTCGGATGGTTTGACGACAAGTTCTATCACGAGGTCACAAGCAAACTGATCGGCGAACGTGTTTACCGCAAGGTCATGGGCACTGGATATCCCGATAGCGCCAACGTCAAGGCAGGTGCCAAGGCGATCAAATATCATCTGGATTACATGGCCTATCTTCTGGACCAGCGCCGCTGGCTGGCGGGAAATGACATGACAATGGCCGATTTTGCCGCAGCCGCACATCTGTCGTGTCTGGATTACACCAGCGATGTGGATTGGCACCGTCATGAGGTGGTCAAGGATTGGTATGCCAAGATCAAGTCCCGCCCTGCGTTCCGGTCCGTGCTGGCGGACGAGGTGCCGGGGTTCCAACCGGCGGCGCATTATGCCGATCTTGATTTTTAGGGGCGCTGCCCCCGGCCCTTCGGGCCTCCCCCGAGGTATTTATGAACAGAAGAAAGCCGGAGATTAAAGCAGAGCTGATCGGCTTTGCGCAAGAGGCGGGATTTGCCAAGGTCGGCGTCTGCCGCCCCGATGCGGTGCCGCAGATGGCAGACCGGCTGGCGGCGTTTGTCGATGCCGGGATGCATGGGCAGATGGGCTGGATGGCCGAGCGGATGGCGTGGCGCGGTGATCCAACGGCGCTTTGGCCGGCAGCGCGGTCGGTGATCATGCTGGCCGAACCCTATACGCCCGACCATGACCCATTGGCGGTGCTGAACCGGCCGGACCGGGCAGCGATCAGCGTTTATGCACAGGGTCGCGATTATCATGATGTCGTCAAGAAGCGGCTCAAGCACGTCGGCCGCTGGCTGGTCGATCAAACCGGGGCCGAGATCAAGGTATTCGTGGATACCGCCCCTGTGATGGAAAAACCGCTGGCGCAGGCGGCGGGGTTGGGATGGCAGGGCAAGCATACGAACCTTTTGGGCCGCGATCTTGGCTCGTGGTTCTTTCTGGGGGCGATTTTTACCACGCTGGAGCTGGAGCCGGATTTGCCAGAGCAAAGCCGTTGCGGATCTTGCACCGCCTGTCTTGATATCTGCCCGACCGATGCGTTTCCTGCGCCATATAAACTGGATGCCCGGCGCTGCATTTCGTATCTGACGATTGAACACAAAGGCCCGGTGGATGAGGATCTGCGTGGTCTGATGGGCAATCGCATTTACGGGTGTGACGATTGTCTGGCCGTTTGCCCCTGGAACAAGTTCGCCCGGACGGCCCGCGATGCCCGCTATGACGCGCGCGATGATCTGCTGGACCCGCCACTGACAGAACTGGCCGCGCTGGATGATGCAGGGTTCCGGGCGCGGTTTTCGGGATCGCCGATCAAGCGGATCGGCCGGGACCGTTTCGTGCGCAACGTCGCCTATGCCATCGGCAATTCGGGTGATCCCGCCTTGATCGGGGCGGTTTCACCTTTGGTTGATGATCCTGATCGGGCGGTGGCGGATGCGGCGCGCTGGGCTATCTTGCGATTAAAGGAGGAAAGCCGATGATCCGATTCCTGAGTGCAATATTGATCCCGACACTGGCTTGGGCCGAAGTGCCGCAAGGTCCGCCAAACGCTGATTTCACCCCTGCCTTTGCTGAACAGACCCGTGCACCCGCATTGCCCCGCACGCCCGTCACTACAGAGGTCTTTGCCGACGGGCTGGAAAATCCGTGGGGCATCGCCGCGCTGGGTAATGGGCAGTTTTTGGTCACGGAACGCCCGGGGCGGATGCGCTTGATAAATGCTGATGGCCGTATCAGCGCCCCCATTCCTGGGCTGCCGGATGTTTTTGATAGTGGGCAAGGCGGACTGTTGGATGTGGCCGTTTCGCCATTCTTTGCGCGGGATCGCACGGTGTTCTGGACCTATGCCAAACCTGTCGGCAACGGGGCCGCCACCGCAGCGGCGCGTGGCGTGCTGGGCACCGATGGGCGGCTGAGCGATGTGCGCGATATCTTTGTGCAGGAACCGGCCGTGCGCGGTGGGCGGCATTTTGGCAGCCGGGTCATTCCGATGGCCGATGGCACCGTCTGGATCACCACGGGTGACAGGGGGGCAGGCGACAGCGGCACACTGGTGCAGGATATCACCACGACTCATGGTAAGGTGATCCGCGTCAATGCCGATGGCACCGTGCCTGCGGATAATCCTTTTGTCGGGCAGGATGGCGATGATCGCATCTGGTCGCTCGGGCACCGGAACATGCAGGGTGCGGCGGTTGATGCTGATGGTACGCTGTGGACGGTCGAACACGGGCCGCGCGGCGGGGACGAGTTGAACCAGCCTCGGGCGGGTCGGAATTATGGCTGGCCCGTGGTCAGCTATGGGATCAATTACCAAGGGTCAGATGTTGGCGCGGGCGCTGCGCGGGCACCTGATTTCACGGAGCCCGTCTATTACTGGGACCCGGTAATCGCACCAGGCGGCATGATGTTCTATGATGGCGACCACGCTGACTGGCAGGGCGATCTGTTGATCGGGTCGCTGAACCCCGGCGCACTGGTGCGTCTGAAAATGCAGGATGGGCGTGTCCTGGGCGAAGAACGTTTGTTGACGGATGCGGGCCGGATCAGGGATGTCGAAGTACTGACGGATGGATCAGTTATGGTGCTGACTGACGCAAGTCGCGGTAAAGTTCTGCGGCTGACGCCCGGTTGACGGCTTATGCGGCTGCACGTCGCGCGGCGGCAAAGGAAATCAGCCGCTTGTTCTGTGTATCCCACAGATCAAGGCTGGCGCATTTGAAACTTTGCAGCAGCGTCATGCGGCTGCATTCGACCAGTTCCTGATGATCCCGCAGTACCTCGGGAAGCCGGTAAAACGGGATGCGGCTGTAAAGGTGGTGCACATGGTGGATGCCGATATTGGCTGTAAACCAGCGCAGAATTGGCGGCAGATCATAGTGTGAACTGCCATGCAAAGCGGCTTCGTGAAGTTGCCAGTCCGGGGCGTGTTCCCAGTGGGTCGTTTCGAACTGGTGTTGGACATAGAACAGCCAGACCCCGATCGAAGCCGCGATCAGGGTTGTCGGCAGAAACACCAGAAAAAGCGCCTGCCAACCGCCGAACCAGACGATTGTGCCAAGGATGGCCGTAATGGCGACATTGGTGCCCATTGCACTGATCCAGTATTTGCGGCCCTGTTTCATTATGCCCAGTGGCATCCGGTTTTGCAGGAAGAACAGATATGTCGGCCCCAGCCCGAACATCACAAATGGATGCCGGTACGCCCGATAGAGAAGCCGGCCAAACGCGGTTTTCTGGTGATATTCCTCAACCGTGAGGGTCATCACATCGCCAATACCCCGCTGGTCAAGATCGCCGGCGTGGCTGTGATGGATCGAATGCGTGCGCCGCCAGACGTCATATGGGGTCAGCGTGACCACGCCCAGGCCCCGCCCGATCCAGTCGCTGAGCGTGCGATTGCCATAGAATGACCCGTGCCCGCAATCATGCTGGATGCAGAACAGCCGCAACAGGAAAAGCCCGTTCAGCGCAGAGATCAAGAAAGCCGCGACATAGCTGTATTGCGCAACCCAACAGGCCAGCACCCAAAGCACCACGAAAGGCACAAGGCTGACTCCGAGTTCGAAACTACTGCGCAGATTGCTGGGTTCGCGGTATTTTGCCAAAACCTGTACCCAATCGCGTGGGGACATGTTTGGCGGTTCCTGGATATTCTGATTCATGCACTGCTTCTTATTATGTTGCGGTATCGAACAGGTTAATGGCCCAACTAGCAAGTGGAAAAGGCTTCAATAAGGCGTGTTCACGGCATAGTCTGCGAAAAAAGAGGACGAAAAATGCAACCGCTGAGAGGCATTCTGTTCAAAGTTTTGTCAGTTTGCATGTTCATGGGCATGGCAAGCCTTATCAAGGCGGCCTCTGACGCGGTGCCGCCGGGGCAGGCGGTATTCTTTCGATCATTCTTTGCCTTGCCGGTGATTCTGGGCTGGCTGGCCATGCGCGGCGAGTTGCGCCACGGCTGGAAAGTGCGCAATCCGATGGGCCACGTCTGGCGCGGACTGGTGGGCACTTGTGCAATGGGGCTGGGGTTTACCGGGCTTGGGTTGCTGCCCCTGCCCGAGGTGACGGCCATCGGCTATGCCGCGCCGTTGCTGGTTGTTGTCTTTGCCGCGATGTTCCTGAACGAAGAGGTGCGCGCCTTTCGTCTGTCGGCCGTCGTGCTGGGCATGATCGGGGTGTTGATCGTGCTGTCGCCCCGGCTGTCTGTTGGCGCGTCGTTGAATACATCCGAAACGCTGGGGGCGGTGGTTGTTCTGATGGGGGCGGTGCTTGCGGCACTTGCGCAAGTATTCGTGCGCAAACTGGTGGCAACCGAGACGACCGCGGCAATCGTGTTCTGGTTCACGGTCACGTCTTCAGTGTTGGCCTTGTTGACGTTGCCCTGGGGCTGGTCAGTGCCATCATGGTCGATGGCCGGGCTGTTGATCATGGCGGGGCTTGCCGGTGGCGTCGGACAGATATTCCTGACCTCCAGTTACCGGTTTGCCGATGCGTCGCTGGTGGCGCCATTTGACTACAGTTCGATGATCCTTGCATTAGCCATCGGCTATTTCATATTTGACGAGGTGCCGACAAAGACGATGCTGGTGGGGGCCGCGATTGTGATCAGCGCGGGCGTGCTGATCATCTGGCGGGAACGACAGCTGGGGTTGCAGCGCGCCG
>NZ_CBFIBD010000006.1:15602-92325 GCF_965660735.1 Yoonia sp.
GCTGGTGGGGGCCGCGATTGTGATCAGCGCGGGCGTGCTGATCATCTGGCGGGAACGACAGCTGGGGTTGCAGCGCGCCCAGCAGCGCAAGGCGACTGGTGGCACCGGATCCTGAGGTGCCGCCCTAGGACCTGCGGGACCGGAAACTAAGCCGTTCGATTGCTTGCCGTGCCTTGGCGATTTTGCGTTGCAACCCGGGCGGTTGCGAGGGAACGCGCAGTTGCAGCGCGGCATAGATTGGCCATAGGTGTGTCGCGTCATCGGGCGACAGGTAATGGGGCAATGTCGCCGGCTGGCCGCCTGTCGGATTCAGAAAACGGTCTGGAATCACAAAGGGCAGCGTCCCCTTGGGTCGGACAAGGGATTTCTGATTTAGCCGTGCAATAGTCCGCGGGTGGGCATCCTGTTGCTCGACCGTCAGATTGTGGATGCGGTAATACCCCTTGTCCCAGTTCATCAGCACCTGGGCAAAGTACTGGCCGGGATTTGGACGCTGCGGCAACGGTCTGGGGGTATCCAGATATTGTGATGGATCAATAAGATAGAATGCGTGGACGGCGATTGCGAAATCGCATTCCGTCTGCTCCAGCATCCAGAAAATCAGTGCGTCATGGATGCCGGGGCTGGCACGACGAATCGTGTCGAGCCAAAGATCCTGAGGCGAAGATTTCAGAATGCGAAGCAAATGTGCCAGCGCAGACGCTGCATTGGTTCGGGTGACGCGCGCTGCGTCGGCAGTCAGTTCAAACATGGGAATGGTTACTTGTTAACGGTCTACTCATACACTTACGCGACGTGTGACGCTGCCAAATCAAAACAGCATAACAGCAACACTCACCGCCATGACACCCAGATCAGCAATTTATGGCAATCTAGGGGCGGCTCAGCGCCAATTTCGGCAAATCCCACTTTTTTATGCTATGATCGCGACTCAGCAAGGAGGGAAAAGATGCGAAAACATATTCTTGATCGGCCGAACACATCCCGCGATATGGCACCGCGCCGCATGATCGCGGTCCTGCGACGTGCGATGCCCTGCAAGGCCAGCCTGCAATTGCAGCGGCGTCCGCGCACACGACTTGCGTCGCAGCGGGCCGCCAATTTTTTGCGGATCGCCCGGAGTTGAGGTGCAAGGCCCGCCCGGTTGACCGGGCGGGACGGGGGGATCAGGACCGGACCAGTTTTTCGTATTCGGCAGAAATGTCCTGCGTCATCTGGCCGACGTCGAAATTATAGTCGCCGATCTGGCCAACGGGTGTCACCTCGGCCGCCGTGCCGGTCAGCCAGCATTGCTGGAAACCTTCAAGTTCCTCGGGCATGATCACCCGCTCGTGGACCTTTATTTGATGCGCCTTGAGCATGTCGATCACGGTTTGCCGGGTCAGCCCGTTCAGGAATGCATCGGGTTTCGGGGTGTGCACCTCTCCGTCCTTGACGAAAAAGATGTTGGCACCCGTCGCCTCGGCCACATAGCCGCGATAGTCGAACATCATGGCGTCTGAACAGCCTTTCGCCTCGGCGGCATGTTTGGACATGGTGGCGATCATGTAAAGGCCCGCGGCCTTGGCCTGTGACGGCGCGGTTTCCGGGCTGGGCCGTTTCCATTTCGCGATGTCGAGTTTTGCGCCGCGCGTTTTCGCATCGCCGTAATAATTGCCCCATTCCCAGACCGCGACAGCCAGATGCACGGGATTGCGTGCTGCGGCAACGCCCATGTCTTCACCGGACCCGCGCCATGCAAGCGCGCGCACATATGCGTCTTTCAGGCCGTTCGCCTCTAGTGCTGCGATCTTGGCGGCTTCTATTTCATCGACAGTATAGGGAATGTCGAAGTCGATCAGCTTGCCGGAACGTATCAGCCGTTCGGAATGTTCGCGGGATTTGAAGATCTTGCCGTTGTAGCACCGCTCGCCTTCGAACACCGAAGACGCATAGTGCATCGCATGTGTCAGGATGTGGACATTCGCGCTGCGCCAATCGACCAGCGCGCCGTCCATCCAGATCTTGCCGTCCCTGTCATCATAAGCACCCGCCATCGCTTCCCCCGTGAATTTGCATTTGTTACGCATCTAGGTCCGAAACGGACATAATGTTGCGTATAATCGTAAAATCGCTAACAGTTGATTCTTGGAATGTCAATAAAGCTGACGTATTGTAGGCTTGGAATGAGGGGAGAACCCAATGGCGGAAGGCTTGCAGCCACAGATGGGTCAGAGCCTGCTTTTCCTGACGGATGAGCAGTTGCGCAAGGGAATCGAGGCGATGTTTTTCGCCTATCGCGGATTTACCGCCGACCCTGACCGAATTCTTGTTGAACACGGTTACGGGCGGGCGCATCACCGGGCGCTGCATTTCATCCATCGCAGCCCGGGCACGACGGTCAACAACCTGTTGTCGATCCTTGGCGTTACAAAGCAATCGCTTAATCGTGTGTTGCGCACTTTGATCGAAGACGGTTTGGTCGCCAGCACCGTGGGAAAGAAAGACAAGCGTGAACGGCATTTGCACCTTACCGCGACCGGGGCTGCGTTGGAACGTGAACTGTCCAATGCCCAACGGGACCGGATGCGCAGCGCATACCGTGCCGTCGGTCCGACAGCGGTTGCCGGGTTCCGGCAGGTATTGGAGGCGATGATGGATGACGAGGCGCGCCACCATTACGAGACGATGAAGGACAAAGCAGAATGACCGCGGATGATGCCCATCTTTTGATCGTTGATGATGACGAACGTATTCGCGGCCTATTACAGAAATTCCTGATGCGCAGTGGCTTTCTGGTCAGTGTTGCCCGCGATGCCGCACATGCCCGGCGGATCCTGTCGGGGCTGGAATTCGATCTGATCGTGCTGGATGTGATGATGCCGGGAGAAGATGGTGTCGCACTATGCCGCGACCTGCGCCAGCGGATCACCACGCCGATCATGTTGCTGACAGCCAAGGGCGAAACCGGTGACCGGATTTCAGGGCTGGAGGCCGGTGCGGATGATTACCTGTCCAAACCGTTCGAACCCAAGGAATTGCTGTTGCGCATTAACGCCATTTTACGCCGCGTCCCGACAGCCGAACCGGTGGTGATTGTGCCAAAGGTTTTGAACCTTGGCCCTGTCCGCTATGACATCGCCCGGGGCGAGATGTGGCAGGGCGATCAAATGGTCCGGCTGACCGCGACAGAAAGCCACCTGATGCGGATTTTCTCAGGCTGCCCCGGCGAGCCTGTGACCCGCGCCCGGCTGGTCGAGGAGTTGAGCCGCTCGGGCGAACAGACCCAGGAACGTGCGGTCGACGTCCAGATCACCCGTCTGCGCCGCAAGATCGAGGTGGACCCCAAGCAACCCCGCTATCTGCAAACGGTGCGTGGTGCGGGGTATATGCTGGCGCCGGAGTAGGGCGGCACAGGGCAGGATATTTGACTTTCATGCCTCCGGCAGAGGTATTTTGGAACAGAAGAAGGTGGTTGCGCTTTCATCCTGAATTGGGTTGCTTATGCAAATGACAACAGCATTGATCACACATTCCGATTGCCTTGATCATGTCACCCCGTCGGGCCACCCCGAACAGGTGGCGCGGCTAAGCGCGGTTCTGGGCGCGCTGGAAGGGATGGACTTATTGCGCGTCAAGGCCCCTTTGGCCGCCGATGACGATATCCTGCGCTGTCATCCAAAGGCGCATCTGAATGCGATCCGCGCAGCTGCGCCAACGTCGGGGTGGCGGTCGCTGGATGCCGACACGCATATGTCGCCGGGCACCTTGCAGGCTACGTTTCGCGCTGTTGGGGCCGTGGTGCGTGCAGTCGATATGGTGTTGGGGGGAGAGGCGGCCAATGCTTTTGCCGCCGTCCGTCCGCCCGGCCATCATGCAGAACGTGAGACGGCGATGGGATTCTGTTTTTTCGGCAATGTCGCGATCGGTGCGAAACATGCGCTGGATCATCACGGGCTGAAACGTGTCGCGATCGTCGATTTCGATGTGCATCATGGCAACGGCACGCAGGATCTGGTCGAGGATGATCCGCGCATCCTGTTTTGTTCGACCCACCAGTCGCCGCTGTATCCCGGCACAGGGGCCGCGCATGAAACGGGCGTGGGCAATGTGCTGAACGTGCCCCTGCCCGAAGGCACCGGATCACAGGCGTTTCGCGATGTGATGGCGCGTATGGTTCTGCCCCGCGTCGATGATTTTGCGCCGCAGCTTCTGCTGATTTCCGCGGGCTTTGACGCCCATCAGGCCGATCCTTTGGCTGGAATGAACCTGACGACAGATGATTTTGCATGGGTGACTGAGAAACTGTGCGATCTGGCGGATCGTCATTGTCAGGGCCGCGTTGTGTCGGCGCTTGAAGGTGGCTATGACCTTGAGGCGCTGGGCGCGGCTGCCGCAGCGCATGTGAACGTTCTGGAGGAAAGAGGCCGATGAGCGACGTGAACGAGATGAGCTTTGAACAGGCCATCAAAGAGCTTGAGGCCGTTGTCGGCCAGTTGGAGCGCGGCGATGTGGCGCTTGACGAAAGTATCGCCCTTTATGAACGGGGTGCCGCGTTAAAGGCCCGCTGCGAGGCCAAGCTGAAAGAGGCCGAAGAAAAGGTCGCCAAGATCACGCTGGGTGAGAATGGCGAACCAAAGGGCACGGCGCCACTTGATGGTTAGCGGTCACGGCAAGCAGGGCAATCCGTCAGGTTTTCAGCAAGCGCTGACGGATGCCGCCAGCAAGATTGAAAAGCGCCGAAGTGGTATCTGGAATATTCACAACGATGACCTGACGCATGCAATTTCCTATGCGTTGACAGGCGGCAAACACTTTCGTGGTTTTCTGGCGCTGGAGGGATGCCGGCTTCATGGGATATCCGATGAGGTGGCGATTGATGCGGCATTGGCCATCGAGTGTATGCACGCCTATTCGCTGGTGCATGACGACCTGCCCTGCATGGATGATGATGACCTGAGACGCGGCCGCCCGACGGTTCACAAAAAATGGAACGAGGCGGTTGCCGTTCTGGCGGGCGACGCATTGCAGACCCATGCATTTCGCCTGATGTTGCACAACAAGATGGGTCCACACCGCGCAGAGGCGGTGCGCGGGCTGGCGACGGCGTCGCTTTGGATGGTGCGCGGCCAGATGAAAGATATCGCGGCTGAAACCGCGGAAGTGCCGCTTGACCTTGACGCGATAACGCGCATGCAATCCGACAAGACAGGGGCGTTGATTACGTGGGCCGCGACAGTCGGACCGCAACTTGCCGGAGAGTATTCCCCGGCATTGAGGACCTACGCCGATATGCTGGGCCTGGCCTTTCAGATATGGGATGATGTCCTTGACGTGGAGGGCGATGCCGACGCTGTCGGCAAGGCCGTGGGCAAGGATGCGGCGGCCGGCAAGGCGACGTTCGTGTCACTGCTGGGCCTTGGCGGGGCGAAAAGTCGCGCAGCGGAACTGGTGCAAGGGGCCTGTGATGCGTTATCTGTCTACGGCGAGGACGCTGAAACACTGAAAGACGCCGCGCGCTTTGTGATTGCGCGCACACATTAAGAAGGCCGCAGATGATGGACCAATCCAAAACACCCACCCTTGACCGGGTCCAGACACCTGCGGACATGAAGACGATGTCGGATAGCGATCTGCGCCATCTGGCCGATGATCTGCGCAGCGAAACGATTGCTGCCGTTTCAGAAACCGGCGGCCATTTGGGCGCGGGTCTGGGCGTTGTCGAACTGACTGTGGCCTTGCATGCCGTGTTCGATGCGCCCAAAGACAAGATCATCTGGGATGTGTCGCACCAGTGTTATCCGCACAAGATTCTGACCGGGCGACGTGACCGTATCCGCACCCTGCGAATGGAAGGCGGGTTGAGCGGGTTCACCAAACGGTCCGAAAGCCCCTATGACCCGTTCGGCGCGGCCCATTCCAGCACGTCGATTTCGGCCGCACTCGGCTTTGCCGTTGCACGCGACCTTGGCGCGGGGGGGGGCGATGCGATTGCCGTGATTGGTGATGGCGCGATGTCGGCGGGCATGGCCTATGAGGCGATGAACAACGCCGGTCATCTGGGCAAGCGGCTGATCGTGATCCTGAACGACAATGAAATGTCGATCGCCCCGCCCACCGGCGCGATGTCAGCCTATCTGTCACGGCTGTATGCAGGCGAACCATTTCAGGAATTCAAGGCGGCCGCAAAGGGCGCGGTATCTCTCTTGCCGCCGCCGTTTCGCGAAGGGGCCAAGCGCGCCAAGGATATGCTCAAGCATATGACCGTGGGCGGAACATTGTTCGAGGAATTGGGCTTTTCCTATGTCGGGCCGATTGACGGACATGACATGGACCAGTTGCTGTCTGTGTTGCGCACCGTCAAGGCCCGCGCCGATGGCCCGATCCTGATCCACGCGATCACGAAAAAGGGCAAGGGCTTTGGCCCTGCCGAGGGCGCGCGCGACAAGGGCCATGCGACCGCCAGGTTCGATGTTGTCACCGGTAAACAGAAGAAAACGCCCAGCAATGCGCCTTCATATACATCCGTCTTTGCCGAGGCGCTGATCAAACATGCCGCGGATGATCCGAAAATCGTGGCGGTAACGGCGGCGATGCCCGATGGCACAGGATTGGACAAATTCATGGCGCGCTATGCCAGCCGGTGTTTCGACGTCGGTATCGCGGAACAGCATGCGGTGACGTTCAGCGCGGGCATGGCGGCGGGCGGGCTGAAACCGTTCTGCGCGCTCTATTCGACCTTTCTACAACGCGGCTATGATCAGGTGGTACATGATGTGGCGATCCAGCGCCTGCCGGTGCGTTTCGCGATTGACCGTGCGGGGCTGGTGGGCGCTGATGGCGCGACGCATGCAGGATCGTTTGATGTGGCCTTTCTGGCAAACCTTCCTGGATTTGTCGTGATGGCCGCCGCGGACGAGGCCGAACTGGTGCGCATGGTCGCGACCGCAGCCGCCCATGACGAAGGGCCGATCGCGTTCCGTTTCCCACGTGGCGAGGGCGTTGGCGTGGAGATTCCCGAAGATGCGCAACCTCTCGAAATCGGTAAGGGGCGGATGATCCGCGAGGGGTCGCGTGTTGCGATCCTGTCATTCGGCACCCGCCTGGCCGAGGTAACGCGTGCCTGCGAAACGCTTGAGGCCAAGGGGATCAGGCCGACTGTGGCCGATGCCCGGTTTGCCAAGCCGCTCGACCGCGACATGATCTTGCGGCTTGCGGCCGATCACGAGGCGCTGATTTGCATCGAAGAGGGCGCTGTTGGTGGCTTCGGGTCACATGTTGCGCAACTTTTGGCAGAAGAAGGTGTTTTCGATCACGGCCTGAAATTCCGCTCGATGGTCCTGCCGGATACGTTTATCGATCAGGCCAGCCCAAAGGCGATGTATGACACCGCCGGGCTGAACGCCGAAGATATCGTGTCCAAGGTTCTGGAAGTATTGGGTGTGGCGCAACTAGGCACAAAGACAGCCTAAGGCCGCTTTTGCGAGATGCTTTCCAACTGCTTTTCGATGGCGACCAGTTTCGCCAGCACCTCGTCGCGGTAGGCATCCGTGGCAACATTGCTTTCTGCGGCATGGGCATCTTGCATCGAATTGACGATCAGACCGACCAGCAGGTTTACGACCGCAAATGTCGTGACCATGATGAAAGGCACGAAAAAGACCCAAGCGTAGGGGTATACTTCCATCACCGGGCGGACGATGCCCATGGACCAGCTTTCCAGCGTCATGATCTGGAACAGGGTATAGCCGGACCGGCCCAGCGTGCCGAACCAGTCAGGAAAGCTGGTGCCGAACAGTTTGGTCGCCATGACCGCGCCGATGTAGAACACGATCCCCATCAACAGGAATACCGATCCCATGCCGGGCAGCGCGGTGATGAACCCTTCGACAACGCGGCGCAGGGTCGGCACCACCGATATGACACGCAACACCCGCAGAATCCGGAGCGCCCGCAACACCGAAAGCCCGCCATTGCCGGGGATCAAAGCGACGCCCACAATCACGAAATCGAACAGGTTCCAGCCACGCCGGAAAAACTGCCCGCGCTGTGCGAACATCTTGGCCGCCAGTTCGGCCACGAAAATCGCAAGGCATAGCTGGTCAAGAAAAATGATCAGGTCACCAGCGATCGACATGATGCCTTGCGACGTTTCCATGCCAAGAATGATCGCATTGAAGATGATGACCACGATGATGAAATTGCGGGTCCATGCCGTTTCGAGGAACCGGTTGGTTTTCTGGCGAAGTGTCATGTTTTTGCCCTGCATTTCCATCCCTGCGATATGAGGCGTTTACCGCGTGTCGGCAAGAGGAGTTGCCGGGGTAACCTTGTTCTTTACCTGCCTGGCCGAACCGATGCATGCTATGCTGCATGAATATGCGAATGATGACTGGAAAACCTGTCTTGATCTACCGCTGGGTCGTGTTTCTGCTGGCCGCAGGATATTGCCTGCGCACGATCATCTATGGCGGGTTCGACAGTTTCGGCGGCCCGTTCCGGTTTCTGACGATCTGGGCGCTGTTCGCATCCTTCTTTTGCGCCAGCCGCATGATGGCCCTGATGGAAGGGCGCAGTGACCGCCGCTGGGATGGGTTCGTCAGCATGACCGCCGTGATCAATACAATGGTGGTCTTTTTGTATTGGCGGCTCTATTTCGCCGACCCCACCTCGGTCACCCCTGACGGGGAACTGGCGGCGTGGCATCTGGAACTTTATCTGCATTTGTTCGGCCCTTTGCTGCAATGGATCGACAGTGTGTTTATCCACCGCAGCTATCGGCGCCTGGATGGGGCGCTGGCATGGTTGGTCGGGGTGATCGCGGTCTATGTGGCCTGGGCGGAACTGGTGGTCGGGCCGATGAACGGATCGCCCGCAGGCACTGTCACATCGGGCCTGCCTTACCGGTTTCTGAACAATCTGGACTGGGCTGATCGCGCTGTATTTTACGCATCCAACCTTGTGACAGGGATTTTGTTGCTATTTCTCTTTTCCGGTATCGCCTGGGCCGTCAGGCGCCGATTTCCTGTGCCAGCAGGGATTTAAGCCCGCTGCGGTAGTCGGGGTATAGAAGGTCCACATCCAGTTCATCCTTGATGCGGTCATTGCGCACCTTTTTGCTTTCGGCGTAAAAACTGCGGGCCATTGGTGACATTTCAGCGGTTTCGAAATCCACTGCAGGCGGGATCGGCAGGCCCAGCAGTTCGGCGGCATAGGCGATGACATCCTGCGGCGGGGCTGGATCATCGTCACAGACATTGTAGGCCGAACCGGGGTTGGGGCGCGCGATGGATGCAGACAGCACGCGTGCAATATCGGCCACATGGGTGCGGCTGAACACCTGGCCGTCCTTGATGATCCGCTTTGCGGTGCCTTGCCGGACCTTTGCAAAGGGACCACGCCCCGGGCCGTAAATCCCTGCCAGCCGGAATATATGTAGCGGCAGGTCAGGGATTGCGGCCCATGCGGCCTCTGCCGCGACACGTGCCTGCCCGCGCTTGGTTGACGGTGTCAGCGGGGTGGTTTCATCCACCCAGTCGCCGCCATGATCGCCGTAGACGCCGGTTGTAGACAGGTAGCCGACCCATGCGAACTGTCCGGCGCGGGAGGCGATCTCATCGTGCAGCGCGGCCAGCACCGGGTCGCCGTCATCGTCGGGTGCGGCCGAAATCAGAAGATGCGTCGCTGTATCCAGCGCGGGGGACATATTGGCCCCCGGCCAGATGCGCGGTTCGACCCCTTCGTTCATCAGGCGCGTCGCCTTATCGTCGGACCGTGTCGTGCCGATGACGCGCCAGTCCTGCGGCAGCAGGATGCGGGACAGGGCGCGGGCGCTATAACCGTGGCCGAAGGAGAGAAGGGTATTTGTCATTGATGTATTAGGTGGCGCAGTCTTGCCCAGACTTCAAGCGGGTGGTGTGCAGATGATGGGGCGGAAGCCTCCGGCGGAGGTACTTTTCAACAGAAGAAGGCGGGATCAAGCTGCATAGTCTGAACCTTCGCTGTCCAGGATCGTCTTGAGTTCGGCCAGATGTCGCGCATCCTGTTCAGGGTAGCTTTCGAGTTCTTGCGCGGTTTTTTCTGCGATATCGTCGGGAAGCACGCGCAAGGGCTGGCCGGTTTGCAGCGCGCGGATATACGTTTCGGCGGCGCGTTCGAAATAATACATCCGGTTGAATGTGTCCGCGATGGTATCGCCAATGACAAGCACACCATGGTTGCCCATGATCATCACACGTTTCGCGGGGTCGGTGAAAAGGGCGGCGCACCGTGCGCCTTCGTCCTCGAACGCCAGCCCGCCATAGCCATCGTCGATGACATAGCGGTTGAAAAAGGTGCAGCAGTTCTGGTCGATCGGGGGCAGGTTACTGTCGGCCAGCGATGCCAGCACGGTAGCAAAGATCGAATGGACATGCATCGCGCAGCGGGCGTGCGGAACATGCCTGTGGATGCCGCCATGCAGCCCCCATGCGGTGGGATCGGGTGCGTCCGGCCCTTGCAGGGTTTCAGGGTCGTTTGCATCGACCACGATCAGGTCGCTGGCCTTGATCCGGCTGAAGTGCATCTGGTTGGGGTTCATCAGGAACCGCGTGCCATCATCATTGATCGCCAAGCTGAAATGATTGGCGACGGATTCGTGCATGTTCAGCCGTGCCGTCCAGCGAAAGGCGGCAGCCAGATCAACGCGTTCGTTCCAGTGGCTGAGATTGCCGTGTTGCATGGTGTCCCCTCGCATTCGGTTTGCCTGTTTGATACAGACCTGAGATGATAGCGCCAACATCAGCAAAAGGGAAATGACCGATGACCTTCAAACCCGCCACATGGCCCCGCAAGTTGAGGTCACAGGAATGGTTCGGCGGCACGTCCAAGGATGCGATCTATCACCGGTCATGGATGAAGAACCAGGGCTTGCCCGCCGACCTGCTGGATGGCCGGCCGGTGATTGGCATCTGCAACACGTGGTCCGAACTGACCCCTTGCAACGCGCATCTACGCGATCTGGCAGAGCGCGTGAAGTTCGGCGTCTACGAAGCTGGTGGCTTTCCGGTGGAATTTCCGGTGTTCAGCCCGTCCGAAAGCACGATCCGCCCGACGGCGATGATGTATCGCAATCTTTGCGCCATGGATGTGGAGGAAGCGATCCGCGCGAAATGTATCGACGGTGTGGTGTTGCTGGCCGGCTGCGACAAGACCACTCCGGCTTTGTTGATGGGGGCGGCGTCGGTCGATCTGCCCGCGATCATGGTGTCGGGCGGGCCGATGCTGAACGGTCACTTCAAGGGTGAACGGGTCGGGTCCGGCACGCATCTTTGGAAATTCTCGGAAGCTGTGCGTGCGGGTGAAATGTCGGCCGAGGAATTTGTCGAGGCAGAGGCGTCGATGTCGCGTTCGGCGGGGTCATGCAACACGATGGGCACCGCCAGCACGATGGCGTCGATGGCAGAGGCATTGGGCATGGCGCTGTCAGGCAACGCCGCGATCCCGGCCGTGGACAGCCGCCGCCGGGTGATGGCCCATGTGACGGGCCGCCGGATCGTCGATATGGTCAAGGACGATCTTAAACCATCCGATATCATGACCAAGCGGGCGTTCGAAAACGCGATCCGCACGAATGGCGCGATTGGCGGGTCTACCAATGCAGTGGTTCATTTGCTGGCCATGGCGGGCCGCTGCGACGTTGATCTGACGCTTGATGACTGGGACCGGTGCGGGCGCGATGTGCCGACAATCGTCAACCTGATGCCATCGGGCAAATACCTGATGGAGGAGTTTTTCTATGCCGGCGGCCTGCCGGTCGTCATCAAGCGGCTGGGCGAAGCCGGGATGCTGCACAAGGATGCGCTGACCGTATCGGGGCAGGGTATCTGGGACGAAGTCAAGGATGTGCAGAACTGGAACGAGGATGTGATCCTGCCAGTGGAAAAGGCGCTGACGCAATCGGGTGGCGTGGCCGTGTTGCGCGGCAATCTGGCGCCTAATGGTGCAGTGCTGAAACCATCCGCTGCGACGCCCGCGCTGATGACGCATCGTGGGCGAGCGGTGGTGTTCGAGGATATCGACGACTACAAGGCGCGGATCAACGATGATGCGCTGGATATCGACGAGACCTGCGTGATGGTCCTGAAAAACTGTGGTCCGCGCGGTTATCCCGGCATGGCCGAGGTTGGCAATATGGGACTCCCGCCGAAGATCCTGAAGAAAGGGATCACCGATATGGTGCGGATTTCCGATGCGCGCATGTCCGGCACGGCATTCGGCACCGTGGTGCTGCATACAGCGCCCGAGGCGGCGGTCGGCGGCCCGCTTGCGGTGGTGCGCACGGGCGACATGATCGAACTGGATGTGGCCGAACGGCGTCTGCATCTGGATATTCCGGATGCAGAGCTGGCGGCGCGTCTGGCCGATTGGTCCGCCGAAAAATCCGGTGCAAATCCGCGCCCTGCCAGCGGCTATGCCCAACTCTACCACGACCGGGTGACCGGTGCCGACACCGGCGCCGATTTCGATTTCCTGATCGGCTGTCGCGGTAATGCCGTGGGAAAAGAGGCGCATTGATGACAACGCCAATTTGCCTTGTGGGGATCGGCAAGATCGCAGTGGATCAACATGTGCCAGCCATCAACGCCAGCCCCGACTGGATCCTTGCCGCAACTGTCAGCCGCTCTGGCACCGTGGACGGCGTGCCGGCCTTTGATGATTTTGAAAGGATGTTGGCGGCACGCGCCGATATCCCCGTGGTGTCCTTGTGCCTTCCGCCTGTGCCGCGTTTTGATTATGCGGCCAAGGCGATTGCAGCCGGCCAGCATGTAATGCTGGAAAAACCCCCGGGCGCCACATTGGCCGAGGTGCAGACGTTGCATGCCATGGCGCAGGCGGCGGGTGTGACGCTGTTTGCCACATGGCACAGCCGGATGGCCAAGGGCGTGGCCCCGGCCAAGGCTTGGCTGGCGGACAAGACGATCACCGGCGGGCATATCAACTGGAAGGAAGACGTGCGGCGCTGGCATCCGGGGCAGGACTGGGTGTTCGCGCCCGGCGGTATGGGCGTGTTCGATCCGGGCAGTAATGCCTTGTCGATCATGACAGAGATTATGCCGCTGCCTGTGCATCTGACAGGTGCAACCCTGCAATTTCCCAGCAATCGCGACACGCCGATTGCCGCGCAATTGCAGTGGACGGGCAATTTCACTGGCGATTTCGATTGGCGGCAGGAAGGCCCGCAAAGCTGGGATATTCGTGTCGAGACTACGGCAGGCACGCTGACGCTGCATGACGGTGGCGCGCGATTGTTGATTGATGGTGTCGAACAGGATGCCGGGCCTGATCGGGAATATCCCGCGCTGTATGACCGCATGGCGGAACTGATCAAAACGGGGGCATCCGACGTGGATCTGGCCCCGATGATCCATGTGGCCGATGCAATGACACTGGGTAAGCGGATCACGGTGGACCCGTTCGAATTTTGATATAACGCATTGTTTCTTCAGAGTAAAAATATCCCCGCCGGAGGCAGGAACAGCCTGTAAATCAGGCGCGGTGGGTGTTTTTGTAAACTGCCAAAAATTTACCATTTGATAAAAAATAAAACTGTGGCAGGCTGTTCGTGACAAGCCACGACAGGAAGCAGCCATGTCCACACCCATGACCCCCGGTATCGCCGCTGGCCGTTTGCCCGGTGAAGAAATCGCGACGAACTTTGACGATCTGCACGCCCCCTATGCCCCCCATGAGGCGGCGGTCGCTGCGGATCGGTGTTACTTCTGCCATGATGCGCCCTGCGTCACGGCCTGCCCGACGGGCATCGACATCCCGCTGTTCATTCGTCAGATCAGCACCGGCACGCCAGAGGCGGCGGCGAAGACCATCTTTGATCAGAACATCCTTGGCGGCATGTGCGCCCGCGTCTGCCCGACAGAGGATCTGTGCGAACAGGCCTGCGTCCGCGAGGCGGCCGAGGGCAAACCGGTGGAAATCGGGCGATTGCAGCGGCATGCGACCGATGCGCTGATGGCGAAACAAAGCCACCCTTACACCCGCGCCGATGCGACCGGCAAAACCGTGGCCGTGGTGGGTGCGGGGCCTGCCGGCCTTGCCTGTGCGCACCGCTTGGCGATGCAGGGGCATGACGTGACACTTTATGATGGCCGGACAAAGCCTGGTGGACTAAATGAATTTGGCATCGCAGCCTACAAGGCCACCGATGATTTCGCCGCACGCGAGGTCGATTGGCTGCTGGGCATCGGTGGGATCACATTGCAGACCGGCAAACGGTTGGGCACGGACCTGACGCTTGATGCGCTGACCGGTGACCATGATGCGGTGTTTCTGGCCGTCGGTCTGGGCGGCGTGAACGCACTGCGCGCGCCGGGCGAAAACAAGGACAGCGTCACTGATGCGGTCGATTTCATCGCAACCCTGCGCCAATCGCCTGACCTTACGCACCTGCCCGTGGGCCGCGACGTTGTCGTGATCGGCGGCGGGATGACGGCGGTGGATGCGGCGGTGCAATCCAAACTGCTGGGCGCGCAAAACGTCACCATCGCCTATCGCCGTGGCCGCGACGCGATGAGCGCAAGCCGCTATGAACAGGATCTTGCCGCGTCCAAAGGCGTGCGGCTGATGTTCAACGTGCAGCCTGTCGCCATCCATGGCAATGGGGCCGTACGCGAGGTTGAGCTTGAATATACGGCCGACGACGGCACGGGCCTGAAAGGCACCGGTGAAACCATCCGGCTGGCCGCCGATCAGGTGTTCAAGGCGATCGGGCAAACCTTAGAGACTGACGCCGGGCTGACGCTGGAGGGGCGCAAGATCGCCGTGACAGGCGCGGGCCGCACGAGCCGTGCCGGCGTCTGGGCCGGGGGCGATTGCGCCAGCGGTGGTGATGACCTGACAGTCACAGCCGTGGCCGAAGGGCGCGATGCGGCAATGGATATTCACGCAACCTTGATGGGGAGCAACTAAAATGGCCGATCTGACAACCAATTTTCTGGGTATCACATCCCCCAACCCGTTCTGGCTGGCCTCTGCCCCGCCGACTGACAAGGAATACAACGTGCGCCGCGCGTTCGAGGCCGGTTGGGGTGGCGTCGTCTGGAAAACGCTGGGGTCCGAAGGCCCGCCTGTCGTCAACGTCAACGGCCCGCGCTATGGCGCGATCTATGGCGCGGACCGGCGGCTGTTGGGGCTGAACAACATCGAGTTGATCACGGACCGGCCTTTGGAAGTGAACCTGGAAGAAATCACACGGGTCAAGGCAGACTACCCTGACCGCGCGATGATCGTTAGCATCATGGTGCCCTGCGAAGAACAGGCTTGGAAAGATATCCTGCCCCGTGTCGCCGCCACTGGCGCGGACGGGATCGAGTTGAATTTCGGCTGCCCGCATGGCATGTCCGAACGGGGGATGGGCGCCGCCGTTGGGCAGGTGCCGGAATATATCGAAATGGTCACCCGCTGGTGCAAGCAGTATTACGACAAGCCGGTAATTGTGAAACTGACGCCCAATATCACCGACGTCCGCAAGCCTGCGGCGGCGGCGATGCGGGGTGGGGCCGATGCGGTCAGCCTGATCAACACGATCAATTCGATCACATCCGTGAACCTTGATACGATGTCGCCCGAACCGTCGATTGACGGCAAGGGGTCGCACGGCGGCTATTGCGGCCCGGCGGTGAAACCCATTGCAATGTCGATGGTGTCGGAAATCGCGCGCAACCCCGAAACGCACGGCCTGCCGATCAGCGGGATCGGCGGCGTGACCACGTGGCGCGATGCGGCGGAATTCATCAGCCTTGGCTGCGGCAATGTGCAGGTCTGCACGGCGGCGATGACCTATGGTTTCAAGATTGTGCAGGAAATGATCAGCGGTCTGTCACAATGGATGGATGAAAAAGGCTATTCATCTGTGGAAGAGGTTGTGGGCCGTGCCGTGCCCAATGTGACCGACTGGCAGTATCTGAACCTGAATTATGTGGCAAAGGCAAAGATCAATCAGGATGATTGCATCAAATGCGGCCGCTGCTATGCCGCCTGCGAAGACACCAGCCATCAGGCGATAGCCATGTCCGAGGATCGCACGTTTAGTGTGATCGACGCGGAATGTGTCGCCTGCAACCTGTGTGTCGATGTCTGCCCGGTCGAAAACTGCATCACGATGGAAGCAATGGAACCCGGCACAGTGGACCCGCGCACCGGCAAGGTGGTGCAAAAGGAATACGCCAACTGGACAACCCACCCCAACAATCCGGGTGCCGTTGCCGCCGAATGACCCCTAGGGCGTCAGCAGCTTGGCATAAAGCTGTTCAAGAAAAACGGCCGCCCCGTCGTAGGGCGGCTTGTCGCCCAGCACGGCCCGCACCTGCACATCGAAATCGGCATAATGCTGGGTCAGCGCCCAGATCGAAAAGATCAGGTGATGCGGATCAATCGGGGCAATCTTTCCGGCATCAGCCCAGCCTTGAATGATAGCGGCCTTTTCATCGACCAGGGCCTTAAGGTCATTTTGCAGGATGGATTCGATTCGGGGTGCGCCCTGCAAGATTTCATTCGCAAACAGCCTGCTTTCACGCGGGAAATCGCGGCTAAGAGCCAGTTTGCGCCGGGCGTAATCCATGATTTCCTGCACCGGGTCGCCTGCTCCGTCCAGCGCCTTGAGAGGGTCGAGCCATGTGTCCAACAGCCGTTCCAGTAGGGTGGTGTGGATCGCCTCTTTTGATGGGAAATAATAGAGCAGATTGGGCTTTGACAGCCCGGCCGTCTCGGCGATCTGGTCAAGGGTGGACCCCCGAAACCCATATTTTGAAAAGACATCAAGGCCCGCCGACAGGATCGCGGCCTGATTGCGTTTCTGGATCCGGGTTTGCGGTTTTTTCATTCTGATCCCTTGCTCAATTTCCGGGCGGACAGGTATGTTCCTTGTGCATGTTGTTCCTATCGCAGGCAATCGCCTGAAATTCACGCGGAAAACTTGACTGGCCCCGAACCTCTGCTAGCGTGGATTTGACCAGTTGGTCAAACCCAGCCGGTCAAACAGAATGCAAGGAGACGAAACATGGCTGCCCCCGGCGAGAACCTCAAGATCAATGGCGCACGTTTGTGGGACAGCCTGATGGAAATGGCACAGATTGGCCCCGGCATCGCGGGTGGCAACAATCGCCAGACCCTGACCGACGCCGACAGCGACGGCCGCCATTTGTTCCAAAGCTGGTGCGAGGCTGCGGGTTGCACCATGGGCGTGGATGAGATGGGCAATATGTTCGCCCGCCGTGAAGGCACCGACCCCGACGCATTGCCTGTCTATGTCGGTTCGCATCTGGATACGCAGCCAACGGGCGGCAAATATGACGGTGTGCTGGGCGTGCTGGGCGGGCTGGAGATTATTCGCACCATGAATGATCTGGATATCAAGACAAAGCACCCCATCGTGGTGACCAACTGGACGAACGAGGAAGGCACGCGATATGCCCCTGCTATGCTGGCTTCGGGCGTTTTTGCTGGCAAGCATACGCTGGACTGGGCGTATGGGCGGGCAGATGCCGAAGGCAAGACATTCGGCGATGAACTGGCGCGGATCGGCTGGAAAGGTGATGAAAAGGTCGGTGATCGCAAGATGCACGCGTTTTTCGAACTGCACATCGAACAAGGCCCGATTTTGGAGGCCGAGGGCAAGGATATCGGCGTCGTGACCCATGGGCAGGGCCTGCGCTGGATCGAATGCACGGTGACGGGCAAGGAAAGCCACACCGGATCGACCCCGATGCATATGCGCAAGAATGCGGGGCGTGGTTTGGCGCTGGTGACCGAACTGGTGCATGAGATCGCGATGAAGAACCAGCCGAATGCGGTGGGCGCCATCGGCCATATCGACGTCTACCCCAACAGCCGCAACATCATTCCCGGCAAGGTCGTCTTTACCGTTGATATGCGCACGCATCTGCTGGACAAATTGAACGCGATGGTCGCGGAGTTGAGGGAACGCGCGCCGAAGCTGTGTGAGGATATCGGCGTGGAATTTTCCTGCGAGATCGTCGGCCAGTTCGACCCGCCCGCCTTTGACGAAGGCTGCGTCAAGGCCGTGCGCGACGCGGCCGAGCGTTTGGGGTATAGTCACATGGATATTGTGTCTGGCGCGGGGCATGACGCCTGCTGGATCAACGATGTCTACCCCACGGCAATGGTGATGTGCCCTTGTGTTGACGGGCTAAGCCATAACGAAGCGGAAGAAATAACGCCTGAATGGGCCACGGCCGGGGCGGATGTGCTGTTTCACGCGGTTGTCGAGACGGCGGAGATAGCAAGCTAGGGGGCGCTGCCCCCGACCGCGCCTTGCGCGGTCCCCCCGAGGTATTTTTGAACAGAAGAAGATCAGGGCCGCGCAGACCGCGGACAGGGAGACAAGATCATGACTACAGTCATCAAGAATGGAACAATCGTGACCGCCGATCTGACCTACAAGGCGGATGTGTTGATCGACGGCGGCAAGATTGTTGCGATCGGGCCGAACCTGGCAGGTGACGACCAGCTTGACGCCACCGGCTGCTATGTCATGCCCGGCGGAATTGACCCGCATACGCATCTGGAAATGCCGTTCATGGGCACCTATTCCACCGATGATTTCGAAAGTGGAACGCGCGCGGCCTTGGCCGGTGGCACCACGATGGTGGTGGATTTCGCGCTGCCCAGCCCCGGTCAGGGACTGCATGATGCATTGCAGATGTGGGACAACAAATCGACCCGCGCCAACTGTGACTATTCGTTTCATATGGCCGTCACCTGGTGGGGCGAGCAGGTTTTCAATGAAATGGAAAGTGTCATCAGGGATCGCGGTATCAACACCTTCAAGCATTTCATGGCCTACAAGGGCGCCTTGATGATCAACGATGACGAAATGTATGCGTCGTTCAACCGCCTGGCGGAACTGGGCGGCATTGCCATGGTGCATGCCGAAAACGGTGATGTGGTGGCCGAACTGTCGGCTAAACTGCTGGCAGCCGGCAATACCGGGCCAGAGGCGCACGCCTATTCCCGCCCCACGCAGGTCGAGGGTGAGGCGACAAACCGTGCAATCATGATTGCCGATATGGCCGGTGTGCCGCTTTATGTCGTGCATACCTCCTGCGAGGAAAGCCACGAGGCGATCCGCCGCGCGAAGATGCAGGGCAAGCGCGTCTGGGGTGAGCCGCTAATCCAGCATCTCACGCTGGACGAAAGCGAGTATTTCAACAAGGATTGGGACCATGCCGCGCGCCGCGTCATGTCGCCGCCGTTCCGCAACAAGCAGCATCAGGACAGCCTTTGGGCGGGCCTGCAAAGTGGCAGCCTGTCGGTGGTTGCGACGGACCATTGCGCGTTTTCCACCGAACAGAAACGCTATGGTGTGGGCGATTTCACCAAGATCCCCAATGGCACCGGCGGGCTTGAGGACCGGATGCCGATGCTATGGACGCATGGCGTGCGCACAGGCCGTTTGACGATGAACGAATTTGTGGCTGTGACGTCGACAAATTCCGCCAAAATCCTGAATTGTTATCCTCAAAAGGGTGCGGTTCTGGTGGGGGCCGATGCCGATCTGGTGGTCTGGGATCCGGAGAAGTCCAAGACGATTACCGCCACGACACAGCAATCGGCGATTGATTACAATGTGTTCGAAGGCAAGCAGGTGACAGGGTTGCCGCGCTTTACCCTGACACGCGGGCATGTGGCCATTCACGATGGCGAGGTCCGCACACAGGAAGGCCACGGAAAATTCGTCAAGCGCGCAGGCAATACGCCGGTCAACCGCGCCCTGTCGTCGTGGAAGGAACTGACATCGCCCCGCCCGGTCGAACGGACGGGCATTCCCGCAACGGGGGTCTGATGCCGACTGTTGCTGAATTGGCTGCCAAGGCCTTTGTGGAAGAAGAAGTTGCCACTGAACGCAATGCGTCAGTCGCGGTTGATGCGCATGATCTGAACCTGACGTTCCAGACAAACGATGGGCCAGTGCATGCGCTGAAGGATGTTAATCTGACGATCCGCAAAGGTGATTTTGTCAGCTTTATCGGGCCGTCGGGTTGCGGAAAGACGACTTTTCTGCGTTGCATCGCGGGACTGGAGCAGCCAACCGGCGGGAAACTGTCGGTCAATGGCATGACGCCCGATGAAGCCCGACGCGCACGCGCCTACGGCTATGTGTTTCAGGCGGCGGGGCTGTATCCGTGGCGGACAATCGGGGGCAATGTCAGACTACCGCTGGAGATTATGGGGTTTTCCACGGCGGAACAGGCCGAACGTGTGGCCCGTGTGCTGGCGCTGGTTGATCTGGAAGGATTTGAGAAGAAATTTCCATGGCAGTTGTCAGGTGGGATGCAACAACGCGCCAGCATCGCCCGTGCGCTGGCCTTTGATGCGGATGTGCTGTTGATGGATGAACCCTTTGGTGCGCTGGATGAAATCGTGCGGGACCATCTGAACGAACAGCTGTTGCAGCTTTGGGCGCGGACGCAAAAGACGATTGCCTTTGTCACCCATTCCATCCCCGAGGCGGTGTATCTGTCGACCAAGATCGTGGTCATGTCGCCGCGTCCGGGCCGGATCACCGATGTCATCGACAGCCCCCTGCCGAAAGAGCGGCCATTGGATATTCGTGATACGCCTGAATTCATCGCGATTGCGCATCGGGTGCGTGACGGGCTGCGTGCGGGCCATGACGATGTCTAGATGCCGCCGCCGAGAGTATTTTGAACAAAGCGGAGAGGGCATTTGATGAGATCTGTCCTGCCGGTCTTGACGGTCATCGGGGCGATCCTGCTGATCTGGATCGTTGCAGTCGTGCCAATGAACATGCATCTGACGGCTGACCAGGCGCAGCGCGACGGTTTGGGTGTTACCCCTGAAACGCCGATGGCGCGGCAGGATTATAGCGGGCTGTCGCTGAGTATCCGCAATCTGCACCTGATTCCGCTGACTTATGTGCAGCCGCGCCCGCGCCTTCCGTCGCCGCATCAGGTCGCGGCCGAGATGTGGGCGACGACCTTTGATACCCGGATCACATCGCGGCGCAGCCTCGTTTATCACGGCTGGGTCACCTTGTCGGCCACATTGTTGGGGTTTGCCATTGGCACCGGGCTGGGCATTCTGCTGGCGGTGGGGATCGTTTACAACCGTGCCATGGACATGAGCGTGATGCCCTGGGCCATCGCCAGCCAGACCATTCCTATTCTGGCATTGGCGCCCATGATCATCGTGATGCTGGGCGCGATCGGTATTCAGGGGCTGTTGCCCAAGGCGGTCATCAGCGCCTACCTGAGCTTTTTTCCTGTCGTCGTGGGGATGGTCAAGGGATTGCGCAGCCCCGATGCGATGCAGCTTGATCTGCTGCGCACCTATCATGCCAGTCCCGCACAGGGGTTCTGGAAGCTGCGGTTGCCCGCATCCGTGCCCTATTTGTTCGCGTCACTGAAAATCGGCGTATCTGCCGCGCTGGTTGGGGCTATTGTTGCGGAATTGCCCACAGGTGCGCGCGCCGGGTTTGGCGCGCGGATGCTGGTAGGTGATCAGTACGGGCAACCGATGGTGACATGGGCCGCACTGTTTGCTGCGGCGATCACGGCGGCGACGCTTGTCGGGTTATTCAGCCTGATTGAACGTCTGACCTTACGCCGCATGGGGATCGCAGGCACATGACGGCAACGGCGATCATCGGGGCGCTGGCGGTATGGGGGCTGGGGTGGTTCATCAACGCGCGGCTGGCAGCCAGCGCGCTGTCGCAGCACCGGTCTGTGCAGCTTCTGGTGCCAGCGATCTTTGGTTTGACGCTGTTGATCATGTGGGAAATGCTGGTGCGCCTGCTAGAGGTCAGCCCAATCATCCTGCCACCGCCCTCTGCGATTGCGCAGCGGTTCAGTGCGGAGTTGCCGATACTTTGGGCGGATTTCAAGCAGACGATCCTGAAAGGGGCGATGGCCGGTTATCTGATTGGTGCTTTGGCGGCCTTCGCGATTGCGATCCTGGCAGACCGGTCACCGTTTCTGACCCGTGGGATCATGCCGGTGGGCGGTTTCATGGCCGCATTGCCCATTGTCGGCACCGCGCCGATTTTCGTCAAATGGCTGGGCAGCGATTGGGAATCCAAGGCGGCTGTCGTTGGCGTGATGGTGTTTTTTCCGATCCTTGTGAATACCGTCGCCGGGCTGCGCGACACCACTGCGATGCAGCGCGACCTGATGCGGACCTATGGCGCGGGCTATTGGCCGACACTGATGAAATTGCGCCTGCCTGCGGCGATGCCGTTCATCTTTAACGGGCTGAAGATCGGCACAACCCTCGCGCTTATCGGGGCGATTGTTGCTGAATTTTTCGGCTCTCCCACAGTCGGAATGGGCTTTCGGATATCAACCAGCGTCGGCCAGCTTGCGCTTGATCTGGTCTGGGCCGAGATTGTGGTGGCAGCCATCGCAGGCAGCGCGTTCTATGGGCTGATGGCTTGGATCGAAGGGCGGGTAACGTTCTGGCACCCGTCGCAACGCAAATAACAAAGCCCGTAAAACGGGTGCAACACTGACTTGGAGGTCAAAATGAAGAAATTGATGATGGCCGCGGCCCTTGCCGCGGGACTGGGCGGGATGGCACATGCCGATGCCCACGCCAATGATGTGACATTGCAGTTGCAATGGGTCACGCAGGCGCAATTCGCCGGCTACTATGTGGCGCAGGATCAGGGGTTTTATGACGAAGAAGGATTGAACGTCACCATCCTGCCCGGCGGCCCCGATATCGCCCCGCCGCAGGTTCTGGCTGGTGGTGGCGCGGATGTCATGCTCAACTGGATGCCCTCGGCACTGGCGGCACGGGAAAAAGGCCTGCCGGTCGTGAATATCGCGCAGCCGTTCAAATCTTCCGGGCTGATGCTGACCTGCTGGAAGGATACCGGCATTGAAAGCGTCGAGGATTTCAAGGGCCGGACAATCGGCGTCTGGTTTTTTGGCAACGAATACCCGTTTCTCAGCTGGATGAGCCGCGAAGGCATTTCCACAGATGGCGGGCCGGATGGTGTCACCGTACTGAAGCAGGGGTTCAACGTTGATCCGCTGTTGCAGCGGCAGGCCGACTGCATTTCGACCATGACTTATAACGAATATGGTCAGGTGTTGGACGCCGGTGTTTCACCTGACGAATTGATCACGTTCAAATACGAAGATCAGGGTGTTGCCACATTGGAAGACGGGATTTACGCGCTAGAGGAAAATCTGGAAGATCCTGTGTTCGTCGATAAGATGGTCCGCTTTGTGCGGGCGTCCATGAAGGGCTGGAAATGGGCCGAGGAAAACCCCGAAGCGGCGGCCATGATCGTGCTGGATAACGACGAAACTGGTGCCCAGAACGAGGCTGCACAGATTCGCATGATGGGCGAAATCGCCAAGCTGACCGCCGGATCGAACGGCGCTCTTGATCCCGCCGATTACCAGCGGACGGTGGATGCACTGTTGGCGGGCGGGTCCGACCCGGTGATTTCGACGGAACCCGAGGGCGCATGGACACATGCGATCACGGATCAGGCGCTGAACTGATCTGCGGTCAGGATGAAACAAGCGGGCGCCGGTGAAAACTGGCGCCCGGTTGCATTTGGGATGTTAAGCACCGGGTTGTCCCAGCCGCGTTATGACCGCAACTGGCTCGATTGCGAATGGCACGACAGCCAAGCACGATCCATTGCGCGTCAATTTTGCAGGACAGATTTTTGCCTTACGCTTTGCGCGTTTTGCGGCGCCCGAATGCAAGCGCGCCAAGACCCGTCAACAGCAGCAGTCCACCGGCCGGCAGCGGGACCGCGCTAAGGGTCGGGTCGATCTGCACCGTGTATTTCCCGTTACCAAAGAAGGCCGTTGAATAGGCGTCTTCCATGTCGTCGGGAAAGAAGGCCTTCCATCCCGCGATACCAAGCGTATAGGTTCCCTCGGCGGGTGTATTGGCGCCGCTGAAGGACAGCGTTGCGGTATTCCCACCGCCGCGCTTTGCTGCTGCGGTCGCCATCAGGCCAGAGCTGGAATACAGCCCGATCACTTCGCTGAGATTTTTACCTGGCTTGCTTGTGACAGAAATATTGAGTGCTGACACAAAGAACCCATCAGGCGCCACCAGAGAAAATTCTATGAAATCGACTGATTGCTTGCGTAATTTATTCGAGATCGTAACGCCGTCCGTCACATCGCCGTATTTATAGGTTGCAGCGGAACTGGCCGTTGCGGATACGACGGCAAGAGCGCCGGCAAGTAGAAAAGACTTAAATTTCATATTCAGATTCCAGTGTACCGATATTAACTTGAGCGACAAAATATGGCTCATAACTATTTGACGCATTTCTCTGTTGCCCCGCCTAGAACTGAAATGCGTTTGAATTAGGGCTGCATTCTGTCTTTCGGGCGCAAATTGTCGCTATTTACAGCAAGCCGATGTCGGGGTTCCCTTACGTGGCCACGACGCGCCTGCCCATGTCCGCATGTGATCGGCTAAAGGCGGGGTAGACCCCGCACGACGTCGTTGCACGGCTATCCCCGATAAGTCGCCAGAATATCCCCTGCAGCCGGGGTCGCCTCATATACTGCGCGGGCAATCGCACGACTCAGGCATGTGGCGGCGGCGGCCGATATGGATTGAAGGGCGGCAACATCGACGTCACCGTCGGTGCCCGTCGCCACTCCGAACACCAGATCACCGTCAAGCGGGGTATGTGACGGCACGATGGCGCGCGCCATGCCGTCATGCGCAGTGACAGCGAGCCTGTGGCATTGCACCTTGGTCAGCGGTGCGTCGGTGGCGACGATCGCGATGGTAGTGTTCATGCCTCGGGTGGCCTGCATTTGCATAGCCTGTTCCTTGCGGCTGCGACGCGCAATGGCCAGTCCCGACTGCGGGTCGGGGCCTGCGCGGCCGAATTCGCCGCCTAGCTCGAACGGGGCGGCCCAGAAATGACGCTCGCCCGGCGTGGTCACGCTGCCCAGTGCGTTGACCGCAACCAGGGCACCGACGGTCGTGCCATCAGGCAGGACAAGCGATGCCGACCCCAAGCCACCTTTTTGCATCGCGGTCAGCGCACCGGTGCCTGCGCCAGCCGTGCCGATGGCGAAATCCGGTGTTGCAGTCTCCAGCGCCGCACGGCCCAGCGCGCGGTAGGGATTTTCACCCCAATCCTTGGCCCCGCCGTTGATCAGATCAAAGATGATCGCGCCTGGCACGATGGGCACGCGCACAGGCCCCACGGCAAAACCGCGCCCCTGCGCGCGCAGCCCGTCCATGACACCCGAACAGGCATCAAGCCCGTAAGCGGACCCGCCTGACAGCACCAGCGCATCGACTTGTTGCACGGTCTTGTCAGGGGCCAGCAGATCGGTTTCGCGGGTCCCCGGTGCGCCGCCCATGACATGCACGCTGGCGACAAAGGGTGCGTCGCCGACCACAACGGTCGTGCCGGTCTTGATGTGATCGTCTTGCGCATTGCCAACGCGCAGCCCCGCCACATCGGTGATCAGGTTGCGGGGGCCGGGTGTGACGGCATGGGCCATGTGTCGCCTCTTGTACTGTTTGCCCGCATGATCGTCGTGTTCACCCGTGAAAACAAGGCTGCCTTCATGCGGTGCCCGTGGCGGGCAAACGCGGGGCGGCGGCGATCAGGGATTGGGTATAGGGGTGTTGCGGGGTGGTCAAAACAGTCTCTGTTTCGCCGTATTCCACGATTTTTCCTGCCTGCATCACCAGTACCCTATCGGTGATGCTGCGCACGACGGAAAGGTCATGGCTGATGAACAAATAGGCCAGCGGGCGCTTGCGGCACAGATCGGCGATCAAATCCAGCACCTGCGCGCGCACGGAAACATCAAGCGCGGACACCGCCTCGTCAAAGATAATCAGTTCAGGTTTAGCGATCAGCGCGCGGGCGATGGCGATGCGCTGACGCTGACCGCCGGAAAATTCGTGGATGTATTTATCCGCATCATCCGGCGACAGGCCGACATCGCGCAGCGCGGTGGCAATCGCCACGTCACGCGCGGCACCGCTGGGCGGGGCGTCCAGCAGGTGAAACGGTTCGGTGATCAGCCGCGCGACCCTGTGGCGGGGGTTGAAGCTGCTGTAGGGATCCTGGAACACCACCTGCATCTTGCGCCGCACGGCAAGGTTGGGGCGGTGCCCGGTGAAAACCGGCTGCCCGTTCAGTGTGATCCGGCCGCCTTGCGGCTCTTCCAGCCCCAGAATGGCCCGTGTCAGGGTCGATTTTCCGCTGCCGCTTTCGCCGACAAGCCCGACGCGTTCGCCGTGGTCGATGTGGAAGCTGACATCGTCAAGCGCCTTGAACCGGGCGCGCGGGCCAAGCAGGGTTTGGCGCGGCAGGGGGTAATCGCGCGTGACGTTCTGCACGGTCAAAAGCGTTGGGGCAGGGGTATGTGCAGGCAGATCGACAGCATGGGCCGATGCGGCGAACAGTGCGCGGGTATAGGGATTCTGCATTTTGTGCAGCAAGTCCCGGGTCGGGCCGGATTCCACGACACGCCCCTTTTCCATCACGACAATCCGGTCGGCCACGTCGGCCACCACGGCAAGGTCATGGGTGATCAGCAACAGCCCCATATCAAAATCGCGCACCAGGTCGCGCAGCAGATCTAGGATGCGGGCCTGTGTTGTCACATCCAGCGCGGTGGTCGGTTCATCCGCGATCAGCAGTTTTGGATGCCGTGCGATGGCCATGGCGATGCAAACGCGCTGGCGCTGCCCGCCGGACAGTTCGTGTGGATAGCGCGTTGGGGGCTGGCTTAGTCCAACCCGTTGCAGCATGGCGGCGGCGCGCGCATGGGCCTGCGCCTTGGGCGCGCGTTCATGGATCAGGATCGTTTCGGCCACCTGCGCGCCGATGGTCTGGACCGGGTTCAGCGCGGTCATGGGTTCCTGAAATACCATGCCCATCGTGTTGCCGCGCATGCGGCACAGGGCGGGTTCGGGCGTTTGCAGGATCTCTGTACGATCCAGCATGATCTGGCCAGTGGGCACCGCGCCCCGGGGCAACAGGCCCATGATCGCCAGCGCCGTCATGGATTTGCCCGACCCGCTCTCGCCGGTGATGGCGGTGATTTCGCCGGGCTGCATGGACAGGCCGACATCATGCAGGATTGGAGTGGCATTGATCCGCAGCGACAGGTTTTTGATGTCCAGCAGCGTCATAGCCGCGCCACCCGCAAGCGTGGGTCCAGCCAGTCGCGCAGCCCGTCCCCCAGCAGGTTCAGCCCCAGCACCATGAATAGGATCGCAAATCCGGGGATCAGGGCGGTATGCGGCGCGATGCTGACCAGCGTTTGCGCATCGGCCAGCATCCGCCCCCAACTGGCGGTCGGCGGCTGTGCGCCAAGGCCGATATATGACAGCGCGGCCTCGGCCAAAATGCCAAGGCTGAACTGGATCGTCCCTTGCACGATCATCAGGTTGGTGATGTTGGGCAGGATATGTTCCACCGAAATGCGGGCCGCCGATTTGCCGCAGACGCGGGCGGCAAGGATAAAGTCACGTTCCCACAAGGGCAGGGCCGCACCGCGTGTCAGGCGGGCAAAGACAGGCACGTTAAAGATACCGATGGCGATGATCGCATTCACCGCAGAGGCGCCGAACACGGCTGTAATCAGAATCGCAATGACCAGCGACGGAAAGGCAAAGATCAGGTCATTGCCGCGCATGATCACCTCGTCCAACAGTGTCCCGCGCCTTGCGGCGGCCAATAGCCCCAGCGGGATTCCGAGCACCATGCCGATCCCCACCGCGACCAACGCGACCGCAATTGACGTGCGTGCGCCCATCATGATCATCGACAGGATATCGCGCCCGAAATGGTCGGTGCCCAGCAAATGCGCACCGCCCGGCGCTTGCAGCTTGCCCGCGATATCCAGCGTTTCGATATCAAAGGGAGTCCAGACAAATGACACGACCGACAGAGCGATAAAAACCGCCGTCAATGCGCTGCCTGTGATCAGGTTTCGGTCCATCATCTGCGCCGCAGTCTTGGATCTACGGCGGCATAGGCCAGATCGACCGCGAAATTCACCACGATCACCAGAAACACCAGCAACATCACCACGCTTTCCACCACGATCAGGTCGCGTGCGCTGATGGATTGAAAGATCAGCCGCCCCAGACCGGGCAGGAAAAACACCTGTTCGATGATGATGCCGCCAGCCAGCAGGAACGAGAATTGCAGCCCGATGATCGTCAGCACCGGGATCAACGCGTTGCGCACCGCGTGTTTCCAAAGCGCCTGTCGGCGCGACAGCCCCTTGGCGCGGGCGGTGCGGATGAAATCCTCGCCCAGCATGTCCAGCAACGATGACCGCATGACGCGCGCCAGAATGGCCGCCTGCGGCAGGGCCAGCGCGATGGCAGGCAATGTAAGCGATTTGAGCGCCAGTGCGGGATTGTCCCAGCCGGGAAAGCCGCCAGCGGAAAACCAGCGCAGATTGATGGCAAAGATCAGCACAAGGATCATCGCGAACCAGAAATTCGGAATCGCGACACCCAGTTGTGTGGCCCCCATGATCGTGATGTCACCCGCCCCGCCGCGGCGGCTGGCCGCATAGATCCCCGCCGGAAAGGCGATAAGGGTCGACAGGATCAGCGCATAAGCCGCCAACGGCAGTGACACCCAGATCCGGTCGCTGATCAATTCGGCCACTGGTGTCTTATAGGTCCACGACGTCCCAAAGTCGCCCTGCATCATGCCCCCAATCCACGCAAAATACCGCTGGAACAGTGACTGATCCAGCCCCATCTCCGCCCGCAGCGCCGCAATGGTATCGGGCCGTGCGTTGACGCCCAGCATAAAGGCCGCCGGATCGCCCGGGATCACCTCGATCACGGCGAAAATCACCAGCGAGGCGACGATCAGGCTGATGGCCAGCGATGTCAGGCGGCCAAGTGTGTAGCGGATCATGCCTGCCCCGATGAACCTGCCGCGGGCATCAGATCAGTTGGCCCGGCTGACCGCAGTCAGATCGACGGCAGCGGTGGGCTGGTTCACCCATAACCCGCGAATATCTGCCTTGGCCACGGTCGCCACGGCCAGTTCGAACAGGAAGCCGTTTACATAATCATCCGCGATGATCCGCTGTGCAGCCTTGAGTAGCGCGCTGCGCCCGCCTGCATCTGTCGTGGCGTTCAACTGCGTCATCACAGCGCGGAAGGACGGGTTGTCATACTGGAAATAATAATCGGGGTTGGCGTAAATTCCGATATCCATCGGTTCGGTATGGCTGACGATGGACAGGCCGAAATCCTTATTCGTGAACACCTCCTCGATCCACTGGGCCCATTCGAGATTGGTAATCTCGGTTTCGATCCCGACCGCGCGCAGTTGGCTTGCGATAATCTCGCCGCCGCGGCGGGCATAGCTGGGTGGGGGCAGTTTCAGCGTGGTGGTGAACCCGTCGGCGAAACCCGCCTCGGCCAGCAAGGCGCGCGCCTTGTCGGGGTCATGGGGGGAATTGCCCAGCATATCCAGATAGTCAGGATGATGCGGGGCGAAATGGGTGCCGATCGGTGTGCCAAGGCCGAACATTGCCCCGTCGATAATCGCCTGCCGGTCGATGGCATGGGCCACGGCCTGCCGGACCAGTCGGTTATCAAAGGGGGGCATCTTGTTGTTGATCGACAGGATTGTTTCGCCTTCGGTATTGCCGATCAGCACCTGAAACCGCGGGTCGGCCTGAAACTGCGGCAGGTTTTCAGGGGCGGGAAAGCCGATGAATGCGTCCACATCCTCGGCCATGACGGCGGCAAAGGCGGCGGTCGGATCGCTGATGAACCGAAAGGTTGCAGACCCTAACACAGCCGGATTACCCCAATAGTCGTCGTTGCGCATCAGCTCGATCCGGTCGCCCTGCACCCAGTCGGCAAAGACAAACGGCCCGGTTCCGATGGGGTTGCTGGCGATATTACCGATGCTTTCAGGCGCGACGATTACGGCGTCGCCCCATGCCATGTTGAACGGGAACATCCCGTCGGGTTGGTCCAGCATGATCTGCACCGTCAGCGGATCAACCACAGTGACATCGGCAATACCCGCAAACAGCCCCTTTTGCGCATTTGTGCTGTCGTCGGCGCGCGCGCGGTCAAGGCTGAATTTCACATCTTCGGCGTCCATCGTCGTGCCGTCGTGAAAGGTCACGCCGTCATGCAACATGAACAGATAGGTCAGCCCGTCATCCGATACCGCCCAGCTTTCCGCCAACCCCGGAATGATCGCGCCGTCAGCGGCGAAACGGGTCAGCCCTTCGAACACATTGGCGTATAACACACTGTCAATCGCCTGCGCCGCCCCGCTGGTGGGGTCAAGGTTTGGCGGTTCCAGCTGGATGGCAACGGAAATGCTGTCCTGTGCAAGAGCTGCGGGTGCGCAAAGGGCGATGGCTGATGCCACGATGATGCGGTTGAGATGATGCATGGTTTCCCCCGTTGTTCCGGGCAGTCTTGACCCAACGCGGGGGCAAATCAAGCCCTTGGCACTGGAAAGCGCGGGGGCGTGCTGCTATCTGCCGCCGCAACACGCATCATGCCGGAGGACGAGATGAGCGCGACTGCCAAGAAGCGGGCCCCACTGCCGGATGATATCCGCGCCGCCAAAGGCGGCACACCGCTGGTCAGCCTGACGGCCTATACCACGCCCATGGCGCAAATGATGGATGCACATTGCGATTTTGTCCTGGTAGGCGACAGTGTGGGGATGGTGCTGCATGGTTTGCCGTCCACGCTGGGCGTGACGATGGAGATGATGATCATGCACGGGCGGGCAGTGGCCCGCGGGCTGACGCGCGCCATGATGGTGATCGACATGCCCTTCGGGTCATACGAGGAAAGCCCGCAACAGGCGTTTCGCAACGCAGCAAGGCTGATGGCGGAAACCGGCGCGGGTGCGGTCAAGCTGGAAGGCGGCGTGGCGATGGCCGAAACGATTGCCTTTCTGGTTGCACGGGGTGTTCCCGTCATGGCCCATATCGGGCTGACGCCACAGTCGATCAACACGCTGGGCGGCTACAAGGTGCAGGGCCGTGGTGCCGCGCGTGATGCGCTGCTGGCCGATGCGCAGGCAGTCGCGGATGCGGGCGCGTTTGCCGTGGTGCTGGAAAAGGTGCCTGCGGGCCTCGCGGATGAGATCACGGCGCTTGTGCCGGTTCCGACGATCGGGATCGGGGCCAGCGCGGGGTGTGATGGGCAGATTTTGGTGGTCGATGACATGCTGGGGTTGTTCACTGCCTTCAAGGCGAAATTCGTGAAACGTTATGCGCATCTGGGTGATGATGGGGCGGCGGCCGTTGCCGCCTATGCCGCCGATGTGCGGGCACGGGCGTTTCCGGCTGCCGAACATGTTTTCGCAGACGAGGCCCCAAAGTGATCGCGCCCATCGAACGGACGCTCGCGGGCCTGCGTGCGCAAACGGCGATCTGGCATAAGGCGGAGGAAACCATTGGCGTCGTGCCCACGATGGGCGCGCTGCATCAGGGGCATCTGTCGCTGGCGCGTGCGGCGCGTGCGGCCTGTGACCGGGTGATCGTGACGATCTTTGTGAACCCCAGGCAGTTCAACAACCCCGACGATCTGGCCAGCTATCCGCGCACTGAACAGGACGACGCGCGCAAACTGGAATCGACCGGCGTTGACCTGATCTATGTGCCGTCGCCCGATCAGATTTACCCCGACGGGTTCGCGACCACCGTGACGGTCGCAGGGCTGACAGATATGCTGTGCGGTGCATCCCGCCCCGGCCACTTCGATGGGGTGGCGACGGTGGTGCCCAAGCTGTTCTTGCAGACCAGCGCTGATTTCGCGTTCTTTGGCGAAAAGGATTACCAGCAATTACAGGTCGTCCGCCGCATGGCCGCCGATCTTGATATTCCCATTGAGGTCATTGGCTGTCCCACCATCCGCGAAGAAGACGGGCTGGCGATGTCATCGCGCAATCTGTTGCTGTCCGACAGGTCGCGGATCAAGGCGCCGGTGCTTGCCGAGGTGATGCAGGATATGCGCGCGCAGTTGCAGGCAGGTGCAGGCATGGCGCAGATCGTCGAGGATGCGCGGACGCTGATACTGGCTGCGGGGTTTACCAGGATCGACTATCTTGAGCTGCGCGACGGCAATGATTTATCGCTGCTGGACCGTTCGAGTCCGGGTGCGCGACTGTTCGCGGCGGCATGGCTGGCGGGGGTGCGCTTGATCGACAACATCGCGGTGTCGGGACCGTCGGGGTAAACCCCTGCCCTACGGCACCAATATATTTGCCAGCGCCCCCGCCATCACCTTTGCGCTGTCGATCATGTCATCGACGCCTATAAATTCGTCCGGTTTATGCGCCAGTTCCAATATTCCCGGCCCGTAGGCGATGCAGTTCTTCAGCTTGCCGATCCGGTCGATGTGTTTCTGGTCGTAGGTGCCGGGCGATGCGACGAATTGCGCGGGTGTGCCCAGGACAGCCGCGATCTGATCGGCGATCACCTGCACCACCGGCGCGTTCCGGTCGGTCATGCTGGGCAGAACCACGTTGATGTCGCGCAGGGCATAGTCGAATTTGGCGCGGCTGGCCTTCAGCCTCTCTAGCAGGTCTTTCACCTCGCTGCGCACATCGTCGATGTTTTCTTCGACCAGAAACCGTCGGTCGATCACGATCCGACAGCTGTCCGGCACACAATGCGCGGGCAGGCCGGTGTAGTCGTCGGCCGGTTCGGGCTGGCCGCCGTGGATGGCGTTTATGTTCATTGTGGATGATCGCGCGCCCTCGGGCACCACGGGCATGGCGGTCGTGCGGGCCGCCAGGGCCGGATAAAGCGTGGTTTCAAACGTGCTCAGCACCGCCCCCATGTGCCGCACCGCGCAATCACCCAGAAACGGCATGGACCCGTGGGCGATTTCACCGAAGGTTTCGATTTCCGCCCACCAGCCGCCGCGATGGCCAAGGCAGACGCGATCCTTGTTCAGCGGTTCGGGGATGATGACGTGCTGCACGCGGGCGGGATCAAAGTAACCCTGTTCCGCCAGATATGCGACGCCGCCATAGCCGCCGGATTCTTCATCTGCCGTGCCGGATATCTCGATTGCACCGGCAAAATCGGGATGCGTTGCAATAAACGCCTCGGCGGCGATGATGGATGTGGCCAGCCCCCCTTTCATGTCGCAGGCACCGCGACCATAGATTCTGCCGTCGATCAAAGCACCGCCAAAGGGGTCCACCGTCCAGCCCGTGCCTAACGCGACCACATCGATATGGCTGTTGAAGTGGACACAATCGCCAGCCAGTCCGCCGTCGCGACGGGCCACGATATTCCAGCGCGGATAGCGGTCGCTGTCCCCGGGCGTGTCATGGGCGCGGATCAGTTCGGTCTGAAAACCCGCGCCGCGCAGCCGCCGGTCCAGATATTCGCAAATCTCGCGGTAATTCTCTCCCGGTGGGTTCAGCGTGGGAATACGTATCAGATCCTGGGTCAGCGCGATCAGGTCATCGCGCCGGTCGGTAATGGCGTGGGTCAGGGCGGTGGTCATGCCCCGATTATTGGACAACGAACGCATCGACACAATCGCCAATTCATGTCTCAAGTGTTTCGACTTTCACTTGAGACAGCACACATCACGTTTGACCGTCAGGGAGAGGTAGCGAATTGTGATTCAAGTTAAAATCGAAACACGATAAGACAGCGCAGGCAAGTCAGGGACAGAACATGGCGTATCTTTTGGGCGTGGACACGGGCGGCACCTATACCGACGCGATTGTGCTGGATGAAGCCACCGATCAGGTGATTGCCAAGGCCAAGGCGCTGACATCGCGGCCCGAACTGGCGATAGGCGTGGGCGAAGCGATTGATCGGGCCGTCGCGCAGGCCGGTGTCGCGCCTGCCGATATTGCGATGGTGTCGCTGTCCACAACGCTGGCCACCAACGCGCTGGTCGAAGGGCAGGGCGGGCGCATCGCGCTGGTGTTCATCGGTTTTGCCTCCGCTGAACTGGGCCGTGCGGGGCTGGAGGATGCCTTGCGCGGCGATCCTGTCATCACGTTGGCTGGCGGACACGGCCATGCGGGCAACGAGGTAGCGCCGTTTGATCCGGTGGCGCTGCGCACAGCACTTGACGGGCTGGATGCGGGTATCACCGGCTTTGCCGTTGCTGCCAGCTTTGCCACCCGCAACCCCGCGCATGAACTTGCGGCCCGTGATCTGATCCGCGATCTGACGGGCAAGCCCGTGACCTGTTCGCATGAACTGTCGTCGGCGCTGGGCGGGCCGAAACGGGCGCTGACTGCGGTGCTGAACGCGCGGTTGATCGGGATGATCGACGGGCTAATTACAGCGTGCGAACGTCATCTGGCCGCCATCGGGATTGATGCCCGCCTGATGGTCGTGCGCGGTGACGGGGCGCTGGTGTCGGCGGCAGTTGCCCGCGAGAAACCGATCGAGACGATTTTAAGCGGCCCTGCGGCATCCAGTGCGGGCGCGCGATGGCTGACAGGCGAGACGGATGCTCTGGTCAGTGATATCGGCGGAACGACAACCGATGTGTGCCTTTTGCGCGACGGTCGCCCGATGATTGATGTGCAGGGCGCGCGCGTCGGCCCGCACCGCACCATGGTCGAGGCGGTGGCGATGCGCACGACCGGCCTTGGTGGGGATAGTGCCGTGCATGTGGTCGAAGGGTTGGATGGTGGCTTGCACCTTGGCCCGCGTCGGCTGATGCCGATTTCGCTCGCTGCAATGAAATTCCCAAAGCTGGTGCATGACGCGCTTGATCGTGCGTTGGCGCAGGACATGCCTGCGCTGGACAGTGGGCAATTCGTGATCCCGCAATGGGATGCACCGCCCGAAGGTCTGGAAAAACGCGAGGCCGTAATCGTCGCGCGTCTGGCGGATGGGCCGCTGCGGCTGGGCCATGCCGTGCAATCGCGAACAGAAAACCCAGCGCTGGCGCGGCTGATCGGGCGCGGGTTTGTGATGGTTTCGGGGGTGACGCCTTCGGATGCCGCACATGTGCTGGGCCGGGTGGATGCATGGGACAGTGACGCGGCAACCAAGGCGCTGACGCTTTTTGCCCGCAGGCGGATCGGATCGGGGCGGCGGATCGCCGACGGACCTGCCGCGCTGGCGCAGATGATCGTGGATCAACTGACCGCGCAGACGGTGGATTGTCTGCTGCAAGCCGCCTTTGCCGAGGACAGCCGCGATTGGGATGATCCTGCTGCGATGGCCCGTCACCCGCTGACCATGGCAGGGCTGGACGGGCATCACGGGCTTTTGCAGATGCGCACCGTGGTGGGTGTGCCGGTGATCGGGTTGGGCGCGTCGGCGCGTGCGTATTACGGCCCTGTGGGCGACAGGCTTGGCACGCGGATGATCGTGCCGGACCATGCCGATGTGGCCAATGCGATTGGCGCGGTCGTGGGGCAGGTCGCGATGCAGGCCAGCGGGGTTGTCACCAGTGCCGGTGCGGGCGTTTTTGTGGTGCATCTGGCGGATGGGCCACAACGCTTTGCCGACCGGGATGCGGCGATGACGGCGCTAGAGCAGGCCCTTTCGGAAGATGCGCGCACCCGCGCGCGCGCCGCCGGGGTCGAGGACATGCGTCTGACGACCGTCCGCGACATTGACGAGGTGGCGATCGAAGGCCAGCCGATGTTCATCGAGGCGCGCATCAGGGTCACCGCACAGGGCCGCCCGCGCATCGCGCTTGGCTAGGGTCATTATGTCAGTTGTCGCAGGATGCTCACTTTCCCGTCACCTGGATTGCGCGCCCGTGCCGCATGGGCCAAAAGACGTCAAACGTTGAAAGCCTGACATGTTAGACCGCTACGCCCGCCAGTTGATCGACCCGCCTTTGAATGCCTTTGGCATCCGACTGGCCGCGCGCGGGTTCAGCGCAGATGGTGTCACGCTGATCGGGCTGGCGCTGGGATTGTGCGCCGCTTTGCTGATTGCGCTGGGCCTGGCCGGCTTGGCGCTGATCCCGCTGTTGGCCAGCCGCCTTGCCGATGGGCTGGACGGGGCGGTGGCGCGGGCCACGCGCAAGACGGATTTCGGCGGCTATCTGGATATCGCGGCGGATTTCCTTTTCTACGGCGCGATCCCCATGGCGTTCGTCTGGGCCGATCCGGCGGCCAACGGCACGGCCGGGGCGTTTCTGCTCGCGTCGTTCTATTTCAACGGCACCAGCTTTCTGGGCTATGCGATTTTAGCCGAAAAGCATGGGCACCGGACCGATGCGCAGGGGCAGAAATCGCTTTATTATTCCAACGGGATTCTGGAAGGGACAGAGACGATCGTGTTCTTTGTTCTCCTTTGCCTGTTTGAAACTTATTTTGCGCCGCTTGCGTGGATTTTCGGAACGCTGTGCTTTGTCACTGCCACGCTGCGGATTATCGCTGCCAAACAGATATACACTAACTGAAGGATCACCCATATGAAACATCTTGCCGTTCTGGCCGCCTTGCTGGCCCCCTTGCCTGCGCTGGCCAACCCGGATCCCGCCAGTTGGGATGCCGTCGTGGAAGAGGCCGTGGGCCAGACCGTTTACTGGAACGCCTGGGGCGGGTCCACGACCACCAATGATTTCATTGCCTGGGTTGGTGAACAGGTGGCGGCGGAATACGATGTCACGCTGGAACACGTCAAACTGACCGACACTGCCGATGCCGTCACCCGCGTGCTGTCCGAAAAGCAGGCAGGCGAGGACGACGACGGCGCGATCGATATGATCTGGATCAACGGCGCCAATTTCGCGGCGATGAAGGATGCCGACCTGCTGTTTGGCCCCTATGCCGAACAACTGCCGAACTGGGCGCTGGTGGATGTGGAAGGCAAGACCGTGCAGACCGATTTCACCGTGCCGGTTGAAGGTTTCGAATCCCCCTGGGCGATGGCGCAGGTCGTGTTCATACACGATACCGCCGATCTGGCAGAACCGCTAGGTGACATGAACGCCATTCTGGAATGGTCCACTGCCAATCCGGGGCGTTTCACCTATCCGCAGCCGCCCGATTTTCTGGGCACAACATTCCTGAAACAGGCGCTGGTCGATCTGCTGGATGATCCGTCGGTGCTGGCGCAGCCTGCGACGGATGAGAGTTACGCCGCCGTCACCGCGCCGCTGTGGGATTACCTTGATGCGCTGACGCCGACCTTGTGGCGGCAGGGCCGCGCCTATCCCGCGACCGGCCCCGCGCAGTTGCAACTGATCGCCGATGGCGAGGTTGATCTGGCGATTTCCTTTAGCCCCGGCGAGGCGACAGCGGCGATTGCCAACAACCAGCTGCCCGACACCGTGCGCACTTTCGTGCTGGACAAGGGCACCATCGGCAACGCGTCATTCGTGGCGATCCCCTACAACTCCGGCTCCAAGGCGGGTGCGATGGTTGTCGCCAATTTCCTGATGTCGCCAGTGGCGCAGGCCCGCGCGCAAGACCCTGAAATCCTTGGCTACGGCACCGTGCTGGATATGGCGGCGCTGACCCCCGAGGATCGTGCGGTGTTCGATGCGCTGGAACTGGGGATTGCCACGCTGTCGCCTGCTGAACTGGGCACCGTGCAGGCAGAGCCGCACCCAAGCTGGATGACCCGGATCGCCGACGACTGGATGACCCGTTACGGTGTTGCGCAGTAAGGCGTGACACGCTCGGCGCGCATCTGGCGTTTGCCACCTGCCTTGCCGGTCCTGACATTGCTTGCGATGTTGGGGCCGGTCGTTGCGGGGTTGTGGGGCACACTGCTGCCTTCCTTCGGGCATCTGCCAGCGGCAGGGCTGACCGGCCCGTCGCTTGACCCGTTTCGTGATCTGTTCGCATGGGCGGGCTTGCCGCGCGCGGTGCTGCTTTCGCTGACGACCGGGATACTGGCAACGCTGATTTCACTGTCCATCGTCGTGTTGATCACCGCAGGCTGGTCGGGTACGCGACCCTTTCGCGCGCTTGAAAGACTGTTGTCACCGCTTTTGTCGGTGCCACATGCCGCCGCCGCCTTTGGGCTGGCATTTCTGATTGCGCCCTCGGGCTGGATCGCGCGGGTGCTGTCGCCGGCGGTGACCGGCTGGTACAGGCCCCCCGATTTGCTGATCGTGCAGGACACATGGGGTCTGGCCATGACCGCCGGACTGGTGGTGAAAGAGGTGCCATTCCTGCTGTTGATCACCCTTGCCGCACTGGGGCAGACGGATGCACGCCGCAGCGTGACCATCGCGCAGGCCCTGGGCTATGGGCGGCTGACCGGGTGGCTGAAAACCGTCTTTCCCCGCGTCTATGCACAGATCAGACCACCGGTTTACGTTGTGCTGGCTTATGCCATGTCGGTCGTCGATGTCGCCGTGATCCTTGGGCCGAACACGCCACCGCCGCTATCGGTGCAGATCGTGAAATGGATGTCGGACCCCGACCTTGCCATGCGGCTGAAGGCGGCGTCCGGTGCGTTATTGCAGTTGGCGCTGGTGATTGGCGCACTGGTGTTCTGGCGATTGGGGGAAATCCTGGTGGCCCGGCTGGGTCGTCGCTGGATTGCGACAGGTGCGCGGGGGCGTTGTGATGGCGTGGTCGCGGGCGCGGCACTGGGCCTTGGGGCGGTGTCGGCGCTGGCGGTCTTGCTGGGGCTGGCGGTGCTGGCGGTCTGGTCAGTGGCAGGGTTCTGGAGCTTTCCTGAAATGCTGCCTGACCAATTCACATGGCGAAACTGGCTGCGCCACGGCCCCGGCACGCTGGATGCGCTGGGCGAAACCGCGTTGATCGCGGTGACGGTTGCCTTTGCCGCAATGTTTCTGACCATCGGCTGTCTTGAGGCGGAATACCGCTATGGCCTGCGGATCAGCCGGCGGGGGATCTGGTTGCTATACTTGCCGCTGCTTATTCCGCAGACGGCCTTTTTGCCGGGGTTGCAGACGCTTTTGCTGAACATGGGTGCTGATATCGGGCGTGGGCCGGTGATGCTGGCGCATCTGGTGTTCGTGCTGCCTTATGTTTTTTTGTCGCTCGCGGACCCGTTTCGCGCGTGGGATGCGCGCATGGGCACGATTGCTGCGGCCCTGGGGGCCAGTCCCAGCGCAGTTTTGTGGCGCGTGCGGCTGCCGATGCTGCTGCGCCCGGTGCTGACGGCGCTGGCGGTGGGTGTGGCGGTGTCGGTCGGGCAATACCTGCCGACGTTGCTGATTGGCGGGGGGCGCGTCGCGACCCTGACGACCGAAGCGGTGGCGCTGGCATCGGGCGGTGACCGGCGGGCCATCGGGGTTTACGGGTTGATGCAGACAGGCACGGCACTGGTGCCGTTCGCGCTGGCGCTGCTGATCCCCGCGCTGGTCTGGCGCAACAGGAAAGGGCTGCGGTATGGATAGGGGGCTGATCCTGCGGGACGTGACGATCACCAAGGGTGCAACGCCCCTGTTGACGGTCGATCACCATATCCGGCCAGGCAAGGTGCTGACGGTCATGGGGCCGTCGGGCGTGGGCAAATCCACGCTGCTGGCGTTCATCACCGGCACGCTGGCACTGGATTTCGCGGCCACCGGCACGGTCTGGCTGGATGGGCACGACATCACCCATGCCGCCCCGCACAAGCGGCGCGTGGGTATCCTGTTTCAGGATGATCTGCTGTTTCCGCATCTGTCGGTCGGGGCCAACCTTGGCTTTGGCCTGCGTCCGGGTGGCACCGCTGCCGGCAGGCAGGCAAAAGTGCAAGAGGCACTGGAAGAAGTTGGTCTTGCCGGTTTCGGCGACCGCGACCCCGCCACATTGTCGGGCGGGCAAAAGGCGCGGGTCGCGCTGATGCGTATGCTGCTGTCAGAGCCTTGCGCGCTGCTGCTGGACGAGCCGTTTTCCCGGCTGGATGCCACCCGCCGCGCAAAAGTGCGCGATATGGTGTTCGACCGCGCCAGATCCCGCGCCCTGCCGGTGCTGATGGTGACGCACGACGCCGACGATGCGCAGGCCGCAGGCGGTGCGATAATGACGCTGGGGGACTAGCGGGGCGCTAGCTGTTCCATCCCTTCCGTCTTGGCACCCGGACCGCCAGCATCGGTTTAATCAATGGGGATGCGAAGCGGTCCAGATCAAGCGCTTCGTGGACACCGGTCACGACCTCTCCGTTCAGTTGGGTTTGCACCGCAGACCGCGAATAGAACGGCGCATCCAACATGTTCAGCACCTGTTTTGGGATTACGCCGGGGTCGGCGCGGGTTTCGCGGCGCACTTGCCACAAAGACCGTTTGAAGGGCGTGCGCGGTGGCGCGTCAACGATGCGTGCAGTGCCATCCGCGTCAAAGGCCACGGCAGTGTCCATCGTCGTGCCGTCGCGGCGGGTCGCGTCATAGATGCACGTCGCGCCCGCCTTGGTCGGATAGCGGCCCCACGTCCAGAAACTGAAATCTTGTTCCAGCGCACGGGTGCCGAAATTTGCGTCGAAATACCCGTGGCCTGACCATTGCCATCCCGGTGCTTCCAACGCGACGGTAATGTCCGATGTTGGGGCAAATGGCCGCCAGACGTGCGCGCCATCAGATGTCAGGGCCAGTTCGACCGATGTGACCGCGCGGGGGGTCACTGTGATTTGCCCGCGCACCCGCGAAATGACCGGCGGGCCGCTTATTTCATCAATGTCGATGACCAGTCTGTCGCCCGTCCAATGCATCGACGATGGACCGACTTGTAGTGTGTTTGTGTCTGTTTTCAGCGCGGCGCGCCCCCGGTCTGTCATGGTGAAACGCCCGCCGGGGCCATAGGTGGCGACGTTGATACAACAGTGATTGGCCGGGTCACGCCGCCCGGACCATGCATACCATGGTGAAAACACCGACCCGATAAATCCGATCACGCTGACCGCTTTGGTCCCGCAATCGCTGATCCCGTCGACATACCACCATGCGTAACCGTTGGGTGGAACGTCGAGTGCAAAGCATGGTCCGTCATGATCGCCGCGGCCGCATGCCGGGCGGAGAGTGTCGCCATCGGCACCCCCGCCCCCGCACAGGTAAAGCCCCGGCACTGTCGTGCGCGCTGTTGGGCGCTTGAATGCCGCCATCATCCCATGTGGGCTGCGCCCGTAAAGCGAACCGCTGCTGGCCGGAAACAGCTGGTCGAATCCCTGCGGCGTCGTCAGCGCATCTGGCCCTGGTTCCGGGCTGAATCGCAGTCCGAATTGGCGGAACCGGTCGAAAATCAGTGTCTGACATTGGGCTTTTTCCTTTTCGGGATCGTGCAGCACCGGCGGCGCGTTCATAATAATTTCGAACCGTTGCTGTGCATCGGCGGCAACCGTGCCGTGATCCTGGGCGCAAAGATAAAGCGTGGCATCCTGTGGCATCCGGCCCTTGGCGATCGCTGCGAATTCCGCCTTGGGATCATGTCCGAAAAACACCGTGTGATGCGCCAGTTGCGGCCCTGTGGGAGTTGCTGAAAAGGCATGCACATAGGCCGACAGGCTGCGCGGTTCAGTGGCGCTGGGCGGCAGCGTGTCGCGCAGACCATCGCCCAGCAAACCTGTTTGCAGGGCGCGCGGATCGCCGTTGAAAACCACTGTATCGCCGGCAATATGCCCGCCGGGGGTTTCCACACCGGTGATCTGCCCGCCCTGCCGGGTAATGCGTGTTGCGGTCGTGCCATACCGAAATTCGGCCCCCCGATCCGCTGCCAGCCCCGCGATGACCTGCGCCAGCCGGTGCATCCCGCCTTTCACGGTCCAGACGCCCTGCGCCTCGGCCTGCCAGATCAGCGAAAGGATCGCCGGGGATGCATAGGGTGATCCGCCCACATAGGTGGCGTAACGCCCGAACAGTTGCGCCAGTCGCGGATCACCAAAGGATTGGCGCAGCAGCCCTGCAAGGCTGCGATGCGGGGCCATGTCGCGGATCAGGGCCGGGCGACGCAATACGGTGCGCGTGACCGCGCTGTTGTCGGGTTCGGGCGTCTGCATCATGGGTTGGTCAAAGGCATCGAACAGCCGTTTGGCACGGGCGGAAAAAGCGGCAAACTCCGCGCCGGCCCTGGCCCCAAAGGTGGCGGTGACATTGGCAAGGCTTGCCGCCGGGTCTGCCATCAGGTCCAGAGTTGCGCCGTCATCCCAATAATGCCGCGCCAATGTTGCAAGGGGTGTCAGCGTCAGGTGATCGTCCAGGACCGCGCCCACATCGGCAAACAGCGCGTCAAACACCGGGCGCATCGTCAGCACGGTAGGCCCCGCATCGACCGGCCCTGCGGCGGATGGCACAGTGCGTATCTTGCCGCCCGGCGCGCCATGCATTTCCAGCACAGTGACAGCGCACCCCTGATCGGCCAGCCGCAGCGCAGTCGCAAGCCCGCCGATCCCGGCACCGATGATGATCACGTGAGGAGTTTTTTGCGTCATCCGATCTTTTCAACCAAGCTGTCTCTTTGAATTTACATTGACACATGTAAACTAAAATGGACACTATGGAATGCAAAGGAGACGCGCATGAAAATTTCCGATCGCATCGCGGACACCATGACAGCGGCCATTCAGCAAGGGCAGGGCGGTGTTGCGCCGTCCCGGCTTGCGGCTGCTCTGGAATATGCCGTGACGCCGGGTGGTGCGCGTATCAGGCCGACCATCCTGATGTCGGTTGCCATGGCCTGCGGCGATGACCGGCCCGATCTGACCAATGCGGCCGCCGTCGCGCTGGAGGTGATCCACTGCGCCAGCCTTGTGCATGACGACCTGCCGTGTTTCGATGATGCTGACCTGCGGCGGGGCAAACCCGCGGTGCATCGCGCGTTTTCCGAACCGCTGGCGGTGCTGACGGGTGACAGTCTGATCATCATGGGGTTTCAGTTATTGGCTCACGCCGGTGCCACTGCGCCAGCGCGCGCACTGTGCCTGATCGACATACTTGGTAAACGAACGGGCATGCCCTTTGGCATCTGCGCCGGTCAGGGTTGGGAAAGCGAAGATACGATTGATCTGTCGGCCTATCACCAGGCCAAGACCGGCGCGCTGTTTATTGCGGCCACGCAAATGGGCGCTGTTGCCGCCGGGCAGGACGCCGAACCATGGGAAGAACTGGGTGCGCGACTGGGCGAGGCATTTCAGGTTGCCGACGACCTGCGCGATGCGCTGTGCGATGTCGAGGAACTGGGCAAACCCGCCGGGCAGGACGATCTGCACGGGCGCCCCAATGCTGTGACCTCATTAGGTGTGCAGGGGGCGATCAGGCGGTTTGATGACATTCTCGGCGGGGCGATTTCGTCGATCCCGGCCTGTCCGGGAGAGGCAGCGCTGGCGCAGATGGTGCGGGCCTATGCAGACAAATTGGTGCCCGCCGGTGCCCGCGTGAAGCCGACGGTTCCGGGTGAATAATGGCCGATGTGGATCTGCCCGGGTTGCGGCCCGTGCGCGGGCCTGACGCGGGGCGCGCATCATCATGGTTGGTCCGGCTTGCCGCTTCGCGTGGTTTTCAGCGTTGGGCGGCGCGGTTCCCCCTGACACGGCGCATTGTCCGCACCGAAGGTGACGCGATGTTCGACCTTGTCGCGGGGTTTTGCCATTCGCAGATCCTGCAGGCGCTGGTCAAACTTGACGTGCCGCAGATGCTCTTGCAACGGGAGATGACGCTGGATGCGCTGGCTGGTGCCTGTCAGGTTCCACCTGCGCGGATGCAGGTGCTGCTGTCCGGTGCGATTGCCATCGGCTTGGTCAAACAGCGCCGCGGCGGGGGTTATGCGCTGACGACACGCGGTGCCGCGCTGGCCGGTGTGCCGGGGTTGGCGGGGATGATCGCGCATCACGATGTGCTGTATCGGGATCTGGCGGATCCTGTGGCGTTTTTTCGCGGTGAAACCCAGACTGAACTGGCCGATTTCTGGCCCTATGTCTTTGGTGCAGGTGGTGCAACCGATCCTGCGGTGACAGCGACATATTCACAACTTATGGCCGATAGTCAGGTGCTGGTGGCCGATGACACGTTGGCGGCGGTGGACCTGCGCGGTGCCGTGCGGCTGATGGACGTGGGCGGCGGCACAGGGGCCTTTTTGCAGGCGGTTGGCGCCGCTTATCCTGACCTGTCGCTGACACTGTTCGATCTGCCTGTGGTCGTGCCCGCCGCAAGTGACCGATTCGTGCAGGCCAATATGGCAGGCAGGGTTGCAATCGTGCCCGGATCGTTTCGCGATGATCCACTTCCGCAGGGGGCGGATGTCATCAGTCTTATCCGGGTTCTTTACGATCACGCTGATGATACGGTTTTGGCGCTGCTGCGCGCCGTGCATGATGCGCTCCCGCCCGGCGGACGCGTCCTGATATCCGAACCGATGACCGGCGGGCGGCATCCGCACCGCGCGGGGGATGCCTATTTCGCACTGTATTGCATGGCAATGCGCACCGGGCGCGCGCGCTCTCACGTCGAGATCGCAGCGCTGCTGCGGCAGGCCGGATTCGCACAGATCAGGCAAATGGGCAGCTTGCGGCCTTTCGTAACATCAGTTTTGCAAGGTGTCAGGTCAAGTTGACACCTAAAATGTCTAAATGAATTGACACAACGGGATGTCAGGTTAAACTGACAGGCAGGACAGGGTGCCGTGGGAAATTCCAACAGGGAATCGCGGCAGGAGGAAAAACCTTTGGAAAGCAATGCAGTGATATTAACCGCACCGGGCCAGTTGGCGCTCGATACGGTGGGACTGGTCCCGCCCGCCGCGGACGATATCGTCGTTGCTATTCGGCATTCCGGTATTTCGACAGGAACGGAAAAATTGTTCTGGTCGGGCGAAATGCCCCCGTTTCCGGGTATGGGATACCCCTTGATCCCGGGATATGAGGCAGCCGGCGAAGTTGTCGAGGCAGGTGCGGACAGCGGATTTCGCGTTGGCGAACATGTCTTTGTGCCCGGCGCGAACTGCTATGATGGTGCGTTTGGCCTGTTCGGGGCTGCGTCTCAGACGCTTGTCACCAAGGCGGCGCGCGTGACCCGGATTGATGCCGGAATGGGGGCTGCCGGCGCGCTGTTTGCGCTTGCTGCGACGGCGCGCCATGCGATGGCGGGGCCGAACAAGGCCGTGCCTGACCTGATTATCGGCCACGGCGTTCTGGGCCGTCTGCTGGCCCGCCTGACGATTGCCGCCGGTGCGCCTGCGCCAACCGTCTGGGAAATTGACCCGCAGCGCATGGATGGGGCTGATGGGTATCAGGTGATGGCACCGGAAGCGGACGCGCGCCGCGATTACATGTCCATCTATGATGCATCGGGTCGCGGAGATCTGCTGAACGACCTGATCGGGCGGATCGCCAAGGGAGGCGAAATCGTGTTGGCGGGCTTCTACACAGCGCCGCTGCAATTCGCCTTTCCGCCCGCTTTCATGAAAGAGGCCCGGTTCCGCGTCAGCGCGGAATGGACGTCGGCCGACATGATCGCAACCAAGGCGCTGGTCGAGGCCGGCGCGCTGGAACTGGCGGATCTGATTACACACCAACAACCGGCAGAAGCTGCGCGGCAGGCTTACGAAACAGCCTTTACCGATCCGGCCTGCCTGAAGATGATTTTGAACTGGGGAACCGCATGAAGGACGAAATACCGAATCTTAAGGATTTCGATCAGCGTCTGCGCGACGAAGCGCACGAGGAACCATCGCTGGAAGTGCCGCAGGGCGAACCCACATCGAAAACCCAGATTATCGCGATTTATGGCAAGGGCGGGATTGGCAAATCGTTCACGCTGGCGAACCTGAGCCATATGATGGCCGAAATGGGCAAGCGGGTTCTGCTGATCGGCTGTGACCCGAAATCCGACACGACCAGCCTTTTGTTCGGCGGCAAGGCCTGCCCGACGATCATCGAAACATCGGCGAAAAAGAAAATCGCCGGTGAAGAGGTCAAGATCGGTGATGTCTGTTTCAAGCGCGGCGGCGTGTTTGCGATGGAACTGGGCGGGCCAGAGGTTGGCCGCGGTTGCGGCGGGCGCGGTATCATCCACGGGTTCGAGCTGTTGGAAAAGTTGGGCTTCCACGATTGGGATTTTGACTACGTCCTGCTGGATTTCCTGGGCGACGTTGTTTGTGGCGGCTTTGGCCTGCCGATTGCCCGCGACATGGCGCAAAAGGTCATTCTGGTCGCATCGAACGACCTGCAATCGCTGTATGTCGCCAACAATGTTTGTTCGGCGGTCGAATATTTCCGCAAGCTGGGCGGCAACGTCGGTGTGGCTGGCCTTGTGATCAACAAGGATGACGGCAGTGGCGAGGCGCAGGCCTTTGCCAAGGCAGTGGATATTCCGGTTTTGGCCGCCATTCCGCAGAACGACGACCTGCGCAAGAAATCGGCGAACTACCAGATTGTCGGCACCCATCAAAGCGAATGGGGCCCGATGTTCGAAGGTCTGGCCGATGCCGTGGGCATTGCCCCGCCCGTGCGCCCCAATCCGCTGGACCAGGATGGCCTGCTGGGCTTGTTCGACGCCAAGGATACCGGTGGCGATTACCAGCTTGTTCCCGCCACCGACATCGATATGCGCGGCAAGAACGCCAAGCCGATGGAAAGCCTTGAGGTCATTTATGATGACGCATGAGGCGGCCACCCAGGGCTACGAAGTCGGCTATGATGAGGCGGGCAAGGTTCGCATTATCGAAGGTGCCGCGCGTGATGATGCCACCCCGGATCTGCCGGAAGCTGCAGCGCAGACCGCGTTGGATGGTGGCTGCACGGCTGGGGCGGCCACGATGGAAGCCGCCGCACGTGCCGCTGGCAAATCCGATATTCTGGATCAATACGCCAAGGACTATCCGCAAGGCCCCCATGACCAGCCACAGTCGATGTGCCCGGCCTTCGGGTCTTTGCGCGTGGGCCTGCGGATGAAACGCGTGGCAACGGTCCTGTCCGGGTCTGCCTGTTGCGTTTATGGGCTGACATTCGTGTCGCATTTCTATGGCGCGCGCCGGTCGGTCGGTTACGTGCCGTTCAATTCCGAAACGCTGGTGACTGGCAAGTTGTTCGAGGATATCCGCGAAAGCGTGCACGATATGGCCGACCCTGATCGCTATGATGCGATTGTGGTGACGAACCTGTGCGTGCCGACTGCATCGGGTGTGCCGCTGCGGTTGCTGCCCAAGGAAATCAACGGTGTGCGGATCGTCGGCATCGACGTGCCCGGATTCGGGATCCCCACCCACGCCGAAGCCAAGGATGTGCTGGCCGGGGCGATGCTCAATTATGCCCGCGCAGAGATCAAGGCAGGCCCCGTGGCCCGCCCCGCCTCTGGTAAATCCGACCGTCCCGCTGTTGCCCTGCTGGGCGAAATGTTTCCCGCAGACCCGATGATGATCGGGGCGATGCTGGCGCCGATGGGGCTGGCGGTTGGGCCTGTGGTGCCAACGCGCGAATGGCGCGAGCTTTATGCCGCACTCGATTGCGGCGTCGCGGCAGCGATCCACCCGTTTTATACTGCCAGCATCCGCGAATTTCAGGCCGCTGGCCGCAAGGTTGTCGGATCGGCCCCGGTTGGCCATGATGGCACCGCTGCATGGCTGGCCGCGATTGGCGATGCATATAATGTCAGCCCCGATCAGATTGCCACCGCGCAGAATACATTCCTTCCCGCGATCAGGGCGGCGCTGACTGGATCACAGATAAACGGCACGGTCACATTGTCGGGCTATGAAGGGTCGGAACTGCTGGTCGCCCGTCTGCTGATCGAAAGCGGCGCGGATGTACCTTATGTCGGGACGGCCTGCCCAAAGACGGAATGGTCCCGGCCCGATGCTGAATGGCTGGCCTCGCGCGGGGTCAAGGTCGTTTACCGCGCGTCGCTAGAGGATGATCTGGCGGCGGTCGATGCGATCAAGCCTGATCTGGCGATCGGCACGACGCCGGTGGTGCAACACGCCAAGGAACACGGAATTCCCGCGCTGTATTTCACCAACCTTATTTCGGCCCGTCCGCTGATGGGCCCGGCCGGTGCCGGATCGCTGGCGCAGGTCGTGAATGCCGCGATTGCAGGCAAGCAAAAGATGGACACGATGCGCGCGTTCTTTGAGGGCGTGGGCACTGCGGACACGGCCGGTGTCTGGGAAGGCGCGCCCAATCTGCGCCCGGATTTCCGCGCCCAGCATCAAAAGAAGCTGGACAAGCAAGCCCGTGCAGCCAAAGCGCAGGAGATGATCTGATGCTTGTCACCGATCATGATCGTGCCGGCGGATATTGGGGTGCTGTTTATGCGTTCTGCGCCGTCAAAGGTTTGCAGGTTGTCATTGACGGACCAGTGGGGTGTGAAAACCTGCCGGTGACGTCTGTTTTGCACTACACTGACGGTTTGCCGCCGCATGAATTGCCGATTGTCGTGACCGGTCTTGGCGAAAGCGAAATGGGTGAAGGCACTGAGGCGGCGATGAAACGCGCCTGGCAGGTGCTTGATCCTGCACTGCCTGCCGTAGTCGTGACCGGGTCGATCGCCGAGATGATCGGCGGCGGCGTGACACCGCAAGGCACCAATATCCAGCGGTTCCTGCCGCGCACCATTGATGAGGATCAGTGGGAATGCGCGGACCGCGCGATGACCTGGATCTTTACCGAATTCGGCATGACCAAGGGTCGGATGCCGCCCGAGAAGAAGCGCGAAGAGGGGGCCGCCCCCCGCGTCAATATTCTGGGGCCGATGTATGGCGCGTTCAACATGCCATCCGATCTGGCCGAGATCCGGCGCCTGATCGAAGGGATCGGCGCAGAGGTCAACATGGTGATGCCGCTGGGTGCCCATCTGGCTGAAATGCGCAATCTGGTGAATGCAGATGTGAATATCTGCATGTACCGCGAATTTGGCCGGGGCCTGTGCGAGGTGCTGGGCAAGCCATACCTGCAAGCGCCCTTCGGGATTGATTCCACCACGAAATTCCTGCGCAAGCTGGGTGAGTTGACGGGCCTTGACCCCGAACCGTTCATCGAGCGCGAGAAACATTCGACGATAAAACCGGTCTGGGATTTGTGGCGGTCTGTCACGCAGGATTTCTTTGCTACCGCTGAATTCGCCATTGTCGCGAATGAAACCTATGCCCGCGGTATCCGCCATTATCTTGAGGGCGATCTGGGCTTTCCCTGTGCCTTTGCCGTGGCCCGGTGTCGTGGCAAAAAGACCAACAACGAAGAAGTGCGGCAAATGCTGCACAGCAAGCGGCCCCTGATCGTCATGGGGTCCATCAACGAGAAAATGTATCTGGCCGAAATGAAGGCCGGGCACGGGCCAAGCCCCGTGTTCATCCCCGCCAGTTTCCCCGGTGCCGCGATCCGTCGTGCCACAGGCACCCCGTTCATGGGCTATGCCGGTGCGACCTATGTGTTGCAAGAGGTGTGCAACGGGTTGTTTGATGCGCTGTTCCATATCCTGCCGCTTGGGTCAGACATGGATGCAACTGACGCCACGCTGACCCCGCTGCGCCGCGATTTCCCATGGGACGCTGATGCACAGGCCAAGCTGGACGAGATCGTGGCCACGCACCCGATCCTGACACGTATTTCCGCCGCCAAGACCCTGCGCGATGCCGCAGAGCGGGCGGCACTCGACGCCGGAAACGACCGGGTGGTCCTTGAGACCATCGAGACACTGCAACCATCCTCGGGAGGACGCAAATGACTGATTTTACAACAGATGCACCGATACTCAGGGCCCGCACCGCGCCCCCGAAACGTGAATACTATGCCTATTTTGCGCTGATCTTTCTGGCGACATTGCCGCTTGCGTTCCTGACTTGGGCGCTGACGGCGGCACGCCGGATGGAGCTGCCTGAAAAAGGCCCCATCGCCAAGGCCTGGACACAGGCCCGGATCATCACGCCGCATATCTTTAGCGCATGAACCGCTGGCACGACATTTGCCCCACGGGGCATCCGATGTTCGTCATTCCCCCCCGGGGTGGCGGATCAGGGCAGAGGACGAACTTCTGTCGTAACCCGGCCGCGGGGGGTGCGCGGCGTCAGTACTTTATTTTGGAGACAAAACATGGCTGACAAATCTGACCTGTCCTTCACAGGTCTCACTGACGAGCAGGCCCAAGAGCTGCACACAGTGTACATGAGCGGGTTCACGATCTTCACGATCGTCGCCGTCGTTGCGCATGTCCTGACGTACATCAAGCTTCCTTGGTTCAGCTGGTAAGAAGAGGAATATCACATGGCACAGTTCTACAAGATCTGGCTGGTTTTCGACCCACGCCGCGTTTTCGTGGCACAGGGCGTTTTCCTGTTCCTGCTGGCAGCGATGATTCACCTCGTCCTGCTCAGCAACCCTGAAACAAACTGGTTCACGCTCGCCTTTGGCGCAGAATAAACCGCCTGTTTTCAGGACAATAGCATAGCTGCGGGCGGGGCCTGACCCCGCCCGGGCAAACACCGACATTGACGACGACAGGGCGCACCCGAACGGGGTTGCAGGGCCTGTCCATGAATGGAGTAGGAAGATGGCACAGCTCAGCTTCGAAAGAAAATACCGGGTCCGTGGCGGGACATTGGTTGGCGGTGATCTGTTCGACTTCTGGGTGGGGCCATTTTACGTTGGCTTCTTCGGGGTCACGACGTTCTTTTTCGCCGTGTTAGGCACGATATTGATTTTTTACGGGGCCAGCCAGGGCCCCACATGGAACCCTTGGTTGATCTCGATTGATCCGCCATCGTTGGAATATGGCCTTGGTGCCGCACCTCTGCTGGAAGGCGGGCTGTGGCAGATCATCACGATTTGCGCCATCGGCGCCTTTGTCAGCTGGATGATGCGCGAGGTCGAGATATGCCGCAAGTTGGGCATCGGGTATCACGTGCCCTTCGCTTTTGGCGTGGCGATCTTTGCCTATGTCACCCTTGTGGTGATCCGTCCTGTGTTGATGGGGGCCTGGGGGCACGCGTTTCCTTATGGCATCTTCAGCCACCTCGATTGGGTGAACAACGTGGGCTATGCCTATGGCAACTTTCACTACAACCCTGCCCATATGATCGCGATCAGTTTCTTCTGGATCAATGCGGTTGCACTGGCGCTGCATGGGTCGCTGATCCTCTCGGCGATCAATCCGGGCAAAAAGGGTGACGAGATCCGCACTCCGGACCACGAAGATACCTATTTCCGGGATTTGATCGGCTATTCCATCGGGCCGCTGGGCATTCACCGTCTGGGTCTGTTCCTGGCGTTGATGGCCGGGTTCTGGAGCGCGGTCTGCATCGTGATTTCCGGCACCATCTGGTTCGACGAATGGATCGTCTGGTGGGACTGGTACTATGAACTGCCTTGGTGGGTCGACCTGTAGGAGGGTATGAAAAATGGCTGAATATCAGAATATCTTTACACAGGTTCAGGTGCAGGGGCCGCCCGAAATGGGTGTACCCGCCGACCCTGACACCATGCGCGAACGGTCCGGCAAGGCAGGTTTCAATACGCTGTTTGGTCTGTTCGGGAACGCACAGGTCGGACCGGTGCATTACGGCTCTTACGGGCTGTTGGCTGTCATCGGGTTTGCCGCGTGGTTCTTTATCATTGGCATGAACTTCTGGGCGCAGGTCGACTATAGCCCCGGTGTGTTCCTGCGCGATCTTTTCTGGCTGGCGCTTGAACCGCCAGGCCCGGAATACGGGCTCGGCTTTGCGCCACTGGCCGAAGGTGGATGGTGGCTGATTGCCAGCTTCTTCTTTGCGGTCGGTTGCGGGGCGTGGTGGATGCGGACCTATACCCGCGCCAAGGCGCTGGGCATGGGCCTTCACGTGGCGTGGGCCTTTGCGGCGCTGCTGTGGCTGATCTTTGTGTTGAACTTTTTCCGTCCGATCCTGATGGGGTCATGGTCAGAGGCCGTGCCATACGGCATCTTCCCGCATCTCGACTGGACCAACCTGTTCTCGATCACGCATGGCAATCTGTTCTACAACCCGTTCCACGCGCTTTCGATTGCGTTCCTTTATGGATCGGCCCTGCTGTTTGCGATGCATGGCGCGACCATTCTGGCGGTGACCCGTTTCGGCGGCGATCGCGAACTGGAACAGATCGTCGATCGCGGCACGGCCACCGAACGCGCCGCCTTGTTCTGGCGCTGGACCATGGGCTTTAACGCCACCATGGAAGGGATTCACCGTTGGGCATGGTGGTTTGCGGTGCTGACCCCGCTGACTGGCGGTATCGGTATCCTGCTGTCCGGCACGGTCGTCGACAACTGGTTCGTCTGGGCGCAGATCCACGGCTATGCGCCTGATTTCTAAGGAGAGAGATGATGAAAAACGAAAACATCCTCGACATGAGCGAGAAGAGCAGGCTGTCGGCTGACATCACGTTTCTGATGTTGAAGGGGGCCGGTTACGCCGCTGCCTTTGTGCTGTCTGTCTGGTTCGTGATCGCGATGATCGCGCTGATCGGCAAGGCCCTGCCCGAAGAAAGCAAACAGGCGCCTGATCCGACGCCGCTGTCGTCATTGGTGATCATGGCCCCCGAGGCCACGACCGCCTGACAAGATTGGACCGGGGCGGCGCGCGACGCAGCCGCCCATGGTTCTTCGCTGTCGGATCACCCTCCCTGGTGGATCCGTCATGGGGTTTTGCCCCAGTTCCCTTCCTGTTGGCTACAGGAGACTAGCGTCGCAAGCGGGTTCACCCCACTTGCGGCGCTTTCTTTTTAACACAAAGGTGCCGTCATGACCAATCACCCCGAGACCCCGTTTCTTGATTGCGTGACAAGTCCGGCCGACATGCGCCGGATGAATGACACCGCACTGGCCAATCTGGCCGATGATCTGCGGACCGAAGTGATTTCGGCGGTGTCGCAGACCGGCGGGCATCTGGGATCATCTCTGGGCGTGGTTGAACTCACGGTTGCCATTCATGCGGTGTTTGACACGCCGCGCGATAAACTGATCTGGGATGTCAGCCACCAATGCTATCCGCACAAGGTGCTGACCGGCAGGCGTGACCGTATCCGCACCCTGCGTCAGGAAGGCGGGCTGTCCGGGTTCACCAAGCGCACTGAAAGTGAATATGATCCATTCGGCGCCGCCCATTCCAGCACGTCGATCTCCGCAGCCCTTGGGTTTACGGTTGGCCGCGACATGGGGATGCCCACGGGCGATGCGATTGCCGTGATCGGCGACGGGTCGATCAGCGCGGGCATGGCCTATGAGGCGATGAACAACGCCGGTGCCGAAGGGCGGCGGTTGTTCGTCATTCTGAACGACAATGAAATGTCCATTGCCCCGCCCGTTGGCGCGATGTCGAATTACCTGTCTGGCCTTTATGCGTCGCCAATGGGCGAGTTGCACAAGATGGCCGAAGGCTTCGAGGCGGCATTACCCGGTCCGCTGCGCGACCATGCCCGCCGGGCCCGGCAACTGGTGACAGGGATGCAGACCGGCGGGTCCGGCACCTTGTTCGAGGAGTTGGGCTTCAGCTATATCGGCCCGATTGACGGGCACGACATGTCACAGTTGCTGCCGGTCTTGCGCGCGGCACGCACGCGGGCAACCGGCCCTGTGCTGATTCATGTCTGCACGAAAAAGGGTAAGGGCTACGCCCCCGCCGAAACCAGTGCGGACCGTGGGCACGGGGTGTCCAAGTTCGATGTGGTCAGCGGTGCGCAGGCCAAATCGCGGCCGAACGCCCCAAGCTATACCAAAGTTTTTGGCACGGCGCTTCTGACCGAAGCGGCGCTTGATCCGGCGATCGTCGCCGTTACGGCGGCGATGCCGGATGGTACCGGCCTGAACATCATGGGCCAGCGGTTCGCGGGGCGGGTGTTTGACGTGGGGATCGCCGAACAGCATGGCGTGACCTTTGCCGCAGGCATGGCTGCCAGCGGGCTGAAACCGTTCTGTGCGATTTATTCCACGTTCCTGCAACGCGGCTACGATCAGGTCGTGCATGACGTGGCCCTGCAAAACCTGCCCGTGCGTTTCGCGATCGACCGCGCCGGGCTGGTCGGGGCCGATGGCCCGACCCATGCGGGCGCTTTCGACATTGGCTATATGGCGGCACTCCCGAACATGGTCGTGATGGCCGCTGGCGACGAGCTGGAACTGATGCATATGGTCCGCACGGCGGCGGCATATGACGATGGGCCGATTGCGTTTCGCTATCCACGCGGCGAGGGTGAGGGGCTGGACCTGCCTGAACGTGGCGAGGTGATCGAGATCGGGAAGGGCCGGATCGTGCAGGAAGGCACGGATGTGGCGCTGTTATCCTTTGGGGCGCATCTGGGTGAATGTCGCAAGGCCGCCCGTGCGATGGAAGCACGCGGCGTATCCGTGACCATTGCCGATGCACGTTTTGCCAAGCCGCTTGACCATACTCTGATCCGTCAGTTGCTGCGCAATCACAAGGCCCTGGTGACTGTCGAACAGGGCAGCCGCGGCGGATTTGGCGCGATGGTGCTGCATGATCTGGCCAATGAGGGGCTGCTGGACGGGCGCTGTCAGGTGCGCACGATGACACTGCCGGATCGGTTCATCGATCAGGCCGCGCCAGATGCGATGTATGCCGATGCCGGAATGACGGCAGTGGATATCGCGGCAATGGCCATGCAGGCGGCGGGTATTGATGTGAAAAAGGTCACATCCGGCATCCGCTAGAGAGGACCGGTCTGAAACAGCCAGACCTTGATGCCGCCGTGCGGGACGGGTGCGCCTTTGGGTTTGAATGGTAGGCCGGTTGCATTGGCAAAGCCCGCATCGCTGGTGATGATCCCCACGCGCCAGCCCTTGAACCTGTCTTGCAGCACTTTGCCAAGGTTTGCGTAAAGCCCGAACAATAGCTTGGGGTTCCCGATGCGCCCGCCATAGGGCGGGTTGCAGATCACCAGCCCCGGGGGCCCGTCGGGCCGTTGCAGGTCACTGACGGCAAGTGTTTCGAATGTGGTCAGCTGGAACACACCGGCGCGGTCGGCGTTGGCGCGGCTCATCCTGATAGCGCCGGCATCGCGGTCTGATCCGTAGAAATGATGCGAAGTTGCGCGGGGGCTGTTCTGCCGGATCGTCGCCCATGCATCCGCATCGAAACTGGCGAGCTGTTCAAAGGCGAAGTGCCGCGTGCGCCCGGGGTGCAGCCCGGCGGCCATTTCTGCCGCTTCGATCACGAATGTGCCCGATCCACACATCGGGTCCAGCACGGGTTCATCTGCCGTGTAGCCACATTCGCGCAGGAACAGGCTGGCCAGCGTTTCGCGCATGGGGGCCTTGTTCACAGCTTCCTTGTGGCCGCGTTTGTGCAGGCTGTCGCCCGAGGTGTCGATGCTGATCGTCACGCGGTTGTCGTCGATCCGCACCTTGAGCGCGAGCGCGGCATCCGCGCTGATCTGATAGCCGTTTTCCCTGAGTGCGGTTTCAATGCGCTGGGTCGCAGCACCGGCATGGTAGATTTTGGATTTCTTGTTGGTCGTGACCTCGACCCGGACCGGCACGTCCTGCCGCAGGGTTTCGGCCCACGGGAATTTATGTGCCCGCTTGTCCAGTTGCGCCAGATGGAATGCCATGAAACTGCCGATCCGCGCCAGCACACGACTGGCCCCGCGCATGGTCAGGTTGGCCCGCCAGACGTCTTCCCATGATCCCATCAGCATTACCCCACCCATGGTCAACTGCGCATCGGCAAAGCCGTTTTCCAGCGCCTCTGCATGCAGGGCGCGTTCCAACCCGGGTGTGGCTGTCATGAAGATTTCAAAAGGCTGGCTCATGCGCCGTGCATAGGCTTGCCGGGGCCACAGGTGCAAGGGCGTAACGGCATCAGGCGCTCTCGGGCTGGTGCTGTGGTTTGCCGATCCCTTCCAGCGCGCGCAGGGGGCGTTTCACAGCTTCGCCCAGACCGGGGCGGGTGGGGGCGACGGTCTGCTTGCTCACCTCGATCATCAGCACGCCACCGGCGACGATCACTGGCATCCGGTGACCCAGCCGTTCCAGAAACCCTGCCGACTTCCGCCATATCCGGCGGGTCGAAGGCGGCTGGAACAGTGCCGACATGGTGCGTTCCGTGACAAAGCGGTGCAGGCGCAACTGCGCCTCAAGCTGGCTAAGCGAATAAGGCCGCCCATAGCCGAACGGTGTCTTGTCCGACCGCGACCAAAGCCCGGCGCGGTTCGGCACGACGAATACCGCCCGCCCGCCGGGGCCAAGCACGCGCCATGCTTCTTCAAGCAGCGCCGAAGGCTGTTCGGTGGTTTCCAGTCCGTGCATCACGACCAGTTTGTCCACATGGCCGGTTTCAATCGGCCACAATGTGTCTTCGCATAACACGCTGACGTTCTTGCCTTCTGGCGGCCACGGCATCACGCCCTGAGGGCCGGGCATCAGGCCGACGACCCGCCGTGCATCTTTCAGATAGGGGCGCAGCAGCGGCACCGCGAAACCAAAGCCCATGACCATCTGGCCCTTTGCCTCGGGCCAGAGCGTGGTCAATTCGTTGCGGATCACCTTTTGCGCCGCCCGTCCAAGCGCGCTACGATAATAGAAATTTCGCAGATCCAAGACGTCCAGATGCATTGCGGTTCCGCTCTCCTTGGGCAAGACTTGTGGGGAAGCATATCAACAGAAAGCGGTTTTGCCATGACAAACGATTTCGCCCCGATCGAACTGGTGGTTGTCCCTTGCTTGTCGGACAATTACGCCTTTCTGGTGCACAACCGTGACACGGGTGCGACCGCGCTGATCGACGCACCAGAGGCTGCGCCGATCAGAAATGCACTGTCGGATAGGGGCTGGACCCTGACCGATATTCTGATCACGCATCACCATCATGATCATATTGGGGCAGTGGCAGATTTGCGCAGTGGGGCCCGCGTCATTGGCGCGGCGCGTGATGCCCATCGTCTGCCGCCCCTGGATGTGCAGGTGGCCGATGGCGACACGATTGAAATATGCGGCGTGCAGACCCATGTGCTGGACGTGTCCGGGCATACGGTCGGGCATATTGCCTTTTATATGCCCGATCCCAAACTGGTATTCACGGCTGATAGCCTGATGGCGCTGGGGTGTGGCCGCCTGTTTGAGGGGACACCGGCGCAAATGTGGGACAGCCTGCGGAAGCTGCGCGCACTTCCCGCAGATACGACCGTCTGTTCAGGACATGAATATACGGAATCGAACGCGCGTTTCGCGCTGTCCCTTGACCCGGACAATGCCGCGCTTATCTCTCGTTATGAGGGGATCAAGGCCGCACGCGCTGCTGGTCGGCCCACTGTTCCCTCGGCACTTGATGACGAAAAGCGCACGAACCCTTTCCTGCGCGCTGATGATCCTGCCCTAAAAGCGGCGATCGGGATGGCCGACGGTTCAGACGTCGATGTGTTTGCTGAAATCAGGGCAAGAAAAGACAGATTCTGACCACGATGATGTGATATCGTGATCATAGCTGGTGAAATCACAGTCTTAACGGGCGCCCGATGCGTTTTGTGACAAAGATTTGAAAATTAATCCTTGAAGGTTGGCCGATAAAACCAAACCTTAAGGATAAGAGGCCACGGTTGGCGCACACATGCAGGGTGCCGACCCCCGATACGAAGGAGCACGCAGGTGCCATCATTTTCGACCACACTTGAGCAGTCCATTCACGGCGCACTGGCGCTTGCCAATGCCCGCAAACACGAGCTTGCCACTCTGGAACATCTGCTTTTGGCACTGATTGACGAACCGGACGCGGCCCGTGTGATGCGGGCCTGTTCGGTGAATCTGGACGAATTGCGCAAGGATCTGGAAGAATTCATCGAAGATGATCTTTCGACCCTGATCACCGATGTCGAAGGATCCGAAGCCGTTCCAACGGCAGCGTTTCAGCGGGTTATCCAGCGTGCGGCGATCCATGTGCAATCGTCTGGCCGCAACGAGGTGACCGGCGCGAACGTGCTGGTCGCCATCTTTGCCGAACGCGAAAGCAATGCCGCGTATTTCCTGCAAGAACAGGATATGACCCGGTATGACGCAGTGAATTTCATCGCACATGGCGTGGCAAAGGATCCGGCGTTCGGCGAACAGCGCCCGGTGACGGGATCGGCCGAGGAATCTGAGACAATTTCAAGCGGCGAAGGCGAAGACAAGGAAAGCGCACTGGCAAAATACTGCGTGGATTTGAATGCAAAGGCGTCCAAGGGTGACGTTGATCCGCTAATCGGGCGCGCCCACGAGGTGGAACGCTGTATTCAGGTGCTGTGCCGCCGCCGCAAGAATAACCCGCTTCTGGTGGGTGATCCCGGTGTGGGCAAAACGGCAATCGCCGAAGGTCTGGCTTACAAGATCGTGAATGGCGAAGTGCCCGAGGTGTTGTCCGGTGCGACGATCTATAGCCTTGATATGGGCGCGTTGCTGGCTGGCACCCGCTATCGTGGTGATTTCGAGGAACGGCTGAAGGCCGTGATGACCGAGATGGAAAACCACAAGGACGCGGTTTTGTTCATTGATGAAATTCACACCGTGATCGGCGCCGGTGCCACGTCTGGCGGTGCGATGGATGCATCCAATCTGCTGAAGCCTGCGTTGCAGGGCGGCAAGCTGCGCTGCATGGGCTCTACGACCTACAAGGAATTCCGCCAGCATTTCGAAAAGGACCGCGCACTGTCGCGCCGGTTCCAGAAAATCGATGTGACCGAGCCATCGGTCGAGGATGCGGTGAAAATTCTCCGCGGTCTGAAGCCGTATTTCGAGGAACATCACCAAATCAAATATACCGCCGATGCAATCAGAACAGCGGTTGAACTGTCCGCACGTTATATCAACGACCGTAAACTGCCCGACAAGGCCATCGACGTCATCGACGAAGCTGGCGCAGCGCAGCATCTGGTTGCCGAATCGAAACGGCGCAAGACCATCGGCACCAAGGAGATCGAGGCAGTTGTTGCGAAAATTGCCCGCATCCCGCCCAAGAACGTGTCGAAAGACGACGCCGAGGTGCTGAAAGATCTGGAAGGTTCGCTCAAGCGGGTGGTCTTTGGTCAGGATCAGGCGATCGTGGCATTGTCATCAGCGATCAAACTGGCGCGGGCTGGCTTGCGTGAACCTGAAAAGCCTATCGGCAACTACCTGTTTGCCGGGCCAACCGGTGTAGGCAAGACCGAGGTGGCAAAACAGCTGGCCGATACGTTGGGTGTTGAACTGCTGCGGTTCGACATGTCCGAATACATGGAAAAACACGCGGTTTCGCGTCTGATTGGGGCGCCTCCGGGCTATGTTGGCTTTGATCAGGGCGGCATGTTGACCGACGGTGTCGATCAGAACCCGCATTGCGTGCTTTTGCTGGACGAAATGGAAAAGGCCCATCCGGATGTCTACAACATACTGTTGCAGGTGATGGACCACGGGAAACTGACCGACCACAACGGCCGGACAACCGATTTCCGCAACGTGATCATCATCATGACCTCGAACGCCGGTGCGACTGAAATGTCCAAGAATGCCATGGGCTTTGGCCGCGAGACGCGCACGGGCGAAGATACGGCGGCGATCGAACGGACGTTCACGCCGGAATTCCGCAACCGCCTCGATGCGATCATCAGCTTTGGCGCGTTGCCAAAACCCGTGATCATGCAAGTGGTCGAGAAATTCGTGCTCCAACTCGAGGCACAGCTGATCGACCGCAACGTGCATATAGAATTGACCAAGGCCGCAGCCGAATGGCTGGCTGACAAGGGCTATGATGAAAAAATGGGTGCGCGCCCGCTGGGCCGTGTCATTCAGGAACACATCAAGAAACCATTGGCCGAAGAGTTGTTGTTCGGCAAGCTGGTCAAGGGTGGCATCGTCAAGGTTGGTGTGAAAAAGGGCGCGCTGGAATTGACTTATGAATCACCCCAGCAGGGCCGTTTGACGGGGGGCGGGAACAAGCCACCGCTACTCACCGCGGACTAAGTCGATGATCAGATGAAAACACGAAACCCGCCACAGCGTTGTTGTGGCGGGTTTTTGTATTTTCCAGACAATGCAAGCACCTTGATTTGCCTCAAAGCGTCTTTTGTTGACCGCTATAATCTGCGGTTTTCACAGGGGGCCTTTATGAATGATCACGGGCACACAGAACAGGAAATTGCCGATCGCGTAGGGTCACCTGGTGGCAAAGGTGTGCTGCGCGATGCGGTCTACGGTGCGATTGACGGGACCGTCACGACCTTTGCGATCGTCGCAGGTGTTGCAGGGGCTGGACTATCCCCTGTTGTCATCGTCATCCTGGGGCTTGCCAACGTGCTGGCAGACGGTTTTTCGATGGCGGCCGCAAATTATTCCGGTTCCAAGGCCGAACATGATAACGCGCGCCGCATCCGCAAGATCGAAGAGCGCCACATTGATGAATACCCACGTGGCGAGTGGCTTGAGGTGCGTGAAATCCTTTCCCGCAAGGGGCTGGAAGGACAGGTTCTGGATCAGGCGACCGATGCAATTACAAAGAACCGCGAAAGCTGGGTTTCGTTGATGATGGAGGGGGAGTACGGGCTGGGCGGCATTGACCCGCATCCGCTGCGCGCGGCGATCACCACGTTCTTGTCGTTTCTTGTTGCGGGGATGGTCCCTCTCTTGCCGTTCCTGTTCAAATTCGACAGCGCATTCGTGTTCTCCGCGTGGATCACCATGGCGACGTTCGGTGCCATTGGTGCGCTGAAAAGTCTGTGGTCGCTCAGCCCTTGGTGGCGGTCTGCCGGTGAAACGATGCTGATCGGTGGCGCGGCAGCTGCCCTGGCGTTTGCTGTCGGCACGTTGTTGCAGGTCTGACCAGTTTCAAATCACCGTTCTGTCAGCTTCAACTCGATCCGGCGGTTCTGTGCGCGGGCCTCGGGTGTATCTGCGGGGTTGATCGGCTGGTATTCCCCGAACCCGTTCGCGGCCAGCCGTTCGGGCGGGATGCCCAGATCTTCGGACATGAACCGAACCACCGACAGCGCGCGCGCCTGGCTCAGTTCCCAGTTGTCGGCATAGCGGCTGTTCGTGCCGACGGGGATGTCATCGGTGTGCCCATCCACGCGGATCACCCAGTCGATACCGTCGGGAATGTCATCGGCGATGCTGCGCAGGATGTCGGCGATATTAGCGATTTCGCCTTCACCCTGTGCGGACAGGTTTGCCTGACCGGGATCGAAAAGCACCTCGGACGAAAAGACAAACCGGTCGCCTTCGATGCGCACGCGGTCCTGTCCTTCCAGCACTTCGCGCAATTGCCCGAAGAAATCGGATTTGAACCGTGCAAGATCCTGTGCTTCGGCGGCAAGGCGTTCGGCCTCTTGTTCCAGTCGCGCGGCTTCGGCTTCCAGCCGGATGCGCTCGGCTTCTTCCAGCGCGCGGCGCTGGCGTTCTTCTGATGCGACGCGTGCAAGGGCGGTGTTCAGCTGAGCGCCAAGGGTTTCAATCTGAACCTGTGCTTCGCGGTCTTCGGCCTCTGCGAGGTTCAATAGCGATTGCAGGTTGCTGACCTGTGTGCGCAGGGCCGTGATCTGTTCGTTCAACAGGGCCACTTGCCGTTGGCTTTCGGCTGACAATGCCTCTTGCTCGGTCAATGCCTGATTGGCCTGGGCAAGCAGGGCGGCCTGGCGTTCTGCCTCTGATGCAGTGGCGGACTGGACGCCCTGCGCACGTGACAGTGCGGCAAGTGCGTCGATCAGCTGCGCATTCAGGTCGGCGTTTTCGGCAGCGTTGGCAGCGGCCCGCGCTTCGGCGGCCTCGCGCGCGGCTTCGGCCTCGGTCAGGGTGCGGGCCCGTTCAGTTTGGGCGCTGCGGATCGCGGCAAGCTGCTGTTCCAGTTCCGCGCGGGCAACACGGGCAGCGGCTAGCAAGGTCAGCGTTTCCTCCGCCTCGCGGCGCTGCCGTTCAAGGTTCAGGGTCATCGCCGTCAATTCGCTGTCGGCATTTGCCAGCCTGTCGCGCAGGGCCGCTGCCGCGGCTGCGTCGGTCAGTTGTTCCGCCTCAAGCGCTGTGAGTTCGGCCTGACTGGCCGCGTTTTCATCACGCAGATCGGCGACCAGCGCCTCCAGCGCCTCGCGGCGGGCTGCGGCAAGGCGCGCGGCCTCGGCCCCGGCGTCAATTTCCGTGCGGGCTTGGGCAAGGGCAAGATTCAGCGCCTCTTGTTCGGACAGCAATTCGGTTTGCGCAGCTTCCAGATCGGCGATGCTGGCGCGGGCTTCGGCGCGGTCGGCCAAAAGGCCCGCGACTTGCGCCTCGAAATTCGTAATTTCGGATTGGACCTGCGCCAAGGCACGATCCTGCGCGTCGCGTTCCGCAATCAGGGCAGCAATCCGGCTGGCCTGCTGGTTGGCTTGGGCATTTGCGGCCTCAAGATCCGAAGTCAGCGTCGCAAGATCCGACGTCAGTTCGTCATTGCGTTCGCGTTCCAGACCCAGCGTCGCTGCCAGAGCGGCGACTTCGCTGCCCAGCTCGTCCAGCTCGCTTGCCTGTCCGGTGATCGTTTCGCGCAGCACGAACTGGACCACCATAAAGATCGTCAGAACGAACATCAGCACCAGCAACAGCCCGGTCATGGCATCCACGAAACCCGGCCAGATGGCGTTTTGGAACCTGTTGGATGATCTGCGGCGCAGGGCCATGGATCAGCCCCTGTCTTTGATGGTGTCGGTCAGGGTGGCGATGTCGCGGCGCAGATCGCCAATGCTTTCCAGCCGCCCGACGGACATTTCCTCAAGGATCCGCAGCAGTTGCACATCGATTGACCGCAGGCGCATCCGGCTTTCGGCGTCGATCCCTTCCATCCCGCTGTCATCGAGTTTCTTGATCAGCTTTTCCTGCCCCTCGGCGACCCGGCGTAACAGATGACCACTGTCGTCGGTCCGGTTTGACAGCGCCAGTTGCTCAACCGCTGCTGCGAGACTCGCAAAGCGTTTGTCGTTCTGTTCGCGGTCGTCGTCTGTCTGGCCCATCATCATCTGGATAGTATCCATCAACTCGCCCAACTGATCCACGAACCCCGACATGGCACCTGTGTCAGCTCCGGCCCCGTCTTCGCCTTCGAACCCGACACGCGTGATGGTAGATAGCCATTCTTCCAATTCGCGATAGAACCGGTTTTGGCCGTGCCCTGCGAATAGTTCCAGCAGGCCAACCACCAGTGATCCCGCCAACCCCAGAAGCGAGCTGGAAAACGCGGTCCCCATGCCGCCAAGCTGGCTTTCCAGCCCCGACTGCAGCCGCGCAAAAATATCGGCGCCGTTCTCGCCTTCGGTCGGGTTCAGCGACCGGATCGTTTCCACCAACGCCGGAACGGTGGTCGCCAACCCATAAAACGTGCCCAAAAGCCCAAGAAAAATCAGCACGTTGCCGATATAACGCGTGATTTCACGGTCTTCGTCGATCCGCTGTGCGACGGAATCAAGGATCGACCTGCCAGAGCTGGAGGACACCTGCGTGCGCGCGCCCCGCGACCGCAACAGCGTTGCCAGCGGTGCCAAAAGAGACGGTGCCTTGGTAAAGTTGTGACCACCGGTTTCGCGTGCGAAATGTTCGATCCAGCGCACCGATTTGATCAGCAGGAACACCTGATTGATGCACGACAGCACCCCCAGGACAAACACCCCCAGGATCACCCCGTTGAGATAGGGGTTGGAATTGTAGATCGCGATGATCTGGTCCTGACCCAGATAAAACCCGGCCCCGACAAGCCCAAGCACGACCGACATGAACAGGATCTGGCGAATGGGTTGTGAAAACTGCGGTGCTGCCTTGGGTTCCCGTTTGTCCGACACGGATGGGAGTCCTTTTATTTTTTCATCTGTTGCCCGTTTGGACCATAGGTGCAGTTTTGCACAAACCCAAATAGAAATGCACGGCGTCTATGATGGGTTTATGTTGCTGTCAGGGCACGCACCCGGTGCACCAGCCAGTCCATATCATCGTCGCGAATCTCCAGTTGGGTCAGGTGCGCGGCGGTATTGTAAAGGTATTCTGTATTGGGGCCGCGTCCGCCCACCGCGCGGGCGATCATCCGGGCCTGTGTTTCCAGATCGAGCTGGCAGTATTGCACATGGTCAGGGTCGATCACATAGGCCAGTGCCCTGATGACCTTGCCAGCGTCTGTCTCGAGGTCCACATGCCGTTCGACATAGGCCGATGAGATCAGTTCGCGTTCGCGCAGGGCGGCCAGCACGCTGTCATGTTCGGTATCGGCCACTTGAAAGGCAACGCCGGTGCATTGCCCCCCCGGCATGTGGTCAAGCGCGAGAACAAGTCCCGGGCTTTCTTCGGACCCGCGGTGGTGGATCGACAGCATGCAAAAGCTGCGGTGATAGTCGCGCAGCCGTGCCGTGACCGATTGTGCGGGGATAAATCCGGGATTCCAAAGCAGAGACCCGTATCCAAAAACCCAAAATGCCATAAAGATGCGCCCTTTGCCGTTTGCATGTTCCAATAGCATCGGATCATTTGAACCGGAAGGGGGAGGCCGGTCAGGCGCGCATCAGGTCGCCAAAGATCGCAGTTTGATAGTCCCGCATGTAGATTTGCAGCCACGGCGTATATTCACCGGGGTGCCGGGCCACATCTGCCGTCAGATCATAGAAATCGACCCAGCGTGTCGCCATCACTTCTTCGGGGTTGGGGGCCAGTTTCAGCGTATCGGGCGCATCTGCGACGAACACCTCTACCACTTCATGTTCGATCAGTCCGCCGCCCACGTCGGCGCGATATTCGATCTGGTCGCGGTGGCTGGGGTAAAGGCCACTGATCCCCAACTCCTCGTCCAGCCGCCGGACGGCACAGTCGGCCGGGTCTTCGTCCCATTCGGGGTGGGTGCAGCAGGTATTCGCCCATAGCCCCGGAGTATGGTATTTGTTCATGGCCCGTTGCTGAATCAGAACGCGCCCCCGGTTCATCACAAAGACGCTCACGGCCTTGTGTTTCAGACCCTCCTGATGCGCTTGCAGTTTTTCCACCGGAGTCAGTTTGCCGTTTACCCAGGCCGGGATCATGATCGTCATGTCCGGAGGGGCGACACCAGTCGGGTGAGGTGTGCCAGATTCTTGATGCCGATTTTCAGGTGTGCCATGGGCCGGGCCTTGACCAGTTTCTTGTTCATATATGCCTCGAACGTCAGTTTTTGCACGTCCACGTCGTGGCACAGCGACACAAAGCGTTCGCGCCGTTCGTCGCTGCGATAATAGGCGTTTTGCATCGCGCCCAAAACCCGAAAAACCTGTTTGTGTTCACGCATGAACAGGCGCCGGGCGATTTGCAGGTCTTTCACCCGTCCGCTGGCCAATGTCGCTGCCGCTGCGGTGGCTGCAACGCGGCCGCCGACCATCGCATAGTAAATGCCTTCACCCGATGACGGTGCCACAACCCCCGCCGCATCACCCGCCAGCACCACGTCACGTCCGTTGTCCCAGCGGTCCAGCGGTTTGAGGGGGATCGGCGCGCCTTCCTTGCGGATGGTCCTGCAATCGGTCAGGCCCGACGCCGCGCGCAGGTCGGCGGTGGCCTGTTTGACATCGACCGATTTGATCATCGAGCCCATGCCAACGCTGGCCTGTCCGCCGTGCGGAAATACCCAGCCATAGAAATCGGGGGAAATGCGCCCGTCATAGATCACGTCACAGCGCAATGGGTCATACCCCGCCGTCGCTTGCGGGGCTTCGATGATTTCGTGATAGGCGATCACATAGGGGATCTTTTCGCCGTCCTTGATCTCGGCGCGGGCGACGTTTGATCGCGCCCCGTCTGCGCCGATGACCAGTTTCGCGGTCAGTTTCATTTCGTTGCCGCTGATCTTGTCGCGGTAAATGACATGCGTGCCGTCCGCATCGCGGTCAATGCGGGTAAACGTGCCCGCATACCGATGCGCACCCGCGTCAACCGCCCGTTGCCGCAGGAAGGGATCAAAGGATTCCCGGTCCACCATGCCGACAAAGCCGTTTTCGATCGGGATATCCACGTGCCGCCCGGTGGGCGAGATCATGCGCGCGGTATTGACCTTTGCTACCAGCATGTTGTCGGGGATAAAGAAATCGGCGATCAGCCGGGGTGGAATTGCGCCACCACAGGGTTTGATCCGCCCTTCGCGGTCGATAAAGGCAACGGAGCACCCCGACCTTGCCAGATCCTCGGCGGCGGTGGCACCGGACGGGCCTGCTCCCACGACAACGACATCATACTGCATCTGTTATTCTCCCGGAACGAGGGTGGCAGAGGGCAACTTGCCCTCCATTATTTTTGCGGCCATGGCGGTGGCTGCGATGAAAAGGGCAGCTTCGAACAGGAACACGGCGCCAAAGGCCTGCGCGTCGCTGAACGACAGGCGCAACAGATCAACCATGCCTGCACCCACCAACCCGCCGAACCCGGCGGCAATGGCTTGTGCCGCGCCCCATAGCCCCATGCGCGTGCCTTCGCGTTGATCGCGCCCTTGGCCCGCCAACGCCATCATCGACCCGATGGCGGCAACCGCGAACATCCCGTTGAAAAAGCCGAGCGCAACAACAGCAGGCATAAGGGGCGCACCGGGGCCAAGTGGCCCTAGCAGCGTGATGACCGCGAGGGTCGCGGCAGACCCAAGGCAGCCGGCCATGACCCAGTTGCGCAGCGCGCCGATTTTCAGGCCCGTCGCCATGATACCCACGGTCAGCATCCCGACAAAGACACCGCCATTCTGTGCGCCCGAAAGGGTTGTGGACTGCCCCGGTGTAAAGCCGAAGACCAGCCCGGCGTAGGGTTCCAGTATCAGTTCCTGCATGAAGTAGGCGGTCATCGAAAGGAAGACGAACAGGGTGAAATTGCGCGCGCGACGCTCTTGCCACACCTCGGCCAGTCCTTGGCGGAACGGGGTTGCATCGGCTTCGCGCACGATCTTCAGCCCGCGCTCGACGCCCCAGACCGCAAGGCAGGTCAGGGCGATCGCGGACAGCACCACAATACCGACGATTTCGATCAACAGTTGCGGCGTATAGGGGTCGATCAACGCCCCCACGACACCGGCGGTCATGGCAATCCCGAAAATCATCATCAGCCATGTGATCGTAGCCGCCGCCGCCCGTCTGTGGGGTGCGGTGGTCGTGGCCAGAAGCGCCAGAAGTGATGTGCCCGACGCCCCCACGCCCAACCCGATCAGCGCGTAGGCAAAGACAGAAATCATCATGCCAAGTGCAAAGTTGCTTTCCAGCACCAGCACCCCGCAGGCCGCGAGAAAGGCACCCGATGCCAGTGCCACCATGCCCCCGATGATCCAGCGTGTACGGTGCCCGCCTGCATCCGACATGAATCCCCAGTGGGGCCGTGTCATCTGGATGCCATAGTGCAGCCCGACCAGCAGGCCCGGCAGGATAGCGGGCAGGGACAGTTCCACCACCATCAACCGGTTCAGTGTCGATGTGGTGAGCACGACGATGGCGCCAAGGGCCATCTGCACAAGGCCAAGACGGACGATCTGGAACCATGAAAGGGTCATATCAGCCTCCGATCCCGCGCAGCGCGGTGGCGGCAATCATCATGCCGCTGATGTAAAACAGAATGCCCATGCCCTGATACCATGGCGTCTTGCCTTCGGGATCGCGCAGCAGAACGCGCATCGCACCCAGTTGGACGGCCAGCATCGCGGCAACGCCAAGCGCGTGAAACGGTTTGTCCCAAAAGGCCAGCAGGCCGATCACGAACACCTGCGGCACCGCCATGATCCAGCAGGCCACACGCGCGGCCCTGTCCGGCCCAAGCGTGACTGGCAGTGACCGAAGCCCCGTTTGCCGGTCGCCTTCGATCGCCTTGAAATCGTTCAGCGTCATGATGCCATGTGCGCCAAGCCCGTACAGCACGGCGATCAAGATGACCTGAGGACTTGGTGTGCCGGCCGATACGACAGCGGCCCCCGTGATCCATGGTAGCGTTTCATAGGCCAACCCACACAGGGCAGGCCCCCAGATACCCGACCGCTTGGCCCGGATCGGTTCGGCCGAATAGGCCCACGCAGCCGCGATGCCCAGAATGGTCGCGCCAAATCCAAAAGGGCCCAACTGGTAGCCCGCGATTAGCGCCAGCACAGTCATCGCCAGCGCGATATACAGCCCCCAGCGCCCGGGGATCAGCCCGGATGGAATGGGCCTGTCGGGTTCGTTGATCGCGTCCACATGCCGGTCGCACCAGTCATTCGCAGCCTGCGACATGCCGCAGACGATCGGCCCGGCAAGGATCACGCCAAGGATGACCAGAAACCATTGCCCCGTTGGGGCTGCCCCCGATGACACCACGCCGCACAGATAGGCCCACATCGGTGGAAACCATGTGACGGGCTTGATCAGGCGCAGCGCCGCGCGCGGTGCGGGCCAGCGGCGGGCCTGTTTCGGCAAGTGCAGGATGTCAGTAGCGCTCATTATGTCAGTTTAGCTAGACATTATCGCAAGTGGCAAGTGTAAACAAAGGTAGACAGTGCGCCATCGTGTCGCTGATCGGTGGCAAGACATGAAAGTATTTGAAAAGCAAGCCTCTTGTTCGGGTAGCGTACGGTGCCGTGCCTTTGACAAGAAAACGTCGATGGCGTTCATTTTGATGACAACACGCCGGGCGCCCGGCTATTGCCCGGATGGCAACAAATTCATCGGATGTTACCGGGATTATGCGATATGTGCCTGGGACCGAAATACTGTCTGTAAAGAAAATAGTGTTATGGCCGCCCATGGATGATGTCACCACTCGCACAGATAGGGTGTAACTGATGAAAAGAATTTTGGTTCCGGTGTCGCCCGCCGATCTGATTGACCGACTGACCCGCCTGCATCTGAAGGCACAGCAGACGCGCTTGCCTGCGGCGCGTGCCGAGGTGCTGGAACAGATTGTGCCATTGCAGCAGATTGCCGATAACCTGCTGCCAGCGCTGGATGATCTGGACCGGTTGTGGGGTGACCTGGCGGATGCAAATGCCGATTTGTTCGCGCTGCGGGCCGATCTGCGCCGGTGCGATGAAGCTGCCGATTTCGGACCGGGGTTTGTGGCGCTTTCGCGGGCCTATATCGTTGCGCAGGACAGTCGCGAACGTATCAGGGAACAGATCGATCTTTTGCTGAACAAGACAGCCCAACATCGTGCTGGCCGCATGCACTAGCAGTCTGCGACACCGGCCAGTCAATCGCGCTGATTTGTATTAAATTTTGGATTTAAGACGTCTTTCACGTTCCGCCGGATACCTCTTTTCCATACGGGAATGAAGGTGGTGAAATGGACACACGATCGAACGCACCGACAATCATCAAACGGAAAAAGGTGATTGCCGGTGGCGGTCACCATGGGGGCGCGTGGAAAGTCGCAATGGTTCGTGGTCCTTTGTTGGGGCGCTTTGCGCCTGTATTGTTCAGGAAACTGCACCAATGGGTGCGGGTTGAAACATCATTCTGATGGGGTCACCGGGCCCATTTATCGGGCTGGTCAGCCGTTTTGGCTATAGGATGATCTTGTGCCTTTCGGCCTCAAAAAACCGTTAATCCGGCCGTGTGACTTGCGTTCAATTCGATTTAAATTCACGCCTTTTTTTCCATGCCGGGATGTAATGCCGTGACCTTGGCCATCTGACCTGATTGATCATAGACGCTTAGCTCTTGGCGCACTTGGCGAAGCGTTTCTATTCGGCTGCGCGCGGCCTTGATCCCAGTAATCGCAGCGGCAAGCAGTGTTTGATTATCGGCCATTTGGCGATTGATTCCGGCCATCTGGTCCCGATCAGGTTTGCCACGCATGAGCGTCGCAAAGATTTGCGCCTTTTGGGCCGCAAGATCATCAAGAACATCGAACGCAGCAGAGCGAATCGCCTCGCGTTCCGCTGAGAGCAATTCACTCAACTGTGCAAACGCTCGGTCAGACATCCATGCGCACCTTCATGGCCTCAAAAAGGGATTGCGCCAGGCCGATACCGCCGGCCTCGACCATTGCGCGCGCTTGTTCATCGCGCAGAAAGGATGTGAACTGATCCTCGCCAGCACCCCCGCCAAAGGCCTGTCTTGCTGCGCCCAACCCTGCTGATTTCAGCATCTCGGCCAGAAAAGTTGCCTCCATTTTTTGTGCGGCGTCGCGCAGGCGGACATCCGTTTTTACATAGTCCGGCAGTGCGGTGGCGCCGCGCGGGGCAGGAAGGACCGGTATTGTCGTCATCTGGGTCTCCGTCGTGATTATTTTTTCGGTTTGACCGATATCAGTAAAGAATCAGTAAGTTTTTGGGTCCAATCCTTGGTCACAACAGATTCTGTCGGAGGCTTGATGATACCGGTTCAACTGATCGAGGCCGCCTCAGCGGCAACCACGTCGTCGCCTGCCCAAATATTGCGCGGGCCGGTGCGGGGTGGTGTCGCCCCCACGCCCGAATTGGTGTTCGGCACCGTTTTTGAACTGCTTCTCCCTGATGGGCGCGAAGGAGAGGGGTTTGCGCCAGACGTTGATCTGTCGGCTGACGTGCAATCACTGCCAGTTGAACCGCCTGATGATGAAGACGCGCAGGCGGTTGGTCTGTCCCCGACAGGCGCCGTCGAAAGCGCAGCGGTCGTGACCAGGTCAAGTCATGCGCAGCCTCCGGTCGTAGCGGGTGCGGTGCTACCGCTGCCAGAACCTGTGGCGGCGGCAACGGTGGCACCGGAGCTGCGGGATTTGCCACAGTCGGCCAGCCAAAATGCCACGGTTGAAATGCAGACGTCGCTTGCACAGACTATCGTTCAGGGGCATTTTCCAAGAGTGATACCCGCCGTCAAAGGACCGCTTGCCAATGTGCCCGCGTCGGCCGCTGCACGGCTGGACCTGCAGGGTGATAAAGAGCTGCGTGATTTGTCGTCTTTGGTCGGGCGATCCGCTATGGACCAAGGACCGGCAGAAGCGGCGGCGCAACAATCCGCGCGCGGGGTGCCGCCGCCTTTGATAGCGCCGACCAGCGAGGCAGGTATCGTGCAGACCGGTAAACAGGTGGTGGCGGCGACAGAAGTTGTGGCGCGCAACTGGCCCGCGGTTGACGTGCAGGACAAGGTTGCGCCATCGTCAGATCGCCTGCCTGTTTCCGACCGCGCCCCGGAGCAGATCGCGCCACAAGCAAATGCGCCGTTTGCCACTGCGCCACAGCCGACCGGCGCAGAAAAGACGGAAAAATCACCTGCTTTGACAGGGGTCATGCCGGACATGGCCACCGCTTTCGGGTCTGCCGAGCGCGCAGTCGCCGGGCCCCAAAACCAGCCTGCGACTGCCCCCCCTTCGACCGCAGGAACCGAAACCGCGCGCCACGTTGCAAATCAAATCGGGATAGTGGTCTCCGGCCAGCCCGGAGGCACGACAGAAATTGCGTTAAACCCCGAGGAACTGGGGCGTGTCCGGCTTAGCATGACAGCAGTGGATCAGACGATTACGCTAAATTTACAGGCAGAACGGCCCGAAACGACTGAACTTCTGCGGCGACACATTGACACGCTGGTGCAGGAATTTCGCGCGCTCGGGTATGACAGCATCGCCTTCTCTTTTGGTGGCAACGAAACGCCGGCCGATGATGACACCCCTGCGCAGACGCAATTCGATGGCGATGGGATGATCGCTGACAGCTCTGACATGGAAGCGGAGACAGTGCAAAAAGGCGGGTCGCAGACGCTGCTTGATTTGCGAATGTAAGGAACGGATATGGAAATTGGACAGACACCAAGCGCCCCACAGACCAGATCAGGCGAAATCGCGGCCCCTTCGCAAAAGATCAGTTCGGATTTTGAAACCTTCTTGCGGATGTTGACGGTGCAGATGCAAAATCAGGATCCCCTCAACCCGGTTGATTCATCTGATTACGCAGTCCAGTTGGCTACCTTTTCAGGTGTGGAACAGGCGGTTTTGACCAATGACCTGTTGTCGAACCTAACCGCCCAGATGAATATCAGCGGTATGGCCGAAATGGCCGCTTGGGTCGGCAAAGAGGCGCGGGCGGCGGCCCCGACGTTCTTTGACGGCAGTCCTGTAACGCTATCGCCGGAACCTAACAGACTGGCTGATCGCGCGCAGATTGTTGTAAGTGATGAAAACGGTGTCGAGGTGCAGCGGTTTGATATTCCCGTCACGACAGATCCAGTGGAGTGGGCCGGTGTCGGCCCGGGGGGCGTGCCCTTTGGTGATGGCATGTTTGCGTTTCAACTGATCAGTTCGGCGGACGGACAGGAACTGTCACGTGCCCCGGTCGAGGTTTATAGCACCATCACCGAAGTGCGGGTTGAGGGCGGCCAAACCATGCTTGTTCTGGAAGGGGGCGCGGCTGTCGCGAGCGGACAGGTGACTGCCCTGCGCGATCCAGCTTGAGATGGTATTTCGCGTGGAGACCTGTTTCAGAAGTAAACTGAGCAGAGTGCCCCCGTTTTCGGGTGCCTTTTATCCTTTCCGCGTCTCGCCATGGGCGCCTTAAAGCATGGTCACAATCCAGACTGCGCCGACCAGAACGCCACCAAGAGCCATCCAAGACAGACGCGCAATGCGGCGTTGCGGTTTGGGTGCTGGTGGAGGGTTGTTCAGCCGGATCAACGCGTCTTCGGTCAGGCGTGGCAATTGGGGTCCGAACCGGGCCAGGACAAGCGCCGTCTTGGCCAGATCACGCATCAGCGCCTTTGGGCCAATGCTTTCTTTGATATAATCCTCGACGACGGGTTTGGCGACCTGCCAGATATTCATATGCGGGTCCAACGACCGTGCGACACCCTCGACCACCACCATGGTCCGCTGGAGCAAAATCAATTCGGTGCGGGTTTCCATTCCGAACCTCTCTGTCACCTCGAACAGATAGCTTAACAGCCGCGCCATGGATATGCGGCTGGCATCCATGCCGAAAATCGGCTCTCCCACTGCACGCAGGGCGCGCGCAAATTCATCAACATCACGGTTTGCGGGGACATAACCTGCCTCGAAATGCACTTCGGCGACACGTTGATAATCCTTGCGGATAAACCCGAACAGAATTTCTGCATAGACCCGCCGGGTGTATTCGTCGATCCGGCCCATGATCCCGAAATCATAGGCGATAATTTCGCCCGTTGCTGCGACTTTCAAGTTGCCCTGATGCATATCGCCATGAAAATACCCGTCGCGCAACGCGTGGTTCAGGAACAGTTGGAGCACACGTGTTGCCAGTGCGCGCCGATCATGCCCCGCCGCATCAAGTGCATCGTTGATCCCGATATTCGTGCCCTCGGCCCAGTCAAGCGTCATGACCCGGCGCCCGGACAGATGCCAGCGCACCGTCGGCACCTGAAAACCTTCGTCAGCTATGGTGTTGGCGGCAAATTCCGCCGCCGCCGAACTCTCCAGCCGCAAATCCAGTTCGCCCAAGACGACACCTTCGAAATGGGTGATCACATCCATTGGCCGCAACCGGCGCGATGCGGGCGACAAAAGCTCAATCATGCGGGCGGCGAAATAAAAGGCGTCAATATCGCGGCGGAAAGCCCGTTCGATCCCCGGACGCAGAATTTTCACTGCAACCGCTTCGCCGGTGTCGGCCAGATGGGCCTTGTGGACTTGCGCCAAAGATGCAGCCGCGACTGGTTCGGAAAAAGAGCTAAAGAGGCGATCAAAGGAATGGCCAAGCTCTTTCTGGATCGTTGCCTTGGCCTCTTCCATGGAAAACGGCGGCAACTTGTCTTGCAGCACCCGCAACTGCACGGCCAGTTCATCGCCAACCACATCAGGGCGGGTAGACAGGATTTGACCGAACTTGATGTAGGCCGGGCCAAGCGCCGTCAACGCCCGCACCGCAGGCGGGGTTGTTACGTCGCCTTTGTAGCCCAGCCACTGAAACGGCCAGACCAGCGTGCGAAACGTGATCCGCAGAAGGGGCCCTGCGTCAAAGGCATCCAGCACGACGTTCATCGCGCCCGTGCGTTCCAGCGTCGCACCTGTCCGGATCAGGCGAATAATGTTATGTGGACCGCGCAAGTTACAGTTTCCAGCCTGAATGCAGGGCGGCAATGCCCATAGTCAAATTGCGATATTTCGCGTTGCCGAACCCGGCGGTGCGGATCATGCCAAGGAATGTTTCCTGATCGGGGAAATTGCGGATCGATTCGACCAGGTATTGATAGCTGTCGCGGTCCCCCGCGATTATCTGCCCCATCCGGGGAATGACATTGAACGAATAAGCGTCATATGCGGCCTGCATCATCGGGTTCGGAAGCTGTGAAAATTCCAGCACCATCAGGCGGCCGCCGGGTTTCAAGACGCGGTAGGCCTCGTTCAACGCCTCCTGAGGGCGGGTGACGTTCCGGATGCCAAAGGAAATCGTATAGACATCGAATGTGTCCGCCTCGAATGGGAGAGCCATTGCGTCGCCCACGACCCAGTCAAGGCTGTCTGACATCTGTGCAGCTTCGGCGCGTTTGCGGCCTTCGATCAGCATGGATTCGGTCAAATCCAGGACGGTTGCGTGCCCGCGCCCTGCCCGTTTCAGAAACCGAAAGGAAATATCGCCGGTGCCGCCAGCCACATCCAGCAGCCGCTGGCCCTGACGTGGCGCCAGCCAATCCATCATCGCGTCTTTCCACAGCCGATGCACACCGCCTGACATCACATCATTCATGATGTCATACTTGCTGGCGACCGACGAAAAAACGCCGCGGACGCGCCCTGCCTTTTCGTCTTCGCGGACGGTCTCGAACCCAAAGTGGGTGGTGTTTTCACTGTCTTGAGTCATCTGATCTTGTGGTCCTCTGCGCTGCACCCAACTATAGGGCGCAATCAATGCCTTACAACGCCGCCCTCCCGATAGAAAGTGCGCCATGCCGGAATTGCCCGAAGTCGAAACCGTCAAAGCCGGTCTGGCCCCTGTGATGGAAGGGCAGATCATCGCACGGGCGGATGTAAACCGCGCTGGTCTGCGCTGGCCGTTCCCCGAAGAGATGGCGGACCGTCTGACAGGCAAGCGGGTGCTGGGTTTGCGGCGGCGGTCGAAATACATTCTGGTCGATCTCGACAGCGGGGAAACCCTTTTGATCCATCTGGGGATGTCGGGCCGCATGTTGATCTCGGGCCAAAAGATCGGCGAATTCCATCATCCGCATCCCACCCCGGAAAAACATGATCATGTGGTGCTATTTATGGATGGCGGCGCGCGCATCACCTTTAACGATGCCCGCCGGTTCGGCGCGATGGACCTGTTGCCAACAACCGGGCAAGAGGAACATTGGCTGATCCGGGATATCGGGCCGGAGCCGTTGGGCAACACCTTCAACGAACCTTATCTGGTTGCCCGGTTGCAGGGCCGGAACACCCCGATAAAATCGGCGCTTCTGGATCAGCGGATCGTGGCCGGGTTGGGTAACATTTATGTCTGCGAGGTCCTGTTTCGCGCGGGCATCCATCCGGCGCGCAAGGCTGGCAGGATCAGTGCGAAACGTGTCGCGGGATTGGTGCCGTTGATCCGTGATGTCTTGGCCGAGGCGATCGCCGCAGGTGGGTCATCGCTGCGTGATTACCGGCAAGCCGACGGAGAATTGGGGTATTTCCAGCATGTTTTTCAGGTCTACGGTCGTGAAGGCGAAGCTTGCCTAAACTCTGGCTGCGAAAAGAAAATTCAGCGAATCGTGCAATCAGGACGCTCATCTTTCTATTGCCCGCAATGCCAAAGATAACTTGATCCGCCGCAACGCTTTGTTAAGCAATGGTCTCTAATCATGCAGGACAGGGATGCACCGATGGCTTTTGAAACGATTATCGTGGACATCAGCGATGATGTGGCCACCTTAACCTTGAACCGGCCAGAGGCGCTCAATGCGCTCAACGCTGTGCTTTTGAAGGAACTTTGCCAGGCTCTGGAAGAAGCCGACGCAAACGACAAGGTGCGCTGTATTATCATCACCGGCTCGGAAAAGGCATTTGCCGCAGGTGCCGACATCAGCGAAATGGCCGACAAGTCCTTTGTCGAAATGTATCAGCAGCGGTTCTTTGAAAATGAATCCGACCGCTTTAATCGCATTCGCAAACCGATCATCGCTGCCGTCGCGGGCTATGCGCTGGGCGGGGGGTGCGAATTGGCGATGATGTGTGATTTTATCATTGCCGCCGATACCGCCAAATTCGGCCAGCCGGAAATCAACCTTGGTGTCATCGCCGGTTTGGGCGGCACCCAGCGGCTGACCCGATTTGTGGGGAAATCGAAATCCATGGATATGCATCTTACGGGCCGCTTCATGGACGCCGCCGAGGCAGAGCGCAGCGGGCTTGTCAGCCGTGTCGTGCCCGCAAAGAACCTGTTGAGCGAGGCGCGATCCGCTGCGGAAAAGATCGCGCAGAAATCCCAGATCGCGGCCATCGGCGCTAAGGATGCGGTTGATCGCGCGTATGAAACCACTCTGGCCGAGGGACTGAATTATGAACGCCGCCTGTTCCAATCGCTGTTTGCGACTGAAGATCAGGCCGAAGGCATGGTCGCCTTTCTTGAAAAGCGCGAGGCGCAGTTCCGGGATCGGTAGATTTGGGGTTTCTTTTTGCGTCCGACTGCCCTAGACGACCCCGATACATGCGCGTGAGGCCCGCTCTGGCCAGAATCACCGGTTCTGAACCCGGTCGGGGCTTATGCGCTAATGATACATATTTGACCCGACGAAGGTAAGAACACATGGCCAACTCGCCACAGTCCAAAAAACGCGCTCGCCAGAACGAGGCCCGTTTCAAAGTCAACAAAATGCGCCGTTCGCGTATCCGGACCTATCTGCGCGCCGTAGAAGAGGCGATTGCCTCTGGTGACCAGACGGCCGCAGCGTCCGCGCTGAAAGCGGCCCAGCCCGAACTGATGCGCGGTGTCACCAAGGGCGTGATCCACAAGAACACAGCAGCACGGAAAATGTCGCGCCTCGCATCGCGAGTCAAAACGCTCGGCTAAGTGCTGCGACCGGCCCAAAATTTCGACACAACG
>NZ_CBFIBD010000007.1:0-85037 GCF_965660735.1 Yoonia sp.
ACCTGGGCCTGGCTGATCTCGGTTTCTTTGGGCACGCCGTTCAGCAGGTCGCGACCACGGATATGCATCGACTGGCCGCGCCCGTCGTCGGGCATGCGGGCGGTGCCGATGGATGTCTTGATCCGTTCGGCGGTGCTTTCCCCGATCAGCAGGTTATGCTGGCGACGCAGATAGTTGATGATCGCCTCGTCCATGCGGTCGCCGCCGACGCGCACGGACCGCGCATACACGATATCGCCTAGTGACAGCACCGCGACCTCGGTTGTTCCTCCACCGATGTCGACAACCATGTTGCCGGTCGGGTCGGTGATTGGCATGCCCGCGCCAATCGCTGCGGCGATCGGTTCGGCAATCAGGCCTGCGCGCCGTGCACCTGCCGACAGGACCGACTGGCGGATGGCGCGTTTTTCAACCGGGGTCGCGCCATGTGGCACGCAAACGATGATCTTGGGTTTGGAAAATGTGGACCGGCGATGCACCTTGCGAATGAAGTGCTTGATCATTTCCTCGGCGGTGTCGAAATCGGCAATGACGCCATCGCGCATCGGGCGGATCGCCTCGATGCTGCCGGGGGTGCGGCCCAGCATCAGTTTGGCGTCTTCGCCAACGGCCAGCACCTTTTTGACGCCATCCTTGATGTGATAGGCCACCACCGAAGGTTCGGACAGAACGATGCCGCGGCCCTTGACGTAGACCAGCGTGTTCGCGGTGCCCAGATCAATCGCCATGTCAGATGAAAACAACCCGCCGAAGCCTGCCATGCTGTGGCCTTCCCATGCATAAAAGTGATTTGACCGCATTGTCCCATCGTTGCGGTTTGCGCTGTTATAAACGGCACCGCCGGTAGAGAGAACCCCTTGTTTTTTGCAGGGCGGCGGCATGTCGCCAGTATCACTTTTGCAATTTTTTAGGTTGCCAATGGCAAATATTTTCCCCTGAAAAGAGACTTTTCCAATATCAGGCGTTTGATCTGAAAAAGTCTGCCGAAATGTTCAGGCGCACGGAACGAAAAACGGGCGACCCGGATTTCCGGATCGCCCGCCAGATAGCTGACCGAGTCTGCCGCTCAGTTGTCTTTGTAGCTGACGCCCTTGACGTCATAGCCGGGCGCGGATTTCTCGCGCCGCACCAACAGCCGGTTCAGCGCGTTGATATAGGCCTTGGCGCTGGCCACGACCGTATCGGTATCGGCGGATTGGCCTGTCGCGATGCGGCCCTCTTCTTCCAGCCGGACAGATACGGTGGCTTGGGCATCGGTGCCTTCGGTCACGGCGTTGACCTGATAAAGCTGCAAGCGCGCGCCATGCGGAAACAGCGCCTTGACTGCATTGAAGGTGGCGTCGACCGGGCCGTCGCCGGTGGCCGTCGTGCTTGCGTCGGCCCCGTCGATTTCCAGCACCATGTCTGCCTGCTGCGGTCCTTGGGTGCCGCAAACAACCCGCAGGGATTTCAGCTTCAGCCGATCCTCTGCCCCGTCATTCTGCTGCATCAGGGCCAGCAGATCGTCGTCGAACACTTCCTTTTTGCGGTCTGCCAATTCCTTGAAGCGGACAAAGACATCCTGCAACTGGTTATCCGCCAGATCATCATACCCCAAGGCACCCAATTTCGCCCGCAGCGCGGCCCGGCCCGAATGTTTGCCCAACGGCAGCGATGTGCCCGCCAGACCCACATCAGCTGGGCGCATGATCTCGAACGTTTCTGCGTTTTTCAGCATACCGTCCTGATGAATGCCGCTTTCATGGGCAAAGGCGTTCTTGCCGACGATGGCCTTGTTGAACTGCACCGGAAAACCCGACACCGTCGCAACCCGGCGCGAGATATGCATGATCTTGGTGGTGTCGATGCGGGTCTCATACGGCATGATGTCGCCCCGCACTTTCAGTGCCATCACCACCTCTTCCAGCGCGGTGTTGCCCGCGCGTTCGCCCAACCCGTTGATGGTGCATTCGATCTGGCGTGCGCCACCTTCGACAGCGGCAAGGCTGTTGGCGGTCGCCATGCCCAGATCGTTGTGGCAATGGGTGGCGAAAATCACATTGTCCGCACCGGGCACACGGTTGATCAGCATGCGGATCAGGTCCGCACTTTCAACCGGGGCGGTATAGCCGACCGTGTCGGGAATGTTGATTGTCGTCGCACCGGCCTTGATGGCAATTTCAACTGTGCGGCACAGGTAATCCTCTTCGGTGCGGGTCGCATCCATGGGCGACCATTGCACGTTGTCGCACAGATTGCGGGCGTGGGTCACGGTGTCGTGGATGCGTTCCGCCATTTCATCCATGTTCAGGTTCGGAATGGCGCGGTGCAGCGGCGAGGTGCCGATGAACGTGTGGATGCGGGGGGATTTCGCAGCCTTCACGGCCTCCCAGCAGCGGTCGATATCCTTGTAGTTGGCACGCGCCAGCCCGCAGATCGTCGCGCCCTTGGCCCGTTGGGCGATTTCGCTGACAGCGCGAAAATCACCTTCGGATGCGATTGGAAAACCGGCCTCGATGATATCGACGCCCATTTCGTCCAGCAATTCGGCGATTTCCAGCTTTTCGGCATGGGTCATCGTTGCGCCCGGTGACTGTTCGCCGTCGCGCAAGGTGGTGTCGAAAATCAACACTTTGTCTTTTGTCATTTTGTTATTCCTCTTGTCCTTAACATGTCACGGCGCTGCACCAGTCCGAGCGTTCGCGCCGAAAGGCACGCTCAGACGTTGCTAAGGAGTAGGATGTCGCGCGAAAGCAGCCCAGGCAGGGCAAAGCGGGTGATATGTGCGCGCGTCATCATGGCGGCAGTTATACTACGGTTTGCCGCGTTGAAAAGTGTCAAATGCCCCCGAGGAGAGAGTATTTCGTCGCGATGACATACTGCCTGTCAGGGCGTGCTTGCCGCCTTGACCAGATCAAGAACCGCCGGCCCGATGGCGGCAACGATCAGTGCGATCCCCTGTTTGTTCGGGTGGATGCCATCGGGTTGCATATATGCGGCCATTCCGTCCTGCGTGTCAGTTGCCGCGCGCAAGCCGTCAAAGAACCCGCCATAAAGCGGCACGTCATAGTGCGCCGCCAGATCGATGTAGATGCTGTCGAATGCGGCCTTGTAGGCAGGGCCATAATTTCCGCCCGCCCGCAGCCCCACCAACAGCATTTCCACCCCTGCGTCCCGGCCGGCGGACAGGATGCCGTCAAGGTTGGCCCGACTGACAGCCGGGTCCAGCCCGCGCAGATAGTCGTTACCGCCCAATGCGATGATCATCGCGTCTACCTGTGGCGTCAGCGTCCAACCCGCGCGAGCCAGCCCGCCTGCGGTGGTATCGCCGGATACGCCCGCATTGATGATCGTGACATCCGCGCCTTGTTCCTGCAGCCAGCTTTCCAGCTGGGGCACGAAACCTTCGCCTTGTGCCAGGCCGTAGCCCGCGGTCAGGCTATCGCCCAACGCGGCGATGGTCACTGTTTCGGCGTGTGCTGCGCCAGCTGTCAGCAAAACCGCAACTGTCAGGTTGCGCAGACCTGAAACTGCCCCATATCCAGAGGATATGACACGACCAAAGGCCGCCCGGATGACCGAACCCGTTTTGACGATCACAGACACCAACCTGTCGCTGGAAGGCAACGCAGGCCGCGTCGATATCCTGCACGACATCACGCTGTCGGTGGCGGCGGGGGAAACATTGGGCCTTGTCGGGCCAAGTGGGTCGGGCAAGTCGTCGCTCCTTATGCTGATGGGCGGGCTGGAACAGGCGTCATCGGGGCGGATCATGGCGCTGGGGCAGGATCTGACCGCGATGAACGAAGACCAGCTGGCCCGCTTTCGCAGGGATAATATGGGGGTGGTGTTCCAGTCTTTCCACCTGATCCCGACAATGACCGCTTTGGAAAATGTCGCAACCCCGCTGGAACTGGCAGGCAAGCGTGATGCGTTTGACCGGGCAGAGGCGGAATTGCGCGCTGTGGGTCTGGCGGACCGGATGAACCATTACCCCAGCCAGATGTCGGGCGGCGAACAACAGCGGGTCGCTTTGGCGCGCGCATCCGCACCGCGCCCGCGCATCTTGCTGGCGGATGAACCGACCGGCAATCTGGATGAAACAAACGGGCAGGCGATCATTGATCTGTTGTTCGATCTGCGCGACCGGCACGGGGCTACGTTGATCATGGTGACCCATTCGCTTGAACTGGCCAATCGCTGTGACCGGGTGGTGCGCTTGCGCGACGGGCGCATTGATGGCGGCATGGCAAAGGCCGCAGAATGAGCTTGCGCATCGCGTCACGTCTGGCCGCGCGCGAATTGCGCGGCGGTTTGCGCGGCTTTCGCGTGTTTCTGGCCTGTCTTGCGCTGGGCGTGGCGGCCATTGCCGCCGTCGGCACCGTGCGATCCAGTATCGAGGCAGGGTTGAAACGCGACGGGGCCGCCCTGCTGGGCGGTGATGCCGAGGTGGAGTTTACCTATCGGTTTGCCCGTGATCAGGAGCTGGCATGGCTGCAATCCATCGCCGATGACATTTCCGAAACGGTCGATTTCCGGTCGATGATCGTTGTGGACCGAGGCGATGACACCGAACGCGCGCTGACGCAGGTGCGCGCGGTCGATGATGCCTATCCGCTGATCGGCGCGGTGGAGCTGAGCCCCGATATCCCGCTTGATGCAGCCTTGGCCGATTATGGCGGTGTTATGGAACGGGTGCTGGCCGACAGGCTGGGGCTGGTGCCTGGCGACCGCTTTAACCTTGGCATGCAGGCGTTCACCCTGCGCGCCGTTCTGGACCGCTACCCCGATAATGCGGCTGGCGGTTTTGGCCTTGGGCCGCGCACGATCGTGTTGACCGATGCGCTGGCCGATAGCGGGCTGATTGCCGAGGGCACGCTGTTTTCCACGCAATACCGGCTTGATCTGCCGCCCGGTGCCGACTTGCAGGCGCTGGAGGATTCAGCCGAGGCGCAATTCCGTGACAGCGGCCTGCGCTGGCGTGATGCGCGGCGCGGGGCAGGCGGCGCGGCGCAATTCGTAGATCGGATCGGCGCGTTCCTGATCCTTGTGGGGTTGTCGGGGCTTGCTGTTGGGGGTGTTGGTGTTTCGGCGGCTGTGCGCGCCTATCTTGCGGGCAAGACCGGGGTGATCGCCACGCTGAAGACGCTGGGTGCGACGCGTGCCACGATCTTTCAGACCTATTTCATTCAGATCGCGGCACTGACCTTGTTGGGTGTGCTGATCGGGTTGGTCATTGGTGCGGGGCTACCGCTGATCATGGCGCCGGTCATCACGGCGCAACTGCCCATCCCTGCCGTTTTCGCGCTGTATCCCGCGCCCTTGATCGAGGCGGCGATTTACGGGGTTCTGGCCGCGCTGATCTTTACCCTCTGGCCGCTGGCCAAGACCGAGGATATCCGCGCCGCCACCCTGTTTCGTGATGCGTTCGCATCGTCGCGAAATCTGCCTGCTAAACGGTATCTGGTCGCGACTGCGTTCTTGCTTGCGCTGTTGATCGGTGCGGCGATCTGGTTTTCCGGCACCGCCTTTCTGACGCTCTGGACGGCGGGGGGCATTTCCGGCGCATTGGTCATTCTGGTGATTGCCGCCGTGATGATCCGTTGGATTGCACGGCGTTTCCGCCTGCCTGCACGGGGGCGGCCTGCGCTGCGGCTGGCTTTGGGGGCGATCGGCGCGCGCGGCGGCGAGAGCACCTCTGTCGTGCTTTCTCTGGGTCTGGGATTGGCGGTGCTCGCATCGGTGGGCCAGATTGATGGCAACCTTCGCCAGTCGCTGGCAGGCGATCTGCCGCAGGTTGCGCCAAGCTATTTCTTTGTGGATATCCAGCCTGACCAGATCGAGGGGTTCCGCGAACGGCTGACGACCGATCCCGCCGTCAGTCGCGTGGACAGCGCGCCGATGCTGCGTGGCATCATCACCCGGATCAACGGGCAACCGGCCGAAGAATTTGCCGACGGGCATTGGGTTGTGCGTGGTGACCGTGGCGTGACCTATGCCGATGCCCAGCCGCAAGGCACCGAGGTGACGGCAGGCGCATGGTGGCCCGAAGGCTATGACGGGTCACCGCAAATCAGCTTTGCCGCCGAAGAAGCCGCCGAGATTGGCCTGCAACTGGGCGATACGATGACTGTCAACATCCTTGGCCGCGACATCACCGGCACCGTCACCAGTTTTCGCAATGTCAGCTGGGAAGATGCGGGGATCGGTTTTGTGCTGGCGATGAACCAATCCGCACTGGCAGGCGCGCCGCATAGCTGGATTTCCACGGTCTACGCAGAGCAAGAGGCCGAGGCCGCGATTCTGCGCGACCTTGCCGGCGCCTATCCCAATATCACCGCGATCCGTATTCGTGATGCGATTGATCAGGTGGTGGAACTGATCGGTGGGATTTCGGCCGCCACGCGCTATGGCGCGCTGATCACGCTGGTCACCGGATTTCTGGTGCTGATCGGGGCTGCGGCGGCCGGCGAACAGGCCCGCACCTTTGAGGCGGCGGTGCTGAAGACCCTTGGGGCCAGCCGCGCGCGGATCATGGCCAGTTTCGCGCTGCGCGCTGCGCTGTTGGGATTGGCGGCGGGGATCGTTGCGTTGGGGGCTGGTATTCTGGGGGGCTGGGCCGTTTCCACGTTTATCATGGAAAGCGATTACACCGTGATCTGGGCGAACGCGCTGCTGATCATTGGCGGCGGGGTGCTTGCGTCACTTCTGGCGGGACTTGGCTTTGCTTGGCGTCCGTTGGCGGTGAAGCCAGCCCAAGTGCTGCGGGCGCGCGAATGAGCGATCCGGCGTTCTTCGGCTATGGCAGCTTGGTCAATCTGGCGACCCATGGCTATGACGATCCGCGCCCGGCGCGCTTGCAGGGCTGGCGGCGGGTCTGGCGGCACACACGACTGCGAGAGGTCACATTTCTGTCGGTTGAACCTGATCCCGCCAGCGTGATCGACGGCGTTGTCGCCCGCGTGCCGGGGGCCGACTGGCTTGCGCTGGACGCGCGCGAAGCCGCATATGACCGGCATGATGTCAGCCATGCGGTGATTCATGAAGGCCCGAATGCGCGCACGGCGGTCTATCAGGTCAGCCCGCACCATGTCATAGCGCCCAGCGGCGACAACCCGATCCTGCGCAGCTATCTTGATGTGGTCGTGCAAGGCTATCTGCGGATGTATGGGCCCCAGGGTGTGGCCCATTTTTTCGCGACGACATCGGGCTGGGACACGCCGATACATGATGACCGGTCAAACCCTGCCTATCCGCGCCACCAAAGGCTGACTCAGGCTGAAACGGCGCTTGTCGATCGCCATCTGGCACAGGTCATCGCCTAGGTCAGCGTGGGCTTTTTCTGCAATAGTTGCATGACATCAGCCATTTCCGGGCCGCGTTCCATACCTGTCACGGCTTTGCGTAGCGGCATGAACAGCGCCTTGCCCTTGCGCCCGGTTTCGTCTTTCACGATTGTCGTCCAGTTCGCCCAAGTGTCGGCCGTATAAGGCGGGTTTTCCAGCATGAAGAACGCCTTTTCGACGAATGTGCGGTCTTCTTCCGCGACAAGCGCGGTGCCCCCGTCACGGAACAGTGCCCACCATGCGGCAACATCATCCAGCTTTTCGATATTTTCACGCACGACCTTCCAGAACAGCGGCGCCAGTTCATCGGGCACGCCTGCATCGCGGATTGTATCGGCCACATCGGTGTGATCCAGCGTCGAAAGATAGCGCGCGGTCAGCGGGATCAGGTCGGCGGCATCGAATTTCGTCGGTGCCGATCCAAACTTCGACAGATCGAAATTGGCGATCACCTCGTCAATATCGGCGCGCAGCTCGACCGGTTCGGATGACCCAAGCCGCGCCATCAGCGACAGCACCGCCTGCGGCGCGATGCCCTGCTTGCGCAGATCACGCAGCGCCAGCGTGCCCAGGCGTTTCGACAGTGCCTCGCCCTGTCGGCCTGTCAGCAAGGAATGGTGCGCGAAATTCGGTACGGTGCCGCCCAGCGCCTGAATGATCTGGATTTGCGTTGCGGTATTGGTCACGTGGTCGGACCCGCGCACGATATCGGTGATCTCCATTTCCACGTCATCCACAGGCGATGCAAAGGTATAAAGGATCTGCCCATCGCCCTTGATCAGCACCGGATCGCTGACCGATGCCGCGTCGATCGAAATATCGCCGATGATCCCGTCGTGCCATTCGATCCGTTCCAGGTCCAGCTTGAACCGCCAGTGCCCTTGCCGGCCTTCGGCGCGATATGCGTCTTTCTGGGCCTCTGTCAGATCCAGCGCCGCGCGGTCATAGACCGGCGGCTTGCCCATGTTCAGTTGCTTCTTGCGCTTGAGGTCGAGTTCGGTCGGCGTCTCGAAACATTCATACAGTCGGCCCATCTCGATCAGGCGATCCTTGGCGGCAGCATAACGGTCAAGGCGCAGTGACTGTCGTTCCACGCGGTCCCAGGTGATGCCCAGCCATGTCAGGTCTTCCTTCACACCTTCGACGTATTCTTCCTTGGATCTTTCACTATCGGTGTCGTCGATCCGCAGAATGAAGGTGCCGCCGTTCTGGCGCGCGATGGCATAGTTGAACAAGGCGGCGCGCAGGTTGCCGATGTGGATCCAGCCGGTCGGTGATGGGGCAAATCTGGTGGTGGTCATGGGGTATCTCCTGTTGGGCTTGCCTGTCTCACACTGCGGGGGGATTGTCCACCGTGGCGGTCGGATCGGCAGGCGCAGGCAGGCGCCATACAAGCAGCGCAATCAGGACAAAGGACACCGTCGAAAACGTCACCGCAAGCGCCAGTGCATCGGAATAGACAGCGACCGGATCAGCCGCACCGGGCAGGCGGGTTTTCAGCGTCGAAAAGAACAGTTCGCCCATTACGGCAAGGCCCAATGCTGCGCCCACCTGCTGAAACGCCTGCAACGCCCCAGACGCCGCCCCCGTATCGTGGCCTTTGACATTGGCAAGCACGGTCTGGAACAGGGGTGAAATGGCGCTTCCCAGCCCTATCCCCGCCACCGTCAGCGGCAGACCAAGCAGGGTGCGTGACAGGTCTTCGCCCGCGCCGGGCAGGGCAAAACGCAGCCCGATCATGCCAGCGGCAAGGCAGGCAGCGCCGGCGGCGATCCTTGCGCGGGGCCAGCGCACCCCCAGCTTGCCCGACAGGATCGACGCAACTAGTACGCCCGCCGAAAACGGCACGGTCGTCAGGCCGGATTGCAACGGCGTCAGCCCGTTACCGACCTGCAACAGGATCGCCAGCACAAGGAAAAACCCCGGAATACCCGCAAAGATCATCATCACCAGCCCGGTGCCGATCATGTATTCACGATTGTCAAAAAGGCGCGCGGGCACCAGTTGTGGCGCATTGCGGCGGGCCTGCGCCTTTTGCCAGATCACGAAAGCGGCAGTCACCGGGATTGCCCCCAGCATCAGCAACCAGCACCACACCGGCCAGCCCAGCTGGCGCCCTTCGATCAGCGGAAACAACACCATCAGCAACGCCAGCCCGGCGATCCCGACACCGATGAAATCCAGCCGCAGATCGGCGTCGCCGGGCAATGACGGCACATACCGCAGCGTGGCGGCTACGGCGATGGCGCCAACGGGGATGTTCACCAGAAAGATCGGCCGCCAGTCCAGCCCCCAGAAATCCCCCGCAATCAAAAGCCCGCCGAGAACCGGCCCCGTCACCGCCGCTAGGCCTGCCGCCAGTCCGAACAGGGCAAATGCCAGACCGCGCTCTTTGGGCGCAAAGAGCGCGGGCACGATCGCCAGCGTCTGCGGGATCATCATCGCCCCGCCGATCCCCTGCACCACACGCGCTGCAACAAGGCTGCCGATGCCCGGAGCAAACCCGCATAACGTCGATCCCAGCGTGAACACGCCAACGCCCAGCAGGAACATCCGCCTGCGTCCCACCACATCGCCCAACCGCCCCATGGGCAGCAAGAGCAACGCAAAAGTCAGGATATAGACCGCCACGACCCATTCGATCTGGCTGTCTGTCGCGCCGAACGCATCCTGCATGCTGGGCAGGGCGACATTGACGATGGTCACGTCGATCAGATTGATGAAATTCGCCATCAACAGGGCCGCCATGGCAAACCAGCGCCCCGGCAGCGGCGTTGATGCATCATCCTGGGTCATATTTATCAGCTTTCATCCCGCCAGCGGTTCACGATCGGATAGCGCCGATCAAGCCAGAACGCCCGGTTCGACAGGCGTGGCCCGGGCGCGGATTGAAAGCGTTTGTACTCGCTGATGTAGATCAGGTGCTCGACCCGCTTGACTGTCTCGCGGTCATAGCCGGCGGCGACGCAGTCGGCGACGGATGCCTCGCGGTCCACCAGCATGTCCAGTATCCCGTCCAGAATGTCATAGGGCGGCAGGCTGTCTTCGTCCTTTTGATCGGGGCGCAGTTCGGCCGACGGGGGTTTGTCGATGATCGCGGCGGGGATCACCTCGCCCGCCGGACCATGCATCCAGTCGTGGTGGTTGGCATTGCGCCACCGCGCGGTGTCAAAGACGCGGGTCTTATACAAGTCCTTGATGGGGTTATAGCCGCCTGCCATGTCGCCATAGATCGTGGCGTATCCCACTGCGACCTCGGATTTGTTGCCGGTGGTCAGCAGCATCTCGCCGAATTTGTTGGATTGCGCCATCAGCAAAAGGCCACGGATGCGCGATTGGATGTTTTCCTCGGTCAGGTCGGGTGGAAGATCGCCGAACAAGGGCGCAAGCGCATCCGTCACGGCGGCGCGGGGGCCTGCGATGTTGATGGTGTCATAGGTGCAGCCCAACGCCTTGGCCGCCGCTGCTGCATCATCCAGCGATCCCTGACTGGTATATTCGGAGGGCAGCATTACACAGCGCACATTATCAGCGCCCAGCGCATCCACCGCGATGGCCGCGACAATTGCGCTGTCGATTCCCCCTGATAGTCCCAGCAGAACCTTTCTGAACCCCGTCTTGCGCATGTAATCGCGCAGACTCTCGACCATCACGCGATAGTCCTGTGCGATATCGTCGGGCAGTGTTGCTTTTTTGCCCAACTGCGCCACCCAGCCTTCATCGGTCTGGTGGAAATCGACATGGGCGACGCCGGTTTCGAAAACCGGCATCTGCATGGCCAGTTTCGCGCCGCGGTTCAGCACAAATGATCCACCGTCAAACACTTGGTCATCCTGCCCGCCAACAAGGTTCAGATAGACCAACGGCACGTCGTTTTCGATGACGCGTGCGACCATGTTGTTCAGCCGGATCGGGAATTTTCCCCTAAAATACGGTGACCCGTTCGGCACGATCAAGATCTCGGCTCCACTTTCGACCATGGCTTCGGACACGTCGGGATTCCATGCGTCCTCGCAGATCGGGCTGCCGATGCGCGGGCCGTCACCTATCGTGTAGGGGCCTGAGATATCGGCGCTTTTAAACAGGCGCACCTCGTCAAAGACGTTGAAGTTGGGCAGAAAATGTTTGCGCATCGTGGCCGTGATCGCGCCACCTTTCAGCACAAAATAAGCGTTATACAACCGGTCTTGTTCATAAAGCGGGCCACCAATGGCGATGGCAGGGCCATCGGCGCAATCCAGTGCCAGCAGCCGCAACCGGCGCATTGCGTCCGCGACAAAGGCGGGCCTGCGGACCAGGTCTTGCGTCTGATAGCCCGTCAGGAACATTTCGGGAAATGCGACCATGTCAGCCCTCGCTGCACGGGCCTGTTCCCAAGCGTCGCGTGCCAGGGCTGCGTTGCCGGAAATATCGCCCACCGTCGGGTTCAACTGCGCCATCGTCAGGCGAAATGATTTTGTCATAGTTTTGTCCCAATGCCTTGCGATGCATGTAGCAGATTAAGACGGCGTGGAAAGCCAGAAGGCCCGGATTGTCTGAAGCGTCAGCCCTTTGACGTTGTCAGGTTCGGGCCCCTGTTCTAGGCTCGCCCCCGTCAGGGATGGATCGGAGAGTTGGATGACACTGTTTGGATTGAACACGAGGATGGCTGTGGCGTTGCTGGCCGCAGGGCTGGCCAGTGCGGCACACGCGCAGGAGGTTCAGACAAAAAAATACGACGATGGCGGCGTTTACGAAGGCACCTTTGTTGATGGAAAACAGGATGGCACCGGCACTTACACCCTGCCAAACGGCTATCAGTATACAGGTGACTGGGCGCAGGGCGAGATCCGTGGTCAGGGTGTCGCGCGCTTTCCCAACGGATCTGTTTACGAAGGCACGTTTGCGGGCGGCAAGCCCGAAGGTCAGGGGCGAATCACTTTTGCCGACGGTGGCACATTTGAAGGGTCATGGGTCGATGGCAACATCACCGGGCAGGGCCGCGCCGAATATGCCAACGGCGTGATCTACGAAGGTGAATTCCGCAATGCGATGCATCACGGTACCGGCACAATGACCAGCCCTGATGGATATATCTACGAAGGCCCATGGATCAATGGCGTCAAGGAAGGCGAAGGTCGGGTGACATATTCCGATGGTGCAGTCTATGAAGGCATGCTGCGCGCTGGCGAACGGGACGGGGTTGGCACGATGACCATGGCCGACGGCCTGATCTACAGCGGTGATTGGGTCGATGGCCAGATCGAAGGCACCGGCACCCTGACCCAAACGAACGGTGACGTCTACGAAGGCGAACTTTCCGGTGGTCAGCGCGAGGGCACCGGCAAGGTGACCTATGCCAATGGTGACGTGTATGAAGGAACTTTTCAGGATGACCGCCGCCATGGCACGGGCACATTCCGCGGCACCGATGGGTATGTCTATGTCGGCGAATGGGTGAACGGCCAGATCGAAGGCACGGGCGAAGTGACGTATCCTGACGGGTCGGTTTACCAAGGCACATTTACAGCGGATCTTGCTGATGGTCAGGGGAAAATCACGTATCCCGATGGGTCGAGCTATGAAGGCGCGTGGGAAAACGGCGTGATCAACGGGGTTGGTGTTGCCACCTATCCCAACGGGTTGGTTTATGAAGGCGAATTCCTGAATGCGCGCAACCACGGCCAGGGCAAGATGAGCTATGCCGACGGTTATGTTTACGAAGGAGAATGGGCCGGTGGCCAGCGCAACGGCACCGGCACCGCGACCTATGCGGATGGCACCGTTTATGTGGGTGAATTCCTGAACGGCCAGCGTCATGGTCAGGGTGAGATTACTTTGCCTGACGGCTTCACGTATGTCGGTGAATGGGCCGATGGTGAGATCAACGGGACCGGTGTGGCCACCTATGCCAATGGCGATGTCTATGAGGGCGGCTTTGTGCGCGGCCGTCGCGAAGGCGATGGCACCATGCGGTATTTGGCTACCGGGCAGGAAAGCACGGGCGTCTGGTCAGATGGTGCGCTTGTCTCTGAAACAAATGGCGGAAACTGACAGGCGCGTCGGCGGTCTGTTCATCGATTGATCTAGACCGCCTCGCCCTTGTTTAGCCGGCGCAGCCAGTCATCCGCCTCTTGCCGGATGGTCTTGCGCCGGTCTTCATCCATCCGGTCCCAGACCCGATACATGTTGCCCATCCGCGGGTTGCCTGCAAACCGATCGCGATGCCGATCCAGAAAATGCCAGTAAAGCAGGTTGAACGGGCAGGCCTTGTCGCCGGTCTTGTCCTGCACGCGGTAGGCACAGTTGCCGCAGTAATCCGACATCTTGTGAATATAATTTCCCGACGAAATATAGGGTTTTGACGCGATGATCCCGCCATCGGCAAATTGGCTCATGCCGATGACGTTGGGGGCCTCGACCCATTCATAGGCATCGGCATAGACGGCCAGATACCATTCATGCACCTGCGCGGGGTCAACCCCTGCCAGCAGGGCAAAATTCCCCGTGACCATCAGACGTTGAATATGGTGAGCATAAGCCTCTGACCCGGTTTGGGCCACAGATTTGGCAATGCAGTTCATGGCTGTATCTGCGCCCCAGAACATCGCAGGCAAATCACGGCTATGCCCCAGCGCATTGCGGGTGACATAATCAGGCCCTTCGCGGAAATAGATTCCGCGCACATATTCGCGCCAGCCGATGATCTGCCGAATGAACCCTTCGACCGCGTTCAGCGGTGCAGCACCATCGCGATAGGCCTGTTCGACGGCGCGGCAGACAGCCAGAGGATCAAGAAGACCCGCGTTGACATAAAGCCCGACGACTGCGTGATACAAGAACCGGTTATCATTCAGCATCGCATCCTGAAAGTCGCCAAACCTGGGCAACCCACCCTTGATCCAATGCGCCAAATGCTGTTGGGCCTGCGCGCTGTCGGTGGCAAACCAGAACGGGCGCAAGGTGCCGAAATTGTCGCCAAAGCGCGCCTGCACCAGATCAAGCACCTGCTCCACGGTGTCATCCGGTGCAAACCGCATCGGGCCGCCATATTCCACGTCATCGGGGGCCGGCTTGCGGTTGTCGTGGTCATAATTCCACTTGCCGCCTTCGGGGCTGCCACCATCCATCAAAAGGCCGGTTTTGCGGCGCATGTCGCGATAGAAATATTCCATGCGCAGCGCCTTGCGCCCGTTTGCCCAGTCATCAAATTCCTGATGACAGGCGATAAAACGATCATCGGGCAGACAATGCGTTTTCAGCGGCATGTCACCCAGCGCAGTGATCAGCCGCCATTCGCCCGGTTCGGTGTGAATGACACCCGCCGCGTCATGTTCCGCTGCGCGGCGGATCAATTCGCCGGTGATCGTCCCGCAATTTTCGGGATCGTCCAGTTTGGTATAGGCGACTTGCCAGCCGTCTTTGCGCAAGCTGGCGGCAAATTTGCGCATGGCAGCAAGGGTAAAGGCGATTTTTTTGGGGTGATGCGGCACATAAGATGCCTCGTCTGCCACTTCGGCCATGACGACGACGTCCGTTTCCTTGTCGGCCTTGCGCAGTGCCGACAGATCAGCCGAAAGCTGATCACCCAGAACCAGGACCAGCCTCACCAAGGGATTTCCTTGCCCGCATAGTCATAAAAGCCGCCTGATTTTTCGGGTGTCAGCCCATCCAGCACCGACAGCAGATTGTTTGCCGCGGTACTTGCCGGGACGGTCTTATGCCGGGTCGCGTAATCAACGGTAAAAGGCGTTTTCACGGTGCCGGGGTGTAACGCGACACAGACAGAACCCTTGTGCGACCGTCCCAGTTCGATGGCGGCACCATGCACGATCTGGTTCAACGCGGCCTTGGAAGCGCGATAGGAATACCAACCGCCGATTTGATTGTCGCCGATGGAACCCACGCGCGCTGACAGTACGGCAACCACACTGCGGCGCTCTTTTGGTAAAAGCCGTGGAATGTGGGAAAGAACAAGTGCCGGACCAATGGCGTTGACGGCCATGACCTGTGCCATGTCGCCTGCCGTGATTGCGCCAAGCGCTTTTTCCGGTCCGGAACCGGAGGGCGCCAGAATGCCAACGGACACGAAAACCAGCTCGAAAACACCCGTGAGCTGCCCCAAATGGCGGTCAACCGATGCGGGGTCGGTCACATCCAACCCATCCAGTCGTCGCGACAGCCGTGTCACATCCCAGCCGCTGGTCTCCAACTGGCGGGAAATCTCGGCGCCTATTCCGCCACTTGCCCCGATCACCAATGCGCGCATGTCACTCTCCTTTGACGCAGAAGGTGGGGCGTGGGGTGCATATGGCAAGGCTGCGTGCCGTCGGAAACCCACGCAAAAGGGCGCCCGAACGGGGCGCCCTTTTCGCGGCATAAACGGGCTGATTAATCAGCCAAAGTGAGGTTTACGGCGCTTTCGCGTCCATCACGCCCTGCTTCGATATCAAAATTCACTTTCTGATCATCCTTGAGCCCGGTGAGACCGGACCGCTCAACAGCTGAGATATGTACAAATACATCCTTTGATCCGCCATCGGGCGCGATAAAACCGTAACCTTTTGTTGTATTAAACCATTTGACAGTGCCTGATGCCATGTCTTTGCCTTCCTTCATGTTCTCCACTCGCGAAATTGCAGCGGACTGGCTCGGTCAAACTCGGATCGCATGACTGGGCCGTGAAGGGTCAGTGGTCGATAGGTCAACGTCGCACGATTCATCATGCCAGAATCAGCGAAAAAATCAAGATTTTTGGGGGATTGTTGTTGTGTCAGCAACCATGCGCCGACGAACGGGCGCGCATGTCTACGCGCACCCGAATTTTTTAACGCAAGACTTAAGCCAGTGCGAGGTTGATCGCGGATTCGCGACCATCACGGCCAGATTCGACGTCGAAAGTGACCTTTTGGTCGTCTTTCAGGCCGGTCAGGCCGGAACGCTCAACAGCGGAGATGTGGACGAAAACGTCCTTGGAGCCACCATCGGGAGCGATAAAGCCGAAGCCTTTAGTTGCGTTGAACCATTTCACGGTGCCAGTAGCCATCGTGTTTTTCCTTTAGTATCAATGCTGCCCACATGATTGCGACAGCCCGGCGTAGTCAGTGCAAAATCGATAGACTGTAGCCGAAAGGGAAAACAGTGGTCGAGTTGAATAACGTCTGCACTCCCCACATGGGGCTTTGCATTACAAAATGCAAGTGAATTTCGTGTGACAGCATCGCGTCGGGCTTGTATTCAGGGCAGGCCTGCGCCGACATCCGAGTGAAAAATGAAGACCGAAAACCAAAAGGGTCCGTCGGTCACGCACCCTTTTGTCTGTTTGACGGGCTGTAATCAACGCACGAATTTCTTGTGTTTCATCCGCTTGGGTTCCAGTGCGTCGGCGCCCAGCCGGGCCTTTTTATCCTCTTCGTAATCTGTGAACCCGCCTTGGAACCATTCGACATGGGCGTCACCCTCGAACGCAAGGATGTGGGTGCAGATCCGGTCGAGGAAGAAACGGTCGTGGGAAATGACTACGGCGCAGCCGGCGAAATCGACAAGCGCGTCTTCAAGCGCGCGCAGCGTTTCGACGTCCAGATCGTTGGTCGGTTCGTCAAGCAACAACACGTTGCCGCCGGATTTCAGCAACTTGGCCATATGCACGCGGTTGCGTTCGCCGCCCGACAACAAGCCGACCTTTTTCTGCTGGTCGCCGCCTTTGAAGTTGAAGGCTGAACAATATGCGCGAGAGTTCATGGAGGCATCGCCCAGTTCGATGATTTCCGCGCCACCGGTGATTTCTTCCCACACGGTGCTGTCGCCGCTTAGCGCATCGCGCGACTGATCCACATAGGACAGCTTGACGGTTTCGCCATATTCTACGGTGCCTGCGTCCGGTTCGGCCTGCCCTGTCAGCATGGAAAACAGCGTGGATTTACCCGCGCCGTTCGGCCCGATCACGCCGACAATGCCGCCCGGCGGCAGATCGAACGACAGGTTTTCCACCAAGAGCTTGTCACCCATCGCCTTTTTCAACCCGTCAACGGCAATAACCTTGGACCCAAGGCGGGGCCCATTGGGGATGATGATCTGGGCGCGGCCCATCTTTTCACGCTCGGACTGTCCCGCCAAATCGTTGTAGGCGCTGATCCGGGCCTTGGATTTGGCCTGCCGTGCCTTGGCGCCTTGACGCATCCATTCCAATTCGCGCTGCAATGTGCGCTGTTTTGATTTGTCGTCCTTGGCTTCGCGCTCCAGACGCTTGGCCTTGGCCTCGAGCCAGCTGGAATAGTTTCCTTCGTGCGGAATGCCCGAACCGCGGTCAAGTTCCAGAATCCAGCCGGTGATTGCATCCAGGAAATAACGGTCGTGGGTGACGATCAGGATCGTGCCTTTGTAATCAATCAGGTGCTGTTGCAGCCATGCGATTGTCTCGGCGTCCAGATGGTTGGTCGGTTCGTCGAGCAGTAGCATGTCTGGCGCATCCAAAAGCAGTTTGCACAGCGCGACCCGGCGCTTTTCACCGCCTGACAACGTGGTGACATCGGCGTCGTCCGGGGGGCAGCGTAATGCCTCCATTGATATGTCGATCTGCGCGTCGAGATCCCATAGGTTCTGGCTGTCGATCTCATCCTGAAGCTGCGCCATTTCATCGGCGGTTTCTTCGGAATAGTTCATCGCGACTTCGTTATAGCGGTCAAGGATCGCCTTTTTGTCGGCGACGCCCAGCATGACGTTTTCGCGCACGCTCAGGCTCGCGTCCAGCTCGGGCTCCTGTGGCAGATAGCCCACGCGTGCGCCCTCGGCGGCCCACGCCTCGCCTGCGAATTCCTTGTCTTGTCCCGCCATGATCCGCATCAAGGTGGATTTCCCGGTTCCGTTCACACCGACGACGCCGATCTTGACGCCGGGCAGAAAATTCAGGCGGATGTTTTCGAATACTTTTTTCCCGCCGGGGTAGGTCTTTGATACGCCGTCCATGAAATAGACGAATTGGTTGCTGGCCATTTGGCACGCTCCGCTATGCTATGAGTTGCCCCTTAGATAGCGACGGTATCCCTTGGGGGCAATCGGTGTTGGTCATTAGCCATGCAATCACCTCTGTTTCGGGCATTGGCCGGGCCACGCAATAACCCTGCACGACATCGCCGCCGAGTTTGGCGATAAGGGCCGCATGTTCGGCGCTTTCGACGCCTTTGGCGACAACGTCCAGATCAAGATCACGGCACATTGTGCATATCGCGCGCAGGATCGTTCGGTTGGTGTGGTTGTCAAGGATGTCATCGGTCAGCGCGCGGTCGAGTTTGATCCCGTTGATCGCGAGTTTGCCCAAGTGGCGCAGGCCGGCGTTGCCACCGCCAAAATCGTCCAGGATTGTCGCGATGCCCGCCTTTCCCAATGCGGCCGTCAGGGGGCCGGCGGGTGTTTTGCGATGTCGCGCACCGGGAACGACAGCCTCGAGCAGTTCGACCGTGATATCTTGTGGCTGTAACCCGCGTGTGGTCAGTCCGCAGTCAAGGTTTGCCATGAAATCCGGGTGGGCGAGCGCCGCCGGAGAAACGTTGAAGCTGATATTCACGGATTGAATGGACATGGCATTCAGCCGGACCTTGAGATCAAGCGCGGCCTGCATCGCGAGAAAATCAATATCGGGCATGATGCCAAGCGATTGTGCAACATGGAGAAATTCCACCGGTCCAAGCAGCCCGTTTTGCGGATTTTCCAGCCGGGCCAGCGTCTCGAAACTGCGGATCTCGCCGGACGCCATGCTGACAGTGGGTTGGAACAGAAAACGCAGGCTGCGCGATTGCACCGCTTGGTGCAGTTCTGCGGCGATCTGTGTTTCACGCACCTGCCTGGCGTAAAGACGTCTGTTATAGGCAGCGACGCGACCCCGTCCGCGCTGTTTGACGTCGTAAAGCGCGAAATCGGATCGCAGGAGCAGTTCGTCCGCTGTCTTGATCTGATCGCTGGATATCGCGGCCCCGATGCTGATGCCGCAGTGCAGCGCACGGTTGTCCCAGATGATCGGCCGTTTCACGGCATCAATGAGCGTTTCACCAATCTGTTCAAGCTGATCCAGCCTGCGCAAACCGGTGCAAACAGCGATAAATTCGTCGCCGCCGACGCGTGCGACCAGATCGGTGTCGCGCAGGCAGTTGTTGATGCGCGCCGCAATCGTGACCAGAACGGCATCCCCGGCAGAGTGGCCATGCGTGTCATTGATCTGCTTGAAGCTGTCTAGATCAATATGCAGGATGCCGATGCGGCTGTCCTGATGTGTTCTGGCCAGTTCCAGTTCAACGAAACGCAGGAACTCGGCCCGGTTGGCCGCGCCCGTCAGGGTATCATGCGCCGCCGTATGGGCGAGTTTTTCGCTTGTCGCCTGAAGCTGTCGTTCCTTCTCGATGCTGCTGGTCACATCGCGGCATACCAGAATGGCGCGTTTTTCGCCCTCGCCCTCTTCATGGTAAGAGGTGCTGACCTCGACCCAGATCAGTTTTCCATCCCCGCGAATGTTTTCACGCAAAGTGACGTTTTCGGCTGCCAGATCATCGGGGTCGTGACGAAATGCCTTGATTTCCGCCTCACTGGGGGTGCGATCAGGGGGCATGACGAATGACAGCGGGTTGCGCCCAATCACCTCGTCTTCGGTCCGTTTGGTGATATTGTAGTATGCATCATTCGCCCAAAGCGTGACGCCGTCCATGGTTTGGACAAGAAGCCCGGCATCCGCATTTTCCGAAGACATCCGGTGATACCGCGCTTCGCGCCGTTCCCTTGCAAGGGTTGCATGCACATTGCGGTATCGCCGGTGTTGTCGCCAGCCGAACACAAGCGATGCAATCAGGCAAAGGCCGCAGAGAATAATCAAGGTGGGTGCGATCAACATGGGCTGACTTGTCACTTTTGGGTCAAATCCTTGTGCACCTCAAATGCTGTAGGGCAGGTTAATGTCACTGCCCAAGCAATTTGGATTTTCCATAAATGCGATCTGCCACGGTCGTGGAGCCTGAGATCGGCGACCGCTGCCAGAGGCGAGAAAAAGGTCCCCCGACCGCAGGGATCAAGAGATTATGGTTTCTGGCAGGCAGGAAACTGGCCTGATGGCAGGTAATTTTTGGGCAAAAAAGACATGTCTGGGTCAGTTCTGGCGTCATTTTGGACTGTAATTTTGGCAAATGATAAGTTTTTTTCGCAAAATGCACTTGATCGCATAGGATGTCGGACAGGCAGGCGAAAGAACCTGCTGTCTGCATCGGGTCAATAGACCCCGTTCAATGATACGCAACAATATAAACACAGGGACATTGCCATGAGTAAGACAACATTTGTCGTCGGTCTTGATGGGTCTGATGCGGGGGCGCGGGCGCTTGCCTTTGCCAAGGACCGCGCCAAGGCTGTCGGGGACTGCCGGATCGTGATTTGTTATGTGATCGAATGGTCGCCTTTCAGTTTTCAGACACCCGAAGAGAATGAGCAACGCCACAAACGCCGCGAAGAGGAAATCGCGATGGCGCATGAACGGGTGTTGGACCCTGCATTGACGCAGGCCAAGACCGAAGGTTTTGACGCAGTGGGGATTGTCCGGCACGGGGATGCCGCCGAGATCCTGGATGCGCTGGCCGGTGAACATGGCGCCAAGCAGATCATCATCGGGCGCGTCGGCACCCGGGGTCTGAAGGAACGCATTTTCGGTGGCGTCACTGGTCGACTGGTGGCTTCGGCCTCGGTGCCGGTCACGATCATTCCATGAGAGGTAAAATCATGTCCAAATTCCATATCTTCATGACCGGGCTGATTGCTTTTCTGCTTCCCGGTATGGCCGCCGCACAAGAGGCCGTGGGCCTTGACGAGCGGATCAACACCATTTTCGCAGATTATACCGGCTGGTATGTATCGTTTATCTTTGCGCCTTTGCCTGGCACGACATTTTCCTGGATCGCGCTTTGGCTGGTGATTGGTGCGCTGGTGTTTACCGTCTATTTCGGGGCGATCCAGTTCAAGGGTTTTGTCCATTCGATCCGGCTGGTCAAAGGTGATTATTCCGATCCCAACGATGCAGGCGAGGTCAGCCACTTTCAGGCGCTTGCCACCGCGCTGTCGGGGACTGTCGGGTTGGGAAATATCGCGGGCGTCGCGGTTGCAGTCAGTATCGGGGGGCCGGGCGCGACCTTCTGGATGGTGGTTGCAGGCCTGTTCGGGATGGCGACCAAGTTCACCGAATGCACGTTGGGTGTGAAATACCGCAATGAATACCCTGACGGCAGCGTGTCCGGCGGGCCGATGTATTACATCACCAAAGGGTTCAAGGAACAGGGGCTGCCGCTGGGCGGGTTCATGGCGGTTCTGTTTTCCATCTTTACCATTCTTGGTGCGCTGGGCGGCGGCAACATGTTTCAGGCCAATCAGGCCCATGCACAGATTGCCGGCGTATTTGGGGATTTCCCGGGCTGGATCACCGGTGTCGTGCTGGCGTTGGTAACATTCGCCGTGATCGCGGGCGGTCTGAAATCCATTGCGCGCGTGACGGAAAAGGTCGTGCCGTTCATGGGGATTTTCTATGTTCTTGTGTCGATCCTGATCCTGATCATCAACTATGACCAGATCGCATGGGCGTTCGGGCAGATCTTTCTGGGGGCCTTTACCGGGCTTGGCGTCGTCGGTGGCTTTACCGGTGCGCTGATTCAGGGGTTCCGGCGTGCGGCGTTTTCCAACGAAGCAGGGATCGGGTCGGCGGCGATTGCCCACTCGGCCGTGCGGACCAAGGAACCCGTAACCGAGGGCTATGTGGCCCTGTTGGAGCCGTTCATCGACACGGTGGTGATCTGCACGATGACAGCGCTGGTGATCGTGATCAGCGGTGTGCTGAACTTTGATCCTGAAACCGGGCTTTATATCTGGAACGCCGAATTGGGCCGGATTGCGACTGATGGCGATGTGGGCGGCGTTGCGCTGACATCGGCGGCCTATGCACAGGCGTTTTCGTGGTTCCCCGTTTTGCTGATGATCGCGGTCGTGCTCTTTGCCTTTTCGACCATGATCAGCTGGTCCTACTATGGGCTAAAGGCCTGGACCTACCTGTTCGGCGAAGGTGCTGTGAAGGAGTTGATCTTCAAGATCATTTTCTGTGTGTTCATCGTGATCGGCGCGGCGGCAAGCCTTGGCCCCGTGATCGATTTTTCCGACGCCATGCTGTTTTCAATGGCAATCGTGAACATCATCGCGCTGTATTTCCTGATGCCGATCGTCAAGCGCGAGCTGAACAGCTATGTCCGCCGCCTGAAGTCGGGCGAGATCGTCAAGCACAAGCATTGATCATGTTGACATGACAAAGGGGGCGCGTTGGGACACCGACGCGCCCTTTTTCTATTTCAAAGGGAGATTACCATACCGTCTTTGCCCAGAAAAAGCGGCCCTGACCAGTGTTTGCGCACCTCTGCCGTCCAATGGGCATCGGTGAAATCGGGGTCGCCGTCGGGTACGAAATGGTTCAGCGCTAACTGCCTGACCCCCGCGTCGGCGGCGATGCGGCCCACATCTGCAGCGTCAGTGTGGCTGTTCAGGATATGCTGGCGCAAGCGTTCATCACCATTCGTCATCCGCGCGCAGAGCGCTTCGACACCCTCGCGCAGCATTGCCTCGTGGACCAGCAGATCCGCCCCGCTGGCAAAATCGGCCATCTGCGGCAGATAGGCCGTGTCGCCTGACAGGACGACAGACTTGCCCATGGCATCAAAGCGCAATGCATAGCTGTCGGTAATCGGCGGATGATGGTTGCGCATGGCCGTGACGGTGATACCGCCGTAATCGGTGACACCTTCGGCAAGTGCACTGATCTGCGCAAGGGGCGCGAAATCGCAGCGCCCCTCGTCGCGGACCCGCAGCGCGATGTCGAAATCCATGGATTGCCCGAACCCCGCCCAGTAGGCCGCAAGCCCGGCAGGGCCGATTACGGGAACGGGCCGGTTCAACCCGGCTGTCCATGCGGTGTGCAGCAAGGGGCCAAGTTCAAGGTAATGGTCGGAATGCAGATGCGTGATAAAGATCATGTCGATCCCCGTCAGGGGCACCCCCTGATCACAGATACCACGCGTCACACCCAGACCGGCATCGACAAGCACCGTCTTGCCGGCAAGTCGCAGCAGGATTGCAGTAGGCATATGCGAGCCGGGGCGAATCGCCGGACCGCCCTTGACACCCATCAGCGCCACGGAATTGGTCATGGTTCTGTCCTTTTCGATCAGTGTGACCTTATTTCCAGCCAGGTCACAAGAAAAAGCCGTGCAAACGAAACGCGCCTGCACGGCTGGTCGGTTGATGATGTGCGCCCGTTCTACATCAGGCTTTGGACGTTCACGCCAAAGGTGACAGCGCCAATGATGTCGCCCGTTTCCGGATCCGTGATCGGAAGCGATGCCTGCGACTGGTAAAATCCTGTGCTGTCGTCAAATTCCACATCCGAGATATGCAGTGCATCGGGGCCGACGTTGTAGGTTTCCTGCCACTTCGCTTCGTCGCCCTGCCAGTAGTCAGAGGTGACAGCACTTTGCGCGACGTTCAGACCCTTGTTATCCATCACGAAAACTTCGGTCACGAAACCGGCCGTTGCGTTTTGTCTTGCCAGCAACCACTGCGATACAGGTTCATTGATCAGCTTGTCGATCAGTGGGCCACCCCCTGCTTTGGCCTGTGCGCGCCAGTCTTGGTCCAGTGCGATGACCGCGTCTTCGGTCAGGTCGGCGTGCCCCAGATTTTGTGCTTTCACTGCCGCGATCAGATCGGGATCCACCAACCAGGTTGCAAGTTCATCGCGCGTATATGCGGTAAGCGGCACCCGATAAACGCCTGACTGGCCGGGGCTGGAGATCAGGTAAAGCGTGACGGTATTGTTGATCACCACGGACAGATCAGCGACCAGATCGGTAACGCGCGTCACATCATTTTCTGTCGCGGTGGCCCCGCCAAGGACCGCATCAAAGACTGGCTTCCCCTCGGTCCAGAGTGCGAGCATCTGGTCCAGGCTGCCGCTGACGGCGTCATTTGGCGGCGGGCTGATGCCTGCATTGGGAAAGCCCTCCCGCAATGCATTGAGCGACGCTTCGAAAAGGGAGACGGCCTGCTGAAGTTCTTCGCGGGTCGCGCCGCTACCCGTACCGGTTGCCAATTCGCAGATCATACGTGACATGCTGTTGGCCAGTTCGCGCTGACGTCCGATAAAATTAAAGGTAATGGCGTCCGATTGCAGCAATTCCTGCGGGTCGGAGTATTGCCCCGACACATCCGAAGCAAGGATCACCGAGGCGTCAAAAAGCGTGGCGCGGCCGGTGCTGACGACGTTTGCCTGACTTGCTGCACCATCCAACATTGCGGTGACGGCGGCATTCATGGGTTCCCAGCCGTTCCTGACGGTGCCGATGGACCGTTTGACGACAGATGACCGTTCCGCACCGGGCATCCCCAATGCAGGGTTGCCGTTTTCAAGACCCGCAAGGATCGTGTTGAAGTTGCCCTGCATCCGGGCAAGCGCTGTGGTTGCGGTGTCGCTTGCGATTCCGCCCGACAACTGGCAGCTGACAGCCGCGATACCTTCGGTCAAGGCGCGCAGCTTGGCGGAATTGTTGACTCGCGATTTGCCGCCCGAATAGGTGTCGGCCTGCTCGACCTGCGCAAACGAGGTCGCAGGCGTGATGACTGTGGTCAACAGCGCGGCCATGCCGAACAATCGGAGCGTTCGCGCAAACCACACACCGGCTGCGGCCTGTGATGTTTCGACTTTCGTGATAGCGGTCATTTGATTTCCTACTCTTCCGTTCTGCCGGGGCTGGCAGAGGTGCCTGCCAATGTCGGGTACGACATCAGCCGAAATGCCTTTGAGACGATTTTCAGAACGGTAAAACAGCCTCTGCGGTCACGTGATCAGTGTCTGGCCAAGATGAGGTCGGCGCGATCAGAAGCCCGGCTGGCCCCGTTCATGAACTTCGCACCGGGCGATCGTTTGCCGCCCGGTGCCGGTCTTTCTTTCAGCTTTGGTTCGTCGTGATCCACACCTCGACCCGGCGGTTGATCCGGCGGCCGTTTTCGGAATTGTTGCACGCTGTTGGCGCGACTTCACCGAAACCCGTTGCGGACATCTGAACATTGCCCAGGCGGTCACCGGCAAAGTCGCGCATGGTGTCCAGAACCTGTTGCGCACGCCCGACGGACAAGTCGCGGTTGCTATCGAAGGCACCCACATCGTCGGTGAACCCCACGAAGAGCACATTGCTGCCCTCTGGCTGGTCTGCGAGATAGTCGGCAAGGCGCTGCATGTTCAGCAGGCCGCGCGGATCAAGTGAGGCGGAACCGGTCCGAAAGCGGAAGGTCGTCGAAAGGCGGTCATATGCGACCATCTCTGACAACATTTGCTGCATGAGACCTGATTCATAAGTATCCGCGTTCGTATCAAGCAGCTGGCGTGCCCGGTCCCCGTTCATGGTTTGCGCGCGGCGACCGACACCAAGGTCGATGAAGCCAGCCTTGGCAATCACTTCGTCGGCCGCGTCAGAGGTCGCGTAGTCAAGCAAGGCAGTGGTGGCTGCGTCGGATGTATCAGCACGGTTGTACAGATACAGGAAGCGCTGAAGCTCGTATTCTTCGGTCCGGGCCGAGAACGTGTCGGGCGTCACTGCCAGACCGCATTCGTTGACCAGCGTAACCGGCTGTGCGCCACGCTGGAACGCATAGCCGACATAGCCGATGGCATTCGGATTGCTGTTGACGAAAGCGGCTGTTTCGTTGTTGGTTTCGATAATAGTGGCACTGGCCAGAGCTTCGGCGACATCTTCGCCAAGCACCCGATCATGAAAGACCGTGCCGGTGCCCGAACTCTTGGGGCGATCCACAACCATGATCGGCGCGTCCTGGCCGCCGACCTGTGACCAGTTGGTGATCTGGCCGGAAAAGATACCGCGCAACTGTGCCGTTGTCAGTTGATTTACTTCGTTGTCCGGGTTTGTGATCACGATCAGGCTGTCCAGCGCGATGATATGTTCCTGATTTGGGTCAATCATGTTTCCGCCGCCCGCATCACGCAGGGCGCGGGCCTCTGCTGGCAGGATGCGCCGCGAGGCCATGGCGATCTTGGCTGACTTGTCCAGCAACGCACTGAACCCGTCGGAAGAACTCGACGATGTAACCAGATAGCTGCCGATCGGATCGCCAAAGCCCTCTTCGCCCACCAGTTCAGCAACGATCTGGCCGTCCTGGGCCGTCGATGTCACGGTCGCTTCGGCGCCAAGGTTGGCGGCATACCCGGACAGCAAAAGCGGCATCACGCCGATTGCAACCCCGTCGGCACCAACGATGGCCACATCGGCCTCGGTCGTGCCAAAGCTGGGGCAGGCAGTGCCTTCGCAGCTGACGCGGGCGGCAGAAATCCGCAGATCGCCCAATCCGGTCCGGATCACATAGTTATTATCTGCAAATTCAACAAAATCCCCGACAAGGTTCACGGTGCCGTCTGCCGACTTTAGCGTGACTTCTTGACTTTGCGACAATGCGGCCGCCGGTGCCAGCATCGCCGTTGACATCGTCAAGGCCGCCAGAAACCTGCGTCTTGTATTGCGGATTCTAAGGTCCATCCTGTTCTCCATACTTGCAATTCATGCTCTGCTCGCCCCTGAACCAATCGCGAAGACAAGGCGGCGCTGTTGTTTTGTCGCTCAGCAAAACTGTGACCGATCTCTGTCAAGTTGCGCGACATTTGTGCGTAAATTGGGGCGAAACCGTGCCTAATTCTGCGATTGTTGCGTTTTGTTCACCTTGGTCGCGGGCGGACTTTCTGGCTGCTCGGAAGAGTACGATGGCCGGTCTGTGCGGCTGCGGGAATTGAAAGACGGCCATGGTGACGCCACACTTAAACAATGAAAAATATTCACAAATCCGTGTATGAGGTGCGTGCGCACGGCGTGTATGTTCTGCACAATCAGCTGCGCACGTTTGGTTTTTGGCGTCTCGAGTGCTGTTGGACTGCTGTTGTTTTGGTTGGGCGCGGGCGCGTAAATACGGTCTGTTTCGGTGCGCTTTGCCATAATTGCAATCTGCCCGCGCATGACTGGTTCGCGACGAATCGTATTGCAGCCACTGGTTGTGCCGTGATCGGCGGCGGCGCCCGCTTGAAACGCCTGTAAATGGATCACGCCCAAACGCGTTTTCGGCCTTGTGACCAACAAAAAAGACCCCGCCAAAGCGGGGTCTGATTTGAATATGCTGTGTGTAGCTTACTGCGGAATTTCGCCGGTCAGCCCTTCGACATAAAAGTTCATACCGGCAAGTGTGCCGTCATCGGCCGTTTCACCTTCGGCCAGCCATGCAGAGCCGTCCTGCTTGTTCAGCGGGCCGGTGAAGGGGTGATATTCGCCCGATGCGATGCTGTCGCGCAGCGCCTCGGCGGATGCCTTGACGTCGGCTGGAACCGCGTCGGTGATTTCACCGATGCCGACCATGCCTGGCCCGATCCCATCCCATGTGTCGGTGCTTTCCCATGTGCCGTCGATCACGGCCTGGGTCCGGGCGATGTAGTAGGGTGCCCAGTTGTCGATGATGGAAGACACGCGCGGGAAGGGCGCGAATTCGGCCATGTCGGATGCCTGACCGAATGTCACAACATTGCCGGCGGCCTGTGCGGCGGCCTGCGGTGCGGTTGAATCGGTGTGTTGCAGGATCACGTCAGCGCCCTGTTCAATCAGCACGGTGGCGGCTTCGGCCTCTTTCGCGGGATCGAACCAGGTGTAGGCCCACACGATCTTGAATTCGACGTCAGGGTTCACTTCGCTGGCGTGGATATAGGCCGCGTTGATGCCGCGGATCACTTCGGGGATCGGGAAGGACCCGATGTAGCCGATGATGTTGCTTTCGGTCATATGGCCCGCGATGTGGCCCTGCACGGCGCGGCCTTCATAGAAACGTGCGGAATAGGTGGACACGTTGTCAGCCCGCTTGAAGCCGGTCGCATGTTCGAATTTCACATCCGGAAACTTGGCCGCGACGTTCATTGTCGGGTCCATGTAACCAAACGATGTGGTAAAGATCAGGTCGGCCCCTTGCAGCGCCATTTGCGTCATGACCCGTTCGGCGTCAGGACCTTCGGGCACGCTTTCCACGAATACGGTTTCCACCGCATCGCCGAAATGCTCCTCGACGGCCAGACGACCCTGGTTGTGTTCATAGGTCCATCCGCCGTCGCCGACGGGGCCCACGTAGACAAAGCCGACCTTGGTCGTGTCTTGTGCAAAGCTGCCGGTGGTCAGACCTAATGCAAGCGTCGCCCCGGTCAGAAGTGTTTTTATCGTCATACTTATCCCCTTGGTGGACTTGGTTTCGCCTCAACGTGAGGCATGGAAAGATTGGCCCAGTGATCCTGGCGCCCGTCCCGCCCGCATAATAACCAGAACGGCGATGGTGGCCAGATAGGGCGACATGGAAAGATATTCGACCGGCACGGCCACGCCTGCCGCTTGCAGATTAAGCTGTAAAACGGTGACGCCGCCAAACAAATAGGCCCCCAGCAAAAGCCGCCATGGCCGCCAGCTTGCAAATACGACGATGGCCAGCGCGATCCAGCCAGCACCGGCGGTCATGCCTTCGGTCCATTGCGGCACCCGCACCAGCGACAAATATGCCCCGCCCAGACCCGCGCAGGCCCCGCCGAACATGATTGCCAGCAGACGCACACGTATCACGTGGTAACCCAGCGCATGCGCGGCCTCGTGATTTTCGCCGACCGCCCGCAGGATCAGCCCGGCGCGACTGTAGGTCAGGAACGCCCAGACGGCTGCGACGATCCCCAGCCCGACATAGACCATCGGATCGTGCTGAAACATGATCGGCCCGATAAAGGGAAGATCGCCCAGCAAAGGGATGTGCCAATCAGGGAAATCAGGGGCCTTGATCCCGATATAACCTTGCCCCATCAGCGCCGACAGGCCCAGCCCGAACAATGTCAGCGCCAGCCCCGTCGCCACTTGGTTTGACAGGAAAAGCTGGGTCAGCACCCCGAACACCAGCGACAATATCGCCCCCCCAAGCGCCGCCCCGAGGAACCCCAGCCATGGTGACCCGGTGTTCACAGCCACGATAAAGCCGCAGACGGCCCCGGTTATCATCATGCCTTCGACGCCCAGGTTCAGAACGCCCGCGCGTTCCACCACCAACTCGCCGATGGCCGCCAGCAAAATGGGTGTCGCCGCGACCATCAGTGACGCAAACAACAGGATCGGATTGATTGACGACAGATCCATCATGCGACCTCTCTCTTGCGCAGCCGGACGCGGTAGTTTGTCAGGACATCCACCGCCAGCAAAAAGAACAACAGCATTCCCTGCAACAACTGGATCGCCGCCCCCGGCAGCCCAAGATTGGACTGTGCAATCTCGCCACCGATATAGGTCAGCGCCATCAGCCCGCCGGCCAGTAATATCCCCACAGGGTGCAACCGACCCAGAAACGCCACGATAATCGCAGTGAACCCATAGCCCACGTTGAAATCGATGCTGACCTGGCCTGCAGGCCCGGCGACCTCAAACAATCCGGCAAGGCCCGCCAGCCCGCCTGAAATGCCCATGCAGATCAAAACCAGCAGGCCAGGGTTCACCCCGGCGAATTTAGCGGCCCGCGGGCTTTGCCCTGACAGGCGCACCTGAAAGCCAAAGATGTGGCGGGACAGCGTGACATAGGCGAAAATGACCGCGACGAATGCCGCGACGACACCCCAGTGCATCCCCGCACCTTCATTGATCCAGCTTGTCGCACTGGGATATTGGGCAAGGTTCCGGCTGCCGGGAAACCCCATGCCTTCAGGGTTGCGCATCCGGCCCAAGGCCATGGCTGCAAGTAACTGTTCGGCCACATAAACCAGCATCAGCGACACGAGGATTTCATTGGTGCCGAATTTCACCCGCAACACGCCGGGGATCATCGCCCAGAGTATCCCGCCAAGCGCACCTGCAAGCACCATCAGTGGCAGGATCAAAACCGACTCAGCCGGATAAAATGCCAATCCGACCGCCGCCCCGCAAATCGCACCGACGATATATTGCCCCTCGGCCCCGATGTTCCAGATGCCTGCCCTAAACCCGAACGACAGCCCAATGGCGATCAGCACCAAAGGCGCGCCCTTGATCAAAAGTTGCGGGCGATAATACCACGCGAATTCCGAAAACAACGGATCAAGGAAAATCGTGCGGATCGTCTCGAACGGATTTTTGCCAAGGGCGGCAAATAACAGCCCGCCGCAGATCATTGTCAAAACGACCGCCAGCAGCGGGGTTGCAAATGTCCAGACGCGCGATGGCTGGGGCCGTTTTTCCAATACGATCATCCCGTCATCCTCGCGTTGATCCACGTACGCCCGCCGGAGACATCTTTACCCAGCAACATGCAAGCCCCCTGAATTGTGCGCGTCCCGCGCGACCTCCATGTCATGCGCGCCGCCCAGCATCAGGCCGATCTGTTCCACCGTCAGCCCTTTCGCAGGGCGCGGCGACGACAGGCGGCCTTCGTTCAGTGCCGCAAAACGGTCGGAAATTTCCATCAATTCATCCAGATCCTGCGAAATGCAGATCACCGCTGCCCCCTTCGCCGCCAGATCCAGTAGTGCCTGCCGGATCGCGGCGGCGGCCGATGCATCGACACCCCATGTGGGCTGATTGACCACCAGAACATCCGGGTCCTGCATGATTTCGCGGCCAATAACGAATTTCTGCAAATTTCCCCCAGACAGCGACCGTGCCGCATTGCCGGGCCCCGGAGTGCGCACGTCAAAGGTTTTGATTACATCCTGGGCAAAGGCGCGCGCGCGGCCCCAGTGTACAAACCCGTGTTTGGCCAACGCTTGCCGGGTCGCGGCAGTCATCACCGCGTTTTCGGTCAGCGACATATCCGGGGCTGCGGCATGACCCATGCGTTCTTCGGGCGCGGTCAGCAACCCGATGTGCCGGCGGGCATTGGGGGGCATCTGGCCAATCTGCTGACCCTGATACATGATCATCCCCGCCTGTGTGCGCATCTCGCCCGACAGAACGGCAACCAATTCATCCTGCCCGTTGCCCGCAACACCGCCAATTCCCAAAACCTCGCCCCGGCGGACCTCAAGGTTGATATCTTTCAGCGCGGTGCCGAAGCGATGTGGTGCCTTGGCGCTGAGGTTTTTCAGCGTCAGGACCATGTCGCCGGCGGGCCGGTCAGGTTTTTGCGGGACTTGCAGCGCGCTCCCGACCATCAGTTCCGCCATGTCCCTTGCCGATGTCGCGCGCGGATCGCAGGTGCCGACAACCTCACCCAACCGCAACACGGTTGCATTTTCGCAAAGCGCGCGGATTTCCTCCAGCTTGTGCGAAATATACAGGATCGCAGTGCCTTCCGCGCGCAAGCGGCGCAGGGTTTCGAACAAGATCGTCACTTCTTGCGGGGTCAGCACCGACGTGGGTTCATCCATGATCAGCAATTTGGGATCTTGCAGCAGGCAGCGGATGATCTCGACCCGCTGGCGTTCACCGGCAGATAACTCGCCCACGATCCGGGTCGGGTCCAGCGGCAGCCCATATTGATCGGAAACCTTACGCACCTGTGCTGCAATTTCGCGCGGGGGGGGGGGGGCTTCCATGCCAAGGGCGATATTTTCGGCCACATTCATCGCATCGAACAGAGAAAAATGCTGAAACACCATCGCCACCCCCGCCCCGCGCGCTGCATGGGGGTCAGCGGGGGCAAAGGGTTTGCCTTCCAGCGTCATCGTTCCGCTGTCTGGTTTCACCAGACCGTAGATTGTCTTCACCAGCGTGGATTTGCCGGCACCGTTTTCACCAAGCAGTGCATGGATCTCTCCGCGTGAGATGTCAAAGGACACATCGCGATTGGCAACGACCCCGGGATAGGCTTTGGTCAGGCCGGACAGGCGCAACAATGGTTCGGTCATGCAGTACGGTTCCTTGCCCGGTTGTTCTGGTCCGCCATCATGGCGGTTGCGACGCCAAGTGCAATCGCTGCGGGATGTTTTCCAAGGGCTGGGTCACCAATCGGGCATGCAATGCGCGTGATTTGTGCAGGGTCATGCCCCAATGCGGCAAGCCGTGCCTTGAACCGCGCCCATTTCGTCGCCGACCCGATCAATCCCGTGGTGTGAAAATCGCGGCGCAGGATGGCGTGGCACAGCGCAAGGTCAATCTCGTGGCTATAGGTCAGGATCAGATGGGCGGCGTCGCCGGGTGCATGTTTCACGGCCTCTGCGGGGTCGGCCGCGACCAATGCCTGCACATCCGTCTGGGGAAACCTGTCGGCGTGGGTGTCGACCCACGTGATCGCAAAGTCGGGCAGGGGGGACATGATGTTGACAATGGCGCGCCCCACGTGGCCCGCCCCGTAAATCCAGAGCGGGCGCCGCACAGGTTCCGCCATAGGCAAGTTGCGCGCCAGTTCCAACGTGACCGACCCGCCGCAGCATTGCCCAAGCGATGGCCCCAACGGGATCGTGCGTGTCTTTTGCGTGTGACCCTTGTCCAGCATTGCGCGGGCGTCGGCCATCGCCTGCCATTCCAGCGCGCCGCCGCCGATGGTGCCTGACGTCCTGTCCGCCCAGACGCACATCTGCGTGCCTGGCCCACGCGGCACCGATCCGGCGGTTTTCGTCACGGTGATACGGATGAAATCGCTCATCCGCGCGCCCTTTGCACGGCGGCCAAGACCTCTTCGGCGGTCGCCGGCGCTTGCAGTTCAGGGTAGTATGGCCCACAGGCCCGCACAGCATCCGAAAGCGCGAGAAATGCCGAAATCCCCAGCATGAACGGCGGCTCTCCCACCGCCTTGGACCGATAGATCGTCTGCGCCGGATTGGGCGCATCCCACAATGCCACGTTGAAGACATCGGGCCGGTCCGAACAGGCGGGGATCTTGTAGGTGGACGGCGCATGGGTCCGTAGCCGACCCTGATCGTCCCAGACAAGCTCCTCTGTCGTCAGCCAGCCCGCGCCCTGCACATAGCCGCCCTCAATCTGGCCGATATCCAGCGCAGGGTTCAGGGATGCACCTGCGTCATGCAAAACGTCGGTGCGCAGGATGCGGTTTTCACCGGTAAGTGTGTCGATCACCACCTCGCTCACGGCGGCCCCTTGCGCAAAGTAGAAGAACGGCGTGCCGGTGCCCCTGATCCGGTCCCACGACAGTCCGGGTGTCTTGTAGAAACCGGTGGACGACAGGCTGACCCGGTTCTGATAGGCGGTCATCGCAGCCGTAGCGAATGTCATTACCTGCGCGCCAACATGTACCTGACCGTCAGCAAAGCAGACATCTTCGGCTCGCGCCTGGTGCAGCTCTGCCAGACAGGCCGCGATGCGATCGCGGATCGTATCACAGGCATTGGCCACGGCCATCCCGTTCAGATCCGACCCCGACGATGCGGCGGTGGCAGATGTATTGGGGACTTTGCCTGTATCCGTGGCGGTAATCTTGACTGCACCTACGTCGATCCCAAAGCGTGCTGCCGCGACCTGCGCGATCTTCTGAAACAGGCCCTGACCCATTTCGGTGCCGCCATGGTTCATATGCACCGACCCGTCCTGATAGACATGTACTAGCGCCCCGGCCTGATTGAGATGCGACAGCGTAAACGAAATCCCGAATTTTACCGGGGAAAACGCGATGCCTTTCTTCAGGATCGGATTGGCCGCATTCCAGTCGGCAATTGCGGCGCGCCGGCAATGATAGTCGGACGTCAGCAAGAGAGCATCTGTGATCTCGTGCAGGATGAAATCCGTGACCGGCATGTGATAAGGCGTTGTCTGTATAACGGCCCCATCCGCCTTCTTCTGTTCAGAAATACCTTCGGGGGGGCGCGCAGCGCGGGGGGCAGAAGGCCCCCCTCTGTCCATCGCCCCATAGTAATTCCGCTGGCGAATTGCGACCGGGTCCTGCCCCAGATGCGCGGCGATATGGTCCATGACCCGTTCGATCCCCAGCACTCCCTGCGGGCCACCGAACCCGCGAAAGGCGGTGGCGGATTGTGTGTTGGTCCGCAGACGGTGCGACGTGATCCGTGCGGCGGGCAAGTGATACGCATTGTCGGCATGCAGCATGGCCCGGTCAGCCACCGGGATTGACAGATCAAGCGCCCATCCGCAGCGCGTCATCTGCACGAAATCCACTGCCGCAACCTGCCCGTTTGCATCAAATCCCACGTCATAGCTGATGCGGAAGTCATGGCGCTTGCCGGTGATCACCATATCATCGTCGCGATCATAGCGCATCCTGCAAGGCCGGCCTGTCAGCCGTGCCGCAACCGCGCAGGCCACAGCCAGCGCATTGCCCTGACTCTCCTTGCCACCAAAGCCGCCACCCATGCGGCGCACCTCGCAACGCACGGCATGCATCGGCAGGCCCAGTGCTTCGGCCACTTTGTGCTGGATTTCGGTGGGGTGCTGGGTGGAACTGTGCACCACCATATCTCCGCCTTCCTGCGGCAAGGCAAGTGCAGCCTGACCTTCGAGATAGAAATGTTCCTGCCCGCCCATTTCGATCGTGCCTTGCAGGCGATGGGTGGCACAGGCCAACCCCGCGTCCACGTCGCCCTTGGTCCAGATGCGGGGCCCGTCCTCGAACCGGCTGTCGGCGGCAAGTGCTTCGTCGATGGTGAGGATCGGGGGGCCGGTCTGGGTTGTGATGTCGGCACGGCGGGCCGCACTGCGCGCCGCCAGATGACTGTCTGCCACCACCAGAAATACCGGCTGGCCAAGATAATGGATATCACCTGTAGCCAGCAACGGTTCATCATGGATGGACGGTGACACGTCATTGGCGAATGGCAGATCATCTGCCGTCAGTACGGCCACAACACCGGGTGCGGCCTGCACGGCGTTCAGATCAAGCGCGGTGATCTGGCCGCAGGCAACCGGCGACAGCCCGAACGCCAGGTGCAACGTCCCAGCCGGCGCGGGAATATCGTCGATATATCGCGCGGTCCCGGTCACATGCAGCCGCGCGGCATCATGGGCAAGCGGTTTGGCCACGCTCATGGCGTCACCTCCAACACGGATGTGGCGTGACCCGTGCGGTCCGCAAAATAACGATACAGCAGATTTTGCGCTGTCCGCAGGCGATATCCGGCAGAGGCGCGCATGTCGCTCATCGGGGTATAATCAGACGCAAAAGCCGCTGCGGCGGTGTCGATGGTGGCCATTGTCCAAGGCTGACCGACCAGCGCGGCCTCGACCGATGTTGCCCGATGTGGCGTGCCTGCCATGCCGCCAAAGGCGATACGCGCGGCAGTGACCTGACCATCGGCAACGGTGACATTGAAACAGCCACACAGCGCCGAAATATCCTGATCGAACCGCTTGGAAATCTTGTAGCAGCGCAGATCGGGCGCATGGCGGGGCAGCGTGATTCCTGTTACCAGTTCGCCGGGTGCGCGGTCCTGTTGGCCGTATGCAACAAAGAAATCTGCGATCGGCACATCCCGCGTCGTGTCGCCTTGGCGCAGATGCAAAGTGGCGCCCAGTGCGATCAGTGCAGGCGGGTTGTCCCCGATGGGCGAGCCGTTGGCGATATTGCCGCCGATGGTCGCGGCATTGCGGACCTGCACCGACCCATAGCGGCGGATCATCTCCGCGTATGACGGATGATCCTGACCGATCGCCGCCAGCACCTCGGTCATCGTCGCGGCGGCCCCGATATGGATCGTGTCCCCGGCTTTGGTGATCGCGCGCAAATCGGCGCAGCGGTTCAGAAAGGCGACCTGCGGCAAGTCCCGCATTTGTTTTGTCACCCATAGCCCGACATCGGTCGCCCCTGCGATGAGTGTCGCATCAGGGTTGGCGGCATACCAGCGCGCCAGATCGTCCAGCGTTTCGGGGGCATAGGTCCGGGCGTCAACCGCTGGTGCCGGATCTTCCAGCCAAGCAGGCACAGGTTCGGCCTGTGCGGCCTGTGCGGCCCGGATGATCGGCGCATAGCCGGTGCAGCGGCACAGATTGCCTGCAAGCACATCGTCATGGTCAGTGCGGCCCTGCATATGCGCCGCCACCATCGAGCCGATAAAGCCCGGTGTGCAAAAGCCGCACTGCGATCCGTGATGATCGACCATCGCCTGCTGTACGGGATGCAATGCCCCGTCCGGGGCACTGATGCCTTCGACCGTGCGCACGGATTTGCCGTGCAGTTGCGGCAGGAACAGGATGCAGGCATTCAGCGCCTTTGGCCCGGTATCATCCTGCACCACCACAGTGCAGGCGCCGCAGTCGCCTTCGTTGCAGCCTTCCTTGGTGCCGCAAAGCGCGCAATCGATCCGCAGCCAGTCCAGCAAGGTGCGGGTCGGCTCTGCGTCCACCTGCACGGTTTCCCCGTTGAGAAGAAACGTGACGTTCATGATGTAAAAACCTGCCGCCTTACCGATGATCCGGGGCCTGGCTGATGTCGATGCGGCGTAGACATCAGCCTCCGTTGTGTCGTCATGAAAGCTGGGTCAGGCCGTTTTGGCAAGTCACTTGTGACGATAAAAGGTTTTTGAAATGTGCAGATGCCTTTTTTCAGGGCACTTTGACGGTCACACCATTGGGGCAAGCGCGGCAAGCTGATCTGTCGCAACGCCCCAGCCCTGTTCGAAACCCATGGCATTGTGCTTGGCTGCCCCTGCGGCATCGGCATGCAGGATGCGCACGTCATAGCGGCAACCACCGTCCTGGGCCGTCATCGTCAGGTCGATGACAAAAGGGAAATCAAAGTCACCTGTCCCGATCAGAACCGGCACAAAACCGGCCCGCATCATATTTGTCGTCACCAGACGCGCACCCGGTTGGGCGACCAGTACGCAACCCTCGGATGTCATGTCGCCATGATCTCGCACCCGCATCGTTGAATTGAACCTGCCGCCGGGAACCGGATCAACTTCTGCCATCAGGGTTTCGACGGGCTTGGGCGCAAACCACTGTTTCAGCAGCGCAGGTTCGGTCCAGCAGCGCCAGACAGCCATCGGGCTGGCCGCGATCTGGCGCGACATTTGGAGTGTATTGTCTGGGATCATTGTGGTGTGCTTTCATCAAGGTGCCGGGCGAGTTGGTCAAGCTGGTCAAGCCGGGTTTCCCAAAGGTGGCGTTGCCAAGCCAGCCAGCCCTGGGCGGCGATCAGGGGTGCGGCTTCGATATGGCACGTGCGCACGCGCCCTTTCTTGATCGACCGTACCAGACCTGTTTTTTCCAGAACGCCAAGATGGCGCATGAAGGTCGGCAAGGCCATCGCATGGGGGGCATGCAGTTCGGTGACGGTGGCCGGACCGCTGGCCAGGCGTTCGATTACCGCCCGTCTTGTCGGGTCTGCCAATGCGCCAAAGAAGGAATCAAGTTGCTGTGTCATACCTGCCATCATTGGCGTCGCAGGTCCGCAAGTCAATAAAGTTAGCGATATAGCTAAGTAATGAGCAGTGACCAGCATGGGCGAAAGGCGGCTTGTGCCGACGCCTGCATGGGATACCTTGCACCCATGGCAAAAGCACCCCGATTCATTCACCTGCGCGTCCACACTGAATATTCCCTGCTGGAAGGGGCTGTTCCGGTCAAGAAACTACCGGGTCTGGTGGCAGATATGGGTATGCCCGCCGTGGCTGTCACCGACACCAATAACATGTTCTGTGCGCTGGAGTTTTCAGAAGGCGCCGCGAAGGCAGGGCTGCAACCGATCATCGGCTGTCAGGTTGATCTGACGTATACCGCCGCCGATCCGGGCAAACGCCCCGAGGCGCCTGCGCCGATCGTGCTGCTGGCGCAGTCCGAAGCGGGCTACATGAACCTGATGAAGCTGAATTCCTGCGCGTATCTCAAAGGTGACGGGCAGGTGCCGCAGGTCACACTGGACGAGTTGGCGCAGTATAACGCGGGGCTGATCTGTCTGACCGGGGGGCCTGACGGCCCTGTAGGACGGCTATTGCGGCAGGGCCAGCGGCCAAAGGCCGCGGCGTTGATGGACCGGCTGGCGGCCACCTACCCCGACCGGATCTATGTGGAATTGCAGCGCCACCCCGGCGATGGCGGGCTGCCAGAGGCGGAACACCTGTCTGAACGTGGCCATATCGAAATGGCCTATGCCAAAGGTCTGCCGCTTGTCGCGACAAATGATGTCTATTTCCCCAAAACCGCGCTGTACGAGGCGCACGATGCGCTGATCTGTATCGCCGATGGGGCCTATGTCGACCAACAAGAGCCGCGACGCCGGTTGACGCCGCAGCACTATTTCAAGTCCCCGCAAGAAATGGCGACACTGTTTGCCGACCTGCCCGAAGCGTTGGAAAACACCGTCGAAATCGCCCGGCGTTGCGCGTTCAAAGTCTATAAACGCGACCCGATCCTGCCGAAGTTTGCGGACGACGAAGTGGCAGAACTGCGCCGTCAGGCGCAGGAAGGCCTGAAGGCGCGGCTGGCCGTGATCCCCCATGCAGCGCCGGTGGCAGACTACGAGGCGCGGCTGGAGTTCGAGCTGGGCATCATCGAGGGTATGGGCTTTCCCGGTTACTTCCTGATCGTTGCTGATTTCATTAAATGGTCCAAGGATAATGGTATTCCCGTTGGGCCGGGGCGGGGCTCTGGTGCCGGGTCGCTGGTGGCCTATGCGCTACTGATTACCGATTTGGACCCGCTGCGTTACAGCCTGCTGTTCGAACGGTTTCTGAACCCCGAACGTGTGTCGATGCCCGACTTTGATATCGATTTCTGCATGGACAGGCGCGAAGAAGTGATCCGCTATGTCCAAGACAAATACGGGCGCGACAAGGTGGGGCAGATCATCACCTTTGGTGCATTGTTGTCCAAGGCCGCGGTGCGTGATGTGGGCCGCGTGTTGCAGATGCCCTATGGGCAGGTGGACCGTCTGTCCAAGATGATCCCGGTGGAAGGGGTGAAACCCGTGTCCATCGAAAAGGCGCTGGCCGATGAACCGCGTCTGCGCGAAGAGGCCAAGAACGAAGAAGTCGTGGACCGTTTGCTGACCTATGCCCAACAGGTTGAAGGGTTGCTGCGCAACGCATCCACCCACGCCGCCGGTGTGGTGATTGGGGACCGCCCACTTGATGAACTGGTGCCACTTTATCAGGATCCGCGCTCGGACATGCCCGCAACGCAGTTCAATATGAAATGGGTGGAACAGGCCGGGCTGGTGAAGTTCGATTTTCTGGGCCTGAAGACACTGACCGTGATCCAGAACGCTGTTGACCTGATCCGCAAGACAGGCCGCCCGCTGAACGTTGCTGCCGATGGGACAGAGCTTTATCAGCCACCCGAGGGCTTTGAATATGACATCGGGGCGATCCCGCTGGACGATGAAAAATCCTATCAGCTTTATGCCAGCGCCAAGACGGTCGCCGTGTTCCAAGTGGAATCCAGCGGCATGATGGATGCGCTGAAACGCATGAAGCCGACCTGTATCGAGGATATCGTGGCGTTGGTCGCGCTTTACCGTCCCGGCCCGATGGAAAATATCCCGACATATTGCGAGGTGAAGAACGGGCAAAAGGCGCTGGAATCGATCCATCCGTCGATTGATTATATCCTTGAGGAAACCCAGGGCATCATCGTCTATCAGGAACAGGTGATGCAGATCGCGCAGGTCATGGCGGGCTACAGCCTTGGCGGTGCCGACCTGTTGCGCCGCGCGATGGGTAAGAAAATCGCCGAGGAAATGGCCAAGGAACGCCCCAAGGTCGAAAAGGGGGCGATGGAAAACGGCGTTGACAAGAAAAAGGCGACCGAGGTTTTCGATCTGCTGGAGAAATTCGCCAACTACGGGTTCAACAAATCGCACGCCGCCGCCTATGCGGTGGTCAGTTACCAGACGGCATGGCTCAAGGCGAACCACGCGGTGGAATTCATGGCGGGTGTCATGAACTGCGATATCCACCTGACCGACAAGCTGGGTGTCTATTTCCAAGAGGTGAAAAAGGGGCTGGGGCTGGATTACACCCCACCTTGCGTGAACCGGTCAATGGCGACGTTCGATGTAAAGGACGGTAAGCTGGTTTACGGCTTGGGGGCGTTGAAAAACGTAGGCGTCGAGGCGATGAAACTGATCGTTGAGGGGCGGGGGGCAAAGCCGTTCGTCAACCTTTTTGATTTTGCCCGCCGGGTTGATCTGAAACGGATCGGCAAGCGTCCGCTGGAAATGCTGGCCCGCGCAGGGGCGTTCGATGTGCTTGATCCGAACCGCAGACGCGTGTTCAACAGCCTTGATGCGCTGACCGGGTATTCAGCGGCGATCCACGATCAGAAATCATCCAACCAGGTGTCGCTGTTCGGCGAAGCAGGCGATGATCTGCCCGAACCCCGCCTTGCTGGTGGTGAAGACTGGCTGCCTGCCGAAAGGCTGGCCGAGGAATTCAAGGCGATCGGGTTCTACCTGTCGGGACATCCGTTGGATGACTACATGGGCGCGCTGAAACGCAAGCAGGTGCTGACGCTGGACGAGGTGACAGCCAAGGCAGAGCGCAGTGAATGTATTGTGAAAATGGCGGGCACGGTTTCAGGCAGGCAGGAACGCAAGTCGGCGCGCGGCAACCGCTTTGCCTTTGCGCAATTGTCGGACCCGACCGGCCAGTATGAGGTGACGCTGTTTTCCGATGTGCTGGATGCATCGCGGGATTTTCTGGAAACCGGCGCACAGGTCGTGATGACGGTGGTGGCGACGATGGAAAGCGACCAGTTGAAATTGCTGGGCCGCTCGGTCAGCCCGATTGACAGCGTCGTGGCCGATGCCGGCGGGGCTGGCCTGCGGGTGTTCATCGACACGCCTGATGCCATCGGGTCGGTTGCAAGTATTCTGGAAAACGCCGCACGTGATAATGTGCGGGCCGGGCGCGGGCCGATCTATTTCTGCCTGATGGGTGATGACCTGCCCGGCGAAGTAGAATTGGATCTGGGGCAGGAATTCCCTGTGAACCCGCAGATCAAGGGTGCGTTGCGCAGTCTTGGCGGCGTGATCGAGGTAGAGGATGCGTAGGGTGCGGTGACCCCCAGTTCACCAATGTGGCGGGCGCTGGTCGGCCATTGGCACGGTGCCGCCGCCGTCAAGTTCGCGGGTGGCTTCGCGTTCCATCAGTATCGCCAGCCGCCGGGTCGCCAAGGCCAGTTCGGTTTCCTGCCGTGCAACGATATCTGACAGTTCCTCGACCGTGCGGGTCAGGTGGGCGATTTGTTCTTCCAGATGGGTGATATCGGTCATGCGGCCCGTCTATACCCGCCGCCCTGTTTCGAAAAGCCCCTTTGCGCGGCACGACCGCATTGCCCCTGTCACAGTGTCGGGTTAAACGGCCCCGAGACCAGCGAAGGCAGGACCAGATGGCCAAGGACAAGAAACAACCCCGCCCCAAGGCGCAGACGCCCAAGGGGTTTCAGGATTATTTCGGCGCGGACGTGACCGCGCGCAACGACATGCTGCGCAAGATCGCCGAGGTTTACCATCGTTACGGGTTTGACGCGCTGGAAACATCCGCCGTGGAAACCGTCGAGGCGCTGGGCAAGTTCCTGCCCGATGTGGACCGCCCGAACGAGGGTGTTTTTGCATGGCAAGAAGATAGTGACTGGCTTGCGCTGCGCTATGATCTGACAGCCCCCTTGGCCCGTGTTGCGGCGCAGTATCGCAACGATCTGCCCAGCCCCTATCGCCGCTATGCGATGGGGCCGGTGTGGCGGAATGAAAAGCCGGGTCCGGGGCGGTTCCGGCAGTTTTACCAGTGCGATGCGGATACGGTCGGCGCGCCAAGCGTGGCCGCGGACGCCGAGATTTGCGCGATGCTGGCCGATACGCTGGAGGCGGTGGGGATTGACAAGGGCGACTATGTGATCCGGGTGAATAACCGCAAGGTGTTGAATGGGGTGCTGGAGTCGATAGGCTTGTCAGAAGACCTTCTATTGAACCCGCGACCTATGACCGTTGATGAGGCGGCAGAAGCACTTTACGCTGAAATGGTGCGTCGAAACATCGAGAAGATTTCGAGGGCCGATGTGCTTCGCCAAGTCGACAAATATGACAAAGTCGGGCGAGATGGTGTTCTCGCACTCTTGACAGATGGCCGGTTGGACGACTCTGGAGCTTTCATCGATGGCGTTGGCCTATCAAATGCTGCCGCTGAACAAGTCCTCAAGTTCTTGACGGCAAAGTCCGATGACGCGGCATTGACCCTACAAAACCTCCGCGATGCAGTTTGCGAATCTGCTATTGGCGCCGAAGGCGTCGCCGAATTGGAGGCGATTGCGGGGCTGCTGGAGGCCCAAGGCTACGGCCCTGACCGCATCGTCATCGACCCCTCCGTCGTGCGTGGTCTTGGCTATTACACCGGCCCTGTTTACGAGGCTGAGCTGACTTTTGAGATCACCGACGAAAAGGGCCGGCCGCGCAACTTTGGCTCTGTCGCGGGCGGGGGGCGTTACGACGATCTGGTCAAGCGGTTCACCGGGCAATCCGTGCCTGCGACCGGCGTGTCCATCGGGGTGGACCGTTTGTTGGCGGCGTTGCGCGCCAAGGGGCAGGTCGGTGGTGCGGCGCAGGGGCCTGTTGTTGTCACCGTCATGGACCGCGACCGCATGGCCGATTATCAGGCGATGGTGGCCGATCTGCGCAACGCGGGCATCCGGGCCGAGGTCTATCTGGGCAATCCCAAGAACTTTGGCAACCAGTTGAAATATGCCGATAAACGCGCATCACCCGTCGCGATCATCGCGGGGGGGGATGAATTCGACAAGGGTGTCGTGCAGATCAAGGACCTGATCCTTGGCGCGGAAATCGCCAAGAACGCGACGCTTGAGGAATGGAAGGACCGGCCCAGCCAATATGAGGTGCCGCGCGATCAGATGCTGGCCAAGGTCCGCGCAATTCTGAACGGGCAGGGCTGATGGCCAGCACGGCGACTGCATTGGCCGACGCATACCGCCTGCGCGATCACTTTGCCGCACGGGGCGCGCAGGTGGTCGAGGCTGATGTGCTGTTGCCTGCCGACACGCTGCTGGATCTGTATGGCGAGGATATTCGCGGGCGTGCCTATCTGACGACGGATCCGTTGCGCGGGGAAATGGTGCTGCGCCCGGATTTCACCGTGCCGGTGGTGCAGATGCATATGGAATCCCGCGCCGATCCCGCGCGCTATACTTATGCAGGCAAGGTGTTTCGTAAGCAGGACAGTGATGAAACGCGCGCCAATGAATACCTGCAAGTCGGATACGAGGTGTTCGACGGCCAGACCCCCGCGCAGGCCGATGCCGAAGTGTTCGCACTGTTTGCCGATGCTTTGGCGGGGCTGCCGGTGCGCGCGGCGACGGGGGATATCGGATTGCTGATGGCCGCCGTGAGCGGGTTGCGCACGACGCAGGCGCGCAAGGATGCGCTGTTGCGCCATATCTGGCGGCCGCGCCGGTTCAAGGCCCTGCTGCAACGCTATGCGGGCAAGGCAGCTGTGCCTGCCTCGCGCCGTGCCTTGCTGGCGGCGGCTGATCCCTTTGCGCATGCCGGTCCGGATATCGGGTTGCGCAGCCACGACGAGGTGGCAGCCCGCATCGCCGCCCTGCGTGCCGATGCAGCCGCCGCCCCCATCTCGGGCGAGGAACTGGCGTTGATCGATGCGCTCTTGGGGCTGCGCGAGACGGCGCCCCATGTGCTGAGCGCGTTGCGCGATATCGCGGTGGATATGCCGGCGATTGCGCCTGCGGTCACGCGCATGGCCGCGCGGATGGATGCGCTGGGCGCGCGCGGCGTCGATGTGGACCGGCTGGAATTCGAAGGCAGCTATGGCCGCACGTCGCTGGAGTATTACGACGGCTTTGTCTTTGGGTTCTATGCGGTCGAAAACGCAGGCTTGCCCCCTATTGCCACGGGCGGGCGCTATGACGCACTGACCGCGCGGCTGGGGCAAGGGCGTGCTGTGCCTGCTGTGGGTGGCGTGATCCGCCCCGATCTGTTGGAAGCGTTGCGCAGATGTTGAAACTTGGCGTGCCGTCCAAGGGGCGGCTGATGGAAAAGACCTTTGACTGGTTCGGCGCGCGCGGCGTCACCTTGCGCAAATCCGGGTCGGAACGCGAATATGCCGGGGCCGTCGACGGGATCGAGGGGGTCGAACTGGTGCTGTTGTCAGCGGGGGAAATTCCACGCGAACTGGCGGCCGGGAATATTCATCTGGGTGTCACGGGGTCCGATCTGGTGCGCGAAAAGCTGGCGAACTGGGATAGCCACGTGGCTGAACTTGCGCCGATGGGGTTTGGCGGGGCTGACCTGATCATCGCGGTGCCGCAGGCTTGGGTCGATGTGGATACGCTGGACGATCTGGACGCAGCGGCGGCCGCGTTTCGGGCCAGACACGGGTTCCGGCTGCGGATTGCCACAAAGTATCACCGGCTGGTGCGCGAATTCCTGCGTGAACAAGGGGTTGCCGACTACCAGATCGTCGACAGCCAGGGTGCGACCGAAGGCACGGTCAAGAACGAAACCGCCGAAGCGATTGCCGATATCACCTCGACCGGGGAAACGCTGCGTGCAAACGGGTTGAAGATATTGGACGACGGGTTGATCCATGCGTCACAGGCGACCCTTTTCCGGGGGCGGCGGCGTGACTGGACCGACGAACAACGCCAGACACTGAAAACCCTCGAGGCGACGTTGGGGCTTTAGGGCGTATTGACGATCTGCCCCTGCTGTCCGGCTGGTGGCGATGGGGTTGCCGGGGCAGAAAAGTCTCATCATCGGTCAGAGCCAATGGGATGGCTTGAAGGTCAGAAGGCCTTGGTCCAAATTTCCAGAAATTTGGACGCCTCCGGCGGGGATATTTACGCTCGGAAGAAGCGATTGTGTTGCGTGTGATCTCTTGTCTCTGGTCAGGGCGCGGGCAGGGCGCTAGAACGGGCGAAATCACAGGACGGAGCTATCATGGCTGACGGCATTCAACCGCAACCCGGTATCATGGACATCGCGCTTTACCAGGGCGGCGTTGCGCATCTTGACGGGGTGAGCAATGTGCTCAAGCTGTCGTCGAACGAAAATCCGCTGGGGCCAAGCGACGCGGCGAAAGAGGCGTTTTCGCGTGCTGTCCACAATTTGCATCGTTACCCTTCGACAGAACACGCCAGCCTGCGTGCTGCGATTGGCGATGTGTGGGATGTTGACCCTGCACAGGTCATCTGTGGTGTCGGATCTGATGAAATCCTGCATTTGCTGTGTCAGGCCTATGTCGGGCAAGGGGATGAGGTCATTCACACCGAACACGGTTTCGCGATTTACCGGATCGCGACGCTGGCGGCCGGCGGCACCCCTGTCGAGGTGCCCGAGCGCGAGCGCGTGACAGATGTGGATGCGATATTGTCTGCCTGCAACGAGCGCACGAAGCTGGTGTTCATCGCCAACCCCAACAATCCCACCGGTACCATGATTGGCATGGCTGAACTTGCGCGGCTGGCCGCCGGGTTGCCTTCACAGGCGATGCTGGTGTTGGACGGGGCCTATGCGGAATATGTCGAAGGGTATGATGCGGGACTGGCCCTGATCATCGGGCGCGAGAATGTCGTGATGACCCGCACCTTTTCCAAGATTTACGGCCTGGGTGGATTGCGGGTTGGCTGGGGCTTTGGCCCGCGGGCAGTGATTGACGTGCTGAACCGCATCCGGGGGCCGTTCAACCTGTCGTCGGCGGCGTTGGCGGCTGCAGAGGCGGCTGTGCGTGACACTGCTTATACGGAAAAATGCCGTATCGAGAACGCCCGCTGGCGCGAATGGATGGCCACGGCGCTGGCCGAACTGGGGGTGCCATCGGATACTTCGACCGCGAATTTCGTATTGGCCCGCTTTGCCGATGAGGCCGAGGCGCTGGCTTGTGACGGCCATTTGCGCAGTGCGGGGATCATCGTGCGTCAGGTGGCGGGGTACAAGCTGCCCCATTGCCTGCGCATCACGGTCGGCGACGAAAGTGCCTGCCGCAGGGTTGTCCATGCTGTGGCGCAGTTCAAAGGGGCCGTCTGATGGCCGTGATCTATGACCGGGTGGCCCTGATCGGGCTGGGGTTGATCGCATCGTCCATGGCCCATGCAATCCGGCGCGGCGGACTGGCGCGCGAAATTGCCGGCTATGCAAAATCGGCTGAAACGCGCGATATCGCGCGCGACATCGGCCTGTGTGATCAGGTATGCGATACCGCCGCCGAGGCGGCGCAAGGTGCCGATCTGGTGGTGCTTTGCGTGCCTGTGGGCGCAATGGAGGCAGTGGCGGAAGAGATCGCACCGGTGCTGAAACCGGGCGCGACCGTCAGCGATGTGGGGTCCGTCAAGCGGACGGTCATTGACGCGGTCAGCCCGCATATTCCAGAGGGTGTGCATTTCATTCCTGCCCACCCGCTGGCAGGGACCGAGCATTCTGGTCCAAGGTCGGGCTTTGCCGCGTTGTTCGACAACCGCTTTTGCATTCTGGTCCCGATGCCCGAGACCGACCGCGCCGCTGTGGAACGTCTGGCCGGTTTCTGGCGTGGCATCGGGGCGCAGGTGGATGAGATGGACGCCGACCACCACGATCTTGTGCTGGCCGTCACCAGCCATACGCCGCATCTGATCGCATATACAATGGTGGGCGTGGCCGATGATCTGCGTCGTGTCACCGATAGCGAAGTTATCAAGTATTCTGCCGCCGGTTTTCGGGATTTCACCCGGATCGCGGCCTCTGATCCGACCATGTGGCGCGATGTTTTCCTCAACAACAAGGAAGCGACGTTGGAAATCCTGGGCCGGTTCACCGAGGAACTGTTCGCGCTGCAACGTGCGATCCGGCGGGGGGATGGCGACCATCTGCATGCATATTTCACCCGCACCCGGTCTATTCGCCGGTCAATCATCGAGGCGGGGCAGGATACCGATGCGCCCGACTTTGGCCGGGGGACGCCGAAAGGCAAGTAAATCATTTTGGTTCACGGCGGGCACGTGTTGCCAATGCCGGAACTGTGGGCGCGAATCTTTTGGTCAAGATGAAGCCAAGTGGAGCCTTTACCCTTGCGGAGCCCGGTTCTATAAGCGCTGCCATGATGCATGTGATGACCATAGCCATTATTTGCCCGGCGGTTTGATATCCTGAACCGACCGGGACCAAGGTGTCAGCGATTGCGCACCGCGCCTCAGCCTTCCAGATTTCACGATTGCCCAAAGGACGCCACCCATGTGCGCCGAGACACCCGACTATAAACAGACCCTGAACTTGCCCCGGACCGATTTTCCCATGCGGGCCGGATTGCCCAAGCGCGAACCCGAATGGCTGGCGCGCTGGGCGCAGATCGGGGTTTATGATCGTCTGCGTGAAAAAGAGGGGCGCGTGCCCTTTACCCTGCACGACGGTCCGCCCTATGCGAACGGTCACCTGCATATCGGGCACGCGCTGAACAAGATCCTGAAAGATATGGTTGTGCGCAGCCAGCAGATGATGGGCCGCGATGCGCGCTATGTGCCCGGATGGGATTGTCACGGCCTGCCGATCGAATGGAAGATCGAGGAAAAATACCGGGCCAAGGGGCAGGACAAGGATGCTGTCGATGTGGTCGATTTCCGGCAGGAATGCCGCAAGTTCGCCGAAGGCTGGGTGGATATCCAGCGCGAGGAATTCAAGCGCCTTGGTGTGACCGGCAACTGGGACGATCCTTATCTGACGATGGCATTCCATGCCGAACGCGTGATCGCCGAGGAGTTTCAGAAATTCCTGATGAACGGCACGCTGTATCAAGGGTCCAAGCCCGTGATGTGGTCGCCCGTGGAAAAGACAGCCCTGGCCGAGGCCGAGGTGGAATACCACGACCGTCAGACCGATGCGATCTGGGTGAAGTTTCCCATCGTGTCGGCCGCATCGCCCGATCGGGACAACATGACGGCGCTGGCCAATGAAGAAGAAACGCCCGATGGCCGCAAGGCGATCATGCAAGCCGCGTTGGGGCGCGAAGCGCAACTGCTGGCCGCGAAGGTCGTGATCTGGACGACAACGCCCTGGACCATCCCGCAGAACCGCGCGATCTGTTTTGGTCCTGGTATTTCCTATGGTCTGTACGAAGTGACAGCTATGCCAGAGGAAAGCTGGGTTGCGGTCGGCCAGACTTATCTGCTGGCCGATGCGCTGGCCGAAGATGTGCTGACTGCGGCGCGGCTGGATGCCGGCATGTACCGGCGCGTGCGGACGGTGCAGCAGGATGAACTCGAATCGCTGATCTGCGCCCATCCGATGCGGGGGCTGGACGGGGCGAACGGCGAATGGGATTTCGACGTGCCCCTGTTGCCCGGCGATCACGTGACTGATGATGCAGGCACCGGTTTTGTCCACACCGCGCCCAGCCACGGTGACGACGACTATGCCATCGGGGTCAAGCATGGCCTGTCGATGACCTATAACATTCTTGACGACAGTTCTTACCGGGCGGATCTGCCGTTCTTTGGTGGGGAAAGCATCCTGAAACCCAATGGCAAACCCGGCGGGGCCAACAAGGCCGTGATCGAGAAGCTGACCGACGTGGGCGCGTTGCTTGCGCGCAAGCGGATTACGATTTCCGACGCGCATAGCTGGCGGTCCAAGGCGCCGGTGATCCGGCTGAACCGTCCGCAGTGGTTCGCCGCCATCGACAAACCCGTCGGCGACGGCCAGGACGACTATGGCACGACGATCCGCGAACGCGCGCTGCGCTCGATCGACGAACTGGTTACATGGACGCCCAAGACCGGGCGCAACCGGCTCTATTCCATGATCGCAGCGCGGCCCGACTGGGTGCTGTCGCGCCAGCGCGCATGGGGTGTGCCGCTGACCTGTTTCACCCGCAAAGGACTGAAGCCCGGTGATGAGGGGTTCCTGTTGCAGAATGAAGCCGTCAACGCCCGTATCCTGGACGCCTTTGAGGCGGAAGGTGCGGATGCATGGTACAAAGAGGGTGCAAAGGGACGGTTCCTGGGCGCGGACGTGAACGCGGATGATTACGACCAGGTGTTCGACATTCTGGACGTATGGTTCGACAGTGGGTCCACCCACGCTTTTGTGCTGCGCGACCGGCCCGACGGGTCCGAGGACGGGATGGCCGATCTGTATCTCGAAGGTACTGACCAGCATCGCGGGTGGTTCCATTCGTCGATGTTGCAGGCCTGTGGCACGATGGGTCACGCGCCTTATCGCGGGGTGCTGACACATGGCTTTACGCTGGATCAGAAGGGCATGAAGATGTCCAAATCCATCGGCAATACCATCGCGCCCGAAAAGGTCGTGCAGCAATATGGCGCGGATATCCTCCGGCTTTGGGTGGCGCAGTCGGATTATACCGCCGATCTGCGGATCGGCGATGAGATCCTGAAAGGCGTCGCAGACAGCTATCGCCGTTTGCGCAACACCATGCGCTATATGCTGGGATCGTTGGCCGATTTCAGCGACAGCGACCGCGTGGCCCTTGCCGACATGCCTGAACTGGAACGCTGGGTGCTGCACCGCTTGGCCGAACTGGACCAGACCGTGCGCGACGGTTATGCCAAATACGATTTCCAGGGTGTGTTTCAGGCAGTGTTTACCTTCGCAACCGTGGACTTGTCGGCGTTCTACTTCGATATCCGCAAGGATGCTCTTTATTGTGATGGCGATACGGCCCGGCGGCGCGCGGCCCGCACAGTGCTTGATATCCTGTTTCACCGGATAACCCGCTGGCTTGCTCCGATGCTGACCTTCACGATGGAGGAAGTCTGGCTGGAACGCTTCCCCGGCGACGACAGTTCCGTCCATCTGGAGGACTTTGCCGAAACACCCGCCGATTGGCGTGATGACGGGCTGTCCGCGAAATGGGCAACTGTCCGTCGCGTCCGCCGCGTTGTCACCGGCGCGCTGGAGGTGGAACGCACCGCCAAGGTGATCGGCGCCTCGCTTGAGGCGGCGCCGACCGTCTATGTCACCCCAGAGGCGGCAGCGGTGTTGGAAACCGTCAGCTTTGACGATCTGTGCATCACGTCCGGTATCACGGTGACGACCGACCCCGCCCCGGCAGATGCGTTCCGGCTGGACGACGTGGCGGATGTGGCCGTGGTCTTTGCCCGCGCCGAAGGCGAGAAATGCCAGCGATGCTGGAAGATCCTGCCCGATGTGGGGACCCATGCGCATGCGGGCGTTTGCGCGCGCTGCGATGCGGCACTGGGCGCGTGAAACTGCGCAACCCCGATGCTATCGCGCGGATGCGGGCGGATTTCGCCCGTCAGGGCGCGATGGCGTCAATGGGGATCACGGTGGGCGATGTGGCACCGGGGCGGGTGACGTTGGACATGCCGTTCCATCCCGATTTCACCCAGCATCACGGGTTCATGCACGCAGGCGCGATTACGACAGCGATGGACAGCGCCTGTGGTTTCGCAGCCTTCACCCTTATGGATGCCGATGCCGAGGTTCTCACGGTGGAGTTCAAGGCCAATTTCATGGCCCCTGCCCGCGGTCGGCAGTTCCGGATCGAGGGTGAAGTGATCAAGTCTGGCCGGACGCTGACGTTCACCCAGGGCCGGGCGATTGCCTGCGACGGTGAAAGCGAAACGGTTGTTGCAACGCTGACGGCGACGATGATGGCAGTACGTCACCAAGCCTGAGGCGGAAACCTCAGCCTAGCACCCGGGGCTCGGACATTTGTTGGGCCACACCGGCAAACAACAGATAGACAGAGGTGACCACCAGCCCCCAATGTGCCCAGCTTTCAGGATGAAAGCCGACCCATGCCGCCCAGCCGGCAAAACATGTCCATGCCAGTGCGACAGGCAGCGTGACGACCCGCCAGCGTTCTGTGCGCACCGGATGCACAAATTTCAGCGGCAGAAACATCGACACGGCTAAAATCGTGACAAGCACCAAAGACACCCAGAAATTTGGCTCCAGCGCGAAGATGACCAGCACCAGCATGTTCCAGCAGCCGGGAAACCCCTGAAAGGAATTATCTTTGGTTTTCATACGTGTGTCGGCAAAATACATCGCCGATGCAAATGTGATGCAGATGATCGCGAACCATCCGGTCCAGCCGGGCAGCAGACCGGATTTGAACAGGGCATAGGCCGGCACAAACACATAGGTCAGATAGTCGATGATCAGGTCCAGCAGGACACCGTCAAAGGCGGGCGCGTTTGTCTTGACGTCATATTTGCGCGCAAGCGGCCCGTCGATGCCATCGACAAAGAAGGCGACAACCAGCCACAGGAACATCAAATCCCATTTTTCCTCTACTGCCGCCAGCATTGCCAGCATGGCAAAGACGGCACCGGTTGCGGTGAACAGGTGAACAAGAAGCGCTTTGGTATTCAGGGTCATCGGGTTCTCATGATATAAAATGGCAGGCGGTGCAATGGCTCCACGTCACCGGTGACCAACACATCTACGGCGAAGCGGGGAAAGGTCATGCCTTGGGATGGGCCTTGTCATAGACGTCCATCAGACGGGCGGCGTCGACTGCGGTGTAGGCCTGCGTGGTGGACAGCGATGCATGGCCCAGCAATTCCTGGATGCTGCGCAGATCGCCGCCAGCTGTCAAAAGATGTGTCGCGAATGAGTGGCGCAACGCATGTGGCGTCGCCGTGGCCGGCAAGCCCAATTGCATTCGTGCCTGTTCCATCACCTTTTGCACCGCACGTGGTGCCAGTGGGCCGCCACGCACGGCCCGGAACAGCGGATCATTTGCCGTGCCGGGATAGGGGCATATTGCACGATAGCGATCTACGGCGTCGCGCGCCGCATCGATCACCGGCACGATACGTTCCTTGTCACCCTTACCCCTGATCCGCAGCACCGCAGGCAGGGGGACGTCTGCCCCGGTAAGGCCCAATGCCTCTGATATCCGCAGCCCGCAGCCATAAAGCAAGGTCACGACAGCGGTGTCGCGTGCCGCCACCCAAGGCGCACGGGCCTGCAGATCGACAGCGTCGATCATGGCGCTTGCCGCCTCCTCGGCCAAGGGACGCGGCAGTTTGCGTTGGAATTTCGGCGCACGAGTGGACAGTATGGCGGTCGGCTCGAACCCTTCGCGCGCGGCCAGCCATCGGTAAAAGGATTTTACTGCCGAAAGCGACCGTGCCAGCGACCGTGCGCCAACGCCGCGTGCCCGTTCATGGGCCATCCAGGACCGCATGTCGCGCACCGTCACCGCCGCGATTGGTCCAAACCCCTGGGTGCCGCCATGATGCTGCGTCATGAATGACAGAAACCCCAGCACATCTGTCTGATAGGCCTTGAGCGTATTTTCAGCGGCACCTGCAAGCGCGCGCTGATGGTCCAGCCAAAGTTGGAGCGCCTGTGTGAGAGCCGCTGATATCATTGGCCTCAAGCCAGCCAGCGGCGCATCACCCGTTCAAACACGCCCGCAAAAAAGCCAAGCAGGTCGGTGCCTTGCTGTGCGGTAAACTGCTGGGGGGCCTCGGAGCCCATGACCAACATCCCCGGTAAATGCCCCGGGCCCAGATCAAGGGTCAGGCATGCTTCGGATTGGATATAAGCGGTACGGTCACCATAGAGGCTGTCTTGACCGGCCTGAAACCGGCGCAGGGTAACCTGCCGCACGGGCATGTTACGGCCCAGAGTGATGTAATCTGCGACAAAGCCTTCGGGGACGAACGCCACGACGGGGCCCATTGTGTTTTCGCTCTCCGGCGCGACGCGTTCCAGTACCAGCCGGATCGCGTCAACCCGCAATGTGTCAGCCACATCACCGGCCAGATCAGTCAGAAATGTATCAAAGGTCGTGGCATCCATCATCCGCAGGATTGCGCGGTGGACCTGATTGGTGCCCGCCAGATTGTCATAGGCGGCAGCGATTACATTGCGGTGGGTATCTTCCAGCCGGTCGAACCGGGCCTCGAGCCGTTCCATGGCTATGGCGCGCAGATCGACGATGTTTTTACCCATCCGGTCGTCATTGGCGCCCACAAGTGCACGCATGACATCGTGGTCTTCCAAAAGGACATCGGGGTTTGCGATGATCTTTTCACGAAGATCATTGGCCATCGGTTTTTCAGTCATGGGCCTGCTCTGCTGTTGTTTTGCGCCACGTTAGCAGAGGGTTTCGCTAATTTCTCCACCTATTTTCAAAGTGGTCGTAAATCGTGCCCTTTTTGCAGACCGGGGTGCGGCCGCGATGGACAGGTGGAAACCCACCCACCGCAGACGCTTGTCAAAGGATCTTGATACCGGCCTTTTCGACATCGGCCATAAAGCCGGCCAGCCCTTTGTCAGTCAGGATATGGTTCGCCATCGCCTTGATGACGCTTGGTGGTGCGGTCGCCACATCTGCACCGATCAGGGCCGCGTCCTTCATGTGATTGGCCGACCGGATCGACGCGGCCAGAATGTTGGTTTCGAAACCATAATTGTCATAGATGGTGCGAATGTCGCTGATCAGGTCCATGCCATCAACGTTGATGTCGTCCAGCCGCCCGATAAAGGGGCTGATGAATGTCGCCCCTGCCTTGGCCGCCAGCAGCGCCTGATTGGCCGAAAAACACAGCGTTACGTTGACCATCACACCTTCGTCGGTCAGCGTCTTGCAGGTTTGCAGCCCGGCCCATGTCAGCGGCACCTTGACGGCGATGTTATCGGCGATTTTGGCCAGCTTGCGGCCCTCGGCCAGCATGGTTTCGGCGTCCAGCGCGACCACTTCGGCCGACACGGGGCCGCTGACCATGTCGCAGATTTCTTTGGTCACTTCGAGGATATTGCGCCCCGATTTGGCAATCAGCGACGGGTTGGTTGTGACCCCGTCCACCATGCCAAGATCGTTGAGTTCCTTGATTTGGTCGATCTCTGCGGTGTCTACGAAAAACTTCATAACTTCCCTCCGGGGATGGGTTGGTGTTTGTTGCGTCAGCGTTTACCTGATGGCGGGCAAGGCGTGAACCCTCAAAAGGCGGCTATGACTGAAAGCTATTTCCATGAAGGCGACCTGGTTGGCGTGCTGACGACCCAGCCCCTTGACCGGCTGCTGGATTACAAGGCCCCCGAAGGCGGCTGTCATCTGGGCGCCTTTGTTGAGGTGCCGCTGGGCCCACGCAAGGTCCTGGGTGTTGTCTGGGGCCCGGGCAAGGGCGATTATGACCGGGCCAAGATCCGTTCGGTCATGCGCGTGCTTGACGTCGCCCCGATGCGCGACGAGATGCGCGAATTTCTGACCCGTGCCGCTGATTACACCCTTACGCCGATGCCCGCGATGCTGCGTCTGGCCACCCGCGCGCCGGGCTTGGGCGATCCGCAATCGATGCGCAAGATTTACAGGCTGGGTGATTGCGACCCCGACCGCATGACCGCCGCTCGCGAAAAGGTGCTGGGCGTATTGCGTGATTATGGCGGGCTGGCCTTTACCAAGCGTGAACTGGCTGAAATGGCTGATGTCGGGCCGTCGGTCGTCGATGGTCTTGCCAAAAAAGGTGCCGTCCGCGAAGAAGAGGCGCCGCGTGACACGCCCTATCCGCATCTTGACCCGGACTACGGCGGCAAGGACCTGAGCGCGGATCAGGCCGCCGGGGCCGGTGCCCTGCGTGCGGCTGTCCGGTCCGATACCTACGGCACGACCCTGCTGAAAGGTGTCACCGGGTCGGGCAAGACAGAGGTTTATCTGGAGGCCGTCGCGGAATGTCTGCGCATGGGCCGTCAGGCGTTGGTGCTGTTGCCGGAAATCGCGCTATCGGGCGAATTCATCGACCGGGTCGAGGCGCGGTTTGGCATGAAGCCCGCCGAGTGGCATTCAGGTGTCACCATGACCGAACGCCGCCGCTGCTGGCGCATGGTCGGGCAGGGGGATGCGCAATTGGTGGTTGGTGCCCGGTCCGCGTTGTTTCTACCCTATCAGAACCTTGGCCTGATCGTCGTGGATGAAGAACACGACACGTCCTACAAGCAGGAAGATGGCGTGCTGTATAACGCCCGCGATATGGCCGTCCTGCGGGCGGCGATCAATGGCGCGCAGGTGGTGCTGGCCTCGGCGACGCCTTCGCTGGAAAGCTGGGCGAATGTAGAGGCGGGCAAATACAAACGGCTGGAACTGAGGTCGCGGTTTGGTGCGGCGGTCATGCCCAGTATGGCCGCGATCGACATGCGGGCCGAGGATTTGCCGGGCGGCAAATGGGTGTCGCTGACCCTGCAGCGGGCCATCGCGGATCGGATGGACAAGGGCGAACAATCATTGATCTTCCTCAACCGCCGCGGCTATGCGCCGATTACGCTTTGCCGGGCCTGCGGGCATCAGATCGGCTGTGACCATTGCGACGCGCGGATGGTCGAACACCGGTTTCTGAAACGCCTGATGTGCCACCAGTGCGGCGAGACGAAGCCGATGCCCACCAAATGCCCCCATTGCGAGGCAGAGGATCGGCTCAGCGCTGTCGGCCCCGGAGTGGAACGCATGGGCGAGGAAGTCACGGCCCTGTTCCCCGACGCGCGGATTGCGGTGCTGTCATCGGATCTTTATGGCTCTGCCCGGGCGATGAAGGCGCATATCGCGGAAATAGCCGAGGGCGGCACCGATATCATTATCGGCACGCAACTGGTTGCCAAGGGGCACAACTTTCCGCTGCTGACGCTGGTGGGGGTGATCGACGCCGATCTGGGTTTGCAGGGGTCCGACCTGCGCGCGGCCGAACGCACGTTTCAACTGATGCGACAGGTTGCGGGGCGGGCGGGCCGTGCTGAAACACCGGGCGAGGCGCTCTTGCAGACCTATCAGCCCGAACACGCTGTGATCCGGGCCATTCTGGCGGGTGACGAAGAAAATTTCTGGGCCGCAGAAGCCGCAGAGCGAAAGGCAGCTGGCGTGCCACCCTATGGGCGAATGGCCGGGATCATCCTGAGCAGCCCGAACGTGCAGGAAGTGTTTGATCTTGGCGCTGAAATGGCGCGGATGGATGCGCCGTTGCGACGGATCGGGGCACAGGTTTTCGGCCCCGCGCCTGCGCCGATTGCGCGGGTGCGCGGGCGGCATCGGGTGCGATTGCTGGTCAAGGCGGACAAAGCCGCGCCGCTGCAATCCGCGCTGGCACAATGGACGGCGCAGTTCCGGCTGCCAGCCAATCTGCGCTTGGCGATCGATATCGATCCGCAAAGTTTTTACTGATCAGCCTTGCCGCGCGGCGTCCATTTCCGCGCGCCAGTGCCGACGGCAAAGTGATACATAGCGGTCGTTGCCGCCAATCGCGATCTGGTCACCGGCGGTCAGCACACGGCCTGCATCGTCTTTGCGGACAACCATCGTCGCCTTCTTGCCGCAGTGACAAATCGTGCGCACCTCGCGCATTTCGTCAGCCAGCGCGAGAAGTGCGGCAGAGCCGGGAAAAAGCTGCCCCAAGAAATCAACCCGTAGGCCGAATGCCATCACCGGCACGTTCAGGTCATCGACGGCACGGGCCAGTTGCCAGACCTGATCGGGTTCCAGAAACTGCGCCTCGTCCACGAAAACACAGGCACAAGGGCCTTGGGACATGCGTTTTTCGATCTTTGCAAACAGGTCTTCGCCCGGCGCAAATGTATCAGCCTCTGCGCTGATCCCGATGCGGCTGCCGATCCGGCCATGACCGGCGCGATGGTCAAGCTGCGCGATCATCAGATAGGTCTGCATCCCGCGTTCGATATAGTTGTGCGACGCCTGCAAGAGCACGGTCGATTTGCCCGCGTTCATGGTAGAGTAGTTGAAATATAACTTTGCCATGCGGCTGATTAGCGCCCGCTCGGCACCGATTGCAAGGCCTGTGGCCAATCGTCTGCCTGTATCAGGCGCATGACCTTTTGTGCGTCGTTATCCGCGTTCCACTATGATGGACCCAACGGAATAACCAGCACCAAACGAACAGATTAATCCCTTGTCACCTTTGGTCAAGTCATTGGAATACTTTGAAAAGGCAATGATGGACCCGGCCGAGGACGTATTGGCATAATCCTGAAGGATATTGGGCTGTTCCATCGGGTCCGGCGCGCGCCCCAGGACTTTCTTGCCGATATAGTCGTTCATTGACTTGTTGGCCTGATGCAACCACAGGCGACGCAGGTCCGTGGCGTCAACGCCGGCGTCTGCCAGATGGGTCGCAATATGCTCGCTGACAAGTGGCAGCACCTCTTTGAAAACCTTGCGCCCGTTTTGCACGAATTGCATGTCGCGCCGGTCATCCATCGCGTCTTGCGTCCTGCGCAGATAGCCGTTGTTGTTGCGGATATTGTTGCTGAACTGCGTGGCGCAGCGGGTCGACAGCACCTTGAAGTGGTGCTGTTGCAGCCCTTCGTCCCGTTCCAGATAGGTCGCTGTCGCCACGTCGCCAAAGATGAAATGGCAGTCGCGGTCGCGCCATTCCAGATGAGCGCTGCAAATCTCGGGATTGACGACGATGGCTGACCTTATCGACCCCGTGCGGATCATGTCTGCCGCAGTCTGGATCCCGAAAGTCGCACTGGAGCACGCGACATTCATGTCGAACGCAAAGCCCCCGGCGCCCAAGAGTTTTTGGATTTCGATACCAACAGCCGGATAAGCCCGTTCCATGTTCGACGCGGCGCATATGACCAGATCAACGTCGGTCGCATGACGCTGCGCCGCCGACAGAGCCTTTTGCGCGGCGTCCAAACCGATTTCGGCCATATGGCCCGGTTCGGTGTCGCGTCGGGCGGGCAGACTTGGAAACATGCGCGATGGGTCAAGGATACCTTCCTTTTCAAGCACATGGCGCTGTTCTATGCCGGATGCCGCAAGGATAAAATCAACTGACGAATGTTCCTTTGACGCGACCACGCCCGCATCGATTGCGGCCGCGTTTTCAACGTTCCAAAAGTCGGCATAGGCGTTGAACGCGGTTACCAGTTCGTCATTCGTGATGATCTGGCCAGGCGTAAAAACCCCCGTGCCAGTGATAGCGACGTTGTGCATCTTATCCCCTGATGGCTGTCACGATAAACTATTGCGCGAAGGGGGCTGTTGTCTACAGCCTTTACGTGCAGGTAAAGGTGACTTAGGGGAAAGCGTCGTGTGATCTGTTGATCTTAGCCTTGCAAGCTCCTTACGCCGATATCGCCTTCTTCGCGTGTCTGCATAGCCTGTGTGGCAGCATGTGCGGCAGCGGCGGTCGTGAAATAGGGGATCTTGTCATAAAGTGCGACGGCGCGGATTTCGCGGCTGTCTTCGACGGCCTGCGCGCCTTCGGTGGTGTTGAAGACCAAAACGATATGGCCGTCTTTCAGCCGATCGACGATGGTCAGACCACCTTCGTAGACCTTGTTTACGGTTTCGCAATCAATATCGTTTTCACTTAGCCAGCGGGCAGTGCCACGTGTTGCCGCGATATTGAAACCAAGCGAAAGGAGGGTTCTGGAAGCATCGACCATATCGGCCGTCTTGTCTGCATCCCTGATTGAAATGAACACCGTGCCCGCCGTGGGCAGATTGGTGCCAGCGCCCATCTGCGCCTTGAGGAATGCACGTGGGAAAGACCTGTCCCAGCCCATGACCTCGCCCGTTGACCGCATTTCGGGGCCAAGGATCGTATCGACACCGGGGAAGCGGGCAAAGGGCAGAACGGCCTCTTTCACGCTGAACCACGGTGTTTTGGGATCGGCAAGGGTAAATGCATCGCCCAACGGCAGCACATCCATCGGGTTTTCGGTTTCCGGGTAGGGTGCGCGCAGCGGGAAGTTGGACAGTGGTTCGCCCGCCATCAGCCGTGCGGCGATGGATGCAATGGCACTGTCAGTGGCCTTGGCGACAAAGGGCACGGTGCGCGATGCGCGGGGGTTTACCTCGATCAGGTAGACCTCTTCGTCCTTGACGGCGAACTGCACGTTCATCAGCCCCACGACATTCAGCGCGCGTGCCAGTTTTTCCGTCTGAACGCGGATTTCGGCGATCATGGCGTCGGACAGGGAATAGGGGGGCAGCGAACAGGCGCTGTCACCGGAATGCACGCCGGCCTCCTCGATGTGTTGCATGATGCCGGCGACATGGGTGTTCTGGCCGTCACACAGACAGTCCACGTCAACCTCGACCGCGCCGGACAGGTAACTGTCCAGCAGCACCGGGCTGTCGCCCGACACGACCACGGCGTCAGAGATGTAGCGCTCTAGCTGTGCCTGATCACGCACGATTTCCATCGCGCGACCGCCCAGAACATAGGACGGCCGGATCACTAGCGGAAAGCCGATATTGGCAGCGATGGCAAAGGCCTGTTCATCGGTCGATGCGATGCCGTTGACGGGCTGTTTCAGGCCCAGCCGGTTGACCAGATCCTGGAACCGCTCGCGGTCTTCGGCCAGGTCGATGGCGTCGGGTGTCGTGCCAAGGATCGGAATACCGGCGTCGTTAAGGGCATTTGCCAGCTTCAGCGGCGTCTGTCCGCCGAACTGCACGATCACGCCGTGGAGCGTGCCGTTGTCCTGTTCCACGCGCAGGATTTCCATCACGTGTTCAAACGTCAGTGGTTCGAAATACAGCCGGTCCGATGTGTCATAGTCGGTGGACACGGTTTCGGGGTTGCAGTTGATCATGATCGTCTCATACCCCTGATCGGTCAGGGCGAAACAGGCGTGACAACAGCAGTAATCGAATTCGATCCCCTGGCCGATCCGGTTGGGGCCACCGCCCAGAATCACAACCTTTTTACGGTCTGACGGGCGCGCCTCGCATTCGACATCGCCCATGACAGGGGTTTCATAGGTGGAATACATATAAGGTGTCTGCGCCTCGAATTCGGCGGCACAGGTGTCGATCCGCTTGAAGACGGCGTTCACACCCAGATTTAGCCGCGCGCGGCGCACGTTATCTTCGGTGCGGCCGGTCAGTTTGGCCAGCCGCGCATCGGTGAAGCCCATCATCTTGATCGTGCGCAGGCCGCTTTCGGTCACCGGCAGGCCGGCTTTGCGAATCTCGGCCTCGGCCTCGATGATTTCGCGGATGCGGGCCAGAAACCACGGGTCAAATTTTGTGACGGCATGGATGTCATCATCGGACAGCCCGTGGCGCATGGCCTGGGCGATCACGCGGATGCGGTCGGGGGTCTGTTTGGCCAGCGCCTTGGTGATCGCAGCGGCATCAGGCGCGCCGGGGATCGTGATTTCATCAAAACCGGTCAGGCCGGTTTCCAGCGACGCCAGCGCCTTTTGCATCGATTCATGGAAGGTGCGGCCAATCGCCATCGCCTCGCCCACGGATTTCATCGCGGTAGTCAAGTGGGGTGCGGAGCCTGCGAATTTTTCGAAGGCAAAACGCGGGATTTTCGTGACGACATAGTCAATTGTCGGCTCAAAACTGGCGGGTGTCACGCCGGTGATGTCGTTGTCGAGTTCGTCCAGCGTATAGCCTACGGCCAGTTTTGCGGCGATTTTCGCAATCGGGAAGCCTGTCGCCTTGGACGCCAGCGCCGATGACCGCGACACGCGGGGGTTCATCTCGATCACCACCATGCGGCCGTCATCGGGGTTGACCGCCCATTGCACGTTGGACCCGCCGGTTTCCACGCCGATTTCGCGCAGCACGTTGATGCTGTGCGTGCGCATGATCTGGTATTCCTTGTCGGTCAGGGTCAGTGCGGGTGCGACGGTGATACTGTCGCCGGTATGCACGCCCATCGGATCGACGTTTTCGATGGCGCAGACAATGATGGCGTTGTCGGCGCGGTCGCGCACGACTTCCATCTCGAATTCTTTCCAGCCCAGCAGTGATTCATCAACCAGAATTTGCCCGACGGGCGATGCCTCCATCCCGGTGCGGCAATAATATTCGTATTCTTCGCGGTTATAAGCCACGCCGCCGCCGGTGCCGCCAAGGGTAAAGGCGGGACGGATGATCGCGGGCAGGCCCACATATTCGATGGCGTCGATTGCCAGTTGCAGCCCGGCCTTGATGTCGCGCTTGCCGTTGACCTCTGGTGCGGTGATGATGGTCGCCTTGGGGTTTTCGATCCCCAACCTGTCCATCGCCTCGCGGAACAGCTTGCGGTCCTCGGCCATTTCGATGGCCTCGCGCTTGGCGCCGATCATCTCGACCCCGAATTTTTCCAGAACACCCATGTCGGCCAGCGCAAGCGAGGTGTTCAGCCCTGTCTGCCCGCCCATGGTGGGCAATAGTGCATCGGGGCGTTCCTTTTCGATGATCTTGGCCACGACCTCGGGGGTGATCGGTTCGATGTAGGTCGCATCTGCCAGCCCGGGATCGGTCATGATCGTGGCCGGGTTGGAGTTGACGAGGATGACACGGTAACCTTCTTCGCGCAGAGCCTTGCAGGCCTGTGCGCCGGAATAGTCGAATTCGCAGGCCTGTCCGATAATGATGGGCCCTGCACCAATGATCATGATCGACTTGATGTCGGTACGCTTTGGCATGGCAGGCCCCTCTGATTTGCAAATTCTCGCGGGTTATAGGGAAGGCGCGTCCGGGCGCAAGCGGCGTTGGTCGATTTTCCATGAAAATCGATGCCTCCGGCGGGGATATTTACACTCTGAAGAAGCATGAGGTTGACATGGGAAGGGCAAAGGGGTGTATCGGGCCGACCGTTGGACCCGTTTTGAGGACATTATCATGCATGCCTACCGCAGCCATACCTGTGCCGACCTGACCGCCGCCGATGTGGGGCAGACCGTGCGTCTGTCGGGCTGGGTCAATCGGGTGCGGGATCATGGCGGCATACTGTTTATCGATCTGCGCGACCATTACGGGATTACGCAGGTTTTGTGCGACCCGGATTCGGCGGCGTTTGCCGCGGTAGAGGCCGTGCGGTCGGAGTGGTGTATCCGCATCGACGGCGAGGTGAAGGCGCGTGCGCCTGAACTGGTGAACCCCAAGCTGCCCACGGGTGAGGTCGAGGTGTTCATCCGCGAGATCGAGGTGCTGGGCGCGGCCAGGGAATTGCCGCTGATGGTGTTTGGCGATCAGGAATACCCGGAGGAAACCCGGCTGAAGTACCGCTATCTTGATCTGCGTCGTGAAGCGATGCAGGACAACATGAAGCTGCGATCGGATGTTGTGGCATCGATGCGGCGGAGGATGTGGGACAGTGGGTTCCGAGAGTATCAGACCCCGATCATCACAGCGTCAAGCCCCGAAGGCGCGCGCGATTTTCTGGTACCGTCGCGGCTTCATCCGGGCAAGTTCTATGCGCTGCCGCAGGCGCCGCAGCAGTTCAAACAGCTCATCATGGTGAGCGGGTATGACAAGTATTTTCAGATTGCACCCTGTTTTCGCGACGAAGATCCTCGTGCAGACCGCAGCCCGACCGATTTCTACCAGCTTGACCTGGAAATGTCGTTTGTCACCCAGCAGGATGTGTTCGACACGATCCAGCCGGTGATCGGCGGGATATTCGAGGAATTCGGCAAGGGTCGTACCGTTGACCAGACGTGGGAACAGATCAGCTATCGAGATGCCGCACTATGGTATGGCACCGACAAACCCGACCTGCGCAACCCGATCAAGATGCAAGTGGTCAGCGACCATTTCCGCGGTTCAGGCTTTGCGATCTTTGCCAAACTGCTGGAACAGGACGGCACCGAAATTCGCGCCATCCCGGCACCGGGCGGCGGGTCACGCAAGTTCTGTGACCGCATGAACGCCTTTGCCCAGAAAGAGGGCTTGCCGGGGATGGGGTATATTTTCTGGCGTGATCAGGGCGAAGGTCTTGAAGCAGCCGGTCCGCTGGCCAAGAACATTGGACCCGAACGGACAGAGGCGATCCGCCAGCAGTTGGGTCTTGGGCTTGGGGATGCGGCGTTTTTCCTGGGCGGCAAGCCGGATGCGTTTGAATCGGTGGCCGGCAGGGCGCGGACCGTGATCGGCGAAGAATTAGGGCTGACTGACAAGAACCGTTTCGCCTTTGCCTGGATCGTGGATTTCCCGATCTACGAAAAGGACGATGAGACCGGCACGATCGATTTCGAACACAACCCGTTTTCCATGCCGCAGGGCGGGATGGACGCGCTGAATGGCGATCCGCTTGATGTGCTGGGTTTCCAGTACGATCTGGCCTGCAACGGCTATGAACTGGTATCGGGTGCGATCCGGAACCACCGCCCGGAAATCATGTTCAAGGCGTTCGAGATTGCCGGATATGGCAAAGACGAAGTCGAGAAGCGATTCGGCGGGATGGTCAATGCGTTCCAGTATGGCGCGCCGCCACACGGCGGCTGTGCTGCGGGCATCGACCGGATCGTGATGTTGCTGGCGGATGCATCCAACATCCGTGAGGTCATCATGTTCCCGATGAACCAGCGCGCCGAAGATCTGATGATGGGCGCGCCCAGCGAGCCACTGAACGAACAATTGCGTGAATTACGGTTGCGTGTGCTGCCACCTGAAAGCTGACCTGTCAGGCCTGTCCGCTTGTGGAAATGCGGGACTTCACAATTTGCGACAATGCCGCGACACCGGATTGCAGATCACGACCTGTCTTGTGTTGTTGTTCCAGATTACGCACGGCACGGCCCATTTCATGGTCTTGCGCTGATCGTGCCACACCGCCCAGAAACTGTGTGACATAGTCGATATCGGCATCTGTGCAAAGCACCCTTGCCACATGGGTCAGGTCATCGTGGTAGGCGACCAGATCAGGCTTGATAACCTCATCATCCAACAGGCGCGGTCCGCGAGGACGTCGGTCATTAGGCAGATGCGCAAGGACTGCGGATTGGAACGCCGCAAGGCTGGAAATGGGTTTTTCCAGAAAACCATCGGCCCCTGCCGCCATGACGGCGGGCGCGGCCATGCTGTCACCACTGACGCCCAGTATTATATCGATGCGCGGGGTGGCGTTTACCAATGCCGCAATTAACTCAAGACCGGACCCGTCCGGCAGACCCACATCCACCATCAGAACTGTTGGCCGGTAAATCGCCAGATGTCGTCTGGCATGTGCAAGGCTGTCGGCACGCCTGATCCGCGCGCCAGAGCGCAGACACAACAGACGCAGCGCCTCGGATGCGTAGCGGCTGTCTTCGACGACCAGCACGGTCAGCCCCAAAAGTGGGCGTCGCGTAGTGGGCGTACGGGTCAGCATCAGTTCATTCAGCGTATCCATGACGATTCGTTCCCTTGGTGCCTAACTACACTCAATCAAAGCAGAACAAAGTGAACAGCATCTTAACCCTGATGGCGCATTGCACTGGTCCTGCCTGCCCGCCATATTGCCCGAAAAGAGGAGTATCGCCCATGATCGGCCGTCTGAACCATGTTGCCATCGCTGTCCCAGATCTGGAGGCCGCAAGCGCGCAATACCGCACTGTGCTGGGGGCCGATGTTGGCGCCCCGCACGATGAACCCGATCACGGTGTGACCGTGGTGTTCATCACCTTGCCCAACACCAAGATCGAACTTTTGTATCCGCTGGGCGATGCGTCCCCCATCCAGGGGTTTCTGGACAAGAACCCATCGGGTGGTATTCACCACATCTGCTATGAAGTGGATGATGTTCTTGCAGCGCGCGACCATCTTCTGGCCGAAGGAGCACGGGTGCTGGGCGGGGGCGAGCCCAAGATCGGCGCCCATGGCAAACCTGTCCTTTTCCTGCACCCCAAGGATTTCAATGGCTGCCTGATCGAGTTGGAGCAGATCTGACCCTTGTTTGCAGCCGCAATCAGCGTATCTGAGAGGGAAAGTATCCAGAGAGGAAAATTCATGGGGCCCGTATCTGCAATTGTTCTGTTCGCCGTGGTCTGGGCCATGGTATTTTTCGTGGTGCTGCCACTGCGCATGGTCAGCCAAGGTGATGCCGGGGAAATCGTGCCCGGCACCCATGCATCTGCGCCGGCCGATGCGCAGATTGGCCGCAAGGCCAGGATCACGACCCTATGGGCGGTGCCGATCTGGGTGATCATCGCGGGCACGATCCTGTCAGGCGTGATCAGCGTGCGTGATATCGACTGGTTCAACAGAATGGCAACGCCAGAGGTCAGCGTAGACTAAGTCTATGATAAATATGGGTGAATGTCGCGGCGCCCAGAATCGGGATCATCAGGTTGATCAGCGGAAATGACAGCGGCAGCGCCATCAAGCACCCTGCGGCCCAGATCTTGCCGCTGTGTTGTTTGAACAAAACCTTTGCGCCCGCGCGCCCTTCGCGGCGCATGGCAGCCAGTTGGAAGTATTCCCGCCCCAGCAGGTATCCGTTCAGCGCGTAAAAAATGAAAACGGCAGCAAAGGGCAGCAGCACATACACAATGACCGCAAGCAGGTTCGCGGTGATCAGCACGCCCAGAAAACTGATCGTATCACGCAACCCCTCCCAGAAGGTGACAGGGGGAACCGGGGTCAAGTTCGGGTAGTGTTTCTCTTCAACCGCGTCTGCGACTTCATCCAGGAACAGGGATGTGATTGCGGATGCCACAGGCACCATCAGGAACACCGACAACATGATCACAAGCCCCAGTGACCCCCAGCCCAGCAGGTCGCCCAGCCACGTTACCTCGCCCACAAGGGGCAGCGTGACAGGCCCGGCGGTGAAAATGTCGATCAGTGACAGCAGCCCGGCGTAAATCCCCACAAGCAGCGCGAGGGTCAAACCGATGCCGCGCCACAAGACGGATTGAAACCTTGGGTCCGGCAGTTGGGCAATCGCCTTGGCGAAATCGGTCAGGATCATGTGCTGACCCATGTTGTGATCCGGGCCAGGTCGGGACGTGGCCGTTCGGGGGGCGCGCTGGTTTCGGTACCGATATGGATCAAGCCGGCGACGGTTTCATGATCGGCAAGCCCCAGGCCTTCGCGGATAAATACACGGTCATGGCTGGCCCAGCCCGAGAGCCAATTTGCCCCCCAACCGGCCGCTAGGGCGGCGTTGAGCAGTGCCAGACAGACCGAACCCGCAGAATAGAGCTGTTCGATCTGAGGGATCTTGTCGGATGGTTTTGGACTACTGACCACCACCACCACCAGATCGGCATCGCCGTACTGGGAGACGGCCTTGGTGGTCTTTTCGGGATCAATCCCAAGGGTGGCACCGCGCGCGGGGATCATGGCGGCAAGCCGGGCCAGTGCCGGCTTTTCCAGCACGATGAACCGCCATGGTTCCAGCTTGCCGTGATCCGGCGTGCGGGCAGCCGCCGTCAGCAGGGTTTCGACGGTCGCGCGATCGGGGACCGGGGTGGTCAGTGTCTTGGCCGGGCGCGACCTGCGGGTCAGCAAAAAATCAAGGGCAGCAGGGTTGGGGGTGGGCATGGGCAGTCCTTTGGCGGTTTGCCTAGCAGATAAGCGCCGGTGCCGCAGCTGACAACAGGCAGGCTGGGTTAAAACCCATCTGACGTTACAGGGCGGCGACCATTCCCCCGATCACCCCGTCCAGATAGTCGTCGAAGCCTGCATCGGGCTGGCGCAACGGAAACACCTCTGCAAACGGGTCGGGCGCGGTGATGGTGCTGCCCGACATTTGTTGCAAGACCGCATGCCCGCAGAACGGCACATAGGTTTCAGAATAGCCGCCTTCGTGCACCATCAACAGTTTACCGCCGCAAATATCTTGGGCAAGGTCCATCACCTGCCGTGTCAACCGGGCAAATGTATCAGCGGTGGCCAGCATCCGGCCCAGCGGGTCATTGGCGGCGGCATCATAGCCGCAGGCGATAATCAGCACGTCCGGGGAAAAGGCGCGGATCGCGGGCAGGGTAAGCCGTTCCATCGCGGACAGATAACCCTTGTGGCCGGTACCGGGGGGCAGGGGGATGTTCAGGTTGAACCCTTCGCCCGCATCACGCCCCCGGTCGACAAAGGCGCCGGTGTCCATCGGATAATTCCGGTCCTGGTGGACCGACACGGTCAGCACGTCGGCGCGGTCGTAAAACACCGCCTCGGTCCCGTTGCCGTGATGCACATCCCAATCCAGCACGGCAAAACGCCGCGCAAGACCGGCGGCGCGTGCCGCCTCGATCGCGATGCCGATGTTGTTGAGCAGGCAGAACCCGTTGGGGAAATCCGGCAGGCAGTGGTGCCCGGGCGGGCGCGACAGGGCATAGGCATTGTCCAGTTCGCCGTGCAGCACCGCTGTCAGCGCGTCCTTTGCCAAGCCCGCAGACAGCGACGCAAGTTCAAACCCGCCGGGGCCAAATGGCGTCCGCCGCCCCAATTCGCCGCCGCCTGCATCCGACAGCGCCTTGAACTGATCCAGATAATGCGCTGGATGCACCCGCAGCAGATCATCACGACAGGCCGGATCAGCGCCGCGCAGGTCCAGATCGCGAGCAAGGCCTGTGACCTCGATCAGGTTCTTCAACCGGCGCTTGGTTTCGGGGCTTTCGGGCAGGCCACCATCCAGCGGTTGCACCAGACCACCCACTGGCAGCATCCCCGCGTAATTCCCGCCGCTATGCCAGAAACACCGCTCGTCCCAGAAAAACCCCGTCGCCATCGCCGCACCTTTTGCTTTTTCGTTGATCAATTACCCCCGCCAGAGGCCGGTCTGACATCTGTCAGTCCGTCATCCCCTGCGCAGTTGGTAAATTCCTTCCGGCAGGTTCAGCGCCGCCTGCAAGTCGCGCAGTTGCGTAAGTGACAGCGTAATCTGCACCGGCTGATCGCGGCGTTGATCGAACTGAACAACGGTAATGCAATCTTCAAAGGCATTGATCGTCACATCCTCTTGCAAGGGTGCGGGGCCTTCGTCCACCAGGGTGATGACGGTCGCGTCATATTCGTGTTCGATTGTAAACATGCGTGCCACCCTAGCGGGCCGTGGAAAGGTTGCAAGAGGGGGGGGTGCGTTGCCGTCACATCATGCCGTGGGTGACATGCGGGGCGAGGCCGCCCGCTGCCATCATCGCCAGCATGATTGCCGCAAAGAAGCAGGCCGAGGCTGCAACGACGCACCCGTGCCAGATCGCAATAGAGAATTTCAGCGTTTCAGTGGCATAAAACGGCACCCCGCCGGTATAAAGCAGCCCGCCAACCGCTATCAGCGCCATCACCGACCCTGGTACCAGCGGCCAGAGTGACCAGACCAAGCCAAGACTGAGCCAACCCATGATCAGATAGAGCGCGGGGCCGAAACGCCCGGGCGTGCGCCAGTAGAACAGTTTCAAAACCATGCCGATCGCGGCCAGTCCCCACACCAACCCAAGAATCGCATAGGCAAAACCGCTGCCGATCAAGACCACGAGTGGCGTGTACGTGCCTGCAATTTTCAGGTAGATCGCGGCATGATCGAGCCGACGCAAAACTGGCCTGACGCTTTCCCATGGGGTCATATGATACATTGCCGATGCAACAAAAGTCGCGATTAGCGTTGCCCCGTAGATTGATAATGCGGCAATTTGCCCTGGATGGCCCAGCCCTGTGCCCCAGACGAATAACACGATGGCCCCGCTGACGGCGCCTATGACGCCCAGCGCGTGCATGGTGCCATCGGCAATCCGTTCAGATCTGGCATAACTTGGATAGGTCACTGTTTTCTCCACCCCCTTATAAGTAAGCAGGCCGGACCAATGGTCAATCGTTCCCAACGGTCAGTCAATGCCTTTGGCAATACCACAACAATCCAGAAGCATCGGGATTGGCGCAGACCTGGCCGAAAATGATAACAGGCATATGGCAACATATCATGCATGTCCGGCAGGGGACGTTTGGGGCGCGCGGCGGAAAAAACCTGCCCCGAATGAAACTGATCACCTTGTTCATCCGTATCTACCCAAGAAGTAGCAGAAAAAGAATGGAGCGTTCCAATGCGTCTGACAGCCCTTGCCTTTGCCATGATGCCCGCAGTGGCCCTTGCCGCTGGCGGCGACGAACCAACGCCACCGACACCGTCTGAAACCACCAAAACCTGCGCCGCAGGTCTGGTTTGGGACATCGCCACCCAAAGCTGTGTGACCCCGGGGGATAGCACAAATGGCGACAGCGCGCGCCTGCGCGATGTGCGCGAACTTGCCTATGCCGGGTATTACCAGGCGGCACTGGATGTGCTTGACACGCTGGACAACCCGGTCGCACCCCTTGCGCTGACCTATTACGGTTTCGCGCACCGCAAGGCTGGCAGGATTGATCTGGGTATGGCCTATTACGACGCGGCCCTTGCGGCCGATCCGGCCAATCTGCTGGCGCGGTCCTATATGGGGCAGGGGCATGTGGCATCCGGCAATATCGTGTTGGCGCAGGCCCAGCTGACAGAAATTCGCATGCGCGGCGGACGCGGCACATGGGCTGAAACCTCCCTTGCCGAGGCGATTTCAACGGGCGCGACCTATAGTTATTGACGGGTCAGTGCCAGTGTCCGGGACGGGCGATGCGGGGGTGCGGCAAAAAGGGACAACGGCGTGTTTTTAATTTCACGGCTTTTGCAGTATACTTGAACTATACGTCACCCTAGGAGGTTTCCATGCGTCTGACAGTTTTCGCTCTTGCCCTGCTTCCCATCGCGGCCCACGCGCAAAGCACCACCACCGACCCGGCCCCGCAAAGCTGTGCGGCGGGCACAGTTCGGGACACCGCCACTGGTTTGTGTCTGGCAGCAGATGAAAAGGCCCCGTTGCAGGATTTCACGGGCGGGCATAATTGCAGCGGTACACAGCAGGTCACATCCTGAAACATCCAAGCGCCGGGCGATATGCAGATCATTGAAAACGCCCTGCGCGACCGCGGATCGAAATATGCCGTTTCGGGTGGACCTGTCGAGTCTGCCGACGCCGCAAAGGATTTCATAAAAACCCTTTTGCGCCGCAAGAAATTCGCGCGCGCCACGCATAATACATGGGCGGTGCTGCTGCCTGACGGGCCTCTCAAGAACGACGACGGCGAGGCAGGCGCGGGTATGGTCATTTTGCGGATGCTGGAACGCGAGGGGTTGGAGGGACATATCATCGTCGTGACGCGTTGGTTCGGCGGGGTCAAACTGGGTGGTGACCGGTTTCGCCGGGTGCAGGACGCGGTGCGGATATATCTGGACCAGATCACCAGGTAGGGCAGGTTAGTTACTGCCGACATTGATTCAGCGCAAAGCGGCCCCGTGGCTACCGCCCTATAAGGGATGCGGAAAGCAGGAGGGCCAAGCATGAAACCCATGGGAAACGCGCGTCAGCATTACTGGCGGACATTGAAAATGTCCAAGGCCGTTGGCGTGCCTCTGGCGACTGCTCTGCGTGACGGAAGGCTGAGCCAAAGCACGTATGCGCAGATGATTACCAACTGCCGCCGCTGCCCCCAACCGGGCCGCTGCGAAGCGATGCTGGAATCGGGCCAGATAGGCGACAGCCCGCCTGCGTTCTGCTGCAACAGAGAGATTTTGCTGGCGCTGCAAGAGGCGTCATGAGTAGCAGGCGTGAAGCCAAGTTGGCTTGACGTTACCACAGCACAGAGAACATTGGTTCAACCGGCCGCCTGCGCGCCGCGTCATTTTGGCTGATTCGGTACGGTTTTTACTGACAGATGCGACTGCCGTTGCGGTCAGGCGGGGTCAGCCCCGCCCGACGGGGTCACCGGCGCCGGTCGCGACGCGATGACATCGGCTGAAACGCCACGCCGACATGCGCCTCGCAATAGGGTTTCCCTTGTTGCACGGTCAGACCGCAGAACCAGAAATCATCTGTCGCCGGGTCACCTACGGGCCATTTGCAGGTCTTTTCGGTAAGTTCCATCAAGGTCAACCGCTTGGCTTTCTTTTCGATTTCACTGACCTTGGCCAATGCCTCAGGACTGATCTCGTTGGCCGACGGTTGTGGCGGCAAGGGCTGACCTGCCGGGATGATCGCCCGACGTGCGGCGGAAATCGGGATGCCGTTTTCGTCCAGCTCTTCTTTCTCGGTCACTGTGGGCAGTTGCGCGGGCTTTGCCTTGGCAGGTGCTTTGGGGGCCGGCTTGGTCGTAACGGCCGGTTTTTCCTTTGGCGCAGGTTTGGCTGCGGGTGCCGCAGCCCCGTTCGAACCGGCGCGGTTCGACAGGCCAAGCCTGTGCACCTTGCCGATCACTGCATTGCGGGTCACGCCACCCAGTTCCTTGGCAATCTGGCTGGCCGACTGGCCTTCGCCCCACATCTTTTTGAGCGTCTCGACGCGCTCGTCTGTCCAGGACATATCTGTTCCTTTGGTTCGGGAAGGGAGGACGCACTACACATCCACGCTTGTCTGATCTATCAGCGTTGTACTTTAAGCATCCGCACCGCAGATGTGAAGCACCAAGGGGCGCATAAAGATGAAGGATGACATGGCAGAGCAAACAATTATGGGCGTCCGCCGCTTTGGGCGGGTGAACTGGCTGGGCACATGGACGCTTGCGCATCGCGAGATCCGGCGGTTCATGAATGTCTGGTCCCAGACCGTCATGGCACCATTGATCAACGCGGGGCTGTTTTTGATGATCTTTACCATCGCCATCGGCCCGCAACGCGGCGATGTGATGGGCGTACCGTTCATGACCTTTCTTGCTCCGGGTATTCTGACGATGACTGTGATCCAGAATGCTTTTGCAAATACATCCTCCAGCCTCGCTTCGGCCAAGGTGCAGGGCAACATTGTTGACACACTGATGCCGCCCTTGTCGGGGGCGGAATTGGTTGTGGGCTATATCAGCGGTGCCGTGGCGCGCGGGTTTCTTGTGGCCGTCGTGATTGCAGCCGGGGCTGCCTTGTTTCTGGATGTGGGGATGCGCAACCCATTCTGGGTCGTGACCTTTGTGCTGTTGGGGTCGATCCTGATGGGAGGGCTGGGGATGATCGCGGGAATCTTCGCCAATAAATTCGACCAGCTTGCCGCGATCTCGAATTTTCTGGTGACGCCGCTCGCGTTCCTGTCGGGGACATTCTATTCGATCGATGCCTTGCCGGGCTTTCTGCAAACACTCAGCCATGTGAACCCGTTCTTTTATGTCATTGACGGCGTCCGCTACGGCATGATCGGCGTCAGCGACAGCAGCCCTTGGGTCGGGCTGGGTGTTGTTGGTCTGGCCTGTGCCGTGGTTGTCGGGATTTGCTGGCGCTGGATGGACCGGGGATACCGGTTGAAAAGCTAGGGCGTTTCGGCTTTTTCTTTCATCGCAATGCGTTGTTTTCGTGATGGTTGAACGCGATTTGTGATACCGCGTGGTCACATCAGACACCGCTAGTAGATATCGCGCACCGGAACGCCGCGCATCGCCATCACATAAGACAGCGTTTCAATATCGGGCATGTCGCCGGCAAAGGTGCCTTCTTCGCGCCCATCCTTGTAGACAATGGTGACATCGCTGTCAGCGCTGACGGATGTGGCGCGCAGATAGGCGATATCGTCCAGCGGGATCATCCGCGGCAACCGCCAGGCGGACAGGATGAGGTGGTGATCATCAACACGAATACCTGCGATCGGCCTGGGCAGAACCATCCAGAACAGCATGACAGCACCCAGAACCCAGACGGCCCAGATAAGTTGGGTTGCCCCGCTGACAACAACGATGCAAATCAGAATGATAATCATGCTTGCGCAAAGCCAGATCACACCCCGGTTCGGCGCCCTGCGATACTCGTAAACTTCGTCCATACACTGTCACCTAAACCGCAATCATGGCCTGATTTTGGCACTGTGATATGTTCTTGTGCTGCCCAACTTCAAGGGCCAGATCGCCAGGCCGGCAGGGGCCTGCCGGTCTATGGGGATCGTTGGGGTTGGGTTGCAAGGCGCTCTGCGAACAGGTGTTCTGAAATGGCCATCAATTTGCTTCTTTCCCGTTGCCCCGAAACCCGCTAAGCCTTTGGCATGATGATGCGGACAACATACGCGACCCGACGCCGACGCTAACCGCGCCGCCCTTTGTCCTGCACTTCATAACCCCCCAAAAACGTTGACTCTTGCCCTGCGGTCCTGCACCAATCGGGCCTATATTCAAGGATGATCGCAATGATCCCAACTATCTTGCCGACCTATAACCGTGCACCGCTGACTTTCACATCAGGTGAAGGTTCGTGGCTGATCGAGGCGGACGGTCGGCGATTTCTGGATCTTGGCGCAGGGATTGCCGTGAATTCACTGGGCCACGCCCACCCCGACCTGATCGCGGCCCTGACGACGCAGGCGCAGGCACTCTGGCATACGTCGAACCTGTATCATATTCCCGCACAACAAAAATTGGCTGACGCGCTGGTCGAACACACCTTTGCCGATACGGTATTCTTTACCAATTCCGGAACCGAAGCCTGTGAACTTGCGGTCAAGATGGCCCGCAAATACTGGTATGACAAAGGCGAAGACCGGACCGAAATCATCACATTCAGTGGATCGTTTCATGGCCGGTCCGCCGCAGGCATTGCTGCCGCCGGGTCGGAAAAGATGACCAAGGGATTTGGTCCGCTCTTGCCGGGGTTTACCCATCTGGAATTCGGCGATCATGATGCCTTGCGTGCGGCGGTGACGGACAAGACGGCAGCAGTGCTGATCGAACCTGTGCAAGGCGAAGGTGGCATTCGCCCGGTGCCAGATCACTGCCTGAAAGGGTTGCGCGATCTTTGCGACCAGCACGGATCGCTGTTGATTCTGGACGAGGTGCAATGCGGCATGGGGCGCACCGGCAAGCTGTTCGCGCATGAATGGGCCGGGATAGCGCCTGATATCATGATGGTCGCCAAGGGGATCGGCGGAGGCTTTCCACTGGGGGCCGTGCTGGCAACCGAAAACGCTGCGTCCGGTATGACAGCGGGCACGCATGGATCGACCTATGGCGGCAATCCGCTGGCCTGTGCCGTCGGTGCCAGAGTGATGGAGATCATTGCAGACGAGGCGTTTCTGGCTGATGTGAACCGCAAGGCAGGCCATTTCCGCCAGAAACTGGAAGGTTTGGTCGCCTCTCATCCTGACATTTTTGAAGATGTGCGCGGCGTCGGGCTCATGCTGGGGCTACAATGCAAGGTTCCCAATACCGACGTGGTCAATGCGGGGTATCAGGCCGAAGTGCTGACGGTGCCCGCAGCCGGTAATGTTGTCCGGCTTTTGCCGGCGCTCACGATAACCGAGACCGAGATTGATACGGCGGTCGCACGGTTGGACACTGCGGCGCAGCGGCTGAAGGGGGACAATGCGTAATTACGATTTTCGCCCCCTTACGCCGGATGATCTGCCGCTGATGCAAAAGTGGTTGGCAGAGCCGCACGTCCGGCCATGGTGGGGCGATGTGGAACGCAATATCGCATTGATAAAGCAGGATATGGAAAACCCGGCAATCATCATGCAGGTCATATCACTGGGCGCGCGCCCTTTTGCATATTTACACCACCATGATGTGCGGACCTTTGCAATGCCGCAATTTGGCGACCTGCTATCAGGGACGCGGGCGATCAAGACCTTTGTCGGCGATAGTGACTTCTTGGGGCAGGGGCACGCGGCAGGCTATCTCGGTGCCGCTCTTCAAGGTTTGCGAAGGCTTCACCCGATGCTTGCCGCCGCGCCGAATGCGACCGATGCGCGCCTGATCGGCATCTATGCCCAGGCTGGGTTCCAGAAACGTCGGCTGGCTGCGACACGGGATGGCCAGCTTGTCCAGGTGATGACCCATCATTGATACCTTGCCGGGGAAACCGGCCCAAACAAAGCGAACTTCATGACACATTTTCTAGATCTCGACAGCACACCCAAGGCCGACCTTCACCAGATCATCGCAAATGCGCGCACAATGAAAGATGCCCGCGACGGGTTGCCCAAGGGCACGCCCGATGCCGACCAGCCGCTGGCCGGGCATATTGTGGCGCTGATCTTTGAAAAACCATCGACTCGGACGCGCGTGTCGTTTGACGTGGGCGTCCGCCAGATGGGGGGGCAGACCATGGTGCTGTCAGGGGCCGATATGCAGTTGGGCCACGGCGAAACCATCGCCGACACCGCGCGCGTGCTGTCGCGTTACGTCGATCTGATCATGATCCGCACGTTCGAGGAACAGACCCTGCTGGAAATGGCCGAATATGCGACCGTGCCGGTGATCAACGGGCTGACCAACCGGACCCATCCGTGCCAGATCATGGCCGATATCATGACGTTCGAAGAACATAACGGCCCGATCAAGGGCAAAAAGGTCGTCTGGTCGGGTGATGGCAACAACGTCTTTGCCAGCTTTGCCCATGCGGCCAGGCAGTTCGATTTTGATCTGGTCTTTACGGGCCCGCCGCCACTGGACCCCGAGCCGGCGCTGGCGGGGCTATATACCACCGTGCGCGATCCGAACGAGGCGGTCCAAGGTGCCGATCTGGTGGTCACAGACACTTGGGTGTCGATGCATGATCCGCAATCGGCGCGCGAACGGCGTCATAACCAACTGCGCGGCTATCAGGTGAATGACGCGCTGATGGCCAAGGCTAAACCTGACGCCCTGTTCATGCATTGCCTGCCCGCCCACCGTGATGACGAGGCGACCAGCAGCGTCATGGACGGGCCGCATTCTGTCATTTTTGATGAGGCCGAAAACCGGCTGCACGCGCAAAAGGCGATCATGCGGTATTGCCTGGAACGCTGACGCTCTGGCAAATTTCTTGCGGGCACAGGATTTCTGGCGAAAATTCTAGCCGACGAAGGCCAATCGGAGGAGTGCAAATATCCCGCCGGACATCAGCGCCGCTGCGGGCACCGTAATGACCCAGGCTGCGACTATTGTCAGAAAATGCGACCGGCGCACCAATTTGCGACGCCTGCGTTCTTCGGGAGCGATCCGCTTAATTGTGGCACGTTTGGCCGCCGACACGCGCGCGCGGCGCTCTGAATCCCATTCGCGAAAGAACCCGACGCCAAAAACCCCGCCAACCGCGATATGGGTCGATGAAACTGGCAGGCCAAGCGCACTTGCCACGATCACTGTGATCGCCGCCGACAGGGCCACGCAATAGGCACGCATCGGGTTCAGCTTGGTGATCTGGCTGCCGACCATCCGGATCAGTTTCGGCCCGAACAGGACCAGACCGAACGAAATGCCAAAGGCGCCTGTCACCATCACCCATGTCGGGATATCGACCTTGCCTGCGAACGTGCCGAAACTTTCTGCATGCACGATTGCGGCCAGCGGCCCCACCGCGTTGGCCACATCATTGGCGCCATGGGCAAATGACAACAGTGCGGCCGACAGGATCAGCGGCATATTGAACAGCACCTTCAGCGACCGGTTGCGGTTTTCCAGCCCCTCTGACTGTCGCCACACCAGCGGGCGGGCGACCGCCAGCGTGATCAGCCCGACGACCAGACCGATCAGGCAGGCGCTGCCGAAACCGATGCTGACGATCTTGGCCAGCCCCTTCATTGCCAGATAGGTTGCAAAAACCCCGCTCATGATGGCGATCAGGGTGGGCACCCAGCGGCGGGCAGCGGCGATCTTGTCTTCGCGGTAGATGATCATGACCTTGATGAAGGCCAGGAATCCCGCCGCGATCAACCCGCCCAGGACCGGCGATATGACCCAGCTGGCTGCGATCGTTCCCATGGTGGGCCAATTGACAGCGGAAAACCCTGCCGCAGCAACGCCGGCACCCATCACCCCGCCGACAACAGAATGGGTCGTCGAAACCGGTGCCCCCACCCATGTCGCCAGATTTACCCAAAGTGCCGAGGAAATCAGCGCGGCCATCATCGCCCAGATAAAGACCTCGCTGCTGGCGACGCTTTGCGGGTCGATGATACCCTTGGAAATGGTCGACACTACATCGCCCCCCGCCAGCAGGGCGCCTGCGCTTTCGAACAGAGCTGCAATGACAATCGCACCGCCCATGGTCAGCGCATTGGCCCCGACGGCCGGCCCCATGTTGTTGGCTACGTCATTGGCACCGATATTCACGGCCATATAGGCGCCAAAGGCAGCCGCGGCGATCACGACATAGGAATGTCGGTCGCCGCCAAAAAACAACGTGCTGGCAAAGGCGGCGACAACGATGAACACCAATGCGATGCCGAACCCGACCAAAGGTTGCGCGACATATTGTGTCGCATATTCAACCGCGCCGATCCGGCCCAGGTCGCGATCAAGCTGTTTCCACTGATTGACAGGCTTACTTTCCGGCATGGCCGAGGCTCCCGATACTCTGGGATGCAGGCCTAGCGGGTGAGTGGCCGGGGCACAATATGGCTATTCGGACTTCTGCGATGCAAATTGGGCCAGTAATTGTTGCAGGCCATCTTCATTGACCATCGCGATTGCCTTGGAAATCGGCACCCATACCCGTTCGCGGCGGTCATCTTCGGGGTAGGTATCGGCGATGTCTGTCACGCGCAGCGGATAAACCTGAACTTCGCAAGGGACCACTGCCCCGTTGTCAAAGCGTTTTTCAGCGAGATAACTGCCAAGGGCGGTTTCGCCCAGCACACCGGATGTCACCCCGGCCTCTTCCCAGGCTTCCTGTTGCGCGGCCTGAGCCGCAGTAAGCCCGTCGATCGGCCAGCCTTTTGGTAAAATCCAGCGCCCGCTGGAACTGGTGACAAGCAATACCTCTGGCCCGCTGGCACCATCGCGATGACACAGCGCCGCAACCTGCAAGGCAGGGGGACGCAAAATCAACGGGCGCAGCGCACCCGTCCAAAAGGACTGAAGCATCGAGGTCATGGTTTGCCTGCTAATATTCTTATTTTATTACATCTTCCATAACACAATCCGAATCACTTGGCAATTTACCCTGCTGTGCCCCCCAACATGACAGCGCAAGCAGCCCGCCCGATTGATCTGGCACCGGTGCCGGTCGGAAATTTCGCGGTGCGGGCCGGTGTCGCTCAGGTGCCTCTGGGTTTGGCACGCAGGGTCGGATCGGCCTGTGTCGGATCCTCGGGCCATGGGTGGCGGGGATAACGCCCACGCATGTCGCGGCGCACATCGGCATAGGACGTGGCCCAGAATCCAACGATATCCTGTGTTACCTGCACCGGTTTTTGCCCCGGCGACAACAGTGTCACCCGCAGTGGGGTCCGCCCTACGGCGGGGTGCGTGGTCACGCCGAACATTTCCTGTAAACGCAGCGTGATTTCCGGTGCGTCGCCCGCGTAATCAATCGGAATCTTGCGCCCCAGTGGCGTTTCGAAATGGGCCGGTGCCGCGCGATCAAGCCGCTGCATCTGGTCCCAGTCCAGCATCGCGCGCAGGGCGGGCAACAGATCGAACCGTTTCCAGTCGTCGGCACTGCGCACACCGGTCAGATGCGGCAGCAGCCAGTCTTCGGCAGTGTCCAGCAGCGTGGCCTCATCCATCGCGGGCAGACCTTCGACCAGCGAAACCCGCGCGCGGAACCTCTCTGCCGCAGGTGATGGACGCAGTCCCAGTTGCCGCGCCCCGTCCAGCATGGCGCGGGCGACGGCATCATCGGGCGCGTCTGACCAAACCCGGTCATCCAGCACCAGCGCGCCGAATTTTTCCTGCCGCCGTGTCAGCACACGCCCTTCACGGCGGGACCATGTGCACACATCGTGCCAGCGGATCTGATCGGCAAAAATATCGCGCAATTCGGCTTCGCTTATGGCAACGGCCTGCCGGATGCGGGCCTCGCGGGTGTCGCCATCCAGATCGGTGGCCACGATCAGGCGTTGACCCGCCAGCGGATCGCCCGCATCCATCACGGCCCCCTTGCCGCCCGAAAGCACATAGCGGGGGTCGTCGCCCTTCCGGCGCAGCCCGACCCTGTCGGGATAGGCAACTGCCACCTGTTGCGACAGTGGCATCGGCGGGGCTTTCGGCAATCCTTGGGACAGGCGGGGGATTTCCGCCTTGATCTGCGCCAGCGCCGCCGGATTGACCGCACCCGGCCCATCATAGCGCCCACGCAACGCTGCAATTCGCAGTTGCAGGTCTACCGGCGCACCGCGTAATGGGTCGCGCCCGGCCAGGAGTGCCGCAATCGGCGCGGCCTGTGCGCCTGCGGTTTGCAACATATGCCCAAGGCGCGGATGCAGCGGCAGCGCCGCCAATGCGCGCCCGTGATCGGTGATGCGCAGATCGGCATCCAGCGCGCCCAAACCCTGCAACAGTGCGCGCGCCTCGGCCAAGGTGCCCGGCGGCGGGGGCGTCAGAAAAGCCAGATCGTCACTGCCCCAGACCGCCAGTTCCAGCGCAAGGTTGGCCAGATCGGCGGCCTCTATCTCGGCCGGGGCAAAGGCGGGCAGGGCGCCGTCCTCGCCCTTGGTCCATAGCTTGTAGGCATCACCGGGGGCGACACGCCCGGCACGGCCCGCACGCTGCGTCGCCTCGGCGCGGCTGACGCGTTCGGTCACCAGCCGCGACATGCCCGATGCGGGGTCGAACCGTGCGCGCCGTGCGCGGCCTGCATCGATGACGACACGGATATCCTCAATCGTCAGGGATGTTTCGGCGATGGATGTGGACAGCACGATCTTGCGGCCAGTCGTGACCGGCGCAATCGCGGCGCGCTGGTCCTTGAACGGCAGCGCGCCATAAAGCGGGCGAATGGCGCAATCGGCCGGTAACCGGCCTGCCAGCGCGGATTGGACCCGTCGGATTTCACCTTCTCCGGGAAGAAAAACCAGAACGCCGCCGGTGGACTGGTTGACGGCATGCACGACCAAGTCGGCGCAGGCCTGTTCCAGACGGGTGCCCTTGGGCACAGCGCGGTCCAGAAAATGCGTGGTGACGGGAAAACTGCGCCCTTCGGAGGTGATGACCAGCGCGTCATCCAACAGGGTTGCGACAGGGGCGGCATCCAGCGTGGCCGACATGACCAGCACAGCCAGATCGGGGCGCAGAACGCTGCGTAATTCCCACACGAGCGCTAGCCCCAGATCGGCATTCAGGGACCGTTCATGAAATTCGTCAAAGATCACGGCCCCCACGCCGGACAACGCGGGGTCGGATTGGATCATGCGGGTCAGGATGCCTTCGGTCACGACCTCGATCCGGCTGCCGGGGACGCTGTCACCGCGCATCCGGTAACCGACGGTCCGGCCCGGAACCTCGCCCAGCCCTTCGGCCAGCCGGGTTGCCGCGGCGCGGACAGCAAGGCGGCGCGGTTCCAGCATGATGATCTTTTCGGATGTGACGTCGGCATCCAGCATGGCCAGCGGCACGCGCGTGGTCTTGCCCGCCCCCGGCGGTGCCTGCAAGACGGCGCGACCGTGGCGGCGCAGGGCCGCGATCAGGTCCGGCAGAATGGGATCGATGGGCAGGGCGTTCATCGGTCAGATGTGCCCCTCGCCGACAGGTGGGTCAAGACCCGCCCCGAAATAGAAAAACCCGGCAACCATCGGTCACCGGGTCAAATCTTGTCAGAACCATCACGGCTTAGGCTGTGGCGGTTGCCTTGTTGATCTCTTTTTTGACTTTCAGCGCATCAGCTGACAGTTCAGCGTCTTTTGCCTTGGCCATGAATGCGTCCAGTCCACCACGGTGGTCAACGGTGCGCAGGGCCGCGTTGGAAATCTTGAATTTGAACGACCGGCCAAGCACGTCGGACTGCAACGTGACGTCCTGCAGGTTGGGCAGGAACCGGCGACGGGTGCGGTTCTTGGCGTGGCTTACGTTGTTGCCCGACATCGGGCCTTTTCCGGTCAAATCGCAACGGCGCGACATGGGCATTTTCCTTGTCTTGTGGACATCTCCGGCCGATCAGGGCGGGACATCACGTGAAACGGGTGGACCCCGCATCGGCAGGGACGTCTATAAGATCAGCGCCAGATATGAGGATTCCGTGCGCCCGTCAACCCGGTTTGCCCAATGGGGTCCGATCATTTTGCAAAGGGACTTGTCCCGTTTGGCCCGGCGCGGCTGTTTGCCCCCTTGCACGGTGTCAGGGGGGCGCGTCCCGCAAGGCAGCCAGCACCCTTTCGGCCCCCGCAGCGGGGGCCAATGTGCCGGCACGGACCTCGGCTTCGGCGCGGCGCATCCTTGCGGCGGTGTCAGGATCGTCGCGCAGAAGTTGCAGCATACCTTGCCGGACTTCCTCGGTGAACCAATAGCTGGCCTGGGCGCGGCGTGTCTGGTCCCAGACACCTGCATCGCGACGCCAATCGACAAGGGCCCGCATTTCGGCCCAGGCGGCCTGCAAGCCTTCATTTTCAAGCGCGGATACCGTCAGTGCCTTGGGAAAGCCGGGCGGGTCTTGCGGGCGTTTGCGCAACAGCCGCAAGGCACCGGCATAATCCGCACAGGTGCGCATCGCCTGTGCCTTCAGGTCGCCATCGGCTTTGTTGACAAGAATCAGGTCAGCAATTTCCATGATGCCGCGTTTAACCCCTTGCAGCTCATCCCCGCCAGCGGGTGCCAGCAAAAGGACGAATAGATCGGACATATGTGCAACGACCGTTTCAGATTGCCCGACACCCACGGTTTCGATCAGCACCACGTCAAACCCGGCACCCTCGCACAACGCGACGGCTTCGCGGGTGCGGCGCGCGACACCGCCCAGTTCGGTCTGGCTGGGCGAAGGGCGGATAAATGCGTTCGGATCGCGCGCCAGGTGATCCATCCGGGTCTTGTCACCCAGGATCGACCCACCCGACCGGGCCGACGACGGATCAACCGCCAACACGGCGACCTTCATGCCCTGACCGGTCAGCATCAAGCCGAAACTTTCGATAAAGGTCGATTTCCCGACCCCCGGCGTGCCCGACAGGCCGATGCGCAGGGCCTGCCTTTCCGAACCCACCGCATCCAGCATCGCCAGCGCCTGCGTGCGGTGATCGGCGCGCGCACTTTCGACCAGCGTAATCGCGCGGGCCAGAGCGCGGCGGTCGCCGTTACGGACGCCGGCAGCAAGGGTCTCAATGTCGATCTCTTTGTTCATGGCTCCTTCATATCGGGACGGTCGCGGCTGTCCAGCCCATGCGTGCCGGTCTGGTATGTTGCATTTTTGCGGGCGTCGTTTTTTACTGCGCTGTGTTACGGAAATGAAAATGGCGCATAACCATGACAAGCGAAAACCATGCAGGGGGTGGTGAAATGCGTATTCTGTTCGTCTGCCTTGGGAATATCTGTCGATCGCCAGCCGCCGAAGGGATTATGCGCGCACTGGCCCCTGATCTGCATCTGGACAGCGCAGGCACGGGGGGCTGGCATGTGGGCGACCCGCCCTACGGCCCGATGAGGGATGCGGCATCGGCGCGCGGGCTGGACCTGAGCGTTCTGCGCGCGCGCCAGTTTTCGGTAGCGGATTTCGATGCCTTTGACCTGATCGTGGCAATGGACCGGCAAAACCAGACAGATATCGAGAATCTGCGGCCCCGAGGCCACCGGGTGCCCGTCCGCACCATGGCGGCACAGGACGTGCCGGACCCCTACTATACCCGCGATTTCGACGGCTGCCTTGATCTGCTTGAGACGGCTAGCCGATCTCTACTGGCTGACATATCTGTCCGGCGAGGTCGGTAAACGCGCGGTAACGGGTCCAGAAAGCACGGTCGCCGGAATTGTCCGACTGGCGGGTGTTCTGTGCCAGCTGCGGATCTTCGAAAAACGCCACGGCGCGGGCCTGATCGCGGTTCGATAGTGTCTGGTCGGCGACCTGCTGCACGCAGGTGCAAAGCGCAGGCGAGGCATCGCGGCGCCCCGCATCGACGCAGGCCTGCCCGATATCGCCTGACACGCGGCCACCCCCGCCACAGGCGGCAAGCGTCAAGGCGCTGATGAGAAGAATGTAACGCATCACTGTCTCTACCTCTGCCTGGCGTCCGTCTCTGCGGATCGTTCCATCATGTATTCATTATGGCGGTCACTTGCGCGCAGTGCAATCAGGGATCCACGTTTCCATGCGCGACAGATCAGCAGTATCGTGGGCGCGAAAGGATGCGTCTGGCCCCGCGGCAACCGGCGTTCTACAAGGCATGATGCGGATCGGACGCAGCGGGTGTTGGCGCCATTGGCCGCGTGTTCGGGTGGGCGATGTATCGCAGGGATATGACGCCGTCAGCCCTTGCAAATTCAGGTCTGTCACGCCATTGACGTGATCAAACTTTGTACAGGCAGCCCTTCCGCATGACAGACCTTTCGCACATCCGCAATTTCTCGATCGTTGCCCATATCGACCACGGCAAATCCACGCTGGCTGATCGCCTGATCCAGTCCACCAATACGGTGGCGCTTCGGGATATGAAGGAACAGATGCTGGATGCCATGGATATCGAGCGTGAGCGCGGGATCACGATCAAGGCCAACACGGTCCGGATCGACTATGTCGCGGACAACGGTGAGAAATATGTTCTCAACCTGATCGATACCCCCGGCCACGTCGATTTCGCCTACGAGGTGTCACGCTCCATGCGCGCGGTCGAAGGGTCGCTTCTTGTCGTCGACAGCACCCAAGGGGTCGAGGCGCAGACCCTTGCCAATGTCTATCACGCGCTGGATGCCGACCACGAAATCGTGCCTGTGCTGAACAAGATCGATCTGCCTGCGTCGGAATGCGATCAGGTTGCGGCCCAGATCGAGGATGTGATCGGGCTGGACGCATCCGACGCAATTCGGGTCAGCGCCAAGACCGGCATCGGCATCCATGAGACGCTGGAGGCCATCGTGCACCGGCTGCCCGCGCCCAAAGGCGACCGCACCGCGCCATTGAAGGCGATGCTGGTGGACAGCTGGTATGACAGCTATCTGGGCGTGATCGTGCTGGTGCGGATCATCGACGGCGTGATGAAGAAAAACGACCGTGTGCGGTTCATGTCGAACGGCACCGTCCACCAGATCGACAAGATCGGCGTGTTCCGGCCCAAGATGCAGGACGTGACCGAACTGGGGCCCGGTGAAATCGGCTTTATCACCGCATCCATCAAGCAGGTGCGCGATACCCGCGTCGGCGATACGATCACATCCGAGAAAAAGGGCTGCGACACCGCGCTGCCTGGTTTCAAACCTGCGCAACCGGTGGTGTTCTGCGGGCTGTTCCCGGTGGACAGTTCCGAATTCGAAGACCTGCGCGACGCGATCGAAAAACTGGCGCTGAACGATGCTTCTTTCAGCTTCGAGATGGAAACATCCGCAGCACTTGGTTTCGGGTTCCGCTGCGGGTTTCTGGGGCTGCTGCATCTGGAGGTGATCCGCGACCGGATCGAACGCGAATATGACATCGACCTGATCACGACGGCCCCGTCGGTCGTCTATCATATCTACATGCGCGACGGGACGATGCAGGAACTGCACAACCCCGCCGACATGCCTGACCTGACCCATGTGGACCATATCGAGGAACCGCGCATCAAGGCGACGATCCTTGTGCCCGATGACTATCTGGGCGACGTGTTGAAACTGTGCCAGGATCGGCGCGGCGTGCAGCAGGACCTGACCTATGCCGGGTCACGCGCGATGGTGGTCTATGACCTGCCCCTGAACGAGGTGGTGTTCGATTTCTACGACCGCCTGAAATCCGTGACCAAGGGCTATGCGTCATTCGACTATGTGCTGACCGGCTATCAAGAGGATCAGCTGGTCAAGATGTCGGTGCTGGTGAACGACGAACCGGTCGATGCGCTGTCGATGATGGTGCACCGCGACCGCGCCGAAATGCGGGGCCGCGCGATGGTGGAAAAGCTGAAAGACCTGATCCCCCGCCACATGTTCAAGATCCCGATCCAGGCGGCCATCGGCGGCAAGGTCATCGCCCGCGAAACCCTGTCGGCCCTGCGCAAGGACGTGACCGCGAAATGCTATGGCGGCGACGCCACGCGGAAGCGCAAGCTGCTGGACAAGCAGAAGGCGGGGAAAAAGAAGATGCGGCAATTCGGGAAAGTTGATATCCCGCAGGAGGCGTTTATTTCGGCGCTGAAGATGGATGGGTGAGGATGAGTTTTTGGTTTTTACAAAGCATAATCGATTAGATGTGCCTGCAATTGTTTGAGTGTTTCAAGAATATTAGCTTTGACGTCACTATTTGGCCAAAAAGATCAACTAGGTCTTAAAATGTGTCAGCA
>NZ_CBFIBD010000008.1:0-81391 GCF_965660735.1 Yoonia sp.
GTGGGAAAGAATATTGGTCCGATATAGGCATAGGCCACGAGTCCCACGCCCGCCAATACCGCCAAAAATATCAGAGCCTTTATCAGCCGCCACATTGCCTGTCCCAGTCCTCGTCTTCTGCTTCGATATGTGGTCTCGGTGCCACGAATTGAAGTCTTTATATATGGTCTTTTGGGCAAGATCACGGCATTCATTCACTAAATTTGATATTCAGCGGCCAGTGGCCGACCGCGAAAGGAAAAACCAGACATGACCGACGCCATGCCGCCAGCACATCTTTGCCGGAGTGTCGTGCTGGTGGGCATGATGGGGTCGGGCAAGACAGCCATCGGGCGAACGCTGGCGGCACGGTTGAACGTGCCCTTTGTTGACAGCGACGCCGCAATCGAGGAGGCCGCAGCACTGACAATCGCGGAAATCTTTGCCCGCGACGGCGAGGCATTCTTTCGCGAGCGCGAGGCAGAGGTCTTGCGCCGCCTGCTGGCGGGCCCGCCCCGGATCGTGTCGACGGGCGGGGGGGCCTTTCTGGCCGAACGCAACCGGATTGCCATCGCCGAAGCAGGGGTTGCCGTCTGGCTTGATGCGGATCTTCCAACGCTTTGGGATCGAGTGCGCCAAAAAGACACGCGCCCCTTGCTGCGTACGCCGGACCCACGCGCGACGCTGGCCGGCATTTTCGCCGAACGCGCGCCGGTCTATGCGCTGGCAGGGCTGCGCGTGCCGATCGATCGCCACGCCAGCATTGACGAGACGACCCAAACCGTGATCGACACGCTGCTGACACGCCCTGACATTCTGGAGTCTTCATCATGACCGCAACAACCGTGCATGTCGATCTTCCGGGTCGGGCCTATGATATTCTGATCGGTCCGGGCCTGCTGGATCAGGCCGGGAACCATGTGGCGGGCATGGGGGGGCGCAAGCATGTTTGCATCATCACCGACGAAACCGTGGCAGGGTTGCATCTGGCGCAGTTGCAGGCGTCGCTGGCTGCCGCCGGTCTGACATCTGCCGCGCTGGCCCTGCCGCCGGGCGAGGCCACGAAAAACTGGGCTGCCCTGCAACGAACCGTGGAATGGCTGCTGGATCAAAAGGTCGAACGCGGCGATGTGGTGCTGGCCTTTGGTGGCGGGGTGATCGGTGATCTGGCGGGCTTTGCCGCCGCGATCCTGCGGCGTGGGGTGCGCTTTGTGCAGCTGCCGACGACGCTGCTGGCGCAGGTGGACAGTTCGGTTGGCGGAAAGACGGGCATCAATTCTCCGCATGGCAAGAACCTGATCGGGGCGTTTCACCAACCCAGCCTCGTGCTGGCCGATACCGCCCTGCTTGGCACTCTGGCCCCGCGCGACTTTCTGGCCGGTTATGGCGAAGTCGTCAAATACGGGCTGTTGGGGGACGCCGCGTTCTTTGACTGGCTCGAGGCGCAGGGACCGGCGCTGGCGGCGGGCGATATGGCCGCGCGGGTGCGTGCGGTCACACGCTCCTGCCAGATGAAGGCCGACATCGTGCGCCGCGATGAAACCGAACAGGGCGACCGCGCGCTGTTGAATCTTGGCCACACTTTCTGTCATGCACTTGAGGCTGCGACCGGTTACTCCGACCACCTGCTTCACGGCGAAGGCGTGGCGATCGGGTGTGCGCTGGCGTTTGAATTGTCCGCGCGGCTTGGCCTTTGCAGCCAGGAAGCGCCCAGCCGCGTGCGGGCACATCTGCGCGCGATGGGCATGAAGGTGGATGTCGCCGATATTCCCGGTGACTTGCCCGATGCGGCAGGGTTGCTGGCATTGATGGGACAGGACAAGAAGGTGCAGGACGGCAAGCTGCGGTTCATCATGGCGCGGGGCATCGGGGATGCGTTCATCACATCGGATGTGCCCCCTGACATGGTTATGGCGGTGCTGAGCGACGCGTTGAACGCCGCGCCCCGACAAGGTTGATCAGCCGACCCGATTTCCCCGGCACCCGCCGCCGCACCGACAACCGCACGAAATCGGATGATGCGATATCCAGCAACCCGGCCAGCGCCAATTACTGCGCCCAAACGTTGCCAGAGTGCGATCCGCTGCGGATAATGTTCGGCGAACTTTGCATCCGACAGCCTGCGTTTCTATCTTCCTGAAATATCCTCCACAGGATGCTCCGATGGAATATGATCAGAGAAGAAAGGGGTAATGGGGGCCTTAATGGCGGAGATACAGGCAGCCATATCCCATCCTCGTCCGTTCCCACCATTTCCAGTTTATTGTTTTATATCAATCGTATCGTACGATATGCTGTCCCATAGAGGCTTGTGCAGTTCCTTCCATTCTCCTTTATCATGGGGGACAGAGAGGGGGACAGGAATGTCTGGGGCAAGTTCTAAAACAAATCAAGGTGGGCCGCTTAGTGCAGCGTTCGTGCGAACGATACATGAGCCAGGAAAATACCACGACGGTGGTGGATTAGGTTTGATGCTGCGTGTTGAGCCTTCCGGAAGCAAACGCTGGGTGCAGCGTATCGTCATTTCAGGGCGGAGACGGGAAATGGGTCTCGGCGCGCCACCGATCGTGACACTTGCAGCTGCGCGCGAGGCCGCAATGGCAAACAAGCGTTTGGTCCATGCCGGCGATGGCCCGATTGCTCAGAAACGCAAGTCACGTGAGATCATGACTTTCGCTACCGCAGCAGAGCAGGCAATTGCCGCCAAGTCCTCGGAGTTCCGTTCCGACAACCATCGCAAACAATGGCGCAGCACTCTCGATACCTATGCCGTACCGTTTCTTGGCGCGCTCCCCGTAGGACAGGTGAACACGGCAGACGTGCTCTGTGTGCTGCAGCCAATTTGGACTGAGAAGACTGAAACAGCCTCACGCCTGCGCGGGCGGATCGAAGCAATTCTGTCTTGGGCGAAACGAGCGATGGACGGTGGCGCAGCATGGCAGCCGCGGCACGATGGACCGGCCACTAGTGCGCAGCCAACGCTCAACGGCTTCTTTCGATGCTTGTGTTTGAGCATCGCACTGATCAGGCTCAAGACCATCGGCCTTTTCACCTTGCCATAGGAACGGCCAGTAATGTCGTGCAAGCGATCTCGCCGCATTACCTTTAGAAATTTCCAAAAGTACATCGGCCAATGCGGTTTGCTTTGCGCGCCATAGTTTTGTGCGTTCTGGAGAGGCTTTCCCAGCCGGTGCGAAGGGCAATAGCGACAATAGCCGTGGTGGACCTACTTGGTCCGCCATCAGCTCGCCCCCCAAGCGCGAATGGTACGACATAGCTAGGCTCGGCCCGCCCACTCAGAAAGCCCGCCCAAGCAGTCATCATGGCTCGTCGCCGTTCAAGCATGTCAGACCGACGATACGCACGCTCTACAGCACTGCCAACGTCATGGGCCAACGCCATTTTCAGCCATATCCCTGGGGTAGCCCAGCCCAATTTGTTTAGCCATCGACACGACAGGCCCATTTTGCTGCGGTTAGGACGGGCCGACGTTCTGCATTGCAGTGCACCAGATCAGCCATTCGCGCTTGCCCCAGTGAAATCGGCAGAACAATGCGTCGATACACGCGCGCCTCGACTTCCCGTGATTGAATCGTGACATGGTTTTCAGTGACCTGCCCGGACCTCAATTACGGCTCTTGGGCACGTTCTCGAGCAGGAAATCCAGGGCCCGCCGAACCGGGCTTGCGTCGCCCACATTGGCAGGCCAGATCACATAGGTTTCTATGGGACGAAGCGGCACGTCGGGAAGGAGACGCACAAGCCTCCCCTCCCGCACATGGTCTTCGACCACCCCTCTCGGGACCGCAAGAACGCCAATCCCTTCGAGTGCGAGCTCTTCCGCCACCAACATAGAATCCAGCGTGATCGCGATGCGGGGCTCGATACGTTGACTGGCAGGCCTTGGCTCGACCAGAAACTCGTTCAGACGCAACCCGGGTGGAAACTCGATCCAGTCCCAACTCGCCAGATCGTCGATTGCCTTTGCGGGCGACCGGGCCGTCATATAGTCTGGTGATGCAGTCAGCCAGACTTCATAGCGTCGAAACAAGCGGGATTTATAGGCTGAATCCTTCGGACCGGACGTTCCACCCCTAATCGCGAGGTCGAACTGCGACCCTGAGAGATCGCTGAACGCGTCCGTGTAGGTGATCGAAAAGGTCAGTCCGGGGAACCTCTTCAGCAACTGGGGCCAGGTCGCCCCGAACGCGGGGTGTTGTGCGGATGAAGGCAGCGTCACCCGAATGTGGCCGACAGGCTGTGCCTTGCGCATTTGCATCGCCGCCATCCCCTCATCGGCAGCCTGTGTCATCAGACGCGTGCTGCGCAGCAGTTCGGCCCCGGCATCGGTTAACGACAGCTTCCGCGTGGACCGGTAGAACAAGGGCAGCTCGAGCTGCATCTCGAGCTGGCTGACATGGTGGCTGACAACCGATGGCGAAATGCCAAGCCGCTTCGCCGCCCCGCGAAACGATCCAGCATCCGCTACGGCCTGAAAAACTGCCATCCGGGCAAGGTGATCCATCATTGTGCGACCATATCGAACACAGAAACCAAAATCACCTGGATAGTGCGAGGCAAAGTTCTGTCACAGGATCAAACTGCGCGAAATGGTTGCGCGCGCCACACACCAAAGGAGATATCAATGCCGAAAATGATCTCTGTCGCACGCATCGACACGTCAAAGAACGCTGATCCTGCAGGTGGCATGACTGCCTACAACGATGCCTTCGGGCAATACGGCACTAACCTCGCCTTCGCCCTCCGCCCCGCTGCCCTGCTGCGCGGTCTTGCCACGCGGCTGTCGGCGCCCGCCGATCCAGACGACGCGCGCGCGTGCCGCGACTTCGTCATGGAGATGACCGCACGCAACCCCGACGCCTTTTCCAGCGATCTGGACGTGCAGGCCATGATGCAGCACTATCCCTGACAGTTCTGATGACCACTAGGAGGTCTGACATGCCCCTGACCATCACGCGAGCCGAGACACCCGATGACCTTGACGCCACGCGGGCGTTGATCCGCGACTTCTTCGCCTGGGCCATGGAGCATGTGGCCAAGGGCGAGAAAGACCCGAACCCGTCGGTCTTCGCCAACCTTGAAGCTGAACTCGCCGGTCTGCCGGGACGCTTCGGCCCGCCCTCGGGCTGTCTGCTGCTGGCGCGGCTTGAAGGGGAGCCGGTGGGGTGTGTCGCCTTCTACGGGCAGGACGCAACGACAATGGAGATCAAGCGCATGTTCGTGCGCCCCGATGCATGGGGTCACAGGATCGGCGCGCAGATGCTGAAAGTGCTGCTGGCCGAGGCCGAGGCTGCCGGATACATCCGCTACCGTCTGTCCACCCATCACGCACTGCACGCCGCCCAATCGCTTTACCGGCGCGCCGGATTTCGCGACGTGCCCGGCTCACCTGATTTTCCGGGCATCGTCGAAGGCGTCGACATCTGCATGGAAATGATACCTGTCCGCGAGACCAAAGAGGAGAGCCGCCTTGCCTGAACTGACCGACCCATTCTTTCACCATCCTGAATTGCGCAACCGCATTGCCGATACCGAGACGTCCTACTTTCGAACTTTCAGCGTTGAGGCGATCATGGCAGCAGACCCCCAACAGGAGGTGTTTCGCGACTGGGTCCATACCGACGCGCAGCGCGAGGCGATCCGTGCCGAGGCGCTGGCCGACCATTCGGGCGATCTTTGGATCTTCGGCTATGGGTCACTGATGTGGGACCCCGCCCTGCGCTTTGCCGAGGTGCGCCGCGCTCATGTTGCGGGCCATGCCCGCCGCCTGATACTCGTGGACACCAGGGGCGGCCGCGGCACAAAAGAGGCACCGGGCCTATTCGCAACGCTGGATGCCGTCGAAGGGTGCGACGGATGCGAGGGGCTGGCCTTTCGGATCGCGGCGCCTGATGTCGAGAGCGAGACAGAAATCCTGTTCCGGCGCGAGATGCTCGCGCCCGGCTACCTCGCCCGGTTCGTCCCGGCCCGGATCGGTGACGCGGAGTTCCGCGTGTTGACCTTTGTTGCGGACCACGCCGTGCCGGACGTCTGCCCCGACCTCACCTACGAGGAACAGATCCGCTACGTCGCCCACGGGGCGGGCGATCTTGGCACCAGCCGAGACTATCTGGCCAATATCGTCGGGCATTTCACGCATCTCGGGATCACCGATGCGCATTGCAGCGACCTGTTATGCGCGGTGGATGCCCACCTCGCCGCACTGACAAACAAGGAATCTTCCGAATGACGGCGCCCATCCCCTTTTTCGACGGCCACAACGATTTTCTGCTGCGCCTGCTGAAAACACCGACCCCACGTGAAGAGACCTGGCTGGGCACGGCTGGCCACGGTCATCTGGACCTCGCGCGGATGAAGGACGCGGGCTTTGCGGGCGGGCTGTTTGCAATCTTCGTGCCGCCCGCGTCCAGCGGCCCATCGCCCGATTTCAAGGCGCTAATGGCCAATCCGCCTTACGCCCTGCCGATGCCGCCAGAAATGACGCATCCGCAGGCCCAACCCGACGCGCTGGCCATGGCAGGGCTGTTGCACTGGATGGAACGCTCGGCACCCGATGATTTCAGGGTCTGCCGGTCCGTGGCCGAAATCCGCGCGACGATGGCGCAGGGCGTCATCGCGGGCGTCATGCATATGGAAGGGGCCGAAGCGATCGGCCCCGACCTTGACGCGCTCTACCTGTTCCACGACATGGGCCTGCGCTCGCTTGGCCCAGTCTGGAGCCGGCCTACGATCTTCGGCCACGGCGTGCCGATGGCCTTTCCGGGCAGCCCCGACACCGGGCCGGGCCTCACTGAGGCAGGCCTTGATCTGGTGCGCCTGTGCGATGAATTGGGCATCGTGATCGATCTGTCGCACCTGAACGAAAAGGGCTTCGATGATGTTGCCCGCGTCTCCTCTGCGCCCCTTGTCGCCACCCATTCCAACGCCCACGCACTCTGCGACAGCCCGCGCAATCTGACGGACCGGCAGTTGCACATGATCCGCGAGCGCGGTGGTATGGTGGGGTTCAACTTCGCCACCTTCTACCTGAACGCCGATGGCACGGCGAATACGGGCACCGGATGGGACGTAATGCTGCGGCACATCGACTACCTGATCGCGCAGGCTGGCGAGGATCACGTCGGGCTTGGGTCGGACTTCGACGGTTGTGTCCTGCCTGATCTGATCGGCGACGTCACTGGCGTACAGCACCTGTTCGACGCAATGGCCGCGCACGGCTACGGCGATGACCTGATCGGGAAGCTCGCGCACGAGAACTGGCTCGCCTGTATCGACCGGTGCCTGAACTGATGTCCGGCCTGAAGCATCCACCCATCGTCCCGCGCCTGCGCCTCACCCGCACCCTTGTCGACCGGCTGCCGCCGCGCGTCGATGAACGCGGGCCCGTGATGCTCGAGGATCCCCCGTCGGAGTTCTACCACCGGACTGCGGCTGGGATCCTTGAGCGGCTCGACACGCAAGACGCTGTCTGGGTCTTCGCCGCAGGATCCCTGATCTGGAACCCGCGCATGGAGGTGGCCGAACGCCGGGCCGCGCAAGTGACCGGGTGGCGGCGGGCGTTTTGCCTGACCGACCGGCGCTTCCGTGGCTGCCCGTCAACGCCGGGGCTGATGATGTCGCTCGACCGGGGCGGGGCCTGTTCCGGTGTGGTCCTGCGGATGGACACCGGCGACGACCCACTGGCTGCGCTGGTGAGCCTTCTGCAAAAAGAGCCCCCGGTGCCGCCCGAACTCGTGACCGCCGAAACCGATGCCGGGCTGGTCGAGGCGATACTCTTCGCCGCCGATCCCGGCTTTCCGCTGTACCGTCCCGAGCCCGCAACGGAAGAGTTGGCAGACATGCTCGCCTGTGCCGTGGGGCACATCGGCACGATGGCCGAATACCTTCTGAACACCGTCACCGAACTGGAGCGGGCAGGCGTCCATGACCTGCATCTGTGGCGCCTGCAGGAGATGGTGGCGGAGCGTCTGGAACGGCTGCCGGACCCTGTGTCTGCCGCTCTTGGCGCTGTTCACGAGGTTCACGCTGCAGACCGAAGTAATCGCCCACGCGAGTAGGCCCGGATGAATATCGCCCTTTCTTCCTGCAGCGAACGCCCCGCTCGCGCCGATATCACCCCATTGTTGATTGCCTGTAGCGACAAGCTTCAGCCCAGAGTCAACGCGCTGGTCGTAGCCATTGGTAAGTGCCGTTCGCACTGCCGCCACCCAAGAAATCTGCAGCACCACCGAGTTGAGCTGGCCGGTGGCGAGTGTCCGCTTTGTGTGTGGCGGCCCCAAATTTCCGCACCTGCAACATGGTTCGTGGAGGGCTTGTATTGTCCGTCCGCAAAGGGCTGACAGCGGTCATTGGGGGAACCCCTGTGCGATGATGGTCCAGAATCGAGTGCTACAACGTCGCAAGTCTGCTTGGAGCCCTTGATGGCTTTCAAAAAATTGACTTCTTCACTACGGTTGGAAACTTAAATCGAATGATTGAAATGGTACTCTAGCCTAGAAGAGGAACGCAGGATGGACATTCTAGTAATGGGCGCAGGTGCTCTGGGTGGCTACTTCGGAGGCCGTCTGGCTGCTGCCGGGCATGATGTGACATTTGTAGCAAGGGGTGCACAACTAGAGGCTCTCCAACAAAACGGTTTGAAAATTCAAAGCCCTTCTGGAGATTTGCATTTACCCAAAGTCAAGGCTGTCAGCGATCCCAAGCAGGGCGCCCATGCAGATATAGTGTTGTTCCTCGTCAAAAATTTTGACGTGGAAACTGCGGCGCAGACGCTGCTACCCAATTTGAAATCCGATAGCGTCATAGTGACCCTGCAGAATGGTGTATCGGCGTCTCGACGGCTAGGTGAAATTGTCGGGCATGACAGAGTAGTTCCGGGGATCGCCTTTATTCCGGCTGATGTCAAAGCGCCGGGAATTGTCCGACATAATGCCGAACTGCAGAGGCTTTTGTTTGGGCAGGGTAGCAAAGTCAACGCCGGCCAAATCAATCAGCTGGCTACTGCTCTGGAGGACGTAGGAGTCGAGGTCATGATTTCCGACAACGTGCAAATTATGCTTTGGACAAAGTTCGTGTTCCTGAGCGCGATCAGTGCAATGACAACCCTGACCCGGCTGGATGTTGGGCCATTGCGAAAAACACCTGAAACTGCCGCTCTGCTTCGACAAGCGATGGATGAAACTGAAGCAGTCGGAAAGGTAATGTGCCCTGATCTCCCGCAAGGGACTGCAGAGGCCCAGTGGCAGTTTATGCTGAGCCTACCCGATACAGTGCACGCCTCGATGCTGGACGACCTTCGTCGCGGCAAGCCGCTTGAATTAAACTACTTGAGCGGAGATGTTTCCCGAATTGGTCACGAACAGGGTGTTGCGACACCTTTGCATGACTTTGTGACAGCAGCGTTGCAACCTTACGTAAATGGCGCACCAATCTAGCGATGAATGGCTGCTTGATCCCGCACTGCTGATCTTGGACCGCCGAACATGCTGCGCGATGCACGAACGGCAGGTCGGATGAAGCTGCGCCTCGGCATCTGCGCTACTGATGGAGGGCAGCTTCGGGCCGTCCATGATTGAGCTGAGTGATCAGCCTGACGAAAATGCTGCAATCGATCTCATGACGGTTGTGCGCCCATCTTGCCGGTATTGTCTGTCACAGCGAAGGTCCGGTTTCTGGAAACGGGATAAACTGGAATACGGTGGACAGGACAGATAAGGGTCAATTCCGTTGGCCGGATAGTAGCTATGGGATGAACTTGCGGCAGCGCATTCTCAAAATGCTGGTCCCCAACGGATGATTTGTCTTGTCTGGGACGTCATTTGATCCATACTTGCGATATTACCTATAATTGAGTTTTTCCGCGGACGGAGTCGTTCATGCCTCAGATTCTACAGATTGCCGCAATTGCCGTTGCAACTTTTGGCACTGGCGCTGCGACCCTTTCGGTGCTGAATGAAGATATCCCCGATCTTGTTGTGCCTGAAGGTGACTGGGCTGCGACCGGTGCGTTAGACGGAATGACATTCCGGATATATGGTGAGGATCCGTCCAGTGGCGCAGTCCTGGAGGATGATATTGTTTTTCGCGATGGTACGTTTCAATCGGTTGATTGCGAGAATTACTGCAGCTTCGGCTGGTCCGGCTATCAGACCAAGGAAATCGACGGGGTGATTTACTTCACCACCACGGCGATCTGCCCCGATGCCCCGCACACCGTGGTGTGGTACGGCACTATCACAGGTGATGATGTGGTCATCGACGGGACGTGGACGACGCGGCGCTGGTACTGGACCAACCAGATCGCCATCCGGGCGACGGGCGCGGCAATCCCGCCGGAGTCGGTATCCGGCTGAGCCCCGCGCATGACGTCTAAAGGGCTGACCTTGCCCGGCCTGATCCTCAAGCTTGGCTTCCTAATTGGGTTTATCGTGCTGGCCACTTGGGGCGTGCACATGATCCGCGACGCGATGGACCTTCAGATCAGGCCCGACAATGAACAGCAGGTCCACAAAGCCATCATGATCGGTGCTACGGCCTATGTCGCGCTTCTTGCGATGCCGTTTGTGCCCGGGGCAGAGATTGGTATTGCACTCCTCGCAGGTTTTGGCGCGGCGATTGCACCACTGATTTACGTTTGCACGGTCGCCGCAATGATGCTGGCGTTCACGATCGGGCGGTTCCTGCCCATCAGCGTGCTGGAGCGGGTCTTGCAGGTCCTGCGGATGCGACGTGCGGCGGATTTGGTTGCTCGCGCGGCACCATTGTCAAAAGACGATCGGCTCGCGATGCTTCTCGAAGGGCAGTCAAAACGTGTCCTGCGCCTTGCCCTGAAGTATCGTTATGTTGCGATGGCGGTCGCCGTCAATACGCCGGGAAACTCCATCATAGGCGGCGGTGGCGGCATCATGATCGTAGCGGGCCTGAGTGGAATATTTACGCCGCTTTCGACTTTCCTGACAATCATTCTTGCTGTGTCGCCAGTGCCATTAGCTGTGATCTTTCTCGGCCTTCAACTCTGACTTGGCCCACCCGCCCTGTTTGTCGCTAGGTGAAATCCATCCCATAGTGGACATTGGTGCGTTCGTACCAGACGCTGGTTCCGTCCACTGACCGACGTTTCAGCGGTCAATATGCTGCGCTTTGCACGAACGGCAGCAATAACGGGCCGCGCCGCAGCATCTTGAGCTGGTCTTGGAGGTCGGCTCTGGGCCGGTAGTGACTGGCTGGCCAGCTCCGGAAACCCGGCATGCTCTATCTCACCGCCTCTTCGGCTTCCGCGTTTTCGACGGCCCAGTTGGCTGCGTCCTCGACCGCTACGGCAGAGGCCGTAGGCACTAGGTTCAAATAAGCGTCGGTCTGTGATCCCGGGGGCGCGTCACTCTGGCTCATGCGATAGAGTGCGTAAAGCACAATGACCGAGAAGGGAGCGCCAAGTACGATCCAGAAGGCGAAAGGGCCGAGAGCATCCATGGCAAAGCCAATGGCAATCGGGCCGATGATGGCCCCCAAGCCCCCAATCCAAAAGTGAAGACCAGACCGCCCGACGTTGCAGGCATGTCCTCCGCGGGCACATTGTCGTTGGTATATCGACCTCAACGAAAGTAATGGAGTTTTCATGCTTTTGTGTCTGATTTTTGGGCTTTAGAAGCTTTAGAAGTCGATTGTTGAACCGTAGGCACGATTTCTCGCCGTCACCTGTCCAAAAGGCCAGTTGTCCGCGTCAAAGACAAGACATCATTCATGTGTCTACAGGTACTCGTAAGTGGTAATGGTTATTATCCAGTTAACTAGTGGCAGCGGCGTTTTACCGGTTTATTTTTTTGGAAAGCGCCGCTGCTTTTAGGAGAGGTAGCGTACCTAGTTAGTACACGGTGTAATAAATGCACCGTGTTGTCGGTTCCGATAGGACCAAGTTTGAAGACGCTCGGATTATCGGTCACAGATGCTTCGTTTTTAAGTTTCTGTTTAGTTTTGAGTAGATGGTTATAAATGTTGAAATCGGCAAATTCCAAGCCCTCTTGGCTGCAAGATAGGCAAGTCTTGCGTGATTCAGCCCCGGTGAACGCACGCGAACAAACGAACGTGACCACGATGCCATGGTCACTTCCCGGTTTTGGAGCGGGTGCGCGTGTATCGACCGGATTTGGCACTGTTCCGGTTGAAGCATTGCGCATCCGTGATCCGGTCAAAACCCGCGATGGCCGCTTTCTTGTAGTAAAGCATGTTGACACTATTCGGCTTGATCGCCGTTTCCTGCTAAACCACCCTGATGCGCAGCCCATCGAAATTCCCAAAAACGCTTTGGCGCTTAATGTCCCAAATCAAACGATCCTTGTATCGGGCAGGCAGCGATTTTTCTTGCCGGGTCGCTACGATCAAACGCCTGGAACAATGGCGTTCGATTTTGTTGGAATTGGCAGAGTGCAGCGTAAATTCCACGGATACTTTACGTACTACGTATTTCATTGTGGTGAGCCTTGTATGGCAAGCATCGACGGTCTTTGGGTCGATCTGGATCCGGCAAATTTGAGAGGCCCAACGGGCTGAATTGTCGCACTTTTCAGTCATCACGAAGACGAGTCCTGCCGCCACATGGGGGGTGACCATCTGCTTTCTGTCGCCGCATTTTGGTCGCATGACAGCCTTGGGCCACTTGAAGTCCTTAGCGTAGGCGAGTTGAATTGCAGCTTCGTCCGCTCTGCCGTCATTCGCCGATTGAAAATGCTGCGCGGGGCATGAATGTCCGCAGTGAGCCCGACTACCGTGTCTGATGTCATCTGCATTCGCACATATCAATGTGGCAAGCACAAGAATGGCCCATAAGGCGTTCCGCACGAGGCGGGAGCAACTCAACAGTTCATGACATGAGCTGTCGCATGCCTGTGCAAGTGTTCTTAGCCCGTCGACATCGAGACACTATCGGTAGACAGTGCTTTTATAGCTACATATTTCTTTGGGTGTCGGACGGATCAAATTCCATGCTGCGAAACCCCATTCTGTAGTAAGTGCCGATAGGACAAGCCTTTAGAGACGGCCAAGCATCGCACTAGCGACCGTCTTTTTGATAGCCTTCAAGTCAGCTTGGGCCTTCTTCACGACGGCTTCTTGCTTGTGCATCGCGTCAATGGTCGCTTCAAGGCGGCTACCGGCAACAAGCTTGGCAATCTCACTCACTGGCGCATCGGCTTCTACCACTTCGCTTTCGTCGCCAGAAATCAGCGCGAACCTATGCTTGCAGTATTGCCCGTTTTCGCCCGCAGGACAGTCGCACGTTATCACGGGGCCGTCTTCCGTAGCATACACCTGCACGTTGTATTCATTGCCGCTAGATTTGCTCTTGACTACAAAATTCATTCTTCAAACTCCGACTTGCTGTAGGGCGTAGCGGCGACCGCAGCGCAGCCGAACTCATGCCAGGTTTTCGCACGCGAACCCTAACGACAAGGCTAAAAGCCGCAAACTACCGACTTCAAACTTGCAGTAGGATGTTAGTAGATTTCGCATGTTGCCAAATTTCTCAATGAAATCAAGGGCAAGTGGCGGAGAGACAGGGATTCGAACCCTGGGATCCCTTGCAGGATCAACGGTTTTCGAGACCGCCCCGTTCGACCACTCCGGCACCTCTCCGCGGGGTGGCGCTGTCCTAATCCGGCTGCTTCGGCGGTGCAAGGGGCAATTTGCCCCGATCGTCAATTACAGCCCGCTTGCTTGCAAAACCGGGCCGGAGCGGCCTATGAATAACCGGTGGGATGCCGGATCGAAAGGATCGGGATGCAACGTTTGACCACCTTAGTGCTGACTGTGTTCATGGCGTTTCAGACACCGTTGTGCAGTGCGGAACCTGCAGATCGCCAAAAGATCGACGCGCTTTTCGTGGCGCTGGGGCTGCCTGAGCTGCTCGGGATCATGCGTATCAAAGGATTATCACAAGGCAGGGTCATTGCCGCAGATATGTTGGCGGACCGCGATAACCCCGATTGGGATGCAATGGTGTCGCGTATTTATGACCCGGCATTCATGACCCAAGAGGTTCACGCAGGCTTTGACGAAGAGCTTTTGGGTGCCGATCTGGATGCGATGCTGGCCTTTTTCACGTCCGAGCCGGGCAAAAGCATTGTCAGCCTCGAAATCAGCGCCCGGAGAGCCCTGCTGGACACGGCGATTGCCGCGGCCAGCAAGCAAGCCGCAGCCAGGGCGCGCCATGAACAGACGCAGCGGTTTCGCCTTGTCGCACGGTTTATTGCCGAAAACGATCTGATCGATGCGCATGTGGCCGGGGCACTTCATGCAAGATATGCATTTCAGATTGCGTTGATGGAGGGGGGCGTCCTGCCTCGCGGCGTTACCCCGGAAACTGCCCTGCGCGAGGTCCGGTCGCAGGCACCCGAAATTCGGCAAATGGCGACCGATTGGCTCGAAACCCACCTGCTTTTGGCCTTTCAGCCACTGACCGATGAGGAAATCACCCTCTATTTGGCCTTTAGTCAAAGCCGCGCCGGCCAGGAAATGATCGCGGCTTTGTCGGTGGCATTCGATGGGTTGTATTCCGATCTTGCACGCGCGATGGGCCTGGCGACGGCACGGTTCCTGATCAGTGCAGAGCTTTAGCAGGGGTGCGGGCGCAACCGACGTTTTTCAGGGTGCGAAGTCCGGCCTTTGGTCTTGACATATAAAGGGATTGGTCACATAAGCCGCCATCCGAGCAAGGGTCTTGCCGGGTTTGATGCGAAATATCGCCCAATGGGCGCGCAGTCCACAGGCGGCTTTATGCCATGAACACCCGGGTGGCCGGGGGCCTCAGAGACGCGAAAAATGAAGGAAAGACATATGTTTGCGGTTCTGAAAACCGGCGGCAAGCAGTACAAGGTCGCTTCTGGCGATGTGCTGCGGGTCGAAAAACTGGCAGCTGCTGCCGGTGAAAAAGTTCAATTCAACGAGATTCTGATGGTCGGAACGACCGTGGGCGCGCCTTTAGTCGAGGGCGCAGGCGTCCAGGCCGAGGTGATCGACCAGATCCGCGGTGAAAAGACGATCAACTTTGTGAAGCGTCGCCGTAAGCACGGCAGCCAGCGGACCAAGGGCCACCGTCAAAGCCTGACACTGGTGCGGATCGGTGACATCCTGGAATCTGGTGCTGACAAGTCCGGCGTGAAAGCCGCCGAAAACGGCGCAGGTTTCGAGATTGTGCGCGCCAAGGGTGCGCCGACCTCGAAAAAGGCGGCTGCTGCGGCTGAACGCGCGTCGACTCCGAAGGCTGCAAAGCCAAAGGCGGCCCCAAAGGCCGAAGCCGGTGCAGACGATCTGAAGAAGCTGTCGGGCGTCGGCCCCGCGCTTGAGAAAAAGCTGCTTGAAGCTGGGGTAACAACCTTTGCCCAGATCGCAGCGTGGACAGAGGCAGATGTGGCTGCTATGGACGAAAAACTGTCGTTCAAGGGCCGGATCGAACGTGAAGGCTGGATCGCGCAAGCGGCCGAGCTGGCAAAAGGCTAAGGAGAGACACCAATGGCACACAAAAAAGCAGGCGGTTCATCCCGTAACGGGCGCGACTCAGCTGGTCGTCGCCTTGGCGTCAAGAAATTCGGTGGCGAAGCTGTCATCCCAGGCAACATCATCATGCGCCAGCGCGGCACAAAGATGTGGCCGGGCATGGGTGTCGGCATGGGCAAGGATCACACGATCTTTGCAACCGCCGAAGGCGCTGTGAAATTCCACAAGGGCCTGAAGGGCCGCACCTTTATTTCGGTTCTGCCAGTGGCGGAGGCCACTGAATAAACCGTAACCTTAGGTAACGCATTTGAGGGGATCGGTGAACACCGGTCCCCTTTTTTGTTCATAATTCTGCCACCATATCTACGTAGTGGGGCAGGGCCGGTGACGGTCGCGGAGGAGGATGCAATGAAACACGAGGATATCGTCGTGCAGGACACGATCAGCGCAGAGCGTGTTGTACTGCGCCCATGCCGTAGATCCGATGCGGGGCTGATTGCCATGTATGCCTCTGACGATCGGGTTGCGCGTGGAACTCGTGCCATGCCGCATCCGCTCCCTCCCGGTAGCATCGAGGCCATGATCGAGCGTGCGTTACGTCCCGACCGGACAGAGGACGTGTGGGTGATCGACGGGTCGATCCACGGCCACGCCGAGGCATTGGGCCTGATCAGTCTGGAACGGATGGACCGAAACCAGTCCGAGATATTTTACTGGATCGCGCCCGCCTTCTGGAATTCCGGTTTCGCGTCGGAATCCGTGCGCGCGCTGATCACCGCGAACCCGCATAAGGCGGATCGCATTTTTGCCGAGGTGTTTCAGGACAACCCCCGTTCGGCCCGTGTGCTGACCAACTGCGGTTTCGACTATTTGGGCGATGCCGAGGCGTTTTCGGTGTCGCGCAATGCGACCGTGCCCACATGGACCTATACACTAAAGGCCCAAAGCGTCGCAGCCTAGCGTGCCATGGCTTGAGACCGGCGCCACAATAGACTATCGGCACGGCTGAACAGCCGCAGAAAGCCCTATCCATGAAGTTCCTCGATTTTGCCAAGGTCTATATCCGGTCCGGTGCCGGTGGTGCGGGCTGTATTTCGTTCCGCCGCGAAAAGTTCATCGAATACGGCGGCCCGGATGGCGGCGATGGCGGCAATGGCGGTGATGTGATCATAGAAGCGGTCGAGGGGCTGAACACCCTCATCGATTTCCGTTATCAGCAGCATTTCTTTGCGGGCAACGGCCAGCACGGCATGGGCAGCCAGCGGACCGGTAAGGATGGCGACGACAAGATCCTGCGCGTGCCCGTGGGCACGGAAGTCCTTGATGAGGATCAGGAAACCGTCATCGCCGACCTGACAGAGGTCGGCCAGCGGATCGTCATCGCCAAGGGTGGCAACGGCGGTTGGGGCAACCTGCATTTCAAATCTGCGACCAATCAGGCCCCGCGCCGCGCCAATCCGGGGCAAGAGGCGGTGGAACGCACGATCTGGCTGCGCCTGAAGCTGATCGCCGATGTGGGTCTGCTGGGGATGCCCAATGCGGGTAAATCCACCTTTCTGGCTGCCACATCGAATGCGCGCCCCAAGGTGGCAGATTATCCCTTTACTACGCTGGTGCCCAATCTTGGCGTTGTGGGTATCGATAACGTGGAATTTGTCGTGGCCGATATTCCGGGCCTGATCGCCGGTGCGTCCGAAGGGCGCGGCCTTGGCGATATGTTCCTTGGCCATGTGGAACGCTGCGCGGTGCTGTTGCATCTGATCGACGGCACATCGGGAAATCCCGCACAGGATCTGGTGACGATCATCGACGAACTTGAGGCTTATGGCGGGGAACTTGCCGACAAGCCCCGGATCACCGTGTTGAACAAGATTGACGCATTGGATGAAGAAGAACGCGCATTCCTGCGCGATGAAATCGCGGCTGTTGCCGAAGGCCCGGTCATGCTGATGTCCGGTGTCAGCCGCGAGGGCATCCCCGATGTGCTCCGGGCCCTGCGCGCCGAGATTGACGACAACCGTCTGCGCCATCGCAAAGCGGAGGACGCAGCCGAGGACGATGCCCCATGGCAGCCCTGAGCGATGCCAGACGGCTGGTCGTCAAGATTGGATCGGCGCTGCTGGTGGATAGTCGCACCGGTGCGTTGCGGGCAGATTGGCTAACGTCGCTTGCCGCTGATGTCGCCCGGATCAGGGCGCGGGGCACGGATGTGATCCTTGTGTCTTCGGGGTCGATCGCGCTGGGGCGTGGTGTTCTTGGCCTTCCGATGACGGCGCTGGCGCTGGAACAATCGCAGGCTGCCGCCGCCGTTGGGCAGATACGGCTTGCCCGCGCCTATGAAGAAGCGTTGGCCCCGCATGGGATCGTCGCCGGTCAAGTGCTGGTGACACTTGAAGACAGTCAGGACCGGCGGCGGTATCTGAACAGCCGCGCAACGATGGAAACGCTGCTGGGCCTTGGCGTGACCCCTATTGTCAACGAAAACGATACAATCGCGACGGATGAGATCCGTTATGGCGACAATGACCGGCTTGCCGCGCAGGTTGCGGTGACAATCGGGGCGGATCAGCTGATCCTGCTATCGGATGTGGATGGGCTTTATTCTGCGAACCCCAACATTCACAGCGATGCGCAACATATTGCAAAAGTTGATAAAATTACGCCACAGATCGAGGGCATGGCAGGTGATGCCGGATCAGGGCTTTCCAAGGGCGGGATGATTACCAAAATCATGGCGGCCCGGGTTGCGACCGAAGCAGGCTGCGCCATGGCCATTACTTTGGGCAGTCCGCTGCATCCGCTGACGGCACTCGAAAACGGGGCGCGGTCGACCTGGTTTGCCGCGCAGACCGATCCGCAGGCGGCGCGCAAGCGCTGGATCGCTGCGATGAAACCGCGCGGTGCGGTAACGGTGGACGATGGCGCAAAGGCCGCACTTGGCCGGGGCAAAAGCCTGCTACCTGCGGGCGTGACACATATTGCCGGCGACTTTGGGCGCGGCGATCTGGTCACGATCAAAGATCTGACCGGCGCGCAACTGGGGCAGGGCCTGATACGCTATACCAGCGCAGAGGCGCGTCAGATCATGGGCCATCACAGTGCAGACATCGCGGCCATTCTGGGCTATGAGGGACGCGCCGCATTGGTCCACCGCGACGATATGGTGCTCTAGGGGATAACGATGAACGATCACGACCAAATCGGACCGATGATGGCGCAACTGGGTGCCAATGCCAGCGCCGCCGCCGCAAAACTGGCCACCGCCGGGTCGGAACGCAAGCATGCCGCCCTGATCGGCGCGGCCGATGCGATCTGGGAAAACCGCTGGGACATTATTGATGCCAATGCCGAAGATCAGGTTTATGCCGAAGAAAAGAACCTTAGCCCTGCCATGATGGACCGGCTGATCCTGGATGAAAACCGCGTGCGTGCGATGGCTGAGGGCTTGCGCAACGTCGCTGCACAGCATGATCCGGTGGGCGAGGTGATCGCCGAATGGGATATGCCGTCGGGATTGAACATCAAACGCGTCCGCACGCCGTTGGGCGTCATCGGCGTGATCTATGAAAGCCGCCCCAACGTGACCGCAGACGCCGGTGCACTGTGCCTGCAATCGGGTAATGCGGTGATCCTGCGCGGCGGATCGGAAAGTTTTCATTCCGCAACTGCGATCCATAAATGCCTGCAAACAGGGCTGAAACAGGCGGGTCTGCCGTTGGAGGCGATCCAGTTGGTGCCGACCCGCGACCGCGCGGCCGTGTCGGCGATGCTGACCGCGACCGACCATATTGACGTAATCGTGCCGCGCGGCGGCAAGGGGTTGGTGGGTCTGGTCCAGCGCGAGGCGCGTGTGCCGGTCTTTGCCCATCTGGAAGGGATTTGTCACATCTATGTTGGCGCGACGGCCGATCCGGCGATGGCGCTGGATATCGTGCTGAACGCCAAGACCCGCCGCACCGGCATCTGCGGTGCGATGGAATGCCTGCTGATCGACGGGCGTTTCTATACCCAGCACGGGCCGATGCTGATCGAGGCATTGCTAAAGGTCGGGGTCGAAGTCCGCGCCGATGGTGAATTGGCCAGGATACCCGGCACCACACCTGCACAGGCCGATGATTTCGGACGTGAATTTCTTGATATGATCTGTGCGGCCAAACTGGTTGACGGCGTGGATGCGGCGATCGCGCATATCCGCACCTATGGGTCCAACCACACCGATGCTATCATCACGGCGGATGACCAGGCTGCCGCACATTTCTTTGCGGAACTCGACAGCGCGATCCTGATGCGCAACGCATCCACCCAGTTTGCCGATGGCGGCGAATTCGGCATGGGGGCAGAGATTGGAATTGCCACGGGCAAATTACACGCACGCGGCCCGGTTGGTGCCGAACAACTGACCAGTTTCAAGTATCTGGTCACGGGCAACGGCACTGTGCGCCCCTAGAACCGCAGGCCGACCATGTTTTCCTGCAGATCAAGCGTCAGCTTGCGCCCATGTGCGGCCAATACCTCTGGCAGCAGGGCAAACTGCACCTGCGCGGGGCCATGGCTGAAACCGCTGTTGGTCTTTGTCAGGGTCGCCCAAAGAGCGTCTTCAATCACAAGGCGGGGGCCTTTCCCGATCAGGGACCAGGTTTCGCCGGTATTGGAAATCTGGATGCTTCCCCCAAGGGGAAGGGCGGTTTCCATACATTGCAGCAGCAAAAATACGATCCTCACCATCGCACGGGGCTGGTCGCCCATCGGCTGCCAGTCATAGCTTAGTCGCCCCCCCTTTGCGGTCGCAGCAAGCACAGATACAATATCTGACCGACCGATTGTCTGTTCAGGTTTGGCTGCGCCATAGGCAATACGGAAATACCGGATACGTGCATTCGCATGCGCCACGCTGTCACTGATCAGTGCCAGTTCGGCACTGGTGTCACCGCTGGTCAGGGATATCAGTTCCATCCCATTGCCGATTGCGCCGATAGGGCTGATAAGGTCATGACAAATACGAGAGCCGACAAGGGCGACAAGGTCAGGGCGCGTCATGCGTTCTCCAATCAAAGGAATGCGGAATGTCTGATATCAATGCGATTCTTGAGCCCGGGATGTTGGTGCGCCACCCTGACCGGCCGGATTGGGGCATCGGGCAGGTGCAATCAAATATTGGTGGCAAGATCACGGTGAACTTTCGTGATGAAGGCAAGGTCGTGATCGACGGGTCATACATCAAACTTGTCATTTCCGATCCTGCGTAACGCCGCGCAACTCAAGGTAGTCCCGGGCTGCGGCCTGTCAACTTTATTAACCATAGTTAAACGCGAATTAGTTGCCAAAAGGTTACCACGTTCTTAGAAAGCAGCCCGTCTTGCAGGCCCATGTCACATGAATCATCACAGCCCCGCCTTTTCGATCGGATTTGCGCAAACGGCCGATGACCTGCGCGCTGCGCAGCGGTTGCGGTATGACGTCTTTGTCACCGAACTGGGTGGTGATGGTCCCTTGGTGGATCATGCAAATAAATTGGAACAAGATCGGTTCGACGCCCATGCGCGCCATCTCTTGCTGCGCGATACCAGGCGATCAGTGCAAGATCAGGTCGTGGGCGTTTACCGGTTGATGACACAAGAAGGTGCGGATGCTGCGGGGGAATTTTATTGCACGGCGGAATACGACCTCACACCGCTACAGCAAAGTGGCAAGCGCCTGCTGGAACTTGGCCGGTCTTGTCTGCATCCGGACTATCGCGGCGGGTCGGCCATGATGCATCTGTGGTCGGCCCTGTCAGATGTCGTCACCGCTGAGGGGGTCGAGGTGATGTTCGGTGTGGCCTCTTTTCCGGGTACGGATATTGCCAGCCTCGCGGCCCCTCTCAGCCTGCTGCATCATCGGCACCTTGCTCCCGAAAACCTGCGCGCAAAGGCCCATGGGGCCGGTGCCGTGCCGTTGAATCAGATCCCTCAGGATCAGATCGACAGGGTTGCCGCGGTGCGTGACGTGCCGGCGTTGATCAAGGGATATCTGCGGCTGGGCGGGGTCGTCGGCGATGGCGCTTTTGTGGATCATGCGTTCAATACCACCGATATTTGTCTGATCCTGCCCACCGATGCCATCAGCGCCATGCAGCGTGGCATCTATGCACGGGGGCAGGGGCTTGGCTGATGTCTGGCAAGAACCGGATGCACCCGCCCCGGTGCCTATGACCGGCGGGGCGATCTGGCGCGTGATCCGCCGTGGCGTGCCTTTGGCGATCCTTGTCTTTGGCGGCTTGCTGATTTTGGTGACCGTGCGACTGATCGAAAGACCGTTTTGCGGGCTGCGGCGACCGGTGACACCTTATATCACGCAGGCGGTCTGCCGGTCGGCATTTGGTATTCTTGGCATCCGGTTTCGCAGTATCGGCGCACCGATGAAAGGACCGGGGGCCGTTGTCGCCAACCATGCCTCATGGCTGGATATCTTTGCGCTGAATGCGCGCAAGCGAATCTATTTCGTGTCTAAATCAGAGGTGGCCGGTTGGCCCGGCATCGGCTGGCTGGCACGCGCCACGGGCACGGTGTTCATCAAGCGCGACCGCCGCGAAGCGGCCAGCCAGATTGCCGTTTTCCGCGACAGGTTGGCGGCAGGGCATAAATTGCTGTTCTTTCCCGAAGGCACATCCACAGACGGTTTGCGTGTCCTGCCATTCAAACCCACACTGTTTGCCGCGTTTTTTGATCCCGCGCTGGCGGGCAATCTGTGTGTGCAGCCGGTCACCGTCAACTATACCGCGCCTGCGGGTCAAGATCGGCGGTTTTACGGCTGGTGGGGGGATATGGCCTTTGGGCCGCATCTGCTGGCGACGCTGGCGGTAAAAGGGCAGGGCAGCGTGACGGTGCACTACCACCTGCCGGTGCGGCTGACAGATTTCGCCGATCGCAAGGTGCTGGCCAAAACGCTGGAAAATACGGTGCGCAGTGGGCTAGCCGTTCATGATGGCGCGTAGGTCGGCCAAGGCTCGCACCGGGTCGTCGGCGCCCCAGATTTCGTCCCCGATGCCAAAGAAATCGGTATGCGGGGTCAATTGACGGACCAGTGCGGCATCCAGCGCGCCCTCGGCCACGACCGGCACCTCGATCATCAGCGACCACCATTCGAACAAATCCAGTTCGGCCTGCCGCCCATCACCCAAAGGCGTGACGCCGACGGGACCAAAGCTGACGTAATCGGCACCCAGTTCACCGGCGGTCATCCCGTCATGGCGTGAATTGGCACAGAATGCGCCCACGATCGCATCCTCGCCCAGCGCCTTGCGCGCTGTCTTGACAGACCGTGCCCCATCCAACAGGTGCACACCATCCAGTCCGTGCGGTTCGACCATCATCATGTGGCTTTCTATCACGAACGCGACCTCGCGCGCGCCCGTGACCTCGCGCAGGGCGTCGGCGGCACGCGCGACGCGCTGCTCGTCGCGGGTCGCCAGCGCCAGACGCACACAGGCGACGGCGGTGCTGTCCAGACAGGCGGCAAGCAGGTCGGGATAGGTTGACAGATCAAATTCGCTGGGCGTGATCAGATAGATTTGCGGCAGGTCTTGTGCGTCTGACATGGGGTGGTGTCCGTTTACAGTGTTTACAGGCGTTCTAACGGGGAATGCGGGGCTTGACCATGGCTTGATCTTGCCTTGCAGACCGGGGCGGCGTATCAGGCAGCCCGTTATCAAAGGATGCGCCATGCCCAGTGCCCCACCACAACCTACCTTCGTCCTGATCCGGCCCCAAATGGGCGAAAACATCGGGGCTGCGGCGCGTGCGATGTGGAATTTCGGTCTGGACCGGATGCGCATCGTGGCCCCGCGTGATGGCTGGCCCAACCAAAAGGCCGTGGCGATGGCAAGCGGCGCGGGCCGCCTGCTGGACGAGGCGCAGCTGTTTGACGATACGCCCGGCGCGATTGCTGATTGCGATTTCGTCTATGCGACGACCGCGCGGCCGCGTGACCTGACCAAGCCCGTGTTCACACCAGAGGCCGCGATGGCCGACGCCCGCGCGCGGATTGCGGCAGGTGGCAAGGTGGCGGTGATGTTCGGGCCGGAACGGGCCGGGATGGAAAACGACGATATCGCGCGGGCCAATGCGATCATATCGGTGCCGGTGAACCCGGAATTTGCATCGCTGAACCTTGCCCAATGTGTGTTGCTGACCGGTTATGAATGGCGCCGCGCCGCCGTGCCTGCGGTGTCGGTGCGGGTTGACGCGGTGGGTGATTGGGCGCAGCAGATCGAGATTGAAAAGCTCAGCCAGCATTACGAGGACCGGTTGGAAGAGGCCGGATTTTTCTTTCCCGACCACAAGGCCGCGAATATGAAGATCAACCTGCGCAATTTATGGTCGCGCATGCCGCTGACCCGCGCGGATGTGCAGATGCTGCATGGGATCATGCGGCAGATGGTGCGCTGGAAGGATAAGTAGGCCATGCGCGTCACCCTGACGCTTGCAGACATCGCCCCCCGGCCCTAGGTTCCGCGCAAGTCACAGCGGAGGCCCCATGCCCAAACAACGCAGCATTTTCGAAGACGTCGGTGAAACCCCCAAACAGACCGCCGCACCCGGTGGCATCGATCGGGTCGGGCAGGGCGCGCGTGGCGCGATCCGGGGCTGGTTGATGGTGCTGTTTGCGCTTGTATTGGTGATGATCGCCGTGGGTGGCCTGACCCGCCTGACCGATAGCGGCCTGTCGATCACCGAATGGCGCCCCGTGACGGGTGCCCTGCCGCCCATGTCAGAACCTGCGTGGACCGAAGAATTCGACAAATATCGTGCAATCCCTGAATACCAGTTGCAGAACAAGGGCATGAGCCTGTCCGAGTTCAAGTTCATCTACTACTGGGAATGGGGCCACCGGCAATTGGGCCGTGTGATCGGGCTGGTTTGGGCTGCCGGCTTTGTGTTTTTTCTTGCAACAAGGAAAATCCCCGCCGGCTGGACCGGCCGTCTGGTTTTCATAGGTGCGTTGGGCGGGCTGCAAGGGGCGGTCGGCTGGTGGATGGTGTCATCGGGACTTGAAGAAGGGATGCTGGATGTTGCATCCTACCGGCTTGCGACGCATCTGGGTCTGGCCTTTGTCATATTCGGGTTCATCGCCTGGTTTATCTATCGCCTGGGCCGCAGGCCGTCCGACCTTTTGCAAGCGCGCCGGAGCGGCGACGTGGGGTTGATCCGCTGGTCCAATGTGTTGATCGGTGCGGCCTTCATACAGATTATCCTTGGCGCGCTGGTGGCGGGTATTGACGCGGGCCGCGCCTATCCTGACTGGCCGCTGATGGCGGGGGGATTTCTGCCGCCTGACCCGCTGGGGCTGACGCCCGTCTGGCGGAATTTCTTTGAAGACGCCGGGCTGGTGCAGTTCATGCACCGGATGGCCGGTTACACACTGTTCCTGTTGGGGCTGTTTGTCTGGCTGCGCGGGCGGAAATCGGCCAATCGCCGGACCCGCGCCAGTTTCAACATGATCATGGCGATGATGCTGGTGCAGATGGCCCTGGGTATCGTGACGGTTATTTATTCTGCGCCCTGGCAGGTTGCGATCCTGCATCAGCTGGGTGCGGTCGCGCTCTGGGCGATGATCCTGCGGGGCCGGTTCCTGGCCCGCTATCCCATTCCCCAATCCGTCCGAGGCTGAGATGACTGCATATGATGATCTGATGGCGTTCCAGCGCGAAACCGAGGCGCTGGCGCAGGTGGCGGGCCGGTTGGGCTGGGATCAGGAAACCATGATGCCCGATGGCGCGACACCGCAGCGCGCCGAAGAGCACGGGGCCATGGCCAATGTCCTGCACGCCCGCCGGACCGATCCGCGCATCGGTGACTGGCTTGAACGTGCGACCGCCGCCGATGATGTGGCGGCTGCAAATCTGCGCCAGATCAGGCGTAGCTATGACCGCACAGCCAAGGTGCCAGCGCGTTTGGCCGCAGAGCTTGCGCGCACAACCTCGCTGGCCCATCGCACCTGGGCGCAGGCGCGTGCCGATGAAGATGTCGCCGCCTTCTTGCCGATCCTGCAACAGGTCATCACTCTGCGGCAGGAAGAGGCCGCCGCTGTTGCGGGCGACACCGACCCGTATGATGCGCTGCTGGATGATTACGAACCGGGTGCGACCGCCGCCAGTCTGGCGGCGATGTTTGATGCGCTGCGCCCGCGTCTGGTGGCCCTGCGCGCCGCGATCCTTGACCGCCCCGCGCCCGCCCGCCTGCAAGGCACCTTTGATGCGGCCGGGCAGTTGGCGATTTCGGGTAAACTGGCGCTGGCCTTTGGCTATGATCTGGGCAAGGGCCGCATTGACACCGCGGTGCATCCGTTTTCATCCGGTTCCGGCCTTGATGTGCGGATCACGACGCGCACGAACCCGACTGATCCGTTCAACTGTTTTTATTCGACTGTGCATGAGGTCGGACATGCCGCCTATGAACAGGGAATTGATGCCGCCCACCTGCTGACGCCCCTGGGCGCTGGCGTGTCGATGGGCGTGCATGAAAGCCAAAGCCGGATTTACGAAAACCAACTGGGCCGCAGCCGCGCGTTCACCGGCTGGCTTTACGGTCAGATGCGCGACACCTTTGGCGATTTTGGCATCCCGAATGAGGACGCCTTCTATGCAACCGTGAACCGCGTCAGCGACGGATTCATCCGCACCGAGGCTGACGAGGTGCAATATAACCTGCATGTCCTGTTGCGGTTCGATCTGGAACGCGCGCTGATCGCGGGCGATCTGGATGTCGCTGATCTTGAGGCTGCGTGGAACGACCGCTTTCTGGCTGATTTCGGCTATCCGGTGAACAAGCCGTCCAACGGAGTCTTGCAGGATGTGCATTGGTCCGAAGGGCTGTTTGGCTATTTCCCGACCTATACGCTGGGCAATGTCTATGCCGGGTGCCTGCATGATGCGCTGCGCGCGGCCATGCCGGGGCTGGATGATGATCTGGCACGGGGCGAAACCGTGCGTGCGACGGGCTGGTTGCGTAACAACCTGCAACAGCACGGCGGCTTGCGCACGCCGGTTGAAACCATTGCCCATGCGACAGGTGCAGCGCCAAGCGAAGCGCCGCTGCTGGACTATCTGGAAGACAAATTCAGCGCGATCTATGCGCTGTAAGGTTGACGGCTAAGTCCAATCCGGCTTGCGTTTTTCCAGAAAGGCCGTGATCCCTTCGTCGGTGTCGCGGTCCAGCATGTTATAGGTCATGACACCGCCGGCATAGCGATACGCCTCTTCCGTGGTCATCTGGATTTGCTGATAGAACGCCTCTTTGCCAATCTTGACGGCCTTGGGCAGCTTGGCGGCAATCGTCGCGGCCAATGTGCCGGTTTCCTCGTCCAGTTTGTCGGCGGGGACTGCACGGTTGATCAGCCCCAGCGCCTGCGCCTCGGTTGTGTCGATGAACCGGCCCGTTGTCAGCATTTCGAACGCGGCCTTGCGTGGGATGTTGCGGGTAAGCGCCACCATGGGGGTGGAACAGAACAGCCCGATATTCACCCCGTTGACCCCGAACCGCGTGTCATCTGCCGCCACTGCCAGATCGCAGGTCGCGACCAATTGGCACCCTGCGGCGGTTGCAATGCCGTGGACCTGTGCGATGACCGGCTGTGGGAGGGACTGGATGCGTTCCATCAGGGCCGAACAGCGTTTAAACAGGTCCTTGAAATAGGCCGCACCTGCATCCTCGGCCTGTCGTCCTGCCTGCATTTCCTTCAGGTCATGACCGGCGCAGAACGCCTTGCCCTTGCCCGCAAGCACGACGACGCGGATATCGGGCTCGTTGGATATGATGTCCAGCTGATGCAGCAGCGCACCCAGCATCGCGTCCGATAGCGCATTCAGACGGTCAGGCGCGTTCATCGTCAGATGCGCGACCGCGCCCCGGTCTTCGCGTTGCAGAATATCCATGGCTTGCCCTCCCTGACTGTTTGGGGGCAGGTTAGGCCAGCTTGAGGGATGAGGGAAGAGATGACGTTGAAAATGGATGTGGGTGCGTTGCATGTGTTCTTGCGCGAGGCGTTCCCGCAGGTTGCTGACGATTTCAAGGTTGATGCGGTGGGCGAAAACACCATCACAATGCGGCTGCGCGTCGATGACCGGCATTTGCGCCCCGGTGGCACGGTGTCGGGGCCGTCCATGTTCGCGCTGGCCGATGTGGCGGCCTATCTGGTGATCCTTGCCCATATCGGGCCCCAGGCGCTGGCGGTGACGACGAATTGCAGCATCGATTTCATGCGCAAGCCCGCCGCGGGGGTCGATATGATCTGCGAGGGGCGTTTGCTGAAACTTGGCCGCGCGCTGGCGGTCACGGACGTGTTGATCTTTTCCGAAGGAGAGGCGGCCCCGGTGGCGCGCGCCAACCTGACGTATTCGATCCCGCCTGCGGCCATTTCTGTGGGGTAATATAATACCGAATTTATAACGCATTGATATTGCGCATGGAATTCGAAAAAGTGTCGCTTGACTGCGTTGGTGCCCGCTATATAACCGCCCAATCCGAATGATCCGTGGCATCACGCCACCCCAATGATACTGGTGAGATATGAAAACCTTTACCGCGACCCCGGCGGATATCGACAAGAAATGGATCCTGATCGACGCCGAAGGCGTTGTTCTGGGCCGTCTTGCGTCGATCATCGCCATGCGCTTGCGCGGCAAGCACAAGCCTTCCTTTACGCCGCACATGGATATGGGCGACAACGTGATCGTCATCAATGCCGAGAAAATCCAGATGACCGGCAACAAGCGTGACGAGAAATATTACTGGCACACCGGTCACCCCGGCGGGATCAAGTCCAAGACCAAGGCAGAGATCCTTGATGGCGCACACCCCGAGCGTGTCATCATGAAAGCCGTTCAGCGGATGCTGCCTGGTGGCAAGCTGAGCCGCCAGCAGATGACCCATCTGCGCGTCTTTGCAGGTGCCGAACACGGCATGGAAGCCCAAAAGCCCGAAGTTCTGGACGTCAAGTCCATGAACAAAAAGAACACGAGGACTGCCGTATGACCGATCAAGTCAATTCTCTCGAAGAGCTGGGTCAGGTTGCCGAAGGTGCCGCCGAAGCTGTCGTAGAAGTCGCCGCCCCCCGTGAGCCTGTCCGTGACGAGCTGGGCCGTTCCTATGCCACAGGCAAGCGTAAGGATGCGGTCGCCCGCGTCTGGATCCGCCCCGGTTCCGGCAAAGTCACCGTAAACGGCAAGGAAATGAAAGTGTATTTCGCCCGTCCGGTTCTGCAGATGATTCTGGCCCAGCCGTTTTCGGTCGCCGGTGTCAGTGGTCAATTTGACGTGGTCGCCACCGTCAAGGGCGGCGGTCTGTCCGGTCAGGCCGGCGCGGTCAAGCATGGTGTTTCCAAGGCGTTGCAACTTTACGACCCATCGCTGCGCCCCGCGCTCAAGGCAGCCGGGTTCCTGACCCGCGACAGCCGCGTGGTGGAACGCAAGAAATACGGCAAGGCAAAAGCACGTAAGAGCTTCCAGTTCTCCAAGCGTTAATTCTGCCGATTGTTCACGCGAAAAAGGCGGTCCACTGGGCCGCCTTTTTTATTTGGGGCGGAAGATTCGAGAAATATCAGCCTGGCACCGAACTCAACCCCTTATGGGGGCATCGGTTTCACTGGCATGCCTTTCTTTGCGACTTTCGGGACGTGCGTCATGAGTCTTGCAGGGCAATTCATTTTTTGTGATTGATCTTTGCTGTGATGCAGTGAAGATCAGGATCATGTGGCGCAGGATCATTTCAACCGAAGGCGGGCGCGGGCTGTTACTGATCAGCCCGCCGTTTTTCTATGCGCTGGCGCTGCTGGCAGTGCCGCTGGGGGCAATTGTGTTGTTCAGTTTCTGGACACAGGATTTTGTCACGGTCGATACGACCTTTACCCTGAACAATTATCGCGAGATTGCGGAAAAGCCGATTTACGGTGTCCTGTTGCAGCGGTCGCTTTTTGTATCGGCCTGCGTGACGCTGGTGACAGTGGTCCTTGCATTTCCGGTGGCGTATTTCGTGTCGTTCCATGTGCGGCCGGAACGCAAATCACTTTGGCTGTTCCTGATCACGATCCCGTTCTGGACCAGCTACCTGATCCGGGTGTTTCTGTGGAAGGTGATACTGGGGTATAATGGGGTCATTAACAGCGGCCTGATGAAAATGGGCCTGATCGACGAACCGCTGACCTTTATCCTGTATAACGTCAACGCGGTGATCATCACGCTGGCGCATGCCTTTGCGCCCTTTGCCATCCTGCCGATCTTCGTGGCCTTGGAAAAGATCGACCGGTCCCTGCTGGAGGCCAGCCAGGATCTGGGCGAAAGCAAGATCATGACATTCTTCCGCATCACGCTGCCGCTGTCGATGCCGGGGCTGGTGGCGGCGGTGCTGATCGTGTTTATCCCGACCATCGGCGATTATGTCACGCCGGAATTGATGGGCGGGGCAGGCGGCAAACTGATTGCAAACATGATCCAGACACAGTTTCTGGCGCTGAACAACGCCCCCTTGGGTGCCGCACTTGCAGTGGTGGCGATGCTGTCGGTGACGGCAATCAGCCTTGCTTTTGTCCTGCTGAACATCCGCTGGCTAAAGGGGCGGTCATGAAGCTGCGGATCTATGCCATCGGCTATCTGGTGTTTCTCTATGCGCCGATCGCGCTGTTGCCGATCTTTGCTTTTAATGATGCGACCATCATCGCGTTTCCGCTCAGCGGTTTCACAACCGACTGGTTTGGCGCCCTTTCAACAAACACTGCGTTGCATGCCGCGGTGCAAAATTCTTTGTTTATAGCGGTGATGACGGCGGTCCTGTCTACCTTGCTGGGGATGTGCGCGGCGCGGGCAGGGGCCATGGCGCGGTTTCCGATGAAGGCGGGGATCATGGGGTTCATCATGCTGCCGCTGGTGCTGCCGGAAATCATCGTTGCGGTGTCATTGCTGGTGGTTGTCGTGCAGATCATGGGGTGGGGCCTGTCGAACTGGACGATCATCGCGGCCCACGTTCTGATCTGCACGCCGTTCTGCATCGCCATCCTGAACGGCGCGTTCCAGAACCTGGATCCCAGCATGGAAGAGGCCGCGATGGACCTTGGGGAAAGCCGGTTTTCCGCGTTCCGTCTGGTCACCCTGCCGCTGGTGGCACCGGGGATCGTGTCGTCGATGCTGATCGCGTTCACCATCAGCCTTGATGAATTCATCATCGCGTTTTTCCTGTCTGGCGCCAGCCCGACCATGCCCGTCTATATCTGGAGCATGCTGCGCTTTCCCGCATCCTTGCCCGTCGTCATGGCGCTGGGAACCATATTGGTGGGCTTGTCCATCGTTCTTTTGACCATCGCAGAAATCCTGCGCCGCCGCGGTATGGCCCGCGCCGGTGTCAAGGATAAAGGGGGCTTTCTTTGACCGCTTTGATCACGCTGAAAGGCGTCAACAAATATTATGGCGACTATCATGCGCTGCGGGATATCGACCTGACGATCAACGCCGGCGAATTCTTTTCGCTGCTGGGGCCGTCGGGCTGTGGCAAGACGACCCTGCTGCGCACCATCGCAGGTTTTGAGGGCGTGTCGGGTGGTGTGGTGGCGATTGGCGGCAAGGATATGGCCGATGTGCCCGCCAACCTGCGCCCGACGAACATGGTGTTTCAGTCCTATGCGATTTTTCCGCATCTGACGGTGGGCGAAAACGTGGCCTTCGGGCTGCGCAAGCGGTCTGACCTTGCCAAGGATGCCAAGGCCACACTGGTCGCCGAGGCATTGGCGATGGTGGGCCTTGACGGTTACAGTCAACGCGCCGCCCATGCGCTGTCGGGCGGGCAGCGGCAGCGCGTGGCACTGGCGCGGGCGCTGATCCTGAAACCCAAGGTGCTGCTGCTGGATGAACCCTTGTCGGCGCTTGACAAAAAGATGCGTGAACAGATGCAGGTCGAACTGATCAAGCTGCAACGCCACGTCGGCATCACCTTTATCCTTGTCACCCACGATCAGGAAGAGGCGCTGGTCATGTCCGACCGGATCGCGGTGATGTTCGAAGGGCGGATCGGGCAGTTGGATGATCCCGAAACGCTGTATCGCCGACCAAAATCGCGCAAGGTGGCGGAATTTATCGGCAAGATGAACTTTCTGTCGGCCGATGTCCTGGCCGTTGGGGAAACGCTTGATCTTGACGTCGCAGGGCTTGGTAAGGTCAGCGTGCCACCCGAACAGGCACCAGAGGATATGCAGACGGGGCCTGCAGTTGCGGGGATCCGCCCCGAAACGCTCGCGGTTCTGTTCGAAGGTGAAACCACCGACCGCAAGCTGGTTGATGGCGTGGTGGACGAGGTCGTCTATTACGGCGACATGACTTATTACGATGTGCGCATCGCAGGCGTGGAAAAGCCGCTGAATATCGCCATGAAAAACCTGATCGGGCGGCCCGTGCTGGATGTGGGCGCGCGCACCCGCGTGGTTTGGGATGCGCGGTCTTTGGTCGTGCTGCGTTAGTCTAGCGTGAACGCATAGCGGATCGACAGGGTTTCCAGGCCGGGGTTCACATCCTGGGTGTCGCCGTTTGACCGGTGGTCATACATCAAAGACAGGGTGCCGCCGTTGTCAAATGTATAGCCCGCCCCAAGTGCCGAGCGGAATTGCAGGCTGCCGCCGATATCGGGACCATCGCCTGCCGCATACAGGCCGGGCATGAGGGACGCTTCGACAAACAGTGGGCCCTCGCTGATCCCGCGTGTCGTCCATTTTGCACCTGCGCCGACCCAGAGATCGTCATCGGATGTGATCGACCCGCCAAAGGTGGGCTGCCAGGGGCCGTAACGGCGCGGCATGTCATAGCCGACATAGGCTTCCTGGCCGATGTCATCCTCTTGAAAAATGACCTGACCTGCCTGCAACGACACCCGCGCCGTCGCGGGTTTTTCCGCGATACAACCGGTGTCGCATTCGTTCAGTGCCATATCGGTCAGGCTGGCCACGATAAAGATGACTGCAAGGGTTCCGTCCATGTATATTCTCTCAATTGTCTGGTGGGATCAGGCCAAGGCCGCGCAGGTAGATACCGATGCCGGATTCCAGCAGGTCCTCGGGGGGGAAGGGGCTTTGGGTGCCGGGGCTGCCGCGCGCGAACAGTTCGACAACACCGTGCGACATCGCCCGGATATGGGCCGAAAACATTTGTGGCGGGGGCCGTTTGTCAGCCGGAATATGCTGGCCCAACTGTTCGGCGGCCATTTCCAGCACGCCCATGGCGCGCGTGGCAGCGGCGTTCAGTTCCGGCGTCCGGTTGACGGAAATGCCGGATTCGAACATCGCGATGTAATGGCCGGGAAATTTCCGTGCAAATGCCAGATAGGCACGGCCCGTCGCCTCGAAGGCAGCCAAGGCCGAGGGCTGTCCGTTGCCGTAGGCATGTTCAAGCAGGTCGCCGAACATCTCATAACCTTGCAGGGCGGCTTCGGCGATCAGATCTTCGCGGCCTTCGAAATGGCGGTAAACCGCGGCAGGGGTCACACCGGCCTCGCGGGCGGCTTCGGACAGGGTAAACCCGGTCGGGCCCCGTTTTTCAATCAGCCGCAAACATGCTTCGACCAGGGCCGCGCGCAGGTTTCCGTGATGATAACCCCGTTTAACCATACCAGAGGTCAGGCCCCCCTGCGACCTTCGCGTCTATTTCACCCAGTGCTGTGGCATCCTTGTGGGTGTAATCAAGCTGGGACAGGATACTGCGAATGCTATGCACGCGTGCGCGGCGTTTGTCATCGGCGCGCACGACGGTCCAGGGGGCGGTGTCTGTGTGGGTGCGTTCCAGCGTTTCGGCGATGGCGTCGGAATAGGCATCCCAGCGGTTCAAACCTTCGACGTCGATCCAGCTGAGTTTCCACTGCTTGAGCGGATCCCTTTCACGATCAAGAAACCGGCGTAACTGCGTCGCCTGTCCGACATTCAGCCATATCTTGAAAAGTCTGATGCCCTCATGGGCCAGCATGTCCTCGAAATCAGGCACCTGTGCGAACCAGCGCGCGCGCTGGTCGGGTGTGCAAAAGTCGAAGACATGTTCGACCACACCCCTGTTATACCAACTGCGGTCGAAAATCGTGATTTCGCCCTTGGCGGGCAGATGCGCGATATAGCGTTGGAAATACCATTGCGCGGCCTCTGTCTCGGTCGGCTTGGGCAGGGCGACAAGGCGCGCGCCGCGCGGGTTCAGATTTTCGCGAAACCGTTTGATCGTACCACCCTTGCCAGCGGCATCGCGGCCTTCGAACACAATGGCGATACGCTGGCCGGTTTCGCGGACCCAGGACTGCATCCGCACAAGTTCGATCTGCAAGGTCGCCAGTGCATCCTCGTATTCGGACCGCTTCCAACGGTCCTGATATGGATAGTCGGGGTGCAGGATGTCGGACTTGTCGCCATCCATGATGGCGGCGCGCACATCATCGGGCGCTTTTTCGGTGAAAAACCGGCTGATGCCGCCGTCGAAAGGCAAATCCATTGGTATCCTCGCACGTTGCCCTGCCACTATGGGCGGATGCGCACCCTAGCGCAATCCGGTGCGGGCCGCAGCGGTGTCGATTGCATCCACCACGACCTGCGGGTTGGTGTGATGAGGCATGTGCCCGATGCCGTCCAGCCGGGTCAGATTGGCGGATGGCACGATCTGGATGAATTCCTCGGGGTGGATGTGGATCGGCACGGTGGTATCGGCGGTGCCGTGCACGATTTCAATCGGCAGGGTCAGTTCGGGATAGCGCGCGGACAGCTCCACCACCTTGGGGCGTAGTGTGTTGACCTGCCGGATGTTGGCGCGAAAACTGTCGGTGCGCAGGGTCAACCCCACGCCGATATGATCGGCGTAACCTGCGGGGGCGGATTGCGGGGCAAAGGTTTCTTCGATCCGCGACCGCACAACGCTGTCGGGCACCAGCGCGGCAATCAGCGGCACTGTGATGACCCCGCCAAAGGCACTGCCGTTGATGCGGTAGTAAGGGTCAAGATCACCTGGCCAGGGCATTGTCACACCAGCGATGGATACAAGCGCGCTTGCGTTGACCGGGTGGTCATGATCCAGCCCTGCGACCGCCCACGCATAGGCGACAATCCCGCCAAAACTGTGGCCGACCACCAGCGGATCGGTGATACCCAAGGCATCCGCCGCCGCGCGCAGCATCGCGGCCTGTGCCGTAGGGCTGTCGCCTTCGGTCGCGGCGGCGCCCGTGGCAATGCCCGGCACCCGGTCGGTATAGCCAAGTCCGGGACGGTCAAAGGCGGTGACGGTGTAGCGGTCGGTCAACCGCCCCATCAGATCGAATGTGAAATCGCGCAGGTTCCCGCCCGCGCCATGCAGCAGGATCACATGCGGGCCTTCGCCTTCTTGCACGTAATGGACGCGCCCACCGTCCACCGCCACGAAATCACCCGTCGGGGGATAGGCCAGTTCAGCCTGGCTGACGCGGTACTGCCCGCCACAGCCTGTCAGCATGGCCCCCAGACCGACAGCGGCTGCGGTGAATGAAAACGCCTTACGTGCCAATTTTTTCCAACTCGAAATGTGTGGTCTGATAGATCTGGTTGATCCAGTTGCCATATAGAAGATGGGCGTGGCTGCGCCAGCGGTTCTGTGGCGTGTTCGCGGGATTGTCATCGGGGTAGTAGTTCACCGGCACGTTGATCGGCGTGCCATTGGCCACATCGCGATCATATTCCTGTTTCAGGGTGCCGCTGTCATATTCGAAATGGTTGAAGATATAGAGTGCACGGTGACTTGCATCCTCGACCAGTGCGGGGCCGCTGTCGCCGCTTGTGATCAGTGTTTTCAGACCGGGGGCTGCGTCGATTTCATCCTGGCGCATTTCCGTCCAGCGGCTGACCGGGATCACGCAGTCATCCGAAAAACCCCGCAGATAAGGCGAGGTCGCATCGCAGATGCGATGGCGGAAACAGCCGAACGCCTTGTGATCCAGCAGATGTTTCTGCACCCCGTGGAAATAGTTGATCATCGCCATCCCACCCCAGCAGACGCCGAATGTGGAATGCACATGTGTCTGGGTCCAGTTGAACACCTGTGTCAGTTCGTCCCAATAGGTCACATCGTGAAACGGCAGGTGTTCAATGGGCGCGCCAGTGATGATCAGCCCGTCGAATTTTTCGTCACGCACCTCGCTGAAGGGGCGATAAAACTCTTCCATGTGTTCGGCAGCGGTGTTCTTGGTCTGGTGTTCGCTCATCCGGATCAGCGACAGTTCAATCTGTAGCGGCGTAGCACCGATCAGGCGGGCAAACTGGTTTTCGGTCGCGATCTTTTTGGGCATCAGGTTCAACAGGGCAATCCGCAGCGGGCGGATATCCTGCCGGGCGGCCTGATCTTCGCCCATGACACTGACACCTTCGCGCGACAGCACGTCAAAGGCAGGCAGGGCGATGGGCAATTTGATGGGCATTTGTCAGTCCTGATCATTAAGAGGGCAGAGGTAGGGCGATCAGCCCCGCATCTCAAGGGCGTCAGCGATCATGTTGACAAAACCCTCTGCATCCTTGACCTGCGCCACGCAGTCCTGCGGCACGGTGATCCCCCATCGGTCCGCCATCGCCTTGTAGCGCGGCTGGCGATGCGCCAGCGCCTTGGTAAAGGCCCAGCGGATGAAATCATCGGGGTCCACCTTGTCGGGGGCTGCGTTGAATTCCGTCAGATAGGCAGACCATGTGTCCAGCAGGAAGACCGGGTCATAGGACATCGGTTTGGGTTCGCGGTCGAACCGGCGGACCAGTTCGGCGGTATGCGCGTCGGTCCCTTCGATCCAGACCATCAGCGTCCTTGATGCCAGATCTGTCATGATCGGATCGTCAGGATCGTTCACATCGACCCATTCACAGATCGACCCGCCGGTATCGCAGACGAAATGCGGATATTGATAAAGGTCATAGGACCGTTCAATGAAATGCCCTGTGTCGTGCAGCGCCGCGATTTCGGCCGCCTGAAACTGGTCCTGCCGCCGTGTGTATTCATCCCACGGCAACCCGCCCTTGGTCACATCGCCGGGTTTACCCAGATAGGACGATATCGGCTTGAGATCGTTGAACGAGATGTTGGACCCGATATAGATACTGTCCGACCGCAGCAAATCCCGCAGAAACGGAATTTTCATCGCCTCGCGCTTGGCGTTATCGGCGATATGTTCGCCCATGTAACGGGTGCCGATCCGGTAATCGATGGAATAGTGAAACCAATCGCCGGTGCCGCGCAACATGCTGGAAAGATAGGTTTTGCCCAACCCCGACATGGCGAACAGCAAGACACGTTTCTTAGGGGCTTCGCGCCACTGTGATGCGGATGTATAAATCATGGCCCTTGGGTAAGCGTCTCTGGGCTGATCTTCCAGCAGATTTTCAGTCGGCGGCGCGCTTTTGGCAGGGGTTGGTGACAATATCACAGACGGGTCGCGCTGATGGGCGTAGTAATCGCGCCAGATAACGCAGGAATGGAAATTGACATGGCCTATACTGAAAAATTCCAGACGATGGCGGACACCGCACGTGCCACCGTCGAAGAGGTCCAGCCCAAAGATGTGGACGCGCTGATTGCAGCGGGGGCCGTCGCGCTGGATATCCGCGACAAGGAAGAACACGATGCGCAGCATATTCCGGGGTCCATGAACGTCAGCCGTGGCAAGCTGGAAATGAACATCGAAGGTGTGATCAGCGATCTGGATACGACGATTCTATGCTATTGCAACGCCTACAACCGTGGCGCGCTGTCGGCGGCGACACTGCGGCAGATGGGCTACAAGAATGCCAAATTCATCGCCGGTGGGCTGAACGCCTATCGCAAATTGTCCTGACCGCACAGCGCGCGGCCAATGTGGGGTGGGGGCTGGTTGCAGAGGTGCAACCAGCCCTTTTCCTTTATCAACGGTCCGCTGCGTTTTCCGCGACGGCGTCTATTTCCATACAATTTATAAAGTCGCTTGTTTGCCAGTCGACCTGCCCAAAAGCAACAGTCGCACTTAGTCGGCGCGCGATCACCCGGTTATGTGACGCGATTGATCAGCGTCAAGTCGGGGCGGAAACAGGAACTTTAAGTGTTTGTTATCCATGTTGACGCTTCGCGATCAGGTGGGGTCATTTGGCCATACCGCGCAACAGTGACGCTTTGGAAGTTTTTTTGTAGGAAAGTGGAGTGACGCAAATGCGCAAACAATTGGCAATCAAACTCAGCTCTGTCGCGCCGCTGGCGCTGGCGGCGGCGCTTGGCACACCGGTCTGGGCGGACCTGCTGGACGACAATGTGGTGATCAGCACCTCTGGCGATGGCATCATCTTTGTCGATACGACCGAAGGCGTGGTGGCCCCCGGCATGAAAGGCGTGACCTTTACCTCGACCCGTGATCCTGAATCGGAAACGCCGGCGTGGATTGATCCCTACGAAAACATTGTCACGGACTTCACCGACCTGACAAAGCGCAGTCAGGTGACAAACTGCCTGATGGCAAGCAACGACAACTATTGCGATTCCGAACCTGGTTCAGGCAAGCGCGTCAAGGTCCATTTGTATGGCCCCGACCCATTCGACATTCTTCTCAGAACCACCACTGTGAACCCCTATATCGACTTGGAAGAGCAACCCGTTGATATTTTGTCTGTCGATTACTTCAGCTTCGGCAAGATATCCAACTTTGCACCGGCCCGTATCACCGGGTTTTCCATTGAGCTCCTTGATGCTGACGGCAAACCGATGACCGCGGATGGAAGGGCAGCCGCCGAGGCGGTGCTGTTCAACCTGAATGCCACAGGCATCGGGCTGAACGCCGGTCTGGTCGAAGGGTTGTTCGGCAATGGTGGACAGGAAGAGGCGGGGATCGGTTTTTTCTCTGTGGATGACGCCCAGTTCGGACCGACGCCTGGTGTTGATGTTCTTGATTTCGAAGGAATTACTAACGCGTTTCACGTAACCAATTTCGGCACTGCGATGCTTTACAATGGCATCGTTCCAGATGGTATGTTCTGGGATGGAACCCCTGATATCGCCGATGATGAAAATGCGCTGCTTGCGTGGTATCACGTTGGCGAAGAAACATGGTATTACGGCAACCTTGGCGAGGCAGACAGCGAAATTCTGGATGAAAAGCTGGCTGCTATAGCAGCTGATCTTGATGTGACTGTCGAACAACTTGGCTACACCACTGGAGGTGATGCCGTGCCCCCTGCTATTGCTGCCTTGATGGATGCGGATAGCCTGTTCGCGGTCGACAAGGTCGAGGACCTGCGCAACGCCAATATGAATTACACCATGACCGTCGGGACGATAGAAGAGGGCCAGTTCACCGTCCGGATTTCACCGCGCTTTGCGGAGATCGCCGAGGAATCAAACAGCGACTATCAGTTCCACATGGCAGGCTATCTGGATGCGCTGGCCAATGTGCCTTATCTTGATACCGACCCGGAGGACCTTGATCGAAATGCGGTGGCTTATGGCGCTTTGATCGACACGATCCTTGCGCTTGACCCTGCCGAACAGGCCAATGCGCTGGAAGAAACCGGGTTCAGCTTTCTGTCCGCCTATTCCGGGCTGGCCATGACGCTGGGCCGCGAACAGGTGTTCGCGTTGGGGATGCCAGAGGCGCAGGCCGGTGCCGACGGCACTGTCATGGCCTCGCAGGGCACGGATAACTTCTGGGCCATGGGTGGCGGGATCAGCGGGATGGCCGCGATCAACGGCAGCAGCGGGACATTCGAAAGCACCGCCAACGGCGTTGGTTACGATGTCGATACCACCGGGTTCTCGGCCGGTGTTGCTTATAACGTGTCGCCCACGGCTTCTGTCGGTGTGTTGCTGGGTGCATCGCAAGCCACCGCAGAGGCCAAGCTGGACCGGGGCGAAATCGAGACTGACGCGGTGACCGGTGCGCTCTTTGCGCGCGCAGTATTTGGCGACGGCGGTGCGGTGCAGGCGATGCTGGGCTATCAGGACATGTCGCTTGAAAGCACCCGCAACGTGGGCACCGAAACGGCAACCGGGTCCACCGACGGTTCGCAGACCTTCTTTGCGCTGCGGGGCGATTACATGTTCGGGCAGGGCGCGCTGCGCTATGGTCCGACCGTATCGCTGGAAAGCTACAACTTGTCGGTGGATGGCTACGAAGAAACCGGCCTGACCCTTGGCAACCTTTCAATCGGCGATCAGGAAAACGACATCACCATCGCCAGCGCGGGTCTGCGCAGCACCTATGATTTCGGTGGCGGCAATGTCTATGGCAGCGTGGCATATACCAAAGTGTCCGGTGACGACACCATGGTGACAACCGGCTTCGTGGGTGAATTTTCCGGGCTGACGCCTGTGGATGGCCTGGATCAGGAATGGGTCGATGTGGGGATCGGGTTCAGCACAAGGATCAGCAATGCCGCCATGCTGGGCGGGGAATACCGCGGATCATTCGGTGATGACTATGAAAACCACGGCCTGCGCGCCTTTGTGTCGATGGAATTCTGAACCGGCACTGTAAAAACAAACGCCGCATCGTGATAAGCGATGCGGCGTTTTTCATTTTCGAGATCACCCGGGTCTATGCGCCCCGCCAGATCCAGCCACCACCCAGCACGCGCGTGCTGTCGGGATCATAGAACACGCAGGCCTGCCCCGGGGACACGCCTTGTTCGGCGACCAGCAGTTCCACTTCGGCCTCTGTTGCGGAAATCGGCCGCAGGATCGCGTCGGTCGGCGGGCGCGTGGACCGGACTCGCACCATGATGTTGCGTTCCGCCATGTCGGTGAACCCACCATCACCCAGCCAGTTGATTTCCCGGATCGGGACCCGGCGGGTCGCCAGCATTTCACGCGGGCCGACGATGACCTGTCTGGCCTCCACATCCAGCCTTACCACGTAAAGCGGATCGGCCAGACCACCGATGCCAAGCCCGCGCCGCTGCCCCACAGTATAGTGGATCACGCCCTTGTGGGGGCCCAGCACGCGGCCATCGACATCAACGATGTCACCCGGTTCGGCGGACCCGGGGCGCAGCTTTTCGATCAGCTTGGCGTAATTCCCATCAGGGACAAAACAAATGTCCTGGCTGTCGGGCTTGTCCGCCACGCTCAGCCCGTATTTCGCGGCAAGCGCGCGGGTTTCATCCTTGGATTTCAGATGCCCCAGCGGAAAGCGCAGATAATCCAGCTGTTCCTGCGTGGTCGAGAACAGGAAATAGCTTTGGTCGCGGTTGCCATCGGCGGCGGCGTGCAATTCGGCGCGACTGTCACCCATCTTGCGCTGGATGTAGTGCCCGGTCGCCATGCAGTCCGCATCGAGATCCTTGGCTGTCTCCAGCAGATCCTTGAATTTCACCCGCTCATTGCAGCGAATACAAGGCACGGGCGTTGCCCCCGCCAGATAGCTGTCGGCGAATTCGTCGATCACGGCCTCGCGGAAAGTGTTTTCGTAATCAAGGACATAGTGGGGGAAACCCATTTCCTCGGCCACGCGGCGGGCATCATGGATGTCACGCCCGGCACAGCAGGCACCTTTCTTGGCCAGTGCCGCGCCGTGATCATAAAGCTGCAGGGTGACGCCGACCACATCATAGCCTTCTTCGGCCAGTTGGGCGGCGACCACGGAACTGTCTACCCCGCCCGACATGGCGACGACGACGCGCGTTTGCGCGGGCGGCTTGGCAAAGCCGAGCGAGTTGAGCGGCGAATCAAGGGTCATGGCATGTCCGGATATGTGGTTTGTCGTAAAATATAGGAAAATACGAACTACTCTCAAGGGGGCGCTACACCTCTCATTAAACCCTGACCACCCATAAAACAGCCGGGAGTTAGCAAAAGGGGTGCAAGATGTATTTACGAAAGGTGGAAGGGCCGCGGTCAGTCACGCTGCCCGATGGCACGATCATGACGCGGGCGGATTTGCCCAGTCCACAGACACGGCGCTGGGTGGCGTCACGTAAGGCCGCCGTTGTGCGTGCCGTGACGACCGGGTTGATCGGGCGCAAGGAAGCTCTTGATCGCTACAGCCTGTCCGAAGAAGAGTTCAGCGAATGGGAAACAGCTGTTGCCCAACATGGCGAAGCGGCTTTGAAGGCCACGGCGCTGCAGCGCTATCGACAACCTTAGGGAGAAATGCAAAGATTCGATGGTATGGTAACGGGTGATTAACCTTTCGCCGTTTAGGTTAACGACATCGAAGAGAGAGCGGAGTACTCGGATGCGTGTCTTGCTGGTTGAAGACGACCCTACAACATCGAAAAGCATTGAACTGATGCTGACCCATGCGAACCTGAACGTGTATGCGACAGATCTGGGCGAGGAGGGGATCGATCTTGCGAAACTTTATGATTACGATCTGATCCTGCTGGATCTGAACTTGCCGGACATGAACGGATATGAGGTGCTGCGCCAACTGCGGCTCAGCCGTATTGATACGCCAATATTGATCCTTTCAGGGGATGATGGGACAGAAAGCAAGCTAAAAGGCTTTGGTTTTGGTGCAGACGACTATCTGACGAAGCCCTTCCACCGCGAAGAACTCGTGGCGCGTATTCATGCGATTATCCGTCGGTCCAAGGGACATGCACAATCGGTGATCAATACCGGCAGAATCGCAGTCAACCTTGATGCCAAAACGGTCGATGTGGGGGGGAGTACCGTACATCTGACAGGCAAGGAATATCAGATGCTCGAACTGCTAAGTTTGCGCAAGGGGACCACGTTGACAAAGGAAATGTTCCTCAACCACCTTTATGGTGGGATGGACGAACCGGAGTTGAAGATCATTGATGTATTCATCTGTAAATTGCGCAAGAAGCTGAGCGAAGCCACCGATGGTGACAATTATATCGAAACCGTCTGGGGGCGTGGTTATGTGCTGCGCGATCCTGAGCCGGTGCAGGACCCGCAGAAACTTGCCGTCGGTGCCTGAGGTTGTCGGCTTTGGCACCCGGCCAATGATCGCTCTGGACGCCGCAAGTTAGCCCGCCTAAGACTTGATCCTGTTGCCGGTTGGCACTGGATGCTGTGTTCGGGGGGCGGAATTGGGCCAGGACAAAGACAGGAAAAGACCCAAAACCTGGGATCGCAAGGTGGCCGATTTGTCACCTGACGATGCTGCGGCTGAACTGGAATGGCTTGCGGCGCAGATCAGCGGGGCGGACCTCGCCTATCACCGTGAAGACGCACCAGACATCAGCGACGCGGAATATGACGCGCTCAAGTATCGCAATCTGGCAATCGAAACGGCATTTCCGGACCTGAAGCGTGCAGATAGCCCAAGCGAACGTGTGGGCGCGCCCACAGCCGAGGGTTTTGGAAAAGTTCGCCACGCTGTCCCGATGCTATCTCTTGGCAACGCTTTTGAGGATGAAGAGGTCTATGCGTTCGATGCCCGCATCCGCAAATACCTTGGCCTTGGCGTCGATGATCCGCTGATCTATACGGCAGAACCGAAAATCGATGGCCTGTCGCTGTCCCTGCGTTATGAAGAGGGCAAGCTGGTCCGCGCGGCCACACGGGGTGATGGTGCAATAGGTGAAGATGTCACCGCAAACGCTTGGACAATACATGATATTCCCAAGACGCTGAATGTCGCACCGGCTGTCCTGGAGGTCCGCGGCGAGGTTTATATGAGCCATGCGGATTTCGCGGCATTGAACACGAGGCAAGCCGCGGCCGGGGCCAAGACATTCGCCAATCCGCGGAATGCTGCCGCCGGATCGCTGCGCCAACTGGACGCAAATATCACCCAATCGCGCCCGTTGCGTTTTTTCGCCTATGCCTGGGGTGCGCTCTCGGAACCGCTGAATGACACGCAGGCAGGTGCAATCGCGCGGCTGGCCACACTGGGCTTTGTGGCCAATGACCTGATGGTCACATGCGACGGCCCCGCCGGGATGATCGCCCACTACCACCTGATCGAAGAACAGCGCGCCACGCTGGGGTATGACATCGACGGGGTCGTTTACAAGGTCAACGATCTGGATCTGCAGCGCCGGCTTGGGTTTCGCGCGACGACGCCGCGTTGGGCGATTGCGCATAAATTTCCTGCTGAACTGGCGTGGACCGTGATCGAGGCGATTGATATCCAGGTCGGACGTACCGGCGCGCTATCGCCGGTGGCCCGTCTGAAACCGGTTACAGTGGGCGGTGTCGTGGTGTCGAACGCGACACTGCACAACGAGGATTATATCGCCGGACGCGGCGGTGATGGCCAACCCATTCGAAACGGCCGCGATATTCGCGTCGGTGATTGGGTTCAGGTCTATCGCGCTGGCGATGTCATCCCGAAAATCAATGATGTCGATCTGGCCCGTCGGCCAGCGGATTCAAGGCCGTACGAATTTCCGAAAACCTGTCCGGAATGTGGATCGGACGCGATCCGCGAAGACGGTGATGCGGTGCGTCGCTGCATGGGGGGTATCATTTGCCCCGCGCAAGCCGTTGAAAAATTGAAGCATTTCGTATCCCGCGCCGCCTTTGATATCGAAGGTCTTGGCGCAAAACAGGTTGCGCAGTTCTACAACGATGGCTGGATCGCAACGCCCGCCGACATCTTTACGCTGCGCGCGCGGTTCGGCACTGGCTTGCAGCAACTCAAGAACCGTGAAGGCTGGGGTGAGAAAAGCGCCAATAACCTGTTTGATGCCATTGATGAAAAACGCAAGATCCCGTTGCATCGGCTGATATTTTCCTTGGGGATCCGTCACGTGGGCGAGGCGGCGGCAACAACGCTGGCCAACCACTATCGATCATGGGCTGCAGTCGAAACGGCAATGACCAACGCCAGGATTGCCGAAGGCCCTGAATGGGATGAGCTGACGGGGATCGACGGGGTTGGCGCGGTTATGGCAACATCGCTGATCACGACGATGCAACAAGACGCAGAGCGTGCCTCGATTGATCGGCTCGTTGTTCAACTGGATGTTCAGGATGCCGAAGTCGTGGGCGGCGACAGCCCCGTGGCGGGTAAGACTGTCGTCTTTACAGGCACGTTGGAAAAAATGACCCGGGCCGAGGCAAAATCACGCGCAGAGGCGTTGGGCGCCAAGGTGTCCGGCTCGGTCAGTGCGAAAACCGACCTGTTGATTGCCGGTCCCGGCGCCGGGTCCAAGGCAAAGAAGGCCGCAGAACTGGGCGTTGAGACGATCGATGAAGATGGCTGGCTCGCCCTCATCGGGGACACATGAGCAATCGGCCCGAGGTTTTATTCCCGCTGTTCGGGTCTCTGACGGGGTTGGATGGGATCGGCCCCAAGACGGCGCAGACCCTGCAACTGGGGGGTGTGGAAAAGCCGCGTGATTTGCTGATGACGTTGCCGCACTCTGGTGTCGATCGGCATCGGCGCGCCAGCATCCGCGACATCGTGCCGCCCGCGACCGTAACGGTTGCGGTAACGGTTGGCACGCATTACCCGCCCACAGCACGTGGCCGACCTTACCGGGTGCAGGTCAGCGATGCGCAGACGGCATTTCAGTTGGTGTTTTTTCACGCGCGGGGCGATTATTTGCAGCGCCTTTTGCCCACCGGGCAGCAACGGCTGGTGTCGGGCAAGGTCGAAATCTTCGATAGCGTCGCGCAGATCGTCCATCCTGATCACGTTGTCCCGCTAGCCGAATCGGATGAAATCCCGCTGTTCGAGCCGATCTACCCCCTGCACGCGGGGATCAGTCAGAAGGTGATGTGGAAAGCGACCCGTTCCGCTCTGAATTTGGCACCCGATCTGGCAGAGTGGATCGACCCCGCACTCAAAAAGCGAGAGGCGTGGCCTGAGTGGCGTGCAGCATTGAAAATTGTGCATGGACCGGAATCAACAACGGATTTGTCGCCGCATCATCCTGCACGGGCGCGACTGGCTTATGATGAATTGTTTGCCCATCAAGTCACACTGGCATTGGCACGGGCCATTTCGCGCCGGGCCAAGGGCGTGTCATCGGCGGGCACCGGGACATTGCAGGCCAAGGTGTTGGCCGACCTGCCGTATGCCCCGACGGGCGCACAGACCCGCGCGGTGAAAGAAGTCGGCGCCGATCTGGCAAGCAATCTGCGCATGAACCGTCTGTTGCAGGGCGATGTCGGGTCGGGCAAGACGCTGGTTGCATTGATGGCGCTGCTGTGTGTGGTCGAGGCAGGCGGGCAGGGCGTGATGATGGCGCCGACCGAAATTCTGGCGCGCCAACATCTTGAAGGGTTGCGCCCATTGGCACAGAGCGCGGGGGTCGTTCTGGACATACTGACAGGCCGTGACAAGGGGCGTGATCGTACCGCGAAACTCTCCGCGCTGGCCAAAGGAGACATCGACATTCTGGTCGGCACCCATGCCGTTTTTCAAAAGGATGTCGTCTTCAAGGATCTCCGCCTTGCCGTGATCGACGAACAACATCGGTTTGGCGTGTCGCAGCGTATGGAATTGGGGGCCAAAGGCCGGGCTGTTGATGTGCTGGTGATGACCGCGACGCCGATCCCCCGATCACTCGCGTTGGCGCAATACGGTGATATGGATGTGTCGGTGCTGGATGAAAAACCGCCCGGACGGACGCCTGTGCAAACCGCCCTTGTCTCGACACAGCGCATGAACGAAGTGGTCGCAAAGCTGCGCGATGCCGTAAACGAAGGGCGGCAGGCGTATTGGGTCTGTCCGCTGGTCGAGGAAAGCGAGGTCGTCGATATGACCGCCGCAGAGGACCGGTTCAAACGGTTGCGTGCGGCATTGGGTGACGGGGTCGTGGGCCTTGTTCATGGTCAGATGCCCCCCGCCGAAAAAGATGCGGCGATGGCGCGTTTCGTGGCGGGTGATACCAAAGTGCTGGTCGCGACGACGGTGATCGAGGTGGGGGTGAATGTGCCCAATGCCTCTATCATGGTGATCGAACGTGCCGAAAGTTTCGGGCTTGCCCAATTGCACCAGCTGCGCGGGCGGGTCGGTCGCGGTGCTGCCGCATCAACATGTCTGTTGTTGTATCAGGCACCTCTAAGCGAGACAGGCAAGCGCCGACTAGAGATTTTGCGCGAAACCGACGATGGTTTCCGCATCGCCGAGGAAGACCTTGCGATGCGCGGTGCCGGCGATGTGATCGGCACCGCGCAGTCCGGGCTGCCCCGGTTTCGCATCGCCGATCTTGAAAGGCAGGGCGCGCTGATGGCGCTGGCCCAAAGTGATGCGCGCAAGCTGCTGCATGACGATCCGACATTGGAAACCGACCGGGGCAGGGCCGCGCGCGTTCTGTTGTGGCTGATGGAACAGGACAAAGCCATCCGTTTGATATCAATAGGTTAGGGGTTTTCAGCGCACGACGTTCACAAATGTTCTCAAAAAGTTCTTTACAGACCGTTAATGGTATGAGAACAAAAGAGCAACAGAACGTTAGGAGAACACCACATGGCACAGGAAATCAAATCCGCAATCGTCCGGTCCCGCGACACGATTTTGGCTGATGCGCTTGGCGTGGTGGCCCTGATGGTGATGCTGTTTGTCGGATTATCACTGCCTGCGATGATCTGACCTGCCTGGCATCTGCGGCCCGGTCGATCACATTGCCCTGTCCCAAACTTGCAATGATTGATGACCAGCCTGTCCCGGTTTCGTATGTGGGGTTTGCCTGCCCCCGATAACCAACGGACCGGGCCGTAGTGCCATCCTGCCGCCGCCATCCTGTCCCGGATGTGCGGCGGTTTTTTTATGCGCTGGCGGTGCTGTCTTCCAATGCTGCAAGTGTGGCGTCAAAGGCCAGCAGAATGGAGGCGTGCCGGTTCTTGTAATCCTTGGCGGGCTGCAGCACCTCAAGATCGGAGAAGGGGGCATCGGGCACCGCTCCGTCATTTTTCAGCATGGCAACTAACTGGTCGCGGCCCGACTGGACCTGATCACGCTTCAGCCCGATGATATTGCCGCCCACTACGGCGGCGGCGGCCTGTCCCAGCGCGCAGGCCTTCACGTCTTGCCCGTACTCTGTGATCACCCCGTCCTTGACCACGATATCAACAGTGACGGTTGATCCGCAGAGGGGCGACCGTTTCTTGGCCGTGGCTGTTGGATTGACCAGCCGTGCTGTGCGCGGCATATCGGCGGCCAGCGCAAGGATACGCCCTGAATAAAGTTTGATCATATCCGTTTCTGCCGACATGCCGTTTGCCCTTTTTACCACTAAGCCCTAGATAGTGCGGACCCCGCTGCTTGCAAAGGTTTTTGACATGTCATTTGATCCCGCGACCCTGACGTACAACGACGCAGGGCTGATCCCTGCGATCGCGCAGGATGCCCAGTCGGGCGAGGTGCTGATGATGGCCTGGATGAACGCCGAATCCGTCGCCAAGACCCTGGAAACCGGGCAAGTGACCTATTGGTCGCGGTCCCGTCAGGAATTCTGGGTCAAAGGCGCGACCAGCGGCAACACCCAGACGCTGGTGGATTTTCGCGTGGATTGCGACCGCGATTGTCTGTTGCTTGAGGTCGATCAGGCAGGTCCGGCGTGTCACACCGGGCGGCGGACGTGTTTCTATACGGCCGTTCGGAATGGCGAAGAGGTCGAGATCGAAATGCCTATGGCAGACCAACCATCCGCCTGATGTCAGCAGGGGTGGCGCCGTCAGCCCGGTATTTCGCGATGGCGCGGGCATCATCGCGCTTGGCCAGTCGCTTGCCATCCTGATCCCGGATCAGTGTGTGGTGGTGGTATGTCGGCGTAGGCAGCCCCAGCAGATTTTGCAGCAAAACGTGGATCGGCGTCGCCTCGGCCAGATCGGCACCGCGTATGACATCGGTGATCCTCTGGGCCGCGTCATCCACGACGACGGACAGGTGATAGGATGTGCCCATCTCGCGCCGGGACAGAACGACATCGCCGATGTCGTGGACCAGGATGTCGCGTGTGATGGTGTGCCGGGACTGATCAGTGTAGCTGATATTACGGGCGGCTTTGGCCATATCCAGCCGCAGAACTGCATCCGTCGGCCGTGCGCCGGTTCTGTCACGCCCGCGGCAGGTGCCCGGATAGATCACGCCGTCCGGTCCCATGGGCGCGCCTTCCTGCGGGGCGCTGGCGGCAGTGGCAATATCCTTGCGGGTGCAGGTGCAGGGGAATAGCAATCCGTCATCCCACAACTGGTCCAGCGCGGATTGATAGGCAGCGGTGCGATCTGATTGCCGCATGACAGGTTCCGGCCACGACAGACCCAGCCAGTGCAGATCGTCGTAAATCTGCGACTCCCATTCGGGGCGGGCGCGGGTCTGGTCGATGTCTTCAATCCGCAGCAGGAATGTTCCGTCAGCAGCCATCGCCATATCATACGCAAGCAGCGCCGAATAGGCGTGCCCCAGATGCAGCGGCCCTGTAGGTGAGGGCGCGAAGCGGGTGATCATTCGGCGGCTTGTGCCTGTGGCGCAAGCCAGTCCTGCCAGTCGGCCTTGGCCCGGTCGGTGTAGCCTTTGTAGCGGTCCTTGCGTCCGCGTCGTCCGCTTTTGACCCCGTCAAGCGGCGGAAAAAGCCCGAAATTGACGTTCATCGGCTGGAACGTCTTTGCCTCGGCCCCGCCGGTGATGTGGGTGACAAGGGCACCCATCGCAGTGGTGTTGGGCACAGGCGGCAACGTCTGTCCGGACAATTCCGCCACAGCCATGCGGCCCGCCAGCAAACCCATCGCGGCGGATTCCACATAGCCTTCGACGCCGGTGATCTGACCGGCGAAACGGATATTGGGCCGCGAGCGCAGACGCATCTGGTCGTCCAGCAGCGTGGGCGCGTTGATGAATGTGTTCCGGTGAATCCCCCCGAGGCGCGCGAACTCTGCGTCCTCCAGCCCGGGAATCATTTTGAAAACAGCCTTTTGTGCGCCGTATTTCATCTTGGTCTGAAAGCCGACCATATTGAACAACGTGCCCAGGGCGTTATCACGGCGCAGTTGCACGACGGCATAGGCTTTGTTCTGCGGATCATGCGCGTTGGTTAGGCCCACGGGTTTCATCGGGCCAAAGCGCAGGGTTTCGCGGCCACGCTCGGCCATGACTTCGATCGGCAGGCAACCGTCGAAATAGCCGGCAGTTTCGCCTTCCTTGAATTCGGTTTTTTCAGCCGCAAGCAGCGCGTCGATGAACGCCTCATATTGCGCCTTTGTCATCGGGCAGTTGAGGTAGGCGGTTTGTTCCGCGACCGTTTCACCCTTGTCATAGCGCGACTGCATCCAGGCCACATCCATGTTGACACTGTCAGCATAGACGATGGGCGCGATAGCGTCGAAAAATGCAAGCGCATCCGCGCCGGTTTCGGCCTGGATCGCCTGCGCCAGCGCACCGGACGTCAGCGGGCCGGTGGCGATGATCCAGTGGCCGTCATCGGGCAAGGCGGTGATTTCATCATAGGATATGCTGATGTTCGGATGGGCGGTCAGCGCGGCGGTGATGCTTTCGGCGAATGGGTCACGGTCCACGGCCAATGCGCCACCGGCGGGCAGGCGGTGTTTATAGGCGGTGTCCATCACCAGCCCGTTCGCCTGCATCATTTCCCAATGCAGCAGCCCCACAGCGTTCTGTTCATGATCGTCCGACCGGAACGAGTTCGAGCAGACCATTTCGCCTAAGTGGCCGGTGCGGTGGGCAAAGGTGCCAACCTTGGGGCGCATTTCGTGAATGACGACATGCAGGCCAGCGTTTGCCGCCTGCCAAGCGGCCTCTGATCCGGCCATGCCGCCGCCGATGATATTGAGTGTTCTGTCCATGCCCATGATCTAGGCCGGACAGGCACAAATGAAAAGGCCCGCCTGTTTGTCAGGCGGGCCTTTGTATGAACTACTCTGCTTGCGTGTCCGTTTCTGGTTGCGCAGTGTCATCGCCCTGATCGGCGATCCAGGCGACGCTGACCACTGTCTCATCCTTGCCAGTGTCGAACACCTTGACCCCGCCCGCGCCACGCGACCGAAACGAAATACCCTCGACAGGGACGCGGATGGATTGGCCGGTGGACGTGACCAACATGATCTGATCCGACAGATCGACAGGGAAGGAGGTGACCAGCGGCCCACCACGCATGGCACGATCCATCGCCGCCACACCCATGCCGCCGCGTCCGCGCACCGGATAGTCGTGGCTGGACGACAGTTTGCCCGACCCTTTTGCGGTGATCGTCAGGATCAGGTTTTCCGCCGCCGACATTTCTGCATAGCGTTCGGGGCTGATGGCCCCTGCGGCCACGTCCTCGTCGTCTTCGTTTTCGGCCTCGTCCGTCAGCCCGGCCATGGCACGGCGCATTTTCAGATAGGCGGCGCGCTCGGCGGGATCCGCTTCGAAATGGCGGATGATGGACATTGACACGACCTTGTCATCGCCCTGAAGCCGGATACCGCGCACACCGACAGACGACCGCGAGTTGAAGACCCGCACATCGGTCGCCGGAAAGCGGATGGCGCGGCCTGAATCGGTGACCAGCATCACGTCATCATCATTGGACGCAATGCGCGCATTGATCAGTGTGGTGCCTTCGTGTTCGCCTTCGAACTTCATCGCGATCTTGCCGTTGCGCATGACATTTGTGAAGTCTGACAGCTTGTTACGACGCACAGTTCCGGCAGAGGTTGCAAAGACGACTTGCAGGTCGTCCCATTCTTCCTCGGGGCGGTCGACGGGCATGATAGCAGCGATGGATACACCGGGCGGGATCGGCAGGATATTGACGATTGCCTTGCCCTTGGCGGTGCGGCTGCCCAGCGGCAGGCGCCATGTTTTCAGCTTGTAGACCATGCCGTCGGTCGTAAAGAACAGCAACTGCGTGTGGGTATTGGCCACGAACAGGGTGGTGACCACGTCCTCTTCCTTGGTCGCCATGGAGCCGACACCCTTGCCGCCGCGCCGTTGCGCGCGGAAATCGGCCAGTGCGGTGCGCTTGATATAGCCGCCCGATGTGACAGTGACGACCATGTCCTCGCGTTCAATCAGGTCCTCGTCGTCCATATCGGCGGCCCAGTCGGTGATCTCGGTCCGGCGGGGAACGGCGAACAGGTCGCGCACTTCGGTCAGCTCATCACGGATGATTTGCAGGATCCGTTCGCGCGAGCTGAGAATTTCAAGGTATTCGCGGATCTTGCCAGCCAGTTCCTGCAATTCGTCGGTCACTTCCTTGACCCCGATCTGGGTCAGGCGTTGCAGTCGCAGTTCCAGAATGGCGCGGGCTTGTGTTTCCGACAGGTTATAGGTGCCGTCTTCATTGGCGGTATGGGTCGGGTCGTCGATCAGGGCGATATATTCCAGAATACTTTCCGCAGGCCAGCGCCGCGTCATCAGTTTTTCGCGTGCCGTCGCCGCATCGGCCGAGGCACGGATGGTCGCCACCACCTCATCGATATTTGTCACGGCCACGGCCAGACCGCACAGGATATGCGCCCGTTCGCGCGCCTTGCGCAGCAGATGGGCCGTGCGGCGGGCAACGACATCTTCACGGAAATCGACGAAAGCAGTCAGGAACCGGCGCAGCGTCAGCTGTTCGGGCTTGCCGCCGTTCAGCGCCAGCATGTTGCAGCCGAAATGCGTCTGCATCGGGGTAAAACGGAACAGCTGGTTCAGCACCACCTCTGCCGTGGCATCACGTTTCAACTCGACCACCACGCGCACGCCACTGCGGTCGGATTCGTCCTGCACATGGGCGATGCCTTCGATCCGCTTGTCGCGGGCGGCCTCGGCGATGCGGTCGATCATCACCGACTTGTTCACCTGATAGGGGATTTCGTCGATGATGATGGCATAGCGATCCTTGCGCAATTCTTCGATATGGGTGCGCGCCCGCACCAGAACCGTGCCGCGCCCCTCCAGATAGGCCTTGCGCGCACCGGCCCGGCCAAGGATGATCCCACCGGTGGGAAAATCGGGTGCCGGGATATAGTCGATCAGTTCCTCGCTGGACATGTCGGGGTTATCGATCAGCGCCAGCGTGCCGTTGATGACCTCGCCCAGATTGTGCGGCGGGATGTTCGTGGCCATACCCACGGCGATGCCGCCCGCACCATTGACCAGCATGTTGGGAAAACGCGCCGGCAGGACGCTGGGTTCACGGTCGCGGCCATCATAGTTGTCCTGAAAATCGACGGTATCCTTGTCGATATCGGCCAGCATATAGGCTGCGGGCTTGTCCATCCGCACCTCGGTATAGCGCATGGCGGCGGCACGGTCGCCATCCATGGACCCAAAATTGCCCTGGCCGTCCAACAGCGGCAGCGACATGGAAAAATCCTGCGCCATACGCACCAGCGCGTCATAGATCGCACTGTCGCCATGTGGGTGATATTTCCCCATCACGTCGCCGACAGAACGCGCCGATTTACGATAGGGCTTGTCGTGGGTATTGCCCGCCTCGTGCATCCCGTAAAGGATCCGCCGGTGAACGGGTTTCAGCCCGTCCCGCAGATCCGGGATCGCGCGGGACACGATCACGCTCATCGCGTAGTCAAGATAGCTGGTCTTCAGCTCGTGTTCGATGGTAACGCTGGGGCCGTCATAAACATAGCTTTGCGGCAAATTTTCATCATTATTATCAGGGGTTTCGGGGGTATCGCTCACGTGGGCCGCCTGTCTGCTGAATAACTGCTATATTTCGTTGCGATGATACTATCAGACACCTGATATGGGGTGCAATGGCTGATGCCACATGCCGCTGGCAGCCACCAAAGAGGATTGATAACAGATTGTTTTTGTTGACAAAGTTTATCAACGCGGCATCCTTCCACTATAAGATCAAGAAACGAAGAGGTGCGCAATGCCAACAGAGACCGAATTGATGATGAAAGGCTACGGCCTGACCACTGCGGAAATGTATTACCGGATGCCCGACCACCCCAGCGTGCTGAACACGTTCGTCTGGCAGGATTACGACCTGGCCCCGGATCATGACAAGCTGCTGAAATTCATCGGCTTTTGGCAGGAAAAACTGGATGGGCCGCTGCATTCGGTCCGCTTTGTGCATCGCAAGCTGATCAGCCCCGGCGAATGGCGGCATGTGACAGGCGAATTCCATTATCATTAATCGGCGCAGATTGTGACAAATCAAGTGCAAGAGTCAGCGCCACAGCTAGAAAGCCGGCATGAAACTGTTTGCTCTTTTCGCACTTTACGGCCTGCTGCTGGTCCTGCCACTGGCGCTGTCTGCGGTCTACGGCGGTCCGCCCCGCCCGGTCATGCACGATATCGCATCAGGGTTGGGGATGGTGGCATTTGCCGTCATTCTGGTGGAATTCGTGCTGTCGGGACGGTTCAAGACTGTGTCCAACCAAATCGGCATGGATGTGACGATGCGCCTGCATCAGGGCATGGGGCGCGCCGCACTTGGCTTTGCGCTGTTGCATCCGTTTCTTTATGGCGGCGCGCCAGCGGGTGGGCCGCGCCCGTGGGATGCGACACGGCAATTGACGCTGTCCACCGATATGCTGGGTCTATCGGCTGGTATTGCGGCGTTCATCTTGTTGCCAACCTTTGTCATTTTCGCGATCTATCGCAAGCAGACACCACAGACCTATGAACACTGGCGGTGGTTGCACGGGTTGGGGGCGGCGCTGATTGTCATGATGCTGCTGGTGCATACAATCCGGGTCGGTCGCTATGCCGACGCGCTGCCCGTGGCATGGTATTGGTACCTGATGACAACAGCGGCCGTCGCCACGCTGGTGCATGTGTATCTGCTGGCACCGTTGCGGGAGCGCAAGCGCCCATGGAGATTGCAAGGCGTTGTGCCGGTGGCCCCGCGTCAATGGTCAGTCACCTTGGCACCTGACGGTCACGCGGGACTGGATTACAAGGCCGGACAATTTGCCTGGCTGAACGTCGGCCACAGCGCATTTTCCCTGCACGAAAATCCGTTTTCCATCGCATCTGCCCCTGCTGCCGGACCTGAAGTGTCGTTCCTGATCAAGGAATTTGGCGATTTCACCCGGACTGTCGGACAGATTGCGCCGGGCACGCGGGCCTATATCGACGGGCCATTTGGCACCCTGACGATCACGGGGCGCAGTGAACCGGGCGTCGCCCTGATCGCTGGTGGTGTCGGGGTCGCCCCACTGCTGGGAATATTGCGCGAAATGCGCATGACGGATGACCCCCGTGAGGTCAGGATGATCTATGGCGCGTCAAAGGCTGCCGACGTCGTTTTCAAAGACGAATTGTCAGGTGAAAATACAACGATCATTCTGTCAGATCCGCCCGATGACTGGGACGGGGAAACAGGAATTATTGATGCCACCTTGCTGGGCCGGCTGTTTACCCAGGAACAATGCGACACCTGGGTGTTTCTGCTTTGCGGTCCGCCCGCCATGATGGACAGCGTCGAACATGACCTGATCGCGCGTGGCGTTTCCGCACGGCGTATTCTGTCGGAAAGGTTCGATTATGATTGATCCGTTCCGCCGCACACCACTGCGCCAGCGCGTCACCCTGACTGTCCGGTTGCTGGTGGTCGCCCTGGGCTTTTGCGTGCTGGTCTTTGCGCTACGGCAGGCAGGCTGGGTTTAGCCTGCCCGCTTGATCATTCCGAACAGATCGCGCGGATCGTCAGGGTCCGCGATCATATCCAGATCAATGTAATAAGGCGTGTCGCGGATCTGGTCGTGGACATAGCGCAGGGCGCTGAAATCCTCGATCGCGAAACCGACACCGTCGAACAGCGTCACCTCTGACGCAGACTGCCGCCCCCGTGCCGTGCCGGAAATCACATGCCACAGTTCCGTGACAGGATGATCGGCGGGCATCTGCTGAATTTCCCCCTCGATCCGCGTCTGCGGCGGATATTCCACAAAGACCGATGCCCGCGCCACGATATCACGGTGCAGTTCGGTCTTGCCGGGACAGTCGCCGCCGATGGCGTTGATGTGGACGCCGGCACCGACCATATTGTCGGTCAGGATCGTCTGCACGTCCTTGTCAGCGGTGGCCACGGTGATCACATCGGCGCCTTCGATCGCCTGCTCGGGGCTATCGCAAGCGGTGATCGTGAACCCAAGCCCGGCAAGGTTGCGCATGCATTTTTCGGTCGCGGCGCTGTCGATGTCATATAGCCGGATGTTGTCGATCCCGCAGACAGCCTTGATCGCGAGGCATTGGAATTCCGACTGCGCACCGTTGCCGATCATCGCCATGGTGCGCGCGTCCGGCCGGGCCAGATGTTTCGTCGCCACCGCTGACGTGGCCCCGGTGCGCAGGGCAGTCAGCACCGTCATTTCCGAAAACAGCACCGGATATCCGGTATAGACATCCGACAGAACGCCAAAGGCAGTCACTGTTTGCAAGCCTTCGCGCATGTTCTTGGGGTGGCCGTTGACGTATTTGAACCCGTAAAATTCGGTATCCGCCGTCGGCATCAACTCGATCACACCGACATCCGAATGCGATCCGACGCGCGCGGTCTTGTCGAACAGGTCCCAGCGGATGAAATCAGCCTCGATCGCGCGGGCCAGATCGGCAAGGAAAGTCTCGATCCCGATATGATTGACCAGACGCATCATGTTATCGACGCTGACGAAAGGCACCATGGCCTTGTGTGATGCTTTGAGGCTCATTTGAAGCTCCGTGTGGGGCGGTCGAACACGCGGCGGCCCAAAAGGGATGCGGTCAGGTCAACCATCAGGTTGGCCGTTTCGCCCCGGTTATCAAGAAAAGGGTTCAGTTCAACGAGGTCGAGCGAGGTCACAAGCCCTGAATCCGACAGCATTTCCATCACCAGATGCCCCTCGCGGACGGTGGCACCGCCGGGCACGGTCGTGCCCACGGCGGGTGCGACGGACGGATCAAGGAAATCCACATCAAGCGACACATGCAGCATGCCGTTCACGGCTGCGACCTTGTCAAGGAAGGTCTGCAATGGCGCGCTGATGCCTTCTTCGTCGATCATCCGCATATCCACCAGCATCACATCGCCATCGTCCAGCACCGCATGTTCGGCCGCATCCACGGACCGCAGACCGATCATGCAGATATTGGCGGGATCCACGCGGGCGGGCAGGGGCGGGTAGGCATCAAAACCCGGCCGTCCGGTGACATAGCCCACAGGTGTGCCGTGCAGGTTGCCGCTGTCGGTGGTTTCGGGTGTGTGGATATCGCTGTGCGCATCCAGCCAAAGCGCAAAGAACGGGCGGTCCTGTGCCTGCGCATGGGCCGCCATGCCCGCCACGGTGCCTGCGGCCAGCGCATGATCGCCCCCCATGAAAATGGGCATCCCTTTTGGGGCGGCGTTCTGTGCGGCGTCCATCAGCGTATGCGTCCAGCCGACGTTTTCCGCCAGTTCATGCACCAGCGGATTTTTTGCAGGCGTCACGGTGACCGGTTTGGGGGCAAGGTTGCCGATGTCTTCAACGGTGTGGCCAAGCGCGGTCATCGCCTCGGCCAGACCGGCTGTGCGGAAGGCGTCAGGCCCCATCAAACAACCGCGGCGGCGTTTGCCACAGTCCACGGGGGCGCCAATCAGGATGATGTGTTTTTGTGTCATGCCGGCAATATTGCGCGAATTGCGGGATGGGGTAAGCCGGCAAATTGTGCAATATGTAGGTAAATGTTACGATTTGGATAGTGCAAATGGACAAACTGGATAATCGTTTGATCGCGGCGCTGCGGCGCAACGGGCGGGCGTCGCTGTCTGATCTGGCCGCCGAACTGGGCGTCACCCGCAGCACATTGCGCAGCCGGATGGACCGGCTTGTCGCAGGGGGTGAGATCGTGGGCTTTACCGTGCAAACCCGATCTGACGTGCGCCCACATGCGGTGCGCGGGCTGATGATGCTGGAAATCGCGGGGCGCGGGGCGGATAAGGTCGTGCGCGCGCTCTTGTCCATGCCGCAGGTGCAGACCGTCCATTCCACCAATGGCACATGGGATCTGATCGCTGAAATCGGCACGGATACGTTGGAAGGGTTCGATCAGGTGCTCAGCGCCATCCGCAGGTTGGACGGTGTCAGCCGGTCCGAAACGAACCTTTTGCTGTCCACCCGGCGCTAAGTGCCACGGCAATCAGCCAGCCCACCATCAGGTCGAACGACAGTATCGCGTTCCAGCTTGCCATCGACAACGTCAGGAATTCCCAACTGACCTGATCGCACAACACCACGCGCGGCCCTTCGATCGCCAACAGGTCGCTGCCCGTCAGCCCCTCAAGCCCGCCATTGCCGGTGCAGCTGGTCGGGCCTTCCCACCAGTCGCGTTCGACGCCGGTGTGATAAACGCCGATCGCGCCGGTTGTTCCGGCGGCACCGGCGCCAAGCAGCGGCAGCAGCCGACCGGGAATTTTCAACGCCAGCAGCCCGATCGCAATCGCTGCAAAATGCGGCCAGCGTTGCCACAGGCACATCGCGCAGGGCGGATATCCCAGCGCCTGAAACAGATAGGCCCCGGCCAAAAGTGCCGCAGACCCGCCAGCGGCCAGCGTGATCATCAGGTTACGTGTCATAAGACCCCCACAAGTGCGAAACCGCCGAACAACAGCAGGCAAAAGAGAATGAAAACCAGCCCGAGGCGCCGTTCGATGAAATCGCGGATCGGCGCCCCGAATTTCCACAGCAGCGCCGCGACGATGAAGAACCGCAAGCCCCGCGCGATGATGGATGAAATCACGAAAACCGGAAATGACAGTTGCGTGACCCCCGACGCGATGGTGATCACCTTGAACGGAAACGGCGTGACCCCGGCGATCAGCACCGCCCAAGCGCCATAGGTGTTATACCATAGCGCAAATTCGGCAAAGCCGTCGCCCTTGCCGTAAAATTCCAGCACCGGCCGCCCCACGCTCTCATACAGTCCATAGCCGATATAGTAGCCCAAAAGCCCCCCCAGCACGGATGCAACCGTGGCGACCGCCGCGATCATGAACGCCCGGCTTGGCCGTGCAATGATCATTGGAATCATCAGCACATCGGGCGGGATCGGAAAGAACGACGATTCAATGAACGCGACAATTGCCAGCGCCCAAAGTGCGTGGGGTGATCGGGCCAGTGATAAGGTCCAGTCATAAAGGCGGCGCAGCATGTCGGGTTCTTTCCCATGGTTTGCGGGGGTTAGGCCATGACCGGCCCGCGCCGTCAAGCGTGTGGATTTCCCGTAAAGTCGGATTGACGCCGCTGGCGCACCGGATTAGGACAAACGCACGGGCCGATGTGGCGGAATGGTAGACGCAGGGGATTCAAAATCCCCCGATGGCAACATCGTGAGAGTTCGAGTCTCTCCATCGGCACCAAGCGACTTTCGTTTATCCAGAAAACTATGGTTTTCTGCGTCCCACCGCGCAAGTGCAGTCAGTGCCACTGTCCAGGTGTCCGATGCGCAATGCAAAACGGCGCGATTGCCCTGATATTGGGGCCAGCATGATCGCATTAGACCGGGGCAAACAGGCGCGGCAGCCAGCCAACAATCCCCATCTGATTCGTTTCGTTTGGGGCAAAGTTATGGCTGAAATTCGCCTAAGTCCCGGCAAACAGGATGAAATTCTCGTCTCGCCTTGCCTAAAGGGTAGGTTTTCGCTTGGTTTTTCCAATGTTAATTTAAGATAACGATTGTACTTTCCATCTATATGGCAAGGACGATAATAATCTGTAGCAGAGCATGTCGAGGCAGCTGACGTTATTTCCATCCCCGAAGCGGTGTGGGGGAAATCAACTCTTCGAAGGATTAATGAATTTGGGCTGTGATCGCGCATCGCAATCCAACCCTGGTGACTGGGCAGAATAACTTTGGTTGTTCTCTGCGCTTTTCGGGGGTCTTGGCTAAAAAAAAGAAGAACTTAAGGTTAACGATGGCAGTCTTTACTCTTGATTGGTCGAACGCGGATATTGATGGCGATAACAGGCTTGATTCATCTGGCGACCGCGTGGTGGTCGATGTGTCGACACCCCGCAACAGAGGTGAGAGCTGGTCTGTCGAAAACTTCGGCGGCGGGGTTGTCGGCCTGCAGGCCCGCAACGTCTCTGACCCGACCGTCGTCAGCCTAGCGTTCGATGAACCGGTCCGGAATATTTCCTTTGAACTTTTCGATGTCGATGCCTCTGCCGGCGGTTGGGATGATCAGATCACGATTATCGCGCTGGATTCGGCAGGCAATCAGGTTCCGGTGTCGTTCAGCGATCTGGCCTTTCACCATCAAGTCAGCGGAAATGTCCTGAACACGAATGATAACGTGTCGCCTGGTGTTGAAACGGTGGGCGCGGCCGACAGTGTCACGGTGAATATCGCCGGCCCGATTGTCAGCCTTCAAGTGATTTATGACAACGATGGCGGCCCGGAGGATTCAGGCACCGTCGGCCTGAGTGACATCACATTCGAAACCTTTGGTCCGCTGGACGGCTATGTCGAGGGGACGCCCGGCGATGATGTGATCGATATTGCATATGCAGGCGACCCCGAAGAAGACAGGGTCGACAATGGCGATGCAATACTGCCCGGTGCTGCACCACAGGATGACGTCATTCTGGCCGGTGACGGTGATGATACCATCGTTGCGGGTTCGGGTGACGATCTGGTGATCGGTGGCGATGGCGGCGACACGATCGACGGCGGTGATGGCGCCGACATCATTTATGGCGACAGCCCTGCATTCGACGGAACCCTTGATTTCAATGCGCTGAACGCGGGGGATCTGGTCAACGCGCAGTTCATTGAAAACGGCGTCCGGATTTCGAGCATGAATCCAGACAATCCGACGATGATCTTTGACACCGCCAATGACGACAGCGAAGAAAACAGCCTGGAAACATCGACAGCCGGAAACGCCCTGATCCTTTCGAAGGACAATGATCCGACGGAACCGGACGTTGACAATGACGGTGGCACGTTTCTGTTTGAATTTACCGGTCCGACCACGATCAACAGCCTGGATTTTATCGGTCGAAACAGGGACACGACGATCCGGTTTTTTGATGAAAACGGCAACCAGATCAGCCAGATCAACGTGCCGGATGGCGACAGGAACACCGTATTTACCCAGACGATCAATGTTGCCGGCGTGTCCCGCATGGAGGTCACGCTTGAGGGTAAAGCCGCACTTGATAATCTGAATTATACGATCATCAATCCCACCGACGACAACGACGACACCATCATCGGTGGTGACGGCGCTGATCTGATCTATGCGCAAAGCGGGTCAGATACCATTCTTGGCGGCACAGCCGGAGACGTGATTTTTGGCGGTGAAGATGCCGATGGCAACGACATCGACGTCCTTGACCTGACCGGTAGTGACGTGGATTTCATCACCTACGAACCTGGTGACCCCGAGGCTGGCACAGTCACTTTCCTGAACGGCACCACGCTGACGTTTTCCCAGATCGAGAATGTCATCCCATGTTTCACCCCCGGCACCCTGATCGCGACCCCGCAAGGTGCGCGGCTGGTTGAAAACCTGACGGTAGGGGACCGTGTGCAAACCCGCGACAACGGCATTCAGACGATTGTCTGGGCCGGCAGAAAGGCGGTCAGCCATGCAAATCTTATTATCGCACCTGAATTGCGCCCCGTTCGGATCGACGCGGGCGCGCTTGGCAACGGCGTTCCTGTCCGCGACATGCTGGTGTCGCCCAACCACCGCATATTGATCGTTTCAGAACTGGCCGAGCTTTATTTCGGACAGAGTGAGGTGCTGGTCGCAGCCAAACACCTGACACATCGCGATGGCATCGACATTGTAGATGTTCCGGGGGTGACCTACGTCCATTTCATGTTCAATAATCACGAGGTTATCCTGGCTGATGGCGCCTGGTCAGAAAGTTTCCAGCCCGGTGATTATACCTTGCGCGGGGTCGGCGAGGCGCAACGCGCGGAAATATTTGCGCTTTTTCCCGAACTTGCCACGAAGCAAGGCGTGACTGATTATCGCGCGGCTCGCGGATCATTGAAACGGCACGAAGCGGCGCTGCTGACCTGATCATCGCGCGCGCCATACCTGCCAGTCTTCGGGCGTATCAAGGTCAAGGCGTGCCCGGTTTTCGGGCAGCGGGACAAGACATGTGTGATCCGCCAATGGCCGGACTATCGGATCGCCGCCTGTGTCACCTTGCAACCCCTGAAAGGCGGGCCGCAAGCTTGCGTCAAAAATAATGGGATGGCCCGGTCTGCCTGTCGTCGTGGCCCCTCGCCAAATCAGGTTTTCCGGATGGTCTTTGCAGGCTGCCATGACGGTCTGCATATCTGCCGTGTCGATCGCCACCAAATCAGCCAGCAACATCATGAAGGCCGGCGCATCAGGCAGTTGCGCTATCGCGCCGCGCATGGTGCCTGACATGCCTTCGGCGGCCTGCGGCACGGAAAGGATCGTCACATCAAGCCCGTCCAGCGCTGCCGCACGTGGATGATCAGCGCGGGGCAGGGCGATAAATACCGGATGCCCGGTTGCCAGCGCCCGTTCCGCCTGGACCCGCAGCAGCGGCACACCGCATACAGGCTCCAGCAGCTTGTCGGCCCCGCGCATCCGGCTGGACCCGCCCGCAGCAAGGATCAGGATCGGGATCATTGGCACATCACCATGCCTTCTGGGTCGAACAAGGATGTCGTGACCAGACCGGTTTGATCAAATGAGGCACGACAGAGGCGACAACACCACCGCAACCGATAACCGCGACACAGGTGGTGGCTTGCATGTTGGGTCTCCTTTTTTCGCATCATGCCAGCACCGCGAAACGTGCCGCTGCACCTTGCACCCCTTGTGACACTTGTCATCGTATTTCTGCGATCTGACAAAAGTTTTGAACCGGCCTTGTGTTTGTGCGTTAAAGGTCGGGCAATTCCGCAGGAGGCAACGATGATTTCCATTCTGCAAACGTGGCTTGAAACGGTCATGGACACAACACCGGTGCGCAAGCTGATCCACATGCTGAACCGGCTGTGGGTGCGGATCGCGCTGATCGGCGTGCTAAGCCTGGTGGCCATCGCGGTCGCGCAGCTTGTGTCACCACAACTGCCCGCCGGGTCCAGTCAGGCCATCGGTGCAGGTTCGGTCGAAACCCTGTTGCAGATCATCGCCAACTCGATGCTGGCCGTCACGACGTTTTCCATGACGGTGGTGGTAACGGTGTTCCGGTCGGTATCGGGGCAATGGTCGCCCCGGGTGCATCGGCTGATGCTGGATGATCAGACAATGCAAAACACGCTGGCCACGCTGGTGGGCGCCTATATCTATGCGCTCGGCTCTATCATCCTGCTGAACTCGGCCGCCTTTTCAGAGGGCCAGATCGTGGTCCTGTTTTTCTTTACGATCCTGGTGCTGGTCCTGATCATCATCGCGATTGTTCGCTGGATTGTGTATTTACAGACACTGGGCAGCCTGATTGATGCCACCCGCCGGGTTGAACAGCGCACGCTGGCTGCGATGCGGACGCGGACGGCCAAGCCATGTCTGGGGGCCAATCCGTTGTACAATGACGACACGATCCCGGCAGATGCCGTGCCCCTTTGCAGCGACCAGACCGGCTATATCCAGTATATCTTTGAAGGTGCGCTTTCGGAACTGGCCCAAGAGCAGGACCTGGACATCTATATCAACGCACCCGTCGGGCGGTTTGTCCATCAGGGTGACGTGATCGCGTATCTAAGCACACTGAACGACAAATCCGAAAAGGTCCTGCGCCGCAATATCGGGGTCGGTGATGTGCGGACCTTTGAACAGGATCCCCGGTTCGGGCTGGTGGTCCTGAGTGAGATCGGGTCGCGCGCGCTGTCGCCGGGGATCAACGACCCTGGCACCGCGATTGATGTGCTGGGCCGGATTGCGCGTATTTTCGACAGCTATGTCGATGAATTGCACAGCGACGCCAAGTCGATTGTGCACCCACGCCTGTGGGTGCGACCGCTGGCGGCGGCAGACATGATCGAAGACGGTTTTGCGCCGATTGCCCGTGATGGTGCCGGTCTGATCGAGGTGCAGATAGCCTTGAATAAATCATTATCGTATCTGGCCCGTCATCCCGACGGTGCGTTATCGCAGGCTGCGTTGAAACTGGCGCAGCAAAGTTTTGAAAACGCGTTGCAGACCATGCCATTCGCGACGGACCGGGACCGGCTGCGTGCAGCGGTCCCGATGGAAGTCGTCATGGGCTGACCGTGGCTTCAGGGGATGATGCGTGTGTATTTGGTGCCTTCCAGCGTTGCGCCCAGCCGCAGGCCGGTTTGCGCAAACAGGACCGCAATCACCGGCGAAAGCGACGTCGTGGTTTCCGCGCGCAGTGTTTCGCCCTGATCGTTCAGCACATATTCAATATCGGCCCCTGCCGCCCACCCCTGCGAGCGACGGAATTCCATCAGCGCCTCGTTTGTCATGAAGAACAGGACATAACTATATTGCTGCGCCCCGATCTGAAGCCCGGCGCTGCCCGATGTGACCGAATAATAGTCAACCGTCGTGCCCCCGACGCGCAGTGCCCCGCGCCCGTATGACCCGCCAAACCCAAGCCCTGCTTCGGTTATCAGCGGCATGATGAACATGCCTGCGGCCCGGTCCGCCAGATCACGTGTGCCCGGATAGGTCCGATACATGAAATCAAGCGTGCTATCGACGCGCGCATCAATGGTGGCCGCGCCTGCGCCGCCTATCCCGTTACCGCAAGCGGCAAGTGTTGTTGTAGCCAATGCGCCAAGCGCAAAATGACGCCGTGAGAAACTGCTCATGATATTGTCCGCCTTATTTATCTGAGTGAGGCTTTAACGCCTCTTATGCGCCGAAATATAGGCGAAACCTACATGGCTGTCACGCCTCGGATTGGACTTTAGGGGCGAACCGCCGATCGTCGCATTACTGATCGTTCAGCAGCCGCGCCGCTGCCGGGGCGAAATAGGTCAGGATGCCATCGCAACCGGCCCGTTTAAAGCCCAGCAGGCTTTCCATCATGACCTTATCCCCATCCAGCCAGCCGTTCTGGGCGGCGGCCTGCAACATCGCGTATTCGCCCGACACCTGATAGGCATAGGTCGGCACGCCAAAGCTGTCCTTGACCCGGCGACAGATATCCAGATAGGGCATGCCGGGTTTGACCATGACCATATCAGCGCCTTCGGACAGATCGCGCGCGACAAGGCGCAATGCCTCGTCCGAATTGCCGGGGTCCATCTGATAGGTCTTTTTATCGCCCGTCAGCGCCGATGATGCGCCGACCGCATCCCGAAACGGGCCATAAAATCCGCTGGCGTATTTTGCCGCATAGCTGAGGATGGTGACATTCTGGTGTCCCTCTGATTCAAGCGCGGCCCGGATCGCACCGATCCGCCCGTCCATCATGTCGGACGGGCCAAGAATATCGGCGCCCGCATCTGCCTGCGCCAACGCCATTTTCACCAGCGCATCGACCGTGCGGTCGTTGACGATTTCGCCGTTTTCAACGAACCCGTCGTGGCCGTTGATATTATAGGGATCCAGCGCGATATCGGTCATGACCGCAATATCGGGTGCGGCGTCCTTGATGGCCCGGATTGATCTGTTGGTCAGGTTGTCGGGGTCCCATGCCATCGCGCAGTCTTCGGTGCGCGCGTCCATCCCGGTGTAGGGAAAGATGCAAAGTGCTGGAATCCCAAGGTTTTGCGCCTCTACCGCGGCCCTGGCGACCCGGTCCACCGTGCGCCGGACGACGCCGGGCATGGACATGACAGGCGTTTCGTTGTCCTTGCCGTCCATCACGAAAACCGGCCAGATCAGGTCATCGACGGTCAGGGTATTCTGGCGGGCCAACGCACGCAGAGCAGGGCTTTGACGCATCCGGCGCAGGCGGGTGGCGGGATAGGGGGCAAGGATCGGTTTCATGGGTGGGCCTTTTCAGCAACGATATATCTAGGTCGCATGGATTTTCCCGCATCACAAGTCTGGGCAAGGCGGGATCGGGGGGCTAGTGTCCGCCAACCTGTTTAAAAGCGAAAGACATTGCCTTTGCCCTGGAACGAAACAATTTTCCAAGTGATCGATACGCGCACATTTTCAAATGTCTGGTATTGGCTCGCGGTCGCAGTCACCTGGTCAACAGTCAGCCATTGGATAATCGGCGTCCCGTTCGACATGATCTTCCGGGCCAGGCGATACGAAGGCGATGCGGCACATGACCTTGATCTCTTGGTCGCGATCAATGTGCGGCGTCTGACGAAGATCGGCGATCTTGCCGGGGTCTGGTTGATCGGTTTTGTGGCGTTCTCACTTAGCGCGCTGGCCATGCTTGGCTTTTATCACGGCTTTGAATTGGCGCAGGGGCTTTTCTGTCTGGGATTTCCGGTGACTGTTGTGGGGATGTTGAATATTCGGCTCAGCAAGCGTTTTGCGGTTTCGCAACCGACCGGGGCGGCGCTTGCGCGCACGCTGTTGAAATTCCGGTTCTGGATACAGGTCATCGCCATGGTGTCTATCTTTTTCACGGCGATGTATGGCATGTATTACAACCTTTCCTCTGTCCCGGCCTTTTGAGCGCTTGACACCCCGCTGCGGCGGGGTAGGTGACTGGCGCATGGCCGATCCCAAACATATCACTGTCAGCGGCGCGCCCGAAGGCTTCGATGCCCGTCTGATCCTTGCAGAACTTGCCAAGGGCGGACCGGTGCTGCACGTGGCGCGCGACGACAAAAGGTTGGCCGCCATGCAGGCAGCGTTGGCCTTTTTCGCACCTGATATGCCGGTCTTTACCTTTCCTGCGTGGGATTGTCTGCCCTATGACCGGGTATCGCCCAACGCCGATATCTCGGCCGCGCGCATGGCGACGCTGGCGGCGCTTGTCCATGGGATGCCGGACCGATTTATCCTGCTGACAACCCTGTCAGCGGCGACCCAGCGCGTGCCGGCGCGGTCGGTATTGCGCGAGTCAGCGTTTACCGCAACAGTCGGTCGCCGCGTCGACGAAGCCGCATTGCGCAATTTTCTGGTGCGCATGGGATTCACCCAAAGCCCCACCGTCATGGAACCGGGCGATTACGCGGTGCGCGGCGGGATCATCGACATCTATCCCCCGGGGCAGTCGGGCCCGGTGCGGTTGGACCTGTTCGGCGATGTGCTGGACGGGGCGCGCCGGTTTGATCCGGCCACGCAGCGCACGACAGAAAAACTGACCGAGGTGGAACTGGCGCCTGTTTCGGAGGTGATCCTGGACGAGGCCGCAATAACCCGTTTTCGCCAGAACTACCGCATCGAATTTGGTGCCGCCGGCACCGACGATCCATTGTATGAGGCTGTCAGCGCAGGGCGCAAACACGCCGGCGTCGAACATTGGCTGGGGTTCTTTCAGGACAATCTGGAGACCCTGTTTGACTATCTGCCGCAGGCGACGGTCACGCTGGACGACCAGATGACCCCGCAGCGGATCGCGCGCTGGGACAGTATCGCCGACCAATATGGCACGCGGATTCACGCCCTGTCCCAAAAGGGACGTTTGGACAGTGTGTATAAACCGGCCCCTCCGGGTCTGCTGTATCTGGATGATGCCGCGTGGTCCGTCGCAGTTGCCGACAAGCGGGTGCTGCAATTTGCCCCGCTGAAACAGGCGACCGGGCCGGGGGTGATTGACGCGGGCGGGCGGATCGGGCGCGATTTTGCACCCGAACGCCAACAGGAAAAGATCAATCTTTTTGCATCTTTGGCAGATCATATTCGCGCACGTATGGAAAAGGGGCCAGTTGTCGTCGCCTCGTATTCCGAAGGGGCGCGCGAACGTCTGGAAGGGTTAATTGCGGACGAAGGCATCGCCGAGGCGGTCCCGGTCACGGATTTCACCCGCGTTGGGAAGCGGGGGTTGCATCTGGCGGTCTGGCCCCTGGACCATGGGTTCGAGGCACCGGGCCTGACGGTGATTTCCGAACAGGATGTGCTGGGTGACCGGCTGATCCGGCAGACAAAACGCAAACGCCGCGCTGAAAATTTCCTGTCCGAGGCCAACAGCCTGACACCCGGCGATCTGGTGGTGCATGTCGATCACGGGGTCGGGCGTTTTGTCGGGCTAGAGGTTGTGACGGCATTGGGCGCGGCCCATGAATGTCTGCTGCTGGAATATGCCGAAAATTCCAAGCTTTACCTGCCTGTCGAAAATATCGAGCTGCTGTCGAAATATGGCCATGAAGCAGGCCTTCTGGACAAACTGGGCGGCGGTGCATGGCAGGCAAAGAAAGCGCGGCTCAAGGAACGGATCCGCCAGATTGCCGAACGGCTGATCCGTGTGGCGGCTGAACGCGCGCTGCGCACCGCCCCTGTACTGGATCCGCCCGACGGGTTGTGGGATCAGTTTCTGGCGCGTTTTCCCTATGTCGAAACCGACGACCAGCTATCCGCAATCGAGGATGTGCTGCACGACCTGGCCAGCGGGCAGCCGATGGACCGGCTGATTTGCGGTGATGTCGGTTTCGGCAAGACAGAGGTGGCGATCCGCGCCGCATTCGTCGCGGCCCTTTCTGGTGTGCAGGTGGCGATCATCGCGCCGACCACGCTGCTTGCCCGCCAGCATTATCAGGAATTTGCCGAACGGTTCCGGGGCTTTCCTGTGAATGTGCGGCCCTTGTCGAAATTCGTCTCGGCCCGCGATGCCGCACGGACCCGCGACGGGATCACCAAGGGCACGGTGGATATCGTCGTGGGCACCCATGCCCTGTTGGCGAAATCCGTGAAGTTCAGGAACCTTGGCCTGCTTGTTATTGACGAAGAACAGAAATTCGGCGTTCAGCACAAGGAACGTTTGAAGCAGTTGCGCACTGATGTGCATGTGCTGACGCTCACCGCGACACCGATCCCGCGCACGTTGCAACTGTCGCTGTCGGGCGTGCGCGACCTGTCGATCATCGGCACGCCACCCATCGACCGACTGGCGATCCGCACCTATGTCAGTGAATTCGACACGATTACCGTGCGCGAGGCGCTGTTGCGCGAACATTACCGTGGCGGGCAAAGTTTCGTCGTGGTGCCCCGCATCAGCGACATGCCCCAGATGGAAGAATTCCTGAAGAATGAAGTCCCCGAGGTGACATTCATCACCGCGACGGGGCAGATGGCAGCGGGCGAGCTTGATGACCGGATGAACGCCTTCTACGACGGTAAATATGACGTACTGCTGGCCACGACGATTGTGGAATCGGGCCTGGATATTCCGACTGCCAACACGATGATCGTCTGGCGTGCGGATATGTTCGGGCTCAGCCAGCTTTACCAGATCAGGGGCCGCGTGGGCCGGTCGAAAACCCGCGCTTATGCCTACCTCACGACAAAGCCGCGTCAGAAACTGACGGATGCCGCGCAAAAACGCCTGCGCGTGCTGGGGTCGATTGATACGCTGGGCGCGGGGTTCACCCTTGCCAGCCAGGATCTGGATATTCGCGGTGCGGGCAATCTGCTGGGCGAGGAACAATCGGGCCAGATGCGCGAGGTCGGATACGAGCTTTATCAACAGATGCTGGAGGACCAGATCGCCGCGATCCGGTCAGGACAGGCAGAAGGTGTCGTGGACGATGGCCAATGGGCACCACAAATCAATCTGGGCGTGCCTGTTCTGATCCCAGAGGAATACGTGCCCGATCTGGATGTGCGACTGGGGCTCTACCGCCGCCTGTCCGATTTGACGACCAAGGTCGAACTGGAAGGGTTCGCCGCCGAACTGATTGACCGTTTTGGCAAGTTGCCGCGTGAGGTCAACACGCTGATGCTGGTCGTGCGGATCAAGGCGATGTGCAAACGCGCAGGTATTTCGCAGCTTGATGCGGGGCCAAAGGGCGCGACGATCCGGTTTCACAACGACAAGTTCGCATCGCCCAAGGGGCTGGTGGATTTCATCAACGACCAGCGTGGGCTGGCCAAGGTCAAGGACAACAAGATTGTCGTGCGCCGGGATTGGTCCAAGGAACGCGACAAGATCCAGGGTGCGTTCAACATCGCGCGCGACCTGGCCGCGAAACTGGCCGAGGAAAAAAAGACCGCAGGATAAATCCAGCGATCTTTTTGCCTCCGGCGGGGATATTTATGCTCGGAAGAAGCGGGGCTACGCCTCTCCGGGGCGGCGGATCATCGTGGTCAGCCAAAGTGCAAGGCTGGCGCAGATCAGCGTGCCGATGGCCATGGGTAACGGCGTGCCGTCGAACAACAGCGCCACAGGGGCCGCGATCAGCACGGCCCCGACAGTGGCCACCGCGGCGATCACCGATGCGGCAAGGCCTGCGATATGACCCATTTCCTCCATTGCCAGTGCATTGAGGTTGCCGATCGTCAGCCCGGCCTGAAAGAAATTCGCGGTCACCCAGAATACATAGATGCCAAAGGCAAGCCAATAGGGGCCACCGCTCAGCGTGATCCCGATCATCAGGAAGGTGATGGCGATCTGGGCGGTATACATCGCCTTGATGATTGCCCGCATGCCGACACGCACGACGATTTTTGCGTTCAGCACACTTGCCGTAGCGGCGAAAACCGCGATTGCGCCAAACCACAGATGAAACTGCGCACCTTGGCCAAAGGTGACGTCGAATACCTGTTGCGTCGACGACAGCACCGTAAAAAGCATTCCCAATGTCAGCGTCTGGATGATGATCGACAGACGGGCTGTATGATGGCTGAACATTTCGACCACGGCCCCGGTCAGGGCACCCACGCTTAATGGGCGGCGGTCTGCGGGCGCCAGCGTTTCAGGTTGGCGCAACATCAGCCAGATCACTGAAATGACCGAAAAGGCGATGAAGGCGGCAAAGATCGCCCGCCAGCCAAAACCGGCGATGATGTAATGACCCATCGTCGGTGCAAGCGCGGGCACCAGCGAAAAGACGACCATGACAAAGGACATGATCCGCGCCATGTCACGCCCGGCATATAGGTCGCGGACCAGTGCCATGACAGCCACGCGCGGGCCTGCGGCCCCCAAACCTTGCAAGACCCGCGCCGCCAGCATCATTTCCAGACTATCGGCGGCCCAGGCCAGGGTGCAGGCAAAAATATAAAGCGCCGCACCACCCACCATGACGTTCTTGCGTCCAAAGGCATCGGACAATGGCCCTGCAAACAGCGTGCCCACCCCCATGCCCAACACGAAGCTGGTGATGATCAGCTGGGCATTGTTCAGATTGCCGGGTGACAGCGCACGCCCGATTTCGGGCAGGGCGGGCAACATCGCGTCGATGGAAAATGCGACAGTGGCCATCAGCATTGCCAGCAGCGCGATGAACTCGACCTGCGGCAGGCGCTTGTCAGCCTGGGGCGCCTGCGTGATCTCGGTCATGCGTCGGTGTCGATCTGTGCCATGATATCGCCGATCACTTTTACCCACATATCAGGGGTTTGCGCCCCGGGGATGGCATGTTGCCCTGCCACGATGAATGTCGGCACGGAATTGACACCCATCTTGCGGCTGTGCGCGTCGCGGGCGCGGATGTCGGCGATATCGGCATCCGAGGCCAGAAGTTTTGTCACCATGGCGGCATCCATTTCGGCGGTATCGGCGACATCTGCCAACACCTCGGGGCTGCCGATGTCGCGGCCATCGACGAAATAGGCCTTGAACAACAAATCCACAACAAAGCTCTGGCGTGCCTCGATACCGGCCCAATGGATCAGGCGGTGCGCATTGATCGTGTTGGGGGTCTTTTCGATCTTGTCGAAATTGATCAGGGCACCCGCCTTTTCGGCGTGCTCGACCACCGGTGCATAGGCTTTGATCGCACCTTCCTTGCCACCGAACTTTGTCTCCAGATAGGTGCGCCGGTCCATGCCGCCTGCGGGCATATCGGGGTTCAGCTGGAACGGGTGCCATTCGATCGTGAACGGGTGATCCGGGAACTGTTCCAGCGCGCGATCCAGATTTGTCTTGCCGATATAGCACCACGGGCAGATCGGATCGGAAATGATATCAAGTTTGACCATTGGCGGCCTCCCATTCCTGGCGCAATACACGCCGGAGAAGTTTGTTGTTTGCCCCGCGCGGCAGGGCATCGCAAGCCACATAGATGCGCGGGCACTTATAGTCTGCCAGCCGGGCGGCCATGAAAGCACGTATTGCGCCTTCTTCTATCACGCCGGTTGCGACGTAAAAGGCTGCAATCACTGATGTCCCTGTGCGCACCTGCACAGCGCAGGCGGCGGCCTCGTTGATGTTCGGGTGGGCGGTAAGCGCGTCTTCGACTTCGACGGGGCTGACGCGGTAGCCGCCGGCGTTCATCATGTCGTCGGCGCGACCGGCATAGGTGATGGCACCGTCGGCAGCCATGATCCCGACATCACCGGTCAGGAACCAGTCATCTTGAAAACGCGCGGCGGTTTCATCGGGCGCGTCAAGATAGCCCAGCATCAGCCCCGGGTCACTGCGATGAATGGCGATCGTGCCCGGTGTTTCGCGTTTCACCGGACCATCGGGGCCGATCAGCGCGACCCTGCGGCCCGACTGGGCATAGCCCGAAGTGCCCGCAGGCGCAGGCCGGGCGGGGCTGCCGGAGATAAAGGTGGAACATTCGGACATGCCGAACGCCTCGAAGATCGGTGTGCCGGTCTGGGTTTGCCAATCGGTGCTGTAATCCGCGGCCAGTTTTTCACCGGCAGACAGGCCGTGCCGCAGATCGGGCAGGGCCGGGATACCGGCGCGCAGCACGCGACGATAGACGCCGGGGGCGGCGGCAAAGATCGTGGCGCTGTGCGCGGCCAGCAGCGCGGGCAGTTGGTCTGCGCGGATCCCATCCGCAGGGATCAGTGCGGTCGCACCCACCGACCACGGGTCCATCAGCCCGGTGCCCAGTGTATAGGTCCAGTTGAACGCGCCTGCGTGCATCAGCCTGTCATCCGCGCGCAGGCCATACCAACCGTCCCACATCATCTGACGCGCCCAGATTGCGCGGTGGGCGTGGACGACGGGGCGCGGTTTGCCGGACGTGCCGGATGTATAGATGATATAGGCGGGCCGGTTCGGATCGCCCGTGGCGAATGGGGCGGGCGGCAATTTCCAGAAATCATGCAAGACCCCGGCATCGGCCGTGCGGCCTGTTGCCGCTGCCATGCCTTTCGCGCGGATCGTCAGTGCAGGCTGGATGGTGGCGATAACGGATGCCACCTCTGGGGCGGTCAGCTGCGACGAGACCGGCACGGGGATGATCCCGGCGGCAATGGCACCCAGATAAGTGAAGGGAAATTCGGCCGTGTTGCCCAATTGCAAAAGCAGATGATCACCGGGCATCAGCCCCATGCCCAAAAGGCCTGTTGCCGTCCCGCGCACGGCGGCTGAGATATCTGAAAAACTGTAGGTTTCAACCGTCTTCCCCACGATCTGAAGCGCTGGCTTATCGGCCAGACGGTCGGCATGGGCCAGCACATGCGCGGCCATGTTGAACCCTGACGGCGCTGGCGGAAAGGCGGAAGGATCTGTAACGGACAGCATGACGCACCGCTAATCGCCCACGCTGCCAGTTGCAAGAGCGTGCGCGCGTGCGTATGACAACGCGCATGGCTGGACATGACCCGATGAACCTGATCCGCGCGGCCCGTGAAAACGGCGAAAGCGTGGTTGCCGAACCGCTTGACCTTGGGGCGCGGGTGCGCGAATTGCGCAAGGCCCGCGACTGGACGCTGGAACAGGCGGCCCGGCAGGCCGGGCTGGCCCGATCGACCCTGTCCAAGATTGAAAACGGGCAGATGTCGCCCACATATGATGCGCTGAAAAAGCTGGCGGTGGGGTTGGATATTTCGGTGCCGCAGCTGTTCACCCCGCCATCCAAGGCACAGGTGAACGGGCGCGTGGCTGTCACCCGCAATGGCGAAGAACCCGGCCAGATCACGACGACCTATGAACACGCCCTGCTGGCCGAGGCGCTGACCACCAAGAAGATGCTGCCGTATCGCGCCCGGATCCGTGCGCGCACCATGGATGATTTCGACGGCTGGGTGCGCCACGACGGCGAAGAGTTTCTTTATGTGCTAACCGGGCAAATCCGGCTATACACCGAATTCTATGAACCCGTGGACATGAAGCGCGGCGACAGCGCCTATTACGATGCGACCATGGGCCATAACGTGGTGTCGGTCAGCCCGGAGGATGCGACAATCCTGTGGGTGACGTCTCTGACCTGACTTTTATGCCTCCGGCGGGGATATTTATGCTCGGAAGAAGCGGGCAGGTCTATTGTTCCGCATACCACCAGACATCGGGCTGCCAGCCAGGCCAGTCGCCGAAGATCGGGATTGTGTCGGGGTAATGCAGATTTTTGGAATGCGCGATGCGGCTGATGTTCCACTGGTAGATCGGGATGACATAGCGCCCGGATGTCAGCACACGGTCCAGTGCCTTGACCGCCGCGACGAAATCATCCTGGCTTTCCGAGGTCAGCAAACGGTTGATCATCGCATCTGCGGCGGCAGATTTCACGCCCATCAGGTTGCGGCCGCCGGGCTGGTCGGCGGTTTCAGACCCGAAATAGTTGTATTGCTCGTTACCCGGCGACAGTGACACGCCGACACGGTAATAGGTCATGTCGAAATTATAGGTTTCGGTGCGTTCCTTGAATTGCGCGCTGTCGGCGACGGTAACGGTTGGCGTTACCCCGATCCGCGCGAGCGATTCCACGTAAATGTCGATGATTGCCTGATTTTCCGATGCGCCCTGCGCCAGCAGAATCTCGAACGTAAAGGGATTTCCGGCGGCGTCTTTCATCACGCCGTCCTGAACGGTCCAGCCCGCTTCCTTCATGCGGGCAAGGGCGGCGGCGGTACCTGCGCGGTTGCGCGCACTCCCGTCACCCACGGGCAGGCTGTAGCCATCCAGCGCACCGGGCAGCAGATCACCGGCGAATGGTTCCAGGAAATCGCGCACGCGGCCCATTGCGGGGCCATCGGACATGCCAAGCGGTGAATTGGACCAATAGGAGGTGATGCGCGGCTGGGCTGATCCGGTCATGGATTCGTTGATGAAGGAAAAGTTGAAGGCGTGCAGCATCGCATCGCGCACGCGCCAGTCGGAAAACTGGTCGCGGCGAGTGTTCATCACAAAACCCGTCATGCCCGACGGACGTTCATGCGGAAGGATCGACAGGACCACATCGCCATCCTGCACGGCGGGGAAATTATACTGACTTTCCCAGCGGGCCACATTGAATTCGCGGTTGGAGTTCACCTCGCCGACCTTGAACGCCTCGAATGCGGCGGTTTCATCGCCAAAGAATTCCAGCCGGACCTCGTCGATGTTGTTGGTGCCGGCCCGGAACGGCACATCCTTGCCCCAATAATCGGGATTGCGGCGCAGTGAGACGAAACGCCCCGCCTCGAAATCGTCGACTACGTAGGGGGCCGATGTGATGGGCACGATTTCCGTAGTGGTTTCAGCGAAATCCACGCCATCCCATTGCGCCTTTTTCAGGATCGGGCGCAGACCGGCCAACAGCGCCAGTTCGCGGTCTTCGGTGTTGAAGGTAAACCGGACAGCGCGCGGGCCGGTCTGTTCCATCGCCGCGACCTTGGTCCAGAATCCCAGATAGCGGGGGTGGCCCACGGTGCCCAGCGTTTCGTAAGACCACATCACGTCTTCGACCGTCACCGGCGATCCGTCGGAAAATTCCGCCCCTTCGCGCAGGGTGAATTCCACCCATTCGCGGTTCGGTCCGGTTTCAACCGATTCGGCCAAAAGCCCGTAAAGCGAGAAAGGTTCGTCCAGAGATCGCCCCATCAGGCTTTCGCCCAGAAAGAACCGGAGCTGCCACGGCACCGACCCTTTGCGGATGAACGGGTTGAGGCTGTCAAAGCTGCCGACCTCGGCGGTGGCGATGCGTCCGCCGGTGGGGGCACCGGGGTTGGCATAGGGCAGGGACACAAAATCAGGTGGAAGGGCAGGGTCACCATACATAGCTATGCCATGCCGGGATTCGGCGTGGCCGATTCCGCCAGCGGCGATCAACGCGATTACGGCGCCAATGGCACGGCTGACGATGCGGGTTTGCGGTATCATCTGGCGGTGTTCCCTGTTTTTATCGTTGCCTGTTTTGGTGGATCGTAAAGAGGCTTCCAAGTCTTTTCAAACTTTTAGCTTGGATGCGGGCAATGAATTGCTTATAAAGGTGTCACTGCTCGATAGGTTTCTTGCCTGTATGAAACCTGCCTCAATAACTTTACGCCCGCCTTGTGCGGGCGTTTTTTTTCGGGCGATCGTGGCCTTCGGGTGGCATTTGCAGGTGCAGCATATATGGTGATTCTCGACGCAACTTATCGGAGCCGCTGATCATGTCACTTGCAGGAAAAACCGCCGTCATCACTGGGTCGAATTCGGGGATTGGTCTGGGGATCGCGCGCGCACTGGCACAAGAGGGTGTCAATGTGGTGCTGAACTCTTTCACCGACACCAAGGAAGATCGCGCATTGGCCGCCGAAATCGCCGAAGTGACCGGGGTCGAGGCACGATATATCCAGGCCGATATGTCCAGAGCCGATGATTGCCGCCGCCTGATCACCGATGCAGGGGCCTGCGATATTCTGGTGAACAACGCGGGCATTCAGCATGTGGCGGCCATTCAGGACTTTCCTGCCGAAAAATGGGACGCGATCATCGCGATCAACATGACTTCGGCGTTTCATACCACGGCTGCCGCCCTGCCAATGATGCGCGCCGCAGGCTGGGGGCGCGTGATCAACATCGCCTCGGCGCATGGTCTGCGGGCCAGCCCGTTCAAATCGGCCTATGTAACAGCCAAGCATGGGATCGTCGGCATGACCAAGGTGGTCGCGCTGGAAACCGCCAGGGAACCGATCACCGCAAATGCCATTTGTCCGGGCTATGTGCTGACCCCGCTGGTCGAGGCGCAGATCCCCGACACCGCCAGAGAATACGACATTTCCGAGGATGAGGCGATCGAGAAGGTGATTCTGGCCAAGCAACCGTCAAAGGAATTCGTGACCGTGGAACAGCTTGGCGGCATGGTCCTGTTCCTGTGTTCGGATGCCGCAGCGCAGATGACCGGCACCACATTGTCCGCCGATGGCGGCTGGACCGCGTCCTGATTGTATGAAACGGATCAATCTGGCATTGCAGGGAGGTGGCGCGCATGGCGCGTTTACGTGGGGTGTGTTGTGTCGGCTGTTGCGCGAAGAAGATATCGAAATTGCCGCAATATCAGGCACATCCGCCGGGGCATTGAATGCGGCTGCGCTGAAATCGGGCTGGGTGGCCAATGGCCGCGCGGGTGCTATCGAGAACCTTGACTGGTTGTGGGAACAGATCGGCGCGATCACCGATCCCCGGTTTTCCGACTGGGTGTCGTCGCTGACCCCCACGGCACATTTATGGGCACAGGCGATGGCGGCATCGCCCGCCTATGTGGGGTTCGATGTGACTACGCGGCTGTTTTCGCCCTATGTTTACGGCCCTGCGTTGCGCAATCCGCTGGAGCGGCTGGTCAAGCAGTTTCATTATGATGTGGTCTGTGGCGCCCAAGGGCCCGCCTTGTATATCTGTGCGACGAATGTCCGGTCAGGCAAGATCAGGGTGTTTTCGGACGCAGAGATCAAACCAGAGGTGTTTCTTGCCTCGGCGTGTTTGCCAAGCATGTTTCAGGCGGTCGAATTCGAAGACCCCGAAACGGGCAAGTCAGAGGCGTTCTGGGATGGCGGTTATACAGGAAATCCAGCGTTATTTCCGTTGTTTGACAAAGATTTGCCGGACGATGTTCTGATTGTGAACATCAACCCGCTACACCGCGAGACATTGCCCGTTGACAGTCAATCGATCCTGAACCGGATCAATGAAATCAGCTTTAACAGCTCGCTCTTGCGCGAATTGCGGGCGATCGAATTCGTCAAACGGCTGATCCATGACAAGGCTATTACCGATGGGTCGATGAAAAATGTGCTGGTGCATATGGTTGCCGATGACGGGTTGATGAATGACCTCAACGTGGCCACGAAAACCGTGCCGGCACCGGTCGTTCTGGCCCGTTTGAAAGAAGCTGGCGAAGCGGCGGCAGATACCTTTCTGGCCGCGCATAAGGATGATCTGAACACTCGCAGCACCGTCGATCTGGCGGGCATGTTCAACTAAGCAGTTTCGCCGCCAGCGCCCACATCACAAGCCCGATCAGGACATCCAGCACCCGCCATGCCCGCGCCGATTGCATGACCGGCGCCAACAGGCGGGCACCGTAGCCAAGCCCGAAGAAAAACACAAAGGATGCCGTTACCGCCCCGATCCCGAACGCGGTCTTGGCGGGGATATCGGTGTATTGCGTCGACACGGCCCCGACCAGCCCCAGCGTGTCCAGATAGACATGCGGGTTCAGCCACGTAAATGCGGCCCCCGTGGCCAAAGTGGCCCATAACCCGTTGGATTTGCCCGCAAGCTGCATTTCGTACTGCCCCTGCCACGCGGCCCGGAACCGCAGCGCGCCATAGACAATCAGAAACGCCGCCCCGCCCCATGCCATGATCTGCGGCAACATCGGGTAAAGCGTGACAATCGCGCCAAACCCCAGCACCCCGGCCATGATCAGCAACGCATCGGATGTGGCGCACAGCAGGCACAGCCAGAACACATGCGCCCGGGCCAAACCTTGGCGCAGCACGAACGCATTCTGCGCACCGATCGCAAGGATCAGCGAAAACCCGGTCGCAAAACCAGTCAGGGCAGGGGTGATCAGCACCTAGTGCGCAGCCGGCGCCAGCGTATCGGCCAGCTTTCCGTTCGGATAGACGAGCCCTGCTGAAATCACCAGTTTCGCCGCATCCTCGACTGTCATATCCAGCACTTTCACGTCACTGCGCGGCAAAAACAGCAGGAACCCCGATGTGGGGTTGGGCGTTGTGGGCAGGAATACCGTGACCGTGGGTTCGCCATCGGACAGTTTCGCGTCGATCTCGCCTTTGGCGTTGGTGGAAATGAAGGCGATCGCCCAGATGCCGCGGCGCGGATATTCCACCAGACAGGCCTTGTCGAACGACGTGTCGCGCTGGGAAAACACGGTTTCGGCGATCTGCTTGACCGCATTGTAAACTGACCGCACCACCGGCATCCGGTCGACGATGCGTTCGCCTATGCCGATGAATGATCGCCCGATCAATCCCTTGCCGATCCAGCCGACAATCACGGTAAAGATCAAAAAGATGACAACGCCGACACCGCGCACGTTCACCTCGATCTCGTTGCCCGGTTCACGCCCCAGCAGACGGTTCACCAGTTCTTCGGGGTGATAGGCGTTCGGCACAAAGGGCCAGACCCAGCTATCGACCCAACCAACGACAGTCCAGATCAGCCAGAGCGTCATCCCGATCGGGGCAACGATGATCAGACCGGCCAGGAAATTGCTGCGCAGCCGGGCAAAGATACCGGGACGGCTGCGGCGTTTGCTGTCGTCGTGGTCAGGGTCGATCATCATGTGTTTCCCAAAAACATCCCTTTTGCCTATCTAGGCAATGCGCGATCAACCGGCAAGCAACGGCGCGTCCCCGCCGGTGCTATTTCTGCATGGCGATGGCAATTTGTGCAGCCAACCGCGCATTGTTGCGCACAAGGGCAATATTCGCGACCAGCGACCGCCCATCGGTCAGCTCGAAAATACGGCCCAGCAGAAACGGCGTCACATCCTTGGCGCTGATGTTTGCCGCATCGGCCTCTGACAGGGCCTGCGCGATGATCGGGGCCAGGACATCGGCGGGTATTTCGGCCTCAACCGGGATCGGGTTGGCCACCAATTGTCCACCCGTCAGTCCCATCGCGGTCCGCATCTGCTGTGCGCGGGCGATGTCGGCGGGGGCGTCCATGCGCAACGGGGCGCGCAGGTTGGACTGCGCCGACCAAAAGGCAGGCAGCATGTCCTGACCGTAAGCAATCACCGGCACGCCCAGCGTTTCCAGCACCTCGAACGTCTTGGGCAGATCAAGGATCGCCTTGGCGCCCGCACCCACGACCGTCACAGGGGTTTGTGCCAGTTCCTGCAAATCCGCCGAAATGTCGAAACTGGTTTCGGCACCGCGATGCACGCCGCCAATCCCGCCGGTGGCAAAGACATGAATATCGGCCAGATATGCTGCAATCATCGTGGCCGCGACCGTTGTGGCACCTGTGCCACCGGTCGCGATACATGCGGCCATATCGGCACGCGAGAGTTTGGCGACATCCCGGGCCTGACCCAGCATATCAAGCTGGTCGTGTTCCAGCCCGATATGCAGCGTGCCATCCAGCACGGCGATGGTCGCAGGGATCGCGCCATTGTCGCGCACGTCAGCCTCGACCAGCCGTGCTGTTTCGACATTCTGGGGAAATGGCATGCCATGTGTGATGATTTTGCTTTCAAGCGCAACAATCGCGTTACCATTGGCGCGGGCATTGGCGACTTCGGCGCTGTAGGACATGGGGATCATAGGGGTGTCTCTCCGGATACGTATGTGGCGGCGGCGTTCAGGGCGCGGGTCAGGGCGGCCGGCCTGTCCAGCCCCTGCACCTCGGATGCGATATGGGCGGCCATGAATGTATCGCCGGCACCGGTAACGCGCGTGACCATGACGGCGGGGGGCGTTTGGGTGATGATATCACCCTTGGTGCCTTCGGATGCGGATTTGCCACCATCAGTGACCAACACGCGGTGCGCACCCCGTTTCAACAGCCCCGCTGCGGCACCAGCAGAAGTGGCGAACGTGGTCTGGCACAGCAAACCGGCCTCTTCGAGATTGACATAGAACGTGGCAGTCGGGTGATGGATCAGCGCAAGCAGGCGTTCCGCCTTGCCGGGTGACGCAGGTGCCACGCGCAGATCGGCGGCGCGAAACAGGGGCGATGTGGCGATTGTCTGCAACAATTCCTGGGTCAGGTTGCCATCAAGCGCGACACAGCCCGCAAAAGGCACATCCGCTTTGCCCAGCCTGCCATTCGCCAGCGGCCGCAGGATCTTGTCGCCCGCAGCCTCGAGCGAATGGGCATCGGCGATGGCCGCGATCAACCCGTTCGCCCCTTCAACCGCCATATAGACATCTGTGGGCAAATCCTCGGACCGATAGATATGATCGCAAATCAGCCCCATGCGCGTGGCTTCACGGATCAACTCATCGCCTTCGGCATCACGACCTATTGTGCTTAGCAGGGCCGGGGTCATGTCGAACCGGCGTAAAGTCATCGCGATATTCATCGCCACGCCGCCGGGCAGGCGGGTGATGCGTCCGGGCACATCCGACCCCACCCGCATATGGCTGGCCGCACGCCCGATTACATCCCACAGGACCGAACCGATGCATAAAATATCAACTGTCTTGTTCATGCGCGGGGTTTTGACCGCACCAACAGCCCAAGACAAGCCCCACGCGGGGCTTTATTCAGGCACAGCAAAGGTCAGGTTGGCCCAAAGTGTTTCCCACACCGCACCGGTCGTTTCTGCCAGTTCATCATTGGGGATGCGCAGCACAACCGCATCGACCATATATTCATGGCCAGGTTTTACCGGGATCGTGGCAATTCCCTGATCATTGGTGCGGTAAAGTGTGATCGCAACAGTGCCGTCAGGGGCCTTTTCAAAAACCTCGACCTGTTCATCAGTACGCAGGTTTTCGCGATAATAAAGCTGCACCTGCACGCCCTGCGATACATCATCAGCATAGGGATTCGTCAGGGCCACCAGTTCGGTTTCCAGCCCGACACGCCGGTCAGCCCCCGCACCTTCACCCACCAAGAAAAGGGTCTTGGAATAGCGTGAATACACTTCTTCGAAATTTTCCTCGGGCAGGCCGCGTTCGCGGTGCAGGGCGATGGCATCGCCCAGATCCTTGTGGTGCACGAAGCTCTCGAACTTTTCCAGTGTTTCATAGCCGACGGTCGCATTCTGCGCCTGATAGGCGGCAATGTTCAGGCCTTGTGACAACGGCGGCTGGTTCAACGCGGGACGATCACCAGGGCGCCCCTTGACGCGGGCGGCCTGATCGCCTGCGAAAACAACAAAGTTTACAATTCGTTGCGGCAGAAAAGGCAGGACCACACCTTCAAAATTCTGGCCGTTGACAATATCAGCCCTCAAGCTACCTTCCGCCGGGACCTGATAGGCTTCAGGCTCTAGCCACAGTTCATGGGCCGCGGCAGGTG
>NZ_CBFIBD010000009.1:0-73292 GCF_965660735.1 Yoonia sp.
AAACCAAGCATGGGACTCCGACGCGCATATAAGAATTACGTCTTCAGCAAAATGAACAATGTCGCGTTCAAAGGATTGGATGTGCCATTCTCCGGCCCGCAATTTTCCAGCGCGATCAGGGAGCAGTTGCAAAACGGTTCTTATGAGATCAGTGAAATCAACGGCCTTCAGGCTGTCATCCGCCCCGCAGACAGGGTGCTGGAACTTGGCACGGGCCTTGGCATCATCACCTCTCTCGCTGCGAGACAGGCCAAGAACGGCCATGTGCTTAGCTTTGAAGCAAACCCCGATCTGATCGGGGACGCCCGCAACCTTGTCCGGCTGAATGGCCTTTCAAACGTAGAGATCCGCCATGGTGTCCTGCTCAAGGAGCCGACGACGGCGGAACAGACCTTTCATGTGGCGGCCTCCTTTGCCGAAAGCTCTCTGCGTCCGATGGCGAACGCAGTCACCAGCATCACAGTGCCCACGCATGATCTGTCAAAGGTGCTGACCGGGTTTCGGCCTGACGTCCTGATTTGTGATATTGAAGGGGCCGAGGCGGATCTGTTACCACAGGTGGACCTTGCCACGATCCGCGCAGCGGTTGTGGAGTTGCACCCGACTATTCTATCAGCAAGTGAGGTTGCGGGGATATACGACCACTTCATCGCTTACCGGCTTTATCCCAAGATAGAGCATTCCGGCGGAACCGTAGTGGTGTTTGAACGATTGGAACCCTAGACGATGCCCCAATCCATCCTTTTCGTCACCGGCACCCGCGCGGATTTCGGCAAGCTGGAACCGCTTGCCATCGCTGCGCGTGATGCGGGGTTTGATGTGGCGTTCTTTGTCACCGGCATGCACATGCTGGACCGCTACGGTCTGACCAAGCTGGAGGTGCAGCGCACCCCCGGTGTGGGTGTGCATGAATTCCTTAACCAGCGTCCGGGCGATCCGCAGGATATGATCCTGGCGAAAACGGTGATCGGATTTTCCGATTTCATCCATGAACACGCCCCCGATCTGGTGGTGATCCACGGTGACCGTGTCGAGGCGCTGGCCTGCGCGCTGGTCTGTGCGACCAATTACATCCGTTGCGCCCATGTCGAAGGCGGCGAGGTGTCGGGCACCATTGACGAGATTTACCGCCACTGCAACAGCAAGCTGGCCAGCCATCATTTCGTATCTTCCGATGATGCCGCCCGCCGCGTCATGGCGCTGGGCGAGGCGGCGGGCAATATCCACGCCATCGGATCGCCCGAGCTTGATTTTCACGCCGGCCCCTCTGGTGTGACAATCGCGGATGTGCGGGCGCGCTATGCCATTCCGTTCGACAATTTCGGGATTGCCGTGTTCCACCCCGTCACCTCTGAGACCGCGACGATGGCTGTGCAGGCACGCAGCCTGTTCGGTGCACTTGATGCCAGCGGGCGCAATTTCGTCGTGATCGCCCCCAACAACGATCCCGGGTCGGCCGATATCTTTGCCGCCCTTGATGCGCTGCCGACCGGCCGGTTCCGGGTGCTGCCATCCATGCGGTTTGCGCATTTTTCCGAACTGATGAAAAACGCCGCATGCATGGTGGGCAATTCATCCGCCGGCGTGCGCGAGGCCCCGTTCATCGGCCTGCCGTCACTGGATATCGGCACGCGGCAGACCAACCGGGCCAAGGCATCATCGGTATTTTTCGCTGATGCGACAGATACTGCGGCAATCGCAGGTTTCCTGGCCGATCAATGGGGGCAACGCTATCCGCGTGACGATGCCTTTGGCGGCGGGAGTGCTGCGGGCCGTTTCGTGGCCGTTCTGCAAGAGCCTGCGTTCTGGGAAGCGCCATTGCAAAAGACCTTCCATGACGCAGATGCCTGACATGCGGCGCGGACTGGCGCTGCGGGCGTATCTGCTGGCCAGCCATATGTTCCCGCCGATTGCCGCGCGCGTCTTGCGCAGACGGCTGGCGCGCGGCAAGGAAAACCCAGACCGCTGGCGCGAAAAGCTGGGGCTTGGGTTGGGGCGCCGTCCCGACGGGCCGCTGGTCTGGCTGCACGCCGTGGGCCTGGGCGAGGTTCTGTCGCTGCGCGGATTGATCGCGCGCTTGGCCGACCAGCGCCCCGATCTGTCATTTCTGGTCACATCCACCACCGTCACATCAGCGCAGGTCTTTGCCAAAAACCTTCCCACCCGCACGATTCACCAGTTTCTGCCCATCGACGCACCCGCCTATCGGGCGCGATTTCTGGATCATTTCCGCCCTGATCTGGCTGTCTGGGTGGAACAGGACATCTGGCCGGGTTTCATCAGCGACACGGCGGCGCGCGGCATCCCGCAGGCGGTGATCGCGGCGCGGATGAACGCCACATCGCACGCATCCCACCGCAAGGCCCGCGCCGTCTATCGCGATCTGTATCGCGCGATGGCACTGGTGACGGCGCAGGATCAGACGACCGCAGATCATCTGATGCAGCTTGGCGCGCGGGACGTCACCGTCACCGGATCGCTGAAACCTGCGGGCCCGCCGCTGGCCTGTGACGCGGCCGAACTGGCCCGGCTGCAAAAAGCGCTGGCCGGCCGCACCATCTGGGCCGTCGCCCCGTCGCACCCAACGGACGAGAGACTGGCCCTCGCGGCGCATGACGTGCTGCGCAGGGCCGACCCGACCGCGTTGCTGATTATCGCGCCACGCTTTCCTGACAGGCGGGATGCGATTACCGTGACGCCGGTCAGGATACGGTCAAAGGGCGAAATGCCCGGTGCCTCGGATCCGCTCTGGCTGTGCGATACCTTTGGCGACCTTGGGCTGATCTATCGGCTGGCCGATACCGTTTTGATCGGCGGCACATTTTGCGCCATTCAAGGCCACAACCCGTGGGAGGCGGCCGCACTGGGTGCCGCCATTTTGCACGGGCCACAATTGGCCAATTTTGCCAGTGATTTCGCCGGTCTGGACGCAGCAGGCGGCGCACGGTCCGTCGCCACGGCGCAGGACATTGCCGATGCGGTCCAATCGCCGGGCGCCTTGGCGGCGAACGCCACACAGATCAGTGTGACCGCAGCAGCGCGCACCGACGCACTGGCCAGCGGCCTGATTTCCCTGCTAAGGCGCTAGGATGCAAGCCCGATTTCCCAGCCTCAAGCTACGCCTTGGCCTGATCGCCTATAGCCTTTTGTGGTGGGTCTCGCTGCCCGCCATCCTGATCTATCTGTGGCGGCGCGGGCGGCGCGACCCCGACTATCGCGCGCATCTGGCCGAACGGTTTGGCATCTATGGGGCGGCGACCAAGGGTGCCGTCTGGGTACATGCTGTCTCGCTTGGCGAAATGCGGTCGGCAACACCGCTGATCCGGGCGCTGCTGGACCGCGGTGAAACCGTGATCACCACCCATTTCACCCCCGCCGGCCGCCGCGAGGCGATCCGCGAATTTGCCCCCGAGATTGCCGCAGGCCGGGTGCGCGCGCTTTGGGTGCCGTTCGAATATGGCTTTGCCTATCGCCGTTTCCTGCGCGCCTTTGCCCCGAAATACGGGTTGGTGATGGAGATCGAGATATGGCCGCGCATGATCATTTCCTGCCGCGCCAATGGCACCCCGCTGTTCATGTGCAACGCGCAATACCCGCAGAAAAGCTATGAAAAAGACGCGGGCGGTCTGCGTGCGGAACTGCTGCGCGGTTTCGCCGGTGGTTTCGTGAAATCCGAGGACCAGCGCGCCCGTTTTGCCGCCACCGGTATGCCGAACCTGCATGTTACCGGCGAATTGCGGTTCGATCAGCCGATCCCGCAGGCGCATCTGAGCGCGGCTGCCACCTTGCGCGATGTTCTGCGGCGGGGCCGCCCGGCCATCACCCTGACCAGCGTGGTCGCAGGCGAAGACGCGCTTTACATCGACATGATCCGCGCCTGTCCGGGCGTGTTTTTCATTTACGTCCCCCGCGCGCCCGAACGGTTTGATGCGGTGGCGACCATGCTGGCCGACGCGGGGATCAAATTTGCCCGGCGGTCGGACATGCTTGATGCCGATCTGCGGCTGACGGGCCCCGCCCCCGATATCGACGTGCTTTTGGGCGACAGCATGGGCGAGATGTATTTTTACCTTGGGCTGTGCGACCGCGCCATCGTCGGCGGCGGCTTTGTCACCAAGGGGGCGCATAATATCATCGAACCGCTGGCGCTGAAAAAACCTGTCATCGTCGGGCCCCATATCTGGACCATTGCCTATCCGGCGGTCGAGGCGATTGCCGCAGGGGTTTGCACCCATGTCCAGACGGCCGATGCGTTGCAGCAGGTGGTGCAACGGCCGCCCGCGATCACCGACGCGCAGATCAGCCGGTTTTACACGGATCACGCCGGGGGTGTCGCGCGGACCCTGGCGGCGATTGAAAAGGCGACGGGCGCTTAGACCCAGACGCGCAAGCGGTCTTTCAAAAAGGTCGCACGCTGTCGCACGTCGTCGTTGATTGCCCCTTTGCGCGGGGGATCGCGCAGGGTGCTGATCCAATGGGGTTGCGGGTGGTGCCGCCGGATCGGGCCATCCCAATGCAGGGCGGCCAATATACCCTGCGCCTGCTGCGGCAGCACAGCGGGGATTTCTGCGCCTGTCAGCGTCGCCCAGACCCCCGCCCATGCCCGCCCGACGGACCACGGGTTATACCCGCCACCACCCAGCACAAGATAGCGCGGCGCCAGCGGGCGCAGCGCGGCAACGATGGCCCAAAGGGCGTTGTTGGACAGGGCAAGGCGCGATTGCGGGTCTTCGGTCACGGCATCCGCCCCGCATTGCAACACGATGGCATCGGGACGGAACGCCGCGACCGCAGGCAGGATCACCTGGTCGCGGATCAGGGCCATGTCATCGTCATGCATCCCCGCAGGCACCGGCAGGTTGAACACCTGCCCTGCCCCGCGATCTGTCAGCGCGCCGGTGCGCGGCCACCGGTTTTGTTCATGCACCGACACCAACAGTGTATCGGGATCATCGGCAAAGGCATGTTCAACCCCGTCGGGATGATGCGCGTCGATATCGACATAGGCGATGTGCCGGGCACCGAAGTGGCGCAATGACTGGATCGCCAGCACTGCGTCATTCAGATAGCAGAACCCGTTTGCACGGTCAGGCAGGCCGTGGTGTGTGCCGCCACCGGGGCTGTGCAAGACGCCGCCATGCGCCAGCAACTCTCCTGCCAAAAGGGACGCGCCGGCAGCCGTCGCAGGACGCCGGAACATTTCGGGATAAACCGGGTTCGACGGTGTGCCCAGCGCGTGACGCGTGCGGATATCGTCGCTGACGGTCTGTGTCGCCTCTGCCTTTTGCAGTTCCGCAAGGTATTCCGGTGTATGATAGCTGGTCAGTGCCGCTGGTTTGGCACGCGGGCTGGTGATGAACTGTGCGGGGGGCAACCAACCCAGCGCGCGGGTCAGATCCATCACGGTTGACACGCGCGGCACTCGCAACGGATGCCAGCCGCCATAGCTGGAATGACGATAAATCTCGGACCCGATAAATCGGGGTAAGGGGGTTGTGGGCTGGCCTGTGGCGTGAATAACTGCGGACATACAAGCGGATGTAATCCAATTCGGGACCGGAACCATGGTGAAAGCATCTGCAACACAACTGCCGCTGAAATTTCCGACGGGCGGCAAGACGGATGTGCGGGCGCAATTCGCGGCCCTGTGCTGGCGGATCAAGGGTGGCAAGCTGCAGATCTGTCTGGTCACCAGCCGGACCCGTGGCCGCTGGATTCTGCCCAAGGGCTGGCCGATGCACAAACAAACCCCCGCCGAAGCCGCCGCAACCGAAGCCTTTGAAGAGGCCGGCCTGTCCGGAAAAGCCTTTGATACCTGCCTGGGGGCCTACAGCTATATCAAACCGGTGGATGCGGAAAGCACACCCATCATCACATTGGTCTATCCCCTGCACGTGCAGAAAGTATACAAGGTCTGGCCAGAAATGGAGCAGCGGCGGCGGAAATGGTTCACCCAGCAAAAGGCGGCCAAGAAACTGTCGGAACCGGCGCTGCAACGGATTGTCGCAACCTTTCAGCCGCACCCGTTCCTGCATGACCCTGCCATTGCAGGCGCTAAAAAACAGTCTATTTAAAAGGTGTCCATGTAACGATAGGCAAAAATGATCCGTTTTCACCTTAAATGCGACCACGACCACAGCTTTGAAAGCTGGTTTCAATCGGGCGATGCCTTTGACAAATTGGCAAGGGCCGGCATGGTGACATGCGCGACATGCGGCTCCGCAAAGGTGACAAAGTCGATCATGGCACCGGCGGTCAGCACGTCTTCGCAGGTTGCATCGCCAAAACCTCTGGATGCGGCATTGGCAAAAATGCGCGCCGCGGTGGAAAAGAATGCTGCTTATGTCGGCGGCAGTTTCGTCAAGCAGGCCCGCGACATGCATGACGGCGTGATCCCCGAACGCCCGATCTACGGCGAGGCGCGTCTGGACGAGGCGAAAAAGCTGGTCGATGACGGTATTCCTGTCATGCCGCTCCCCTTTATTCCCAGCAAGAAAACGAACTGAAAGGTCTGCCATGACAATCCTGATTACCGGTGCCAATCGTGGCATCGGCAAAGCCATGTTTGACAGCTATATCAGCCAAGGCGCCGATGTCATCGGCACCCACCGGGCACCTGATGCGGGTGCGATGCGCCAGCTTGACGTAACAGATCCTGCCAGTCATGCAGTTCTTGCCGGCCGGCTGGGTGACACTGCCATCGACCTTTTGATCTGCAATGCCGGGATTTATCCCGACAAGGGACAAACGCTGAATGACGGCTATCCGGCAGAAATGTGGGCGGATGGGTTTGCCACAAACGTGACAGGCGTGTTCCTGACAATCCAGCACCTGTTGCCGTGTGTGCGCCGCGCACAGGCGGGCAAGATCGCGATCATTTCATCGCAGATGGCATCCGATACCCGCGCGCCCGGTGGCAGCTATATCTACCGCGCCAGCAAGGCGGCCGCGCTGAACCTCGGCCGCAATCTTGCCAGCGATCTGGCCCCCGAGGGGATCAGCGTGGGCATCTATCATCCCGGCTGGGTGCGCACCGACATGGGTGGCGACGCGGCGGCGATTGATACTGGGCAAAGCGCGCGCGGCCTGATCGCCCGCTTTGCGGCCCTGTCGCCCGCCACGACCGGATGTTTTGAAACTTTTGACGGCCAGGTGCATCCTTACTAACTGATTGCCCTTGCAGATGACCACGTTTAAAGGGGGTTCGGATTTGAATGCCTCTTTTACCGGTGGAAGACCCTATGCCGACGCTTGTGATGAAATTTGGTGGCACCTCGGTGGCCAATCTTGACCGGATCGCACGCGCGGCGAAACGGGTCGCCGTGGAAGTGGCCAATGGTTATGATGTCATCGTGATCGTGTCGGCCATGTCAGGCAAGACAAACGAACTGGTCGGCTGGGTCGACGAAACATCACCCCTGTATGATGCGCGCGAATACGATGCGATTGTGTCGTCGGGCGAAAACGTGACTGCCGGGCTGATGGCGCTGCGGTTGCAGGAAATGGATATCCCCGCGCGCAGCTGGCAGGGCTGGCAGGTGCCGGTAAAAACCACCTCCGCCCATTCCAACGCACGGATCGAAGATATCCCGACCGACAACATAAGCGCCAAATTCGGCGAAGGCATGCGCGTGGCGGTTGTTGCCGGTTTTCAGGGGATCAGCCCCGAGGGCCGCATCACCACGCTGGGGCGCGGCGGGTCGGACACCACGGCGGTGGCCTTTGCCGCCGCATTTGGCGCTGAACGCTGCGATATCTATACGGATGTGGACGGGGTCTATACCACCGACCCGCGCATCACATCCAAGGCCCGCAAGCTGGACAAGATCGCGTTCGAGGAAATGCTGGAACTGGCCTCACTCGGGGCCAAGGTATTGCAGACCCGATCAGTCGAACTGGCGATGCGTTACAAGGTGCGCCTGCGGGTGTTGTCGTCATTTGAGGAACCTTGCGCCAGCGCCGGAACGCTGGTCTGCGATGAGGAGGAAATCATGGAATCCAATGTTGTGGCCGGTGTCGCCTATTCCCGCGACGAGGCGAAAATGACCCTCATCTCGGTCGCCGACCGCCCCGGCATCGCCGCTGCGATCTTTGGCCCGCTGTCGGATGCAGGCGTGAATGTCGATATGATCGTGCAGAACATATCCGAAGAAGGCCGCACCGACATGACCTTTTCCTGTCCGGTGGATCAGGTGCTGCGCGCCGAACGCGCGATGCAGGATGCCAAGGCGAAGGGCGATATCAACTTTCACGATCTGGTCGCCGACGAAGGTGTCGCCAAGGTCAGCGTCGTCGGGATCGGCATGCGCAGCCACACCGGTGTAGCCGCGAAAATGTTCCGTGTACTTTCGGCTGAGGGGATCAACATCAAGGTCATCACAACCTCAGAGATCAAAATTTCTGTTCTGATCGACCGGAAATACATGGAACTTGCCGTCCAAGCCCTGCATGATGCGTTCGAATTGGAAAAAGCGGGCTGATCCTTTACCGGATCGGCGCGCGTCAAGGGGCGCCATGCCACATCGGTCTGAAACGGAAAGCCGTAAACTGCTGGGACGGCTGCGCGAGGCGCTGGCCGCTGACAATGCAGGTCAGGAACGGCTGGACGAGGTCGTCGCACTTATTGCCGATTCGATGCAGACAGAAGTCTGCTCGATCTACCTGTTCCGTGATGCGGAAACACTTGAGCTTTGTGCCACCCAAGGTCTGCAAGCCGAGGCCGTTCACCAGACCCGGATGCGGCTGGGCGAGGGTCTGGTTGGTCTGACGGCCCGCACCCGCACGGTCGTCAATACTGCCGATGCGCCCGCCGCCAAAGGCTTTCGCTATATGCCGGAAACCGGCGAAGAACGTTATTCATCCTTTTGCGGTATCCCGATCCAACGGCTGGGCGATGTGCTGGGCGTGTTGGTCGTGCAATCCAAATCAGCCCGCGAATTTACCCCCGACGAGGTTTACGCCCTTGAAATCGTCGCCATGGTCATTGCGGAAATGACCGAACTGGGTGCCTTTGTCGGCGAAGGCGCTGCCTTGTCGGCCCGACACCAACAGGCGGTGCTGTTTCGCGGGTCCGTCGCACAGGAAGGCGCCAGCGAAGGGCAGGTATTTCTGCACGAACCCCGCGTGGTGGTCACCAACCCGATTTCGGACGATCCAGACACCGAACTGGCCCGCCTGCGCACCGCCGTAGAGACGCTGCGCAGATCTGTCGATAGCATGCTGACAGGCGCGCGATCTGTCGACGCGGACCAGATTCAAGTGCTAGAAGCGTATCGGATGTTTGCCAATTCCTCCAGCTGGATCAAGCGGATGGAAGAAGACGTTCAAAACGGCCTGTCCGCCGAGGCGGCCGTGGAAAAGGAACAATCCCTGTCGCGCGCACGGCTGGGCAAGGCCGCCGATCCTTACCTGCGCGAACGCCTGTCCGACCTTGATGATCTGTCCAACCGGCTGTTGCGCATCCTGACGGGCCAGGGGGCCGCGGCCCGCGCGGACATGCCGGAAAACCCGATCCTTGTGGCCCGCAACATCGGGCCCGGGGAACTGCTGGAATACGGCAAGAAGCTGAAGGGGATCGTGCTGGAGGACGGATCGGTCGGTAGCCATGCGACCATCGTGGCCCGGGCATGGGCCATTCCGCTGGTCATCAACGCCAAGGGGATTACCCGCGAGGCGTTGAATGGCGACACGATTCTGGTGGATGGCGATCAGGGCATTGCGCATCTGCGGCCGGACGATACGGTGCATGCCGCCTTTCGTGACAAGATTTCGATGCAGGCCCGCGCACTGGAACGCTATGCCTCGATCCGCGATTTGCCGGCGACCGCGAAATGCGGCACGACGGTTTCGTTACAGATGAACGCGGGTCTGATGGCTGATTTGCCGTCGCTTGCCGGATCAGGTGCCGAAGGTGTGGGGCTGTTTCGGACCGAACTGCAATTCCTGATCCGAAACCAGATGCCGCGGAGGGGCGAACTGTCCGCGCTTTACAGCCGCGTGCTGAAGGCAGCGCAGGGAAAGCGCGTGGCGTTCCGCACGCTTGATATCGGGTCGGACAAGGTGCTGCCCTATATGAAACCCAACGACGAACCCAACCCGGCGATGGGTTGGCGGGCGATCCGGGTGGGGCTGGACAAACCCGGCGTGCTGCGGATGCAGTTACAGGCGCTGTTGCGGGCCGCCAATGGGGGACCGCTGACGGTGATGTTCCCGTTCATCACCCAGATCAACGAATTTCGCGCCGCCAAGGCCGAGATGGACAAGGCAATGGACCGCGAAACCGTTCTGGGCCACCCCCTGCCGTCCAGCCTTGAGGTGGGCGCGATGCTGGAAACCCCATCGCTGGCCTATGCACCCGACGCGTTTTTCGAGGAGGTCGATTTCGTGTCGATCGGGGGCAACGACCTGAAACAGTTTTTCTTTGCCGCCGACCGTGAAAACGAACGGGTGCGCAAACGCTATGATACGTTGGACACCAGTTTCCTGTCCTTCATCGCGCATGTCATCAAGCGCTGTGAAAAGGCCGGCACGCCGCTGTCATTCTGTGGCGAGGACGCGGGCCGCCCGGTCGAGGCGCTGTGTTTCGCGGCCCTTGGTCTGCGCACGTTGTCGATGCGCCCTGCCTCTGTCGGGCCGGTGAAGCACCTTTTGCGCCGCGTCGATCTGCGCGAGGTCAAGGACGTGATGGACAACGCCATCGCCAATGGCGACCAATCGGTGCGCCGGGCCGTGTCCGACTGGCTGGTCTATCAGGTCTGAGGTGGTTTTGCGCCGGCCAGCGCGTGATGAAACACCTCTGTCACGGCCTCTTCTCCGTGGGTGCGGGCCAACCGTCGCAGGCCAAAATGCACATGGGCCAGCGCCACATAGTAATCGACGAAAGCGTAATTCGTGCCTGCCCCCGCAGCAGCGCCCAACACCGGTACGGCCTGCGCGGCCAGTTTTTGCGACAGCACGGCGGCAAATTTCGGCGCGACGCGGGCAATCAAGCCATGCACGGCCGCCCCTGACAGGCTGAGCCGGGCACCAATGAACGCGGTGTCGATCCCATCGTCCTGCGTACCCGGCCCGCCTGCACCGAACACGGCAAGACATTGCATGCGTGTTTCTTCGGCGTCCGGGTCTTCGCCGTATTCGGTGGCGACATGGTGCACCGCGCGAAAGATCACCGTGGTTGCAACGGGCAATTCTGCCAGCGCGGTAGGCAGGCCGCCAAAGCCGCCCATGGCCCCGGACAGCGTGCCCATCAGCCTGTGCAACCGGTCGGATCCGACATTACGCCCTGCACCTGTCCGCGACCTGCTGGCCAGATCATAGCTTTGACGCAGGGCGGTGCGCGCAATGCCGTCAAGCTGCGCGCGCGTGGCCGCTGGCAGCATTTTCAACCCATCCTCGACTTGTCCGCCAAGATATGTGATCGCCCGCATCAGAACGCCATTGGCCTTGCGCTGTCGTGCTGCAAGGGCGGTGATTTCAGCGATCACAACCGGGGTCAGCGGGGCTGGCACGCGGGCGGGGACGGTTTGCTTCATGACAACAGGTGTTTCATCCATGTCTTTCAAATGGGATCAGCCGACAGAAATGCAATCATCGGCCTTGCGCACCGTGCCTTTGACCCGGTCCCAGGCCCCGTCTTTCAGCGGCAGGCCCAACACACGGTCGGGGTTGGTCGGAGGCGGCATGATGACACCCGGCAGTCGGTCAAACCCGAAACGGCGATAATAGGGTAAATCACCCACCAGCAGCATCCGCGACCAGCCGGCATAATAGGCAACGTCAATCGCCTTGTGCATCAAAAGAGCGGCGACGCCTTCGCCCTGCCGCGTCGGGTGAACGGCAATCGGCCCCAGTAAAACCGCCACCTTATCGCCGACATACACCGGCCAGCAGCGGACCACGCCGGCCAGCACCCCGTCAGGGTCGCGCGCTGTCCAGCACAATTCGGGGATGGGTGCGACCCCTTCGCGCAGGCGGTAAGATGACAGCGCCGTGCGCCCCGGTGCAAAGCACAGGTCATAAAGCGCCTCGACCTCCCACCAGTCGTCAGGGGTTTCCGGGGCCAGTTGAACGGATAGTCTTTGCATGTCTCTTTCGTCTGGCCACCAGCGTTTCACCACGCTACCCAAAGGACAATCAGACGAAAAGGCCAGAGCGATGTTTTATGAACCCAAAGACGGGCACGGGCTGCCCCACAATCCGTTCAATGCGGTGATTGCCCCCCGGCCCATCGGCTGGATTTCGACACGTGGCGCGGACGGGCTGGATAATCTGGCCCCTTATTCCTTTTTCAACGCTGTGGCTTATGTGCCGCCGCAGGTGATGTTCGCCTCGACCAGCGCCAAGCCCGACCGCGACGGCACCAAGGATAGCGTCGCCAATATCCGCGACACAGGCGTCTTTGCCGTAAATGTCGTGGAATACGCCGCCCGCGACGTGATGAACAAGACATCGGGCAGCTGGGACCGGAATGTTGATGAATTCGCGCTTGCAGGCATCGAAAAAGCCGCATGCGAAACGGTCGATTGCCCGCGCGTCGCCAATGCCCCGGCCACACTGGAATGCAAGCTGACGCAGATCGTGCAATTGCCCGGAGAAGCCAATTTCGTCGTCTTCGGCGAGGTGACAGGCGTGCATCTGCGTGACAACTGCATCGTGGACGGCATGTTTGATGTCACCACGTTCAATCCACTCGCGCGGTTGGGCTATCGCGATTATTCGGTTGTGCGCGAGGTTTTCAGCCTGAACCGCCCGGGCGAATGAAGGCGGCGGCAGGCATGCTGATCTGCTTTCAGACGATCAGCGCCAGCGTATAGGCAACATAGGCTGCAACAAAGCCGACACCAGCACCCAAGGCCAACCGTCCCCGCAACACCAAGACCGCAGCAGGTGCCAGCGCCGCCGCCAGAAACACCCAGAGTGTCAGACCCAACATCTCGGGTGGGACAGACAGCGGATGCACCACGGCCGTGATCCCCAAAATGCCCAGCACGTTAAAGATGTTCGAGCCGATCACATTGCCGATGGCAATCTCGCCCTGCCCCTTGCGGGCGGCAATCACTGACGTCACCAGTTCCGGCAACGACGTGCCAACGGCTACGATGGTCAGGCCAATCACCGCGTCTGACACGGCAAAGGCGCGGGCAATGTCACTTGCCCCGTCCACAAGAAAACGCGCGCCGAACATCACGCCAATTAATCCTGCCAGAAACAGGCCCGCACCGCGCCAGACAGGCGGAGGTGGCACATCCTGCCCAACCTCCGGTGTCGTGCTCTGGCCTGACCGCAGGGTCAGTGTCAGGTAAACCGCCAGCACCGCAAGGCAGACCACCCCGGCCAGCCGCCCCACCGTGCCAGTCCACATCAGCGTGGCGCACAGCCCCGTCACCGCCAGCATGACCAATCCGTCACGCCGCAAAAACGCCTCCCCCGGCAGGGCGGCAATCACGGCAGACAGGCCCAAAATCAACAGAATATTTGCGATATTGCTGCCCACGACATTGCCTAGCGCGATGCCCGGCAACCCCTCGAACGCGGCGATGAGGCTGGTCATCAATTCCGGTACGGATGTGCCAAACCCCACCAGCGTCACCCCGATCACAAATGGCGAAAGCCCCGCGCGCAGGGCCACGGCCACCGCCCCGCGCACAAGCAGATCACCCCCAACGACAAGGGCCACCAGCCCACCCAGAACCAGCATCATATCGACAACCATCGCCAAAAATCCCGGTCGCTGCGTTTGCAGGGTGCAGCGCGCCAGCGACCGGGCGCGCACTGCGCAAGATGATGCCATATCAGCCGCAGTTCAAGTAGAGCATGCCACAACATACGGCCCGGGCTTCACATTTCACGGGTTCCGGTTCAGTCTGCGCGTGGCAGCGGTAAAGGATACAGAATGAAGACAAAAATCGGAATCATCGGCGGTTCTGGCGTCTATGACATGGACGGGTTGCAGGATGCGGCCTGGATCAGCGTCGACAGCCCTTGGGGTGCGCCGTCGGATGCCGTGCTGACAGGCACGCTGGACGGGGTCGCCATGGTGTTCCTGCCGCGTCACGGGCGCGGGCATGTGCACAGCCCGACAACCGTGCCCTATCGTGCCAACATCGACGCGCTGAAACGGCTGGGCGTGACCGACGTGATCAGCGTCAGCGCCTGCGGTTCATTCCGCGAAGACATGGCGCCGGGCGATTTCGTGATCGTGGACCAGTTCATTGACCGCACCTTCGCGCGCGAAAAATCATTCTTTGGCACCGGCTGTGTGGCACATGTCAGCGTGGCACACCCGACCTGCGGCAGGCTGTCGGATGCCTGTGACATCGCAGGCCGCGATGCGGGCATCACCATGCACCGGGGCGGCACCTATCTGGCGATGGAAGGCCCGCAGTTTTCCAGCCAGGCCGAAAGCAAGCTATACCGCGCATGGGGCTGTGATGTGATCGGCATGACCAACATGCCCGAGGCGAAACTGGCCCGCGAGGCAGAGCTTTGCTATGCATCCGTTGCGATGATCACCGATTACGACAGTTGGCACCCCGACCACGGCGCAGTGAATGTCAGCGATGTGATCAAGACCCTGCAAGGCAACGGGACCAAGGCGCGTGACCTGATCGCGCGGTTGCCCGCGCTTCTGGGGCCGGATCGCGCCCCTTGCCCGCATGGTTGCGACCGCGCGCTGGAATTTGCGCTGATGACCGCCCCCGACAAACGCGACCCGGCACTGGTCGCCAAACTTGACTCCGTCGCAGGCCGCGTATTGTGAATATTGGAGGCCACATGAAAACCGTTCAGGACTACATCCGCACGATCCCCGATTTCCCGCACAAAGGCATCATGTTCCGCGATGTCACGACATTATTCAGCGACGCACGCGGCTTTCGCATCGCCATCGACCAGTTGCTGCACCCCTACGCGGGCCTGCCCATCAGCAAGGTGATCGGACTGGAAGCACGCGGTTTCATTCTTGGCGGCGCCATTGCACACCAGCTATCCGTGGGCTTTGTGCCTGCGCGCAAAAAGGGCAAGCTGCCTGGCAAAACGGTCGAACAAAGCTACAAGCTCGAATACGGCGAGGCGATCCTCGAAATCCATGATGATGTCATCCAGCCGGGCGAAAAAATCCTGCTTGTCGATGACCTGCTGGCCACCGGTGGCACCGCCGAGGCCGGGATCAAGCTGGTCGAACGGATGGGCGCCGAGGTGATCGGCTGCGCCTTTATCATCGACCTGCCCGATCTGGGCGGGCGCAAAAAGCTGGAAGGTTTGGGTATGAACGTCCACGCACTCTGCGCCTTTGCGGGCGATTGACAAACCGCCCGCTTTCTTCCCACCCATAAACGCCCGCCAGAGGCGCCTGTGTTTTTTTGACCAGGCGCTTTTGGGTCAGACCTGCCGCAAAACCGCGCCGGGGTTCATGATGCCCTGTGGATCAAGTGCCGCCTTGATCGCCCGCAGCATCGCCAGCTTGACCGGATCGGCGTAGCGTTCCAGATCATCGACCTTCAGTCGGCCGATCCCGTGTTCGGCACTGACGGATCCCGCCATTTCGTGCACCAAATCATGCAGAACGCGTTTGACCGCAGGGCGCGCGGCCTCGTCATCGGCACGGGTGCGGCCTTGCTGGGGGAAAATATTATAATGCAGGTTGCCATCGCCCAGATGGCCAAAGCAGTTGATGCGGAAATCCCCGATGCCCGCCAGAATGCCGGGGGCGCGCGCGATAAAATCTGGCACCGCGCTTAGTGGCAGGGAAATATCGTGCGAACTGACCGATCCGATCCGGCGGTTCGCCTCGGGGATGTTTTCGCGGATATCCCACAATTCTTGCCGTTGGCCAAGGCTTTGGGCAATCACACCGTCAGTCACCAATCCGGCGTCGAACGCCACTTCGAACAGCCCTTCCAGTGCGGCATCAGGCGGCAGCCCCGCCGGCAGGCCCACATCGATCAGCACGCACCATTCCGGAATATCATCAAAGGGCTGTTTCACCTTTGGCCCCACCTCGGCCAGAAAATCGAACCCTTGCCGGTGCATGATTTCAAACGCGGACACGCCGTCACCGATCCGGTCACCTGCCAGCGCCAGCAATTCCAGCGCCGCGGTGGGTGATGGCACCGCCATCAGCGCCGCACCTACACCGACAGGCCGCGGCGCGAGTTTCAGCGCGGCCCCTGTGATCACACCCAACGTGCCCTCGGCCCCGATCATAAGGTCGCGCAGATCATAGCCGGTGTTGTCCTTGCGCAACCGCGTCAGCCCGTGCCAGATCGTGCCATCAGGGCGCACCACCTCAAGCCCCAGACACTGCGCGCGCGCATTGCCATAGCGCAGCACATTGACCCCGCCCGCATTGGTCGCCAACAGCCCGCCGATCCGCGCCGATCCTTCGGATGCCAGCGACAGCGGAAAGAGCCGCCCCGCATCAGCCGCCGCTTTCTGGATATCGGCCAGAATCACGCCTGCATCGCAGACCAGCACGTTTTCCATCGGGTAGATATCGCGGATGCGGTTCATCCGTTCCAGTGACAGGATCACCGGTGCGGGCCCATCCGCCATTAATTGCCCCCCCACCAATCCGGTGCCGCCGCCATAGGGCACAACAGGCACACCAGCATCAGCGCAGGCCTTCACGACGGCGGCAACTTCCTGTGTATTGGCCGGGGCCACGACCAGCCCTTGTCCAGTCCAGCGCCCGCGCGGTTCCTGCCGGTAGGGGGCCGTGTCCTCGCGAAAGGCGGCCGCAGACAAAAGGCCGCGCAGCCGGGCTTTGAATTCGGGGGTCACAGGGTTCAGCATCTTGCTGCTCCTTCGTGGATGGCCGGGCCGTTATCCGGCATCTGTCTTGCCGCGCCGGTCGTGGCGCAGGTTGGCATAGAGCACATGGTTCCGCCAGCGCCCGTTGATCTGCAAATAGCTTTGGGCGACACCTTCGTATTTGTACCCGCAGCTTTCCAGCAGGCTGCGCGACGGGGCGTTTTCCGGCAGGCATCCGGCCTCGATCCGGCTGATGTCCAGAACATTGAACGCGTGATGAACAAGGGCCGCAATCGCCTCGCGCATGTAACCCTGCCGGGCATGGGGCGCGCCGATCCAATATCCGGTCGTGCCGGCCTGCGCAGGGCCTCGGCGTATATTGTCCAGCGTGATTGCGCCCAGCAGCACCTCGTCGGTGCGACGCGTCAGGAACAGCGGCACGGCCGTCCCATTGGCGATGGACCGCTGCGCCCAATAGACCCGATTGGTAAAGGCCTTGCGTGAAAAATGATCAGGTGCCCATGTCGGTTCCCACGGCGTCAGGAAATCAGCGCTGTCGCGGCGCAGTGTCGTCCAGGCGCGGAAATCGGAATGCATGGGCGGGCGCAGGATCAGCCGTTCGGTGTCGATCCGAACCTTGCGCCTTGACCCCAGCATCAGGCGGCAAGCCGCGCTTTCAGCGCTGCCAGATCAGGTGCCGCGTCAGCCGGACCATAAAGCGCAAGCGCACTGCCAGCACCCCCCGCCATTTGACCGGCAAAGGTTTTTACATCACCGGTGGTCACCGCATCGATACGTTCGATCGTTTCACTAATATCCGGGATCCGCCCCCAGATCGATAGCAGCCGCGACAGGCGTTCGGCGCGGTTGCCGGGGCATTCCAGCCCCATCAGCAAACCAGCCTTCATCTGCGCACGGGCACGCGCGACCTCGGCGGCTGACATGTCATCGGCGGCGCGCTTCATCTCGTCCATGGTGACGTTGGCCAGTTCTGCGATCTGTTCGGCACTGGTGCCCGCATAGATCGTGGTCAGGCCCGTATCCTCATAGGCACCGGCCTGTGCAAGGATCGTATAGCAAAGACCGCGCTTTTCGCGCACCTCCTGGAACAGGCGCGACGACATGCCCCCACCCAGCGCATTGGCATAGATCTGCGCGGTATAGATCATCGGGTCGCGGTAATCGGGGCCTTCCAGCGCCAGCGCGAAATGGACCTGTTCCAGCTTTTTCAATTCACGCCGTTCGCCGCCGCGAAAGGCTGCGGGCTGCAACAGGGATGCAGGGCGCGTCACTGCGGGCAGATGCCCGAAAAGCGCCTCGGACTGACGGACGATTTCATCGTGATCAATCGCACCGGCCGCAGCAAGGATCATCTGGTTGGGGCCATAATGCTGACCTACGAACCCCTGCAGATCTGCGCGGTTGAATGCGCTGACCCGTTCAGACGGGCCAAGGATCGTGCGCCCCAGCGCCTGATCGGGATAAGCGACTTCTTGCAGCCAGTCGAAAATGATATCATCGGGGGTATCCAGCGCCTGCCCGATCTCCTGCAGGATCACGCCACGTTCAACCTCGATCTCGGCGGGATCGAAAACCGGGTTCAGCAGGATATCAGCAATCACATCCAGCCCAAGTGCGACGTCTTTTTCCAGCACCCGCGCATAATACGCTGTCATTTCGCGGCTGGTGTAGGCGTTGATATAGCCGCCCACATCCTCGATCGCCTCGGCGATTTGCAGGGCGCTGCGCGTCTTGGTGCCCTTGAAGGCCATATGTTCCAGAAAATGGGCGATGCCGTTCTGTTCGATACGTTCGTGGCGACCGCCCGCTTCGACCCAGATGCCGATACTGGCCGATTGCAAGCCCGGCATATGTTCTGTGACAATGCGAAACCCGTTGGGCAGTGTCGTAAGTTCAATCGTCAATTAGCTGATCCGTTCCCTGATAACAGTCTGCAGCGCGGCCAGATCATTTGACACACGGGCCACACGCTCTGGCCGGTCATACAGGTCTGCCATGCGCGGGGGAAGGGGGGGAATGATGCCTGTCGCGTGACTGACGGCATCGGGGAATTTCGCAGGATGTGCTGTGGCCAGCGTCACCATCGGGGTGGTGCCCAGATGCGCCTCGGCTACATGAACGCCCACGGCTGTATGCGGGCACAGCAATTCGCCGTGGTCGGCGCGATACCTTTTGATCGCCGCAGTTGTTTCCTCCTCAGAGACACGGCCGGATTTGAAGGTGTCCTTCAGCATCTGATAGGCACCCTGACTGATCTGAAAGCCGCCGTTTTTCAAGTCTGCCATCTGTTTGGCCACGGTGGCCCCGTCGCGCCCATAGGCATAAAACAGGGCGCGTTCAAAGTTGGAACTGACCTGAATATCCATCGAGGGGCTGATCGTCGGACTGACCCCTTGCTTGGTATAGGCGCCGGTTTGCAATGTGCGGTGCAGGATATCGTTGCGGTTCGTCGCCACCACCAGATCGGCGATAGGCAGGCCCATCTGTTTGGCGATGTAGCCTGCGAAAATATCGCCGAAATTACCTGTCGGAACGGTAAAACTGACCGCGCGATGTGGCGCGCCCAGCGACACGGCAGCCGTGAAGTAATAAACCACCTGCGCCAGAACCCGGCCCCAGTTGATCGAATTGACACCTGCCAGCCGCACCTCTTCGCGGAAGGCAAAATCGTTGAACATGTCTTTGACAGCCGCCTGACAATCGTCGAAATCACCATCCACGGCCAGCGCATGCACATTGGATTCGGTCGGCGTGGTCATCTGGCGGCGCTGCACCTCGGACACGCGGCCGTGCGGGAACAGGATGAACACATCCACATTGTCCAACCCGCGAAACGCCTCGATCGCGGCCGATCCGGTGTCGCCGCTGGTGGCGCCGACGATGGTCACGCGGTCACCCGAGCGCGACAGCGCGGCCTGAAACATCTGGCCGATCAGCTGCATCGCGAAATCCTTGAACGCCAGCGTGGGACCGTGGAACAATTCCAACAGGAAATGGTTGGCATCCAACTGCACCAGCGGGGCGCGGGCGGCGTGGCCGAAACCGGCATAGGCCTGCGCGATCAGGGTGCGGAATTCATCATCGGTAAAGGTGTCGCCGATAAAGGGGCGCATGACATCAAAGGCCACGTCCTCGTAGGTTTTGCCGGCCATTGCTGCGATCTGCGCGTGGGTCAGGGTCGGCACCTGTTCGGGCACATACAGCCCGCCATCGCGGGCAAGTCCGGTCAGCATCGCCTCTTCGAAGGTCAAAACTGGGGCGGTGCCCCGGGTCGAGATATAGCGCATGTGGTCAGGCGTCCTTTGGCCGGGTCGTGCGGAAAATCAGAAACACGGTCATAATGGCCCAGACAAGGGCCAACAGGAACCATGTAATCGCATATTCCAGATGGTCATTCTTGATGTCCGCCGTATTGACGGGAAGTGGGATCAGGCGCGGATCGGCAGGGGTCGTGTCTGTGGCGACCACCATCAGAGGTCGTGTCGACAGGACCTGCGCCATCGTGTCAACGTCCCGCGCAAACCAAATGTTCTTTTCAAGGTCGGGCGCGGGTGTGCCACTGTTTTGATCGTCCGGCCACAACAGCGTCCCGTTCACCTGCATGAAGGCTGTCACTGGATCCGCATCTTTGGCGTCCAGCGGCAAAAGACCAAGGTCGATCATGATCACAGCGCCATTTTCAAGCAGGAACTTGGAAATGACCCGATAACCGGTGCCGGCGGCCGTTCCGGACACCAGTACATGAAGCTCTTCGCCAGTGGGCGTTCCGGCAAGGGTCACACGCCTGTATTCGTCATCTGCCTCATGGCCTGCAAGCGGCACTGAAACCGGGGGTGCCGCAAGGCGGGCGTTGATACCCTCCAGAATGTCTTCTTTCCACGCCAAACGCTGCACTTGCCAGACACCAAGACTGATCAGCACACCGCAGCCGACAGCGCCCAAAAGAAGCGGAAAGATTATTTTGCGCAGCATCATATGCCTTTGACATGAAAAACGCGCGAGCCACCCCGCGCGTTTGTATTGCTGACAGACCCGTTGATCGGGGTTAGCCCCGACTTACCCGCCCCAAACGTAGACAGCGGCAAAGAGGAACAGCCAGACCACGTCAACAAAGTGCCAGTACCAAGCGGCAGCTTCAAAGCCGACGTGCTTTTCAGGGGTAAAGTCACCACGCTGCAACCGGATCAGGCACACCAGAAGAAAGATCGTGCCGATCAAGACGTGCAACCCGTGAAAGCCTGTCGCCATGAAAAAGTTCGCGCCATAGATATTGCCCGCAAACCCAAAGGCCGCGTGGCTGTATTCATAGACCTGAAACACAGTGAACAACGCGCCCAGTGCTACGGCAAGAATCAGGCCCCACTTCATGTCTTCGCGGTTGTTTTCATGCACCAGAGCGTGGTGTGCCCATGTAGCAGCCGCACCCGAACACAACAGGATCAGCGTGTTGATCAGCGGCAGGTGCCACGGGTCGAATGTTTCGATCCCCACAGGTGGCCAGACGCCATCCTGAATCGGGCTCATTGGCCCCATGGGATACATCGCGTGTTTGAAGAACGACCAGAACCACGCAGCAAAGAACATCACTTCGGACATGATGAACATGATGAACCCATACCGCAGGCCGATCCGCACAACGGGCGTGTGATCGCCGGCCCGGCTTTCATGCACCACGTCGGCCCACCATGCATACATGACGTACAGCACCGCGGCAAAGCCGATCAGAAAGATGTATGGCCCAGAGCCATGCATCCAGAGAGTCGCACCAAGCAACATGACAAAGGCACCAACACCGGCAATCAGCGGCCAGATGGAAGGTGGCAAAATGTGGTAATCGTGGTTCTTAGCATGCGCCATGTGCAGCGTTCCCTATCGGCTGGTCTTCAGTTCGTGTCTATGGCGCGTTGCGGCGCCGTTGTCAAAGCTGTTGCGGGGTCTATCGCGGCCTGCGCGTATTCTTCGGGCAAGTCGATCTGATAGAAGGTGTAGCTGAGCGTGATCGTGTGGACATATTGCCCTTCGCGGTCCTTAACGATGGCGGGGTCCACGAAAAAGCTGACCGGCATCATCACGGTTTCACCGGGTTGCAGCACCTGTTCGGTAAAGCAAAAGCATTCGATCTTGTCAAAGAAACCGCCTGCCTCGTATGGCGTCACATTATAGACCGCCTGCCCTGCGACCGGTTCATCCGTCGGGTTGTGCGCCTCGTAAAAGGCCAGCGCCGTTTCCCCGATCCGGACTTCCATCTCGCGGACCTCGGGTGTGAAAGTCCACGGCATATCCCGTTCAAGAGAAGCATCGAACCGCACCTTGATGGTCTGGTCAAGGATCACATCGCTGCCCGCCTCGGCCACATCGGTGATACCCCCAAATCCGGTGACCCGGCAGAACCAATCGTAAAACGGCACTGACGCCCAAGCCAGCCCGCCCATGAAGATCACCACGAAAACGGCCTGCGCTGCAGTGCGGTTCGGCCCTTGCAGGTTTGGGAAAATCTTCATTCTGTTCCCTCCCCTTCGGGGATGATCTGTGGACGTGCCACATGGTCAAATGTTTCGAACTGCTTGGCATTTCCAAGCTCCAACACCTTGACCACAGTCAGCCCGAAAACGATGCCGATAAAGCCCACGAGAAGTAGCCCGACGCCGATGTTGCGGCCCAGACGGCGGTTATGGATTTCATGTTCAACCCTGATCACCATCACCAGCCTCCAAAACCGTAGGGACGCAGGGCCGCCTCGGCCAGCAACGCGCCAAAATGCAGAAACAGATAGTATAGCGAAACCTTGAATACACCGATTTCCACCTTGTGCTTGTCCGCCTCGCAATCTGCATCCGTGCGGCGCCAGATGTCATAGGCCCCTTTCAGGAACCAGACATTCATGACAACCGCAATGGTCATGTAGATAGGCCCGCCGATCGACGTCAGCCCAAGGCCCAGCGCCACGGGCACGAGCAGTAGCGTGTAGATCAGCACATGCCGCCGGGTGATGTCGCGCCCATGCGTTTCGGTCAGCATCGGCACACCCGCACGACCATAGTCGGATTTGACAAACAATGCCAAAGCCCAGAAATGCGGTGGCGTCCACATGAAGATCAGCGCGAACATCAGCGCGCTTTCGATGCTGACAGTGCCAGTTGCAACAGCCCAGCCGATCATAGGGGGAAAGGCACCAGCCGCCCCGCCGATTACAATGTTCTGCGGCGTAGCCCGCTTCAGCCACATCGAATAGACGACCGCATAAAAGAAGATTGTGAAGGCCAGCAGGAAAGCCGCAAGGAAATTAGTGGCCAGCGCCAGCAGCACGATGGAAAAACCCGACAACGCCAACCCAAGGCCCAGCGCCTCGCCCGGGGCGACGCGGCCCGACGGGATCGGGCGGCCGACGGTGCGTTTCATGCGCGCGTCGATGTCCGCGTCCCACCACATGTTCAACGCACCCGATGCACCGGCACCCACAGCAATGCACAAGATCCCGACAAACCCGATGAACGGATGCACCGGCCCGGGGGCCACCAGCAGCCCGACCAAAGCGGTAAAGACGACCAGCGACATGACACGCGGTTTCAGCAGGGCGAAATAATCGCCCATCCCGGTTTCATATGCGCCTTCCTGCAAACTGACGTCGCTCATCTGAACCTTTCAAGCCAGAGTGGATCCTGCCCACCCTGCAAAGTTAACTCCGGTAAGGTGGGGATTGCCCCACCGCACGTTCAAGAGGTGCCTTTGGCCTCTGCAAGCCATTGGTCATATGTTTCCTGACTGACGACCTTGACCGTGATGGGCATATAGGCGTGGTCCTTGCCGCACAGTTCCGAACACTGGCCGAAATAGATGCCTTCGCGTTCGGCGGCGAACCAAAGCTGCGCCAGACGACCGGGGACCGCGTCCTGCTTTACGCCAAAGGCCGGGATCGTCCACGAATGGATCACATCAGCGCCAGTGACCTGCATCACGATCGTTGCCCCCACAGGCACAACGACAGATGTGTCTGTCGCCAAAAGATACTCGTCGCGGCTATAGCCGAACTCTTCAAGCTCTTCCTCGGCCAGCATGAAACTTTCAAAGCTGACACCTTCGTCCACGTATTCGTAACCCCAATACCACTGATAGCCGGTCACCTTGATTGTGATATCAGCCTCGGGAATCTCCTGTTGTTTGAACAGGACCGGCAGCGAAAACGCACCGATGAACACCAGAATCACGATTGGCACGACTGTCCACGCAACCTCTAACGGAGAGTTGTGGGTAAAGGTCGCAGGCTCTGCCTGGCGTTTCTGGTTGTAACGGATTGCGACCCAAGCCAGCAGGCCAGTTACGAACAGCGTAATGGCGGTGATGATCACCAACAGCATCCCGTCCAGCCACTGCACATCGCGCGCCAGTTCGGTCGCAGCGGGTTGAAAGCCCGTCCCGCCCAATGTGGGTTTGCCGATAATCTCAAGCTCTTGATTGACTTGCTGCGCTACAGCGGTGCTTCCCGCCATAATCAAGCCGGCCGTAGCCCAGAGTGAGGTCGCAAAGGTTTTCAGTCGCATATTCTACCCTAACTTCGTGGCGCATCTTGCGCGTCTGTCGCAGGCTCCCTGACAGGAATCCCGTTGTATCTGAACGATCATGTCCCATATCCTGATGAACAACTCAAGAACCGCTGTTGCGGCAAACAGACGCTTTTTCCCCGAAATTGCGGCGGCCAAAGGAAATTCTTTATGTCTACCGATGTTTTTCGTCCTTTCGAAACCAATCTGGATCAGGAAACTGCACTTGCATTGCTGCGCGAAGCAACCGCAGGGGCCGATGATGGCGAACTTTTTCTGGAACGGCGCAAGTCAGAGGTGCTGTCGTTTGACGATGGCCGTATCAAAACGGCCAGCTTTGACGCCGCCGAAGGGTTCGGTCTAAGGGCTGTGCGCGGCGAAACGGCGGGGTATGCCCATTCCACCACCATCGACGAACATGCGCTGAAACGCGCTGTGGCCACTGCGCGGCTGGCGGTTGGCGATGGCGGCGGCACGATGGCGGCCGGCCCTGCCGGGACCAACGTCAAGCTCTATTCCGACGAAGACCCGATGCTGCAGGCCACATTCCCCGCCAAGATCGACCTGCTGCGCGAAATAGATGCCTTTGCCCGCGCGCTTGACCCGCGTGTCGTGCAGGTGTCGGCCACGCTGGCTGCCTCTCATCAAGAGGTGCTGATCCTGCGGCCTGAAGGCACGCTGGTCACCGACACCCGCCCGATGTCGCGGCTAAACATCAGTGTGATCGTCGAAGACAATGGCAAACGCGAAAGCGGCAACATGGGCGGCGGCGGGCGTGCCGGGCTGATCGGGCTGATCGGGCGCGAAAGCTGGGAACCCGTCGCCCGCGAGGCCCTGCGCATCGCCCTTGTGAACCTGGATGCCGAACCCGCCCCTGCGGGTGTGATGGATGTTGTGCTTGGCCCCGGCTGGCCCGGTATCCTGCTGCACGAGGCGATCGGCCACGGGCTTGAAGGCGATTTCAACCGCAAGGGATCATCCGCCTTTGCCGGGTTGATGGGACAGCAGATCGCGGCGAAAGGCGTGACCGTGCTTGATGATGGCACCATTCCCGACCGGCGCGGGTCGATCACCGTCGATGACGAAGGCACGCCCAGTGCGAAAAACACCCTGATCGAGGACGGTGTCCTGGTCGGCTATATGCAGGACCGCCAGAATGCGCGGTTGATGGGTGTGGCACCCACGGGTAACGGTCGGCGCGAAAGCTATGCGCATGCGCCGATGCCGCGCATGACCAACACCTATATGTTGTCAGGCGATGCCAGCCCCGAAAGCCTTGTTTCCGAACTGAAGGACGGCATCTATGCCGTCGGCTTTGGCGGCGGGCAGGTCGATATCACCAACGGTAAATTCGTGTTTTCCTGCACCGAGGCCTACCGCGTGAAAGACGGTATCGTCGGCGCGCCCGTCAAAGGCGCGACGCTGATCGGCGACGGGGCGACCGCACTGCAAAAGATTCGCGGCATCGGCAATGATCTAGCGCTCGATCCGGGCATCGGAAACTGCGGCAAGGCGGGCCAATGGGTGCCGGTGGGCGTGGGGCAACCCAGCCTGCTGATCGGCGGGCTGACCGTGGGCGGGGCGGCCGCGTAGGGGGGACCCCACCCTACAGTCCCGCACTGCATCGCGACCAATGATTCGCAATCTGCAGCACCATGGGCATTTTTCCTGCCGCCGGACCGGAGCTTGCGGCCGGTTCGGCGTTTCCATCTGCATTGCGCAGACCAGAAACGCCGTAATTAGCTCTTCTTTTCAATTTATTGTAATATTCATCGGCGCGATTCACACCTCATTAACTCTGTCGTCCTATCCCTGATCGGGCAATATGGCGGAGCATCGGGATGGTCGGACAAAATCAATCTTCCACTCACCCCCCACTCCTACCCACCACGGAAGAGGATACGGTCAACCGGCTTCGCCTATTGCGCTCTCGGCGGGTCGGGGTGATGACCTATCGGCGGTTGCTGGCCGAACATGGCAGTGCCGCCAGCGCATTGGACGCGCTGCCTGACATAGCGCGGGCGGCAGGTGTCGCGAATTATCAAACCTGCCCGGCCGCTGTTGTCATGGCCGAGATCAAGGCTGGCCGCGCGGCAGGCGCACGTCTGATCTGCGAAGGCAAGCCCGGGTATCCCACGTCCCTGTTAGATATTGCGGACGCACCGCCGATGTTTTGGACCATCGGACAGACCGACCTGCTGGCACGGCCGATGATCGCCCTTGTCGGCGCGCGCAACGCGTCGTCGTTGGGCACGCGCATGGCCAAGCGGCTGGCCGAAGAATTGACGGAGGCGGGATTTGTCGTCGTGTCCGGGCTGGCACGCGGGATCGACACCGCCGCCCACCACGGCGCATTGACCGGTGGCACCATCGCAGTGCAGGCGGGCGGCGTGGATGTGATCTATCCGGCGGAAAACACGCAGCTGGCGCATGACATTGGCAAGAACGGGTTGCGCCTGTCGGAAATGCCGATGGGGCTGCAACCGCAGGCGCGGCATTTTCCAGCCCGCAACCGGATCATATCGGGCTTGTCCCAAGCGGTCGTCGTGGTCGAAGCAGCGGCAAAATCCGGCAGCCTGATCACGGCGCGCAACGCACTCGACCAGGCGCGCGATGTGCTGGCCGTGCCGGGCCATCCGCTTGATGCGCGGGCCGCTGGCTGCAACATGCTGATCCGTGACGGGGCAATCCTGGTGCGCAACGCTGCCGATATCATTGAATCGCTGCAATCGGTCGCGCCACAGGTGGCCGAAATACCTCGCCCCCCTGCCCCGGCCCCGGTGCGGCCCCTGCGCGATACGGCCGCGCTTCATGCCGAAATCCTGGCCCGGCTTGGTCCGGCCCCCGTGGCCGAGGATCAGCTTTTGCGCGACATTGCCGCCCCTGCGACCGCTGTGGCGCCGGTGATTGTCGATCTGGAACTGGACGGCAAGATCGTTCGGCAGGCTGGTGGTTTGCTGTCGCGCAGCGTCTGACACGGTGCCGTTGCGCAACAGTTTTCAGGCTGCATTGACATTCACCAAGCACAGGCCACATCTTGCGCGACCATATTGCATGCTTTGTTGAATAAGGATTCCCATGCCAGTTGTTGTCGTCGAGTCCCCCGCCAAGGCCAAGAAAATAAACGGTTATCTTGGTAGTGGCTACACCGTTCTGGCATCCTACGGGCACGTGCGCGATCTGCCGCCCAAGGACGGTTCCGTCCTGCCGGACGACGATTTCGACATGAAATGGGAAATAGCGAGCGACAGCAAGAAACACATCAAGGCCATCGTTGATGCCCTGAAAGAGGACAACGCACTGATCCTCGCGACCGACCCCGACCGCGAAGGCGAAGCGATCAGCTGGCACCTGACCGAGGCATTGATTGCACGCAAGGCAATCAAAAAGGACACGCCCGTAAGCCGGGTCGTTTTCAACGCGATCACCAAAACGGCCGTCACCGACGCAATGAAAAACCCCCGTCAAGTCGATCAGCCGCTGGTCGAGGCCTATCTGGCCCGGCGTGCGCTGGACTATCTTGTGGGGTTTAACCTCTCACCGGTTCTGTGGCGCAAACTGCCCGGTGCCAAATCAGCAGGTCGCGTGCAGTCGGTCTGCTTGCGCATCATCGTCGAACGCGAAATGGAGATCGAGGCCTTTCGCGCCCGCGAATACTGGACCGTCAAGGCGCTGCTGGAATCGTCACGCGGCCAGACGTACGAGGCGCGGCTGACAACGCTGGCTGGCAAAAAGCTGGATAAATTCGATCTTGCCAATGAAACGCAGGCCGAAATGGCCGTGCAGGCGATCAATTCGCGCGATCTGGTCGTTACATCAGTCGAGGCGAAACCGGCGACACGCAATCCTTCGCCGCCCTTCATGACATCGACCCTGCAACAAGAGGCGAGCCGCAAATTCGGCATGGGTGCCAAGCAGACAATGTCCGTCGCCCAGCGCCTCTACGAGGCCGGCCTGATCACCTACATGCGGACCGACGGCATCGATATGGCCCCCGAGGCCGTGGTCGACACCCGCGATGCCATCAAGGCGAAATTCGGTGGCACCTACCTGCCGGATCAGCCACGCATCTACAAGAATAAGGCCAAGAATGCGCAGGAAGCCCACGAATGTATCCGGCCCACGGAAATGTCGGTGGATACGGCCGCTGCCGGGATTACCGATGCCGACCAGCGCAAATTATACGATCTGATCTACAAGCGGACCATGGCCAGCCAGATGGCCGCCGCACGCCTTGAACGCACGACCGTAGACATCGGCAGTGCTGACGGACAAGTCATATTGCGTGCAAACGGGCAGGTCATGCTGTTTGACGGCTTTATCGCCATCTACGAAGAAGGCCGTGACGACAGCGTTGTCGATGATGACGACAAACGCCTGCCCCAACTGGCCGAAGGCGAGAAAGCCGCGAAGAAAAGGATCGACCCCGAACAGCATTTCACCCAGCCCCCGCCCCGCTATACCGAGGCGACGCTGGTCAAACGCATGGAAGAACTTGGCATCGGGCGCCCGTCAACCTATGCCTCGATCGTGACGACCATCCAGGATCGCGGGTATGTGGAAAAGGACAAGAACCGTCTGGTTCCACAAGACAAGGGGCGCCTGGTCACGGCGTTTCTTGAAAACTACTTCCGCAAATACGTAGGCTATGATTTCACCGCAGATCTGGAAAACCAGCTTGACGAGGTCAGCGCGGGCCACGCGGACTATAAAAAGGTGTTGCGCCAGTTCTGGCGCGATTTTTCCGCCGCCATTGCCGAAACTGCTGATCTGCGCATCACCGAGGTGCTGGAAAAAATCAACGAGGTGCTGGAACCACATCTGTTTCCGCCAACCGAAGATGGCAGCGACCCGCGCCTTTGTCCGAACTGCGGGGCGGGCCGTCTGTCGATGCGCACGGCCCGGTCCGGTGGGGCGTTCATCGGCTGTTCGAATTATCCCGAATGCCGTTACACGCGCCCCTTTGGCCCGCCCGACCCCGAGGCAGAAGCATCGGCCATCCCCCCCGACGGCAAGCTGTTGGGCACGGATCAGGGCGACGAAATACGTGTCTTCAAGGGCCGCTTTGGCCCCTATGTGCAACGCGGCGCAGCAACCGAAGAAACCCCCAAACCGCCGCGCCAGTCCATTCCCAAGGAATGGGAGCCCGAAGAACTTGACCTTGAACATGCGCTGATGCTGTTGTCGCTGCCGCGCGAAATCGGTCCCCACCCGGACGACGGGGTGATGGTCTGGGCGAATATCGGCCGCTATGGCCCTTACCTCAAACACGCGCCCAGCACATCAGACAGGGGCGGCACCAATGCCAATCTTGACGGCATCGACGAAGTGTGGACCGTGGGCATGAACCGCGCGGTGCAGTTGCTGGCGGAAAAGGTCGCCTCGCGCGGTGCGCGTGGCAAGGCCGCCACCCCGATCCGCGAATTGGGCGAACACCCGCAGGCTGGCGGGCCGGTCAATATTTATGACGGCAAATATGGGCCCTATGTGAAATGGGAAAAGATCAACGCGACGATCCCCGACACCATCACCCCCGATGATCTGACGATGGCGCAGGCGGTTGATCTGATTGACGAACGGGCGGCCAAGTCGGGCAAGAAGGTTGCCAAAAAGAAACCAGCGGCTAAGAAAAAACCTGCGGCCAAGCGAAAGCCCGCAGCAAAGAAAGGCTAGTCTACGCTGCGCCGCAGCATGTGAATTGACTTTGGTTGCGACCGGGGTCAGGGTTTCGCGCGAAGCACAAATGGGGATAAAGTCCATGAAAAAGATATACGGCTCGGCGGGCGAAGCGCTGGACGGTTTGTTGCATGACGGCATGTTCATCGCGGCAGGCGGGTTCGGCCTTTGCGGCATTCCAGAACTGCTGCTTGCAGCGATCAAGGATGCAGGCACAAAGGATCTGACCTTTGCCTCGAACAATGCCGGCGTCGATGATTTCGGCATCGGCATCCTGCTGCAAACCCGGCAGGTCAAAAAGATGATCAGTTCATATGTCGGTGAAAACGCTGAATTCATGCGGCAATATCTGTCAGGCGAACTGGAGCTGGAATTCAACCCGCAGGGCACGCTGGCCGAGCGGATGCGCGCGGGGGGCTGCGGCATCCCGGGGTTTTATACAAAAACCGGCGTTGGCACCGTGATTGCCGATGGCAAGGAACACAAGGAATTCAACGGCGACACCTATATTCTGGAACAAGGCATCGTGGCGGATCTGGCGATCGTGAAGGCCTGGAAGGCGGATGAAACCGGCAATCTGATCTTTCGCAAGACTGCCCGCAACTTTAACCCCCCCGCAGCGATGTGCGGCAAGACCTGCGTCGTCGAGGTCGAAGAAATCGTGCCCACAGGCAGTCTTGACCCCGATCACATCCACCTGCCCGGCATCTATGTGCATCGGATCATCCAGGGCGACCATGAAAAGCGTATCGAACAGCGCACCGTGCGGGAGAAAGCATAATGTGGGATCGCAACCAAATGGCCGAACGGGCCGCGCAGGAACTGGAAGACGGGATGTATGTGAACCTCGGCATCGGGATACCGACGCTGGTGGCCAACTACGTCGGCGACAAGGATATCACGCTGCAATCCGAAAACGGCATGCTGGGCATGGGCCCCTTCCCCATCGAAGGTGAAGAAGACCCCGACCTGATCAATGCGGGCAAGCAGACCATCACCGAACTGAACCGCACCGCCTATTTCGACAGTGCCACGTCGTTCGGGATGATCCGTGGTGGCAAGATCGCCGCAGCGATCCTGGGCGCGATGGAGGTATCTGAAACCGGCGATCTGGCAAACTGGATGATTCCCGGAAAGCTGGTCAAGGGGATGGGCGGCGCGATGGATCTGGTCGCGGGTGTAGGTCGTGTGATCGTGATCATGGACCACACCAACAAGCACGGGCAAAGCAAGGTGCTAAAGAACTGCACCCTGCCGCTGACAGGCAAGGCCGTGGTGGACCGCATCATCACCAACCTTGGCGTGCTGGATGTGACCCACAAGGGCCTGCATATCCAGGAACTGGCCCCCGGTGTGACCCGCGAAGCCATGATCGCCGCCACCGAAGCGAAAATTGTATGATCAAAAGGGCGTTGCAGCATCTGGCCGCAACGTCCTCTTTTTGTCCGCTCTGCCCGGTCAGATGCCGTTGACGTTAAAGACGCAGCCATCCGTGATCAGTTCCGGCGGGGTCCGGCACAGCCCCTTTGCAACCTGCCAAGCCGCCAGCACCTTGGGCACATAGGCGCGCGTTTCGGCAAAGGGCGGCACACCTTCATGGCGCGCGACATTGCCCTCGCCTGCGTTATAGCCTGCCAGCACAAGGACCGGGTCATTCCCGAAATGCCCCAAAAGCCAATCCAGATAGGCGACACCGCCCTTGATGTTTTGCCCCGCATCCATGCTGTCGGACACGCCAAAGCGTGCGGCGGTCGCGGGCATCAGTTGCATCAGGCCTTGCGCGCCCGCACTGCTGACAGCATCCAGACGCCCGGCGCTTTCGACGGCAATGACGGCCAGCACCAGCGCAGGGGACACTTTGGTGCCAACGGTTTCCTTGAGGATCGCCGTGCCATGTGCCGCTGCAATGTCTTGCAGTCCTTGCAGGCGCGGTGCCGGTACGCGAACGCCCGACGGAGGGCTGTTGATCTGTGCCATCGCCAGTTCCAAACGGCCCGGGCCCGCGTCAAACAGGCTGGGCGAAACGCCTGCCCAGAACCATTCCATCCCGGACCGCACGGGCGGGATTGCTGCGTTACTGGTTGGCGGAAGGGCTGGCGTGGCATAGACCGGCCCCAATCTGGGTGCATCGGGGTCAATCTGCACGGTGATCCGGTTCCGGGTTCCCGGCGCAGGCACCGTGACACGCTTGGCCGAAAAATCCGGCAACAGTCGTAACACCTCGGCCATTGCCGGCGGCGCCCCCAGGGACAGGGCCCAAGCGATCAAGACAATGATCTTGCGGTTCATTTTCTGCGCTGCCCATCGTGTCTGTTTCCCTGATCATGGCAGAAAACCGCCCTGTGGCCACCGAAACCGGGACAATTTTGGCAATTTGGCCGTATTGCGGGCTTTTCAGCAACGTCAGCACGCAGAACGCGGTATCCGCTGTAGGAATTTACCTATTATTATCAGGATTTTATCAATTTTTTCGACCGGTTATCAAAAGGACATGAAAAAAAAGAGTTCGTGCCAAACTCCCGCCCCATTCGCTTGGCTATATAGGCACATCCAAAGACGGGGCAGCGTATCTTGTTAGTTTGCAGGACACCCGGCCAGGAACAGAACAAACATCAGCGATACCCTGAGGAGGGAACACAATGCTTAACTTTATCAAAAACTTCCGCAATGACGAAGACGGCGCAGTCACAGTTGACTTCGTGGTCCTGACCGCAGCCATCGTTCTGCTGGGCCTGCTGGTCGGCAACACGCTCCGCACCGGCGCCACTGAACTGGCCACCGACATCACGACCGACCTGCAAGGCATCGATCCGAGCAACTCGGCTACGTTTGCAGCACAGTAAATTTGTTAAAGGCCGCGTCGGATTACGACGCGGCCTTTCTACATCTCCATGGATTGCCACAGGGCAAAGCATGGCCGCTCGATCAAGCGTCACGTGACACATCATAAGGTGAACGTTGTGCAGGAAAATCACCGGCAGGTATTCATGACAAAAGCCATTCAGACGTTCGTCGGCGATGAAGATGGCGCAGTCACACTGGATTTTGTGGTTCTGACTGCTGCAATCGCGCTTATGTCGCTTACCTTTATTCCGGCCCTGCGCGGCGGCGCCACCAAAATTGCCACTGAAGTCTCAACCGACATGCAAGCCATTGATCCAGGCAACTCGGCCACGTTTGTCGCAAAATAACTCTGCCAAAGGCGCGCTCTGATCACGACGGGGCATTTCTGCATCACCATGGCGTGCTGCAAGTCAAGATATCGCCGCCCTTTCAAGCGCCATGCGACGCGCAAAAAAACGACCGTTGTGCAAAAAACCGCCTTGATATCAAAGGACGGCATTGATTGGTCAACACCCTGAATATCTCTGCCCGCGACGATTGCGCTCTGTCTTTCCGCTATGCTGTTGAAGACGGGCGTTATTATTGTTTTAACGTGATTTGCTTAAATATGGACCTCAATCGGTGCGGGTGTTATCCGTGGGGCGTGTGCGATGTAGTGCGATGTTGATTGCTTTACGTTGGGCAAAATAATCATGACCTGACATTCGGTGCCGGCCACAGGTCCGAAGGCCGGTGATACTTGAAAAGAGGTGGGCACGATGCGTGCAGTATTTGGTTTGGTGCTATTGATCGGTATGGGCCTTGCGGGTTTTGCCGTTTACATGGTGAAGGGTTATTTTGATACCCAGTCCGTCCAGTTGCAGCGCGAACGCGCGCGTGCGGCTTCTGCTATCGTGACGGTCGATGTCTACGCCCCGACGCGGGCGCTGACCTATGGTGAGCTGCTGATGCCAGAGGATGTCCAGCTGATAAAATATGCACGGGATTTTCTGCCCGAAGGTGTTTTCCAGACCGAAGAAGCGTTGTTTCCCGCCGGGCTGGATACGCCACGCGTGGTGGTTCTGCCCATGCAGATCAACGAACCGATCATGGCAAACAAGGTCACTGAACCCGGTGCCAGCCGCGGCCTGACGGCACTTGTCGAGCCGGGCATGCGGGCGTTTCCGATTTCCGGTCGTGTGGCTTCGGGGTTTGGCGCGTTGCGCCCCGGTGACAGGATTGACGTTTACTGGACAGGGTTGTTGCGCAACGGGGCCGAGGTCACGAATCTTTTGAAGTCCGGGCTTCAGATCATTGCCGTCACCGGTGACCAGTCAGAGCGTGGGGGGCCGCAAAACGTGGTTGTCCAGGTCACACCCGAGGAAGTGGCCCTGCTGACGCAGGCCGATAACAGTGGCGCCTTGACGCTGTCACTTGTCGGTGCGGGGGATGAGGCGACCGTGGGGGCGATCCAGGTAGACAACCAACAGATCACCGGCGAACAGGATGCCGTGGTCGAGGCCGCACCGGAACCCGAGCCAGAGGAAGAAAAGTGCTTTATCATTCAGCGCAGCGGAACGGAGCGGGTGCAGGTCGAGATTGAATGCGCCGACTGATCCCTATCGAAATCAGGCACTAGATGAGGCGCGTCCGGGGTGATCCGGGCGCGTTTTGTAGTGGCCGGGGCGAATGTGTTGCCCGTTATCCACATCCGATTCGCCCTCCAACGCATTGATTATTGCAATAAATGGGGAACTGCCCCATGGTGATCCGATAGCGGGCATCCAAGACCCAAAATGAGGCGTGATCGGAGAGGCAGGTCACTTATGACATATAATAGACTTATGAAGGCTGCATTAATGGGCCTGACGGTGTCGCTTGCTGCGGCGCCTATGGCGGCAACGGCGGAAACACTGCGCGTGCTGAATGGCCCCGCATCGACAAGCCTGAACGTCCCGATGAGCAGGGCGATCGTTGTCGAAAGTGATGTTCCATTTGCAGAATTATCCATTGCGAACCCCGGTATTGCTGACATTTCGTCCTTGTCGGACCGCACGATCTACGTGCTGGGGAAAGAGCCGGGACGCACCACACTGACCCTTTTGGGCGCAGATGGCAGGCTGATCGCCAACGTCGAGGTGCAGGTTTCACCCGATATGAGCGAATTCAAGGAACGGTTGACGCAGATCCTCCCCGGGGAGGATATCGAGGTGCGCACTGCGAACGATGGCATCGTGCTGTCCGGCACAGTCAGTTCCATCGCGCGGCTTGACCGGGCGCTGGAACTTGCAAATCGCTACGCCCCCGACCGGGTGTCCAACCTGATGAGCGTTGGCGGCACCCAGCAGGTCATGTTGCAGGTCCGATTTGCGGAAATGCAGCGGTCTGTGCGTAAATCGCTGTCCAGCTCGCTGGCGTTCAACGGAACTGGGTTCAACAATAAGGCCCTGATCGATGGCGGCAGCGGTAGCGGTAGCTTGACCAACATTCCCGCAAATCTGACCCCTGCCGGCGACAGCAACGGCGCCATCACCTTTGGCTTCGATGTCGGCAGCCTCGAGGTTGGCTTGCTGCTCGAAGCGCTGGAATCGCGCGGCGTCGTCCGGACACTGGCAGAGCCGAATCTGACCGCGCTTAGCGGGCAGAGCGCCAGTTTTCTGGCGGGTGGCGAATATCCCATCCCGGTTTCGGACGATGGCGACATCACGGTTGAATTCAAACCCTTCGGCATCGAGCTGAACTTCATCCCCACCGTGGTCGATGACGATATCATCAACCTTGAACTGCAGGCTGCCGTTTCGGCGGTCGACACCACAAATGCCTTTCAGGCTGGCGGGATCACCATCAACGCATTCTCGCGGCGTGAAACCAAGACCACTGTTGAAATGCGCGACGGCGAAAGTTTTGCGATTGCCGGGCTGCTGCAAGACGACTTTCGGGATCTGAACGGCCAGGTGCCATGGATCGGCGACATTCCGGTTCTGGGGGCCCTGTTCCGCAGTGCCGAATATGAACGGCAGCAGACAGAGCTGGTCATCATCGTGACACCGCATCTGGTTTCACCGACCCGCGGGGCCGCGCTTGCACTGCCGACGGATCGTGTGCGGCCACCATCCGAGGCAGATCTTTTCCTGCTTGGCAAAACCGTCGCCGGAAATGGCCCATCGGGTAGCGCAGGTGAAGTAGCGCGTCAGGACTTTAGCGGGTCCTACGGCTATGTCCTGGACGAATGAATTGGAGCACAGGTCAATGAAAACTCTCATCACTACTGCGTTGGCTGTTGCGCTTCTTGCGGGATGTGCAGAACAGGACGCAAACGACTTCACCGCGCTTCAAAACGAAGCAGGTGCTGTTCTTGACAACGGTACGTTCGGCAATGCCACGATGAACAACGTGCAGCTGCAAAGCAACCAGCAGGAATACACCATCAATCTGGCGCGTCGTTTCGCATCTGAAGTGAATTCGACCGTGAACTTTGCCTTTAACAAGGCCGATCTGGATGCAAACGCCCGCGCGACGTTGATGCGACAGGCCGATTGGATCCGCCAGTTCCCAGAGGTGCGGTTCCGGGTTTACGGGCACACCGATCTTGTCGGCAGCCAGGCCTACAACCGGTCACTCGGGCTGCGGCGCGCGCAGGCTGTCGTGGCCTTCCTGACAGCGCAGGGCATTGATCGCAGCCGGCTAGAGGCTGTTGCCTCTTTTGGTGAAACACAGCCCATCGTGCAAACCGAAAGCCGCGAACGCCGCAACCGGCGCACCGTGACAGAGGTGTCCGGCTTCGTGGAAACTGATCCGATGCTCTTGAACGGCAAATATGCACAGGTCATCTTTCGCGAATATGTGGAAAGCGCCAGCTATCCAACGCGTGTCACCGACACAGCTGGTTTTGCCGACGGCGAATGATCTGCCATCTGTATTTATGACGAACTTTACGCCGGGCCCTGTGTCCGGCGTAAACATTTCAGCATATTATCAAAGATAGTAGCGAAATTTCGCACAATTGCGCTTTTTGGTCGAATTCTCGACATGATTGTTCAGCATAGTTTCTTCACGGCGGCACTGCCGTCTTTGAAGAGGCGGGCCTGGTAAATGTCTGTTGATTGTGTGCGTGTTAAACGGGTGCTTCAGCGATACCGCCAAACAGATGAGGACACGAAACGATGAGCACAGAGCCGGTCGTCCAACACGATCCCCCACAAATCGTCGCCTGCACGATCAGCCGGGACGTGCAACTTTTTGATCTGCTGATCGAAGATATGGAATCCGCGCTTGGTGATTCTTGGGGCGATCTGAGTTTTGATGACGCCGTCACGTTTCTGGGGCAGCCGGAATCGCATGGTTTACAGTTTGTCACCATCGCGATGGATGCCCAAGACGAAGACAATATAGATACCGTGACAGATGTCATTGCCGCCGCCAAGCAGGCCGGGATCAAGGTCATTCTGATTGCCGAAGACGTCAGCCCGACCGCCCTGCACCAGCTATTGCGCCAGGGTGGTGATGAGTTTGTTCCATATCCACTGCCTGAAAACGAACTTGCCCGCGCCATCGAGCGTGTGCTGACTGCGACCCCCGAACGCCCTGCACAAGCCACAGACGCCCAACACAAGAAAACGGGCGACCGTTCAGGGGTCATTATCCCCGTTCAGGGCTTGGCTGGCGGGACGGGCGCGACCATGATGGCCGTCAATCTGGCCTGGGAACTGGCCAACATCGACAAGGATGACCCACCTCTTGTCTGTCTTCTTGATCTGGATTTTCAGTTTGGCACCGCCGCGACCTATCTTGACCTGCCGCGCCGTGAAGCTGTGCTTGAAATGTTGACTGACACCGAGACAATGGATTCCGAGGCTTTCACCCAGGCCATGCTGACCTATGAACAAAAGCTGCATGTGCTGACATCGCCAACGGATATGATCCCGCTCGACATGATCAGCCCCGATGACATCAGCCGCCTGATCGACATGGCACAGTCGAATTTCGACTATGTTATCATCGACATGCCGACCACGATGGTCGAATGGTCGCAGACCGTGCTGGAGGCGGCGCATGTCTACTTCGCGATGATCGAGCTTGATATGCGGTCGGCCCAGAACACGCTGCGGATCAAACGTGCGCTTCAATCCGAGGATTTACCGTTCGAAAAGCTGCGTTTCATATTGAACCGCGCACCCGGTTTCACCGACCTCAACGGCAAAAGCCGCGTCAAGCGCCTTGCTGACAGCCTTGGCATCTCGATCGAGGTTCTGTTGCCGGACGGTGGCAAGCAAGTCGCGCAAAGCGGTGATCATGGCACACCGATGGCTGTCGGACTTGCCAAGAATCCGCTGCGCAAGGAAATTATGAAACTCGCGAAATCCCTGCATGCGGTCAACCAGGCCGACACAGCCGAAGCCAGAGCGTAAGAGGCACACACATGTTTTCAAAATACAAGAAACCGGCAGTTGGGAAAAATGGGACGGCAAATGCTACAGCCGCCAAGACACCCGTGACACCGGCACAGGCCCCCATCGTCGAAGAGCCGCGCAAGAACCTGATGAAGTCCATGCCGATCCGCCCCGCCGAGGTTGGCGCGCATGACAAGGAAAAGCGCCGCAAGGAGCGTCTGGGTGAAATCAAGCTGGAACTGCACAAGGCCCTGCTGGATAACCTGAACCTTGCAGCGCTTGACACGGCAACAGAGCAGGAACTGCGCACCGAAATCAACGCCATCGCAAACGAAACCCTTGAGGATATGGGCGTCGTCCTGAACCGCGACGAGCGACAGACGCTGAGCCAGGACTTGTTCTTTGAGGTCACCGGCCTCGGCCCGCTGGAAACCCTGCTGAAAGACGACAGCGTCAACGATATCTTGGTAAACGGGCCCCAGCAGATCTTTGTCGAACGCGATGGCAGACTGCAACTGACCGACATCACCTTCAAGGATGAACGCCATCTGCTGCGGATCATCGACAAGATCGTATCAGCGGTGGGCCGGCGTGTTGACGAAAGCAACCCCTATGTGGACGCCCGCCTTGCCGACGGTTCGCGTTTCAACGCGATGGTCCCGCCAATTGCTGTCGATGGCAGCCTTGTGTCCATTCGTAAGTTCAAGAAAGACAAGCTCGGTATCGAAGAGCTGGTGAAGTTCGGCGCCTTTACCGAAGAAATGGCCGCCTATCTTCAGGCGGCCGTGTCCACACGGTTGAACATCATCGTGTCGGGCGGGACGGGCTCGGGCAAGACCACAACGCTGAACGCGTTGTCAGGCTTTATCGACGACGCCGAACGCATCCTGACGATCGAGGATACGGCCGAACTCCAACTGCAACAGACCCATGTGGGGCGGATGGAAAGCCGCCCGCCCAACGTAGAAGGCAAAGGCGGCGTATCCCAGCGCGACTGTCTGAAAAACGCCCTGCGGATGCGCCCTGACCGGATCATCGTGGGGGAAACCCGGGGCGAGGAAGTCATCGACATGTTGCAGGCGATGAACACCGGCCACGACGGATCCATGACCACGATCCACGCCAACAGCGCCCGCGACGGTGTATCGCGTCTGGAAAACATGATTGCGATGGCGGGCATTGAGATGCCGATCAAGGCGATGCGCAGCCAGATTTCATCGGCTGTGAACCTGATCGTGCAGGCCTCGCGTCTACAGGATGGCTCGCGCCGGATGACATCAATCACCGAAATCACCGGCATGGAAGGCGATGTCATCTCGATGCAGGAAATCTTTCGATATCAACGGGTTGGCCTGACACCAGACAACAAGATCATTGGCCACTTCACGGCGACCGGCGTGCGCAGCCACTTTTCCGAACGCTTCAAACTTTGGGGCTATGACCTGCCCCCCGCCATTTTTGAACCCATGGTCGCGGAGTAACTGATATGATTTCAGCAGAACCGCTTATCTACGTCATCATATTTGTTGCCGTGCTGGCACTGGTTCAGGGCGCATACCTTGTCATTTTTGGCAAATCCATCAGCATGGATGGCAAGGTGAACCGCCGGCTGGACATGCTGGACAAGGGTGGCAACCGCGAACAAGTGCTTGACCAGCTCCGCAAGGAGATGACCCAGCACATGAAATCGCAAAGCATCCCCATCTATTCGTTGCTTGCTAACAAGGCACAAAAGGCCAACATCGCCTTTACCCCTGCACAGATCATACTTGTGATGATACTTGTCAGCGCGGCCGCATTTGTCATGTTGACGGTCATGACGGACGTCAGCGTAGCCGTGCGTGCACTGGTTGCTGTGCTGATGGGGGTTGGCGGCGTCTATACCTGGATCAGCCGCAAGGCCAAGAAACGGATGGACATGATCGCCGAACAGCTGCCAGAAGCGGTCGAGCTGATGGTGCGTTCCTTGCGCGTTGGCCACCCGTTTTCCTCTGCTGTCGCGATCGTCGCCCGAGAGGTGCCGGACCCGCTGGGCACCGAAATGGGTATGATATCGGACGAGGCTGCATATGGCCGCGACATGGGTGAAACTCTCAAGGCAATGGCAGAGCGCCTGGACATTCAGGATTTGCGCTTTCTTGCGGTGGCTGTGACGATCCAGCAGACATCAGGCGGTAACCTTGCGGAAATTCTTGACGGCCTTGCCAAAGTGATCCGCGCCCGGTTCCGGTTGTTCCGCCGCGTGGCCGCCATCACGGCCGAGGCGAAATGGTCTGGCAAATTGCTGTCGGGCTTTCCCGTTCTGGCGCTGATCGGAATCAACCTCGTGCAGCCGGATTATTTCGACGAAGTGATGGAAAGCCCTCTTTTCATTCCAGCGGTTCTGGTTGTCGCGGCGTTTCTTGTGATCAACCTGATTGTCATGCGCGCATTGGTCGACATCAAAGTCTGAGGAGACGTCAATGGAAGCCATCCAAACCATCATTACCGACACATTAGGCCCCTTCGGCCCACTGATGATTGTCGGGCTTTTGGGGGTGTTCTTGATCCTGATCACCCTGCCTGTGTTGCTCAAGCGCGAGGTTGATCCGCTGGACAAGCTCAAGGCCAGCAACCGGGCGAACACCGATAAACCGACCAAGGGCGAGAAGCTGCGTGCGCCGACAAGCAAGGACAAGCTTGAAAAATATTCCAACTTTCTCGAACCGCAGAACGCCGAAGAATACAGCGCCGTCAAGCTCAAGCTTTTGCAGGCAGGCTATCGCGGCAAGAACTCTGTGCGCATCTACCATTTTGCGCAGTTCGCACTGGGGATTCTGGGGCTCACGCTGGGCGGAATCTATGCGCTGTTGCAATCCATGCAGGGCACGGTTGCGACTCAGGAACTGGCCATCATGATCATGGGTCCGGGCGGCGCGGGATATATCTTGCCGAAATATTGGGTCACACGCCGTCAGGCCATTCGCAAGGTCGCGATCACCAACGGGTTTCCCGACAGTCTGGACATGATGCTGGTGTGTGTTGAAGCCGGGCAATCCATGGACCAATCCATCATTCGGGTCGCCAATGAGCTTAAGTCCGGTTTCCCGGAACTTGCAGAGGAATTCGAAATCGTAAGTCAGGAAATCAAAGCAGGCAAGGACAAGAACAGCGTCCTCAAGGACATGTCGGAACGGGCAGGTGTTCAGGATATTTCCAGCTTTGTCACGGTGCTGGTCCAATCGCAGCAGTTCGGCACATCCATTGCCGATGCGCTACGGGTCTATGCCTCGGAAATGCGGGACAAACGTGTCATGCGCGCCGAAGAGGCGGCCAACAAGCTGCCCACCAAGATGACGCTGGCGACCATGATGTTGACGGTGCCGCCTTTGATGGCCATTCTGATCGGACCATCGATCTATTCGATCGTAAACAACCTTGGGGGCGGTTGATTTCATGCAGGGACGGCGGGCCGCTTTCGGTCTGGTTATGATTGTTCTGGCCGCCTGTTCCTCAGGCGGCTTTGACCGTTCAGACGATGCTGTCTTTGCCCCTGGCGTTGCCGGCCCATCTGATATTGACGGGCTGATCGTCGGCCATCGGCTGATGGGGGCCGGCGAATATGATCTGGCGCTCAAGGCGTACAATCGCGCGGCAGCCCAACAGGGGCTGAATGTGGATACCATGTCGGCGATCGGATCGGCCAACCTCAACCTAGGACGGCTCAATCAGGCCGAACGCTGGCTGCGCCGCGCCACACAAGAAGACCCCGGTTTCCCCCCAGCCTGGAACAATCTGGGTGTGGTTTTGATGGAAAAGGGCCAAGCCAGCGAAGCAAGCGAGGTTTTCCGCCGCGCGTATGCCGCAGATAATGGAAATTCGGACGAAATTCGCGACAATCTGCGCCTGGCGCTCGAAAATTTGGCAAATCCCGGCAATATTGTGTTAGAGAAATCTCAGGACTACAATTTGATCCGGCGTGGCGCAGGCGATTTTGTGCTGATGACGGACCTATAGGCAAGAGCAGCAAAAGGACGCAGAAACATGCGCCACCCCATTATTCTGACGCTATGCGCGGCGGCGTTCGGCCTGTCCGCCTGTGAAAAATCCGGCGACGCAGAGGTTGAACGGGCCCTGCAAGACCTGAATGTCGTCGATGAATCAAATCTGAACGATGTGATGCTGACGGTGGGCGACCCGGACGAGGCTGTCGCCTATTTCAGCCGGGCAAACGCCAGCGACCCGGGCCGGATCGATTTGCAGCGTGGGCTTGCGAAATCGTTGATCCGCGCCGGGCGCAACCCCGAAGGCGCCGCCGCATGGGAGGTCGTGACCATCCATGAAGACGCTGAAAATACCGACAGCGTTGAACTGGCCGATGCACTGATCCGCAATAACCGCTGGGATGATGCCGCAGCCACGCTGAACACGATCCCCCCCACCTTTGAAACCTTCAAGCGCTACCGCCTGGAGGCGATGGTCGCGGACAGCAAGCAGCAATGGGAAAAAGCGGACAGTTTTTATGAAACCGCCGCAGGCCTGACGACCCGGCCGGCAAGCGTTTATAACAACTGGGGCTTTTCGAAATTGACGCGCGGTGACTATCCCGCAGCAGAGCGGCTGTTTGTCGATGCACTGCGTTACAACAGTGATGTGTTTACCGCCAAGAACAACCTTGTTCTGGCCCGTGGCGCCCAGCGCAATTATACTTTGCCGGTCGTGCCGATGACCCAGATTGAACGCGCCCAACTCCTGCACACCATGGCGCTGGCAGCGATCAAGCAGAACGATGTCACAATCGGTAAATCGCTGTTAAACGATGCAATCGAAACGCACCCCCGATTCTTCCCCGAAGCCGTCCGCGCGCTCGAGGCGCTTGACGCCAACGTGATAAACTGAACCTCATGGAACTTACGGCATACGCGGCTTTTTGGTTCCTGCCAGCCGTCATTCCCATCGCGATCTATGTCTCGTGGAGCGACATGAGCACGATGAAAATTCCCAACAAGGCTGTCATGGCGCTTGTCATCGCTTTTGCTGTGCTGGGGCTGTTTGCATTCCCTTTCCAGACATATCTTTGGCAGTGGACGCATCTTGTCGTCGCCCTTGTGGCCGGAATGGGCTTGAATGCGGCGCGCGTCATGGGGGCCGGTGATGCAAAATTCATCGCTGGTGCGGCCCCGATGCTGGGTGTCGGTGACCTAAGGTTGATCGTGTTGCTTTTCGCGTCTTGTCTGTTGGCCGGCTTTGCGGCTCACCGCATCGCAAAACACACTGGCCTGCGCAAATTTGTCCCCACCTGGCAAAGCTGGGAAAGCGGAAAACGCTTCCCCATGGGATTTCCGCTGAGTATGACGCTGCTTTTCTACCTTATCTTGGTCGCAATTTTTCGAACCCCCGGATGATAATGCCTTGGACTAGTGCATGTTTGTTCACGATTTCGCCATAATGCACTGCGATGCATGATCCATGCGGGGTTGACGCGAACCCCGGGTCAAGAATGGGCGAAAGAGTCATGAACATGCAATCCACCAGCGTTCTTGCCCCCCCGGCGCCGCGCAGTCTTGATGCGATGCAGCTGCCAAGGGCGATGATGCGCGACATCCTGATCAAGACGATGTTTCGCATGAATCTGGAACTTGTGTCGCACATCAGCCGTGCAGTGTGCCTGCCGGTGCCTGTGACACAGGAACTGGTGGATATGGCCCGCAGTCAACTGCTGGTCGAGGCGACAGGCACCCTGAACGCCAACAATGGCAACGAAATGGGTTATCAGCTAACGGATGCCGGACGCGCCCGCGCGCTTGATGCGGCAAGCCAGTCGGAATATTTCGGCCCTATGCCCGTCCCGCTTGCGGTCTATCGCGAGCAGATCGCACGACAGTCCATTCGCAACATCCAGATCACCCGCGATCAGCTATCTACCGCAATGGGTCATCTGATCCTGCCCGATGATCTGCTTTCAAACCTTGGCCCGGCTGTCAGTGCTGGCCGATCGATCCTGATGTATGGCCCCCCCGGAAACGGGAAATCCTCGATTTCGAACGGGATCAGAAACGCCTTGGGCGACAAGATCTATGTGCCGCGTGCAATTGAATATTCCGGTCAGGTCATCACGGTTTATGATCCTATCGTCCATTCGGCCGCCGAGGATGACGTGGACGATCCCAACAGCCTGCGCCGTACATCCGGGCGGTTTGACACGCGTTATGTGCGCTGCGAACGCCCGACGGTCATCACCGGCGGTGAATTGTCCCTGTCGATGCTCGATCTGGTCTACAATCCGACCGCCCGCACCTATCAGGCCCCGTTACAGCTGAAATCCACCGGCGGCATCTTTATCGTGGACGACCTTGGCCGTCAGGCCGAACCGCCGCAGACGCTTGTCAACCGCTGGATCGTGCCGCTGGAAGAAAACAAGGATATCCTTGCGCTGCAATCGGGTGAAAAATTCGAAGTGCCGTTCGACACGCTGGTGATCTTTTCAACCAACTTTCACCCCAATGCGATCTTTGATAAGGCGGCGTTGCGCAGGATTTTCTATAAGATCAAGATCGACGGACCAAACCAAGAGGATTTCCTGAAGATCTTTGCGCTGGTCGCACGCCAGCGCAAGATGCCCCTCGATGAAGCGACATTGATTCACTTGCTGAACGTGCGATATCCCGAGATCGACAACACCTATGCGAACTATCAGCCCGTGTTCCTGATTGATCAGATGATTTCAATCTGCGACTTCGAAGGCATCCCCTATCAGATGTCACCAGAACTGGTCGACCGGGCCTGGGCCAACATGTTCGTCAAGGAAGAAGAGATTGTGCGCTGACCAGTACCCTCAGTTTTTGAGACATTCCCAAGCAACTGGCTTCCCTCGACGTTGAGGGAAGCCTTTTTTCTTTTGAGAGGCGCAGCCTTGAAAAAGATCACCCGTATCTTGATCCAACCGGCGCTGGCCCCACCTGCAACCCATGACATCCCTGCCCCCGATCATATCCGACTGGCTGCTATCGCGCGGGTGGTCCATCCACCCCCATCAGCAAGCCATGCTGGACCAGGCGGGTGCCTCTGCCCTGTTGCTGATCGCGCCCACCGGTGGGGGCAAGACGTTGGCGGGTTTTCTGCCCACATTGGCGGAACTTGCCGGGGGGCAACACACAGGGCTGCACACACTTTATGTGTCCCCGCTCAAGGCGCTGGCGGCCGACATCAAACGCAACCTGCGTAAGCCGGTCGCGGAAATGGACCTGCCTATCCGGATTGAGGATCGCACGGGCGATACGACTTATACGCAAAAACGCAGGCAGCGGGCCGACCCGCCACATATCCTGCTGACAACGCCGGAATCGCTTGCTTTGTTGACAAGCTACGAAGACGCGCCGCGCATTTTTGCAGGTCTGAAACGGGTCGTCGTTGATGAAATCCATGCACTTGCCGAAAGCAAACGGGGCGACCAGCTGATGCTGGCGCTGTCCCGGTTGCAAACCCTGGCCCCTGGCCTGCGTCGCGTCGGCCTGTCCGCCACTGTCGAAGATCCCGCCGCCATCGTGCGGCAACTGGCCCACCATCCCGACACGTGCAAGCTGATCAACGCCGATCCCGGCCCTGACCCTGACATCGCGATGCTGATCACCGATGAAAACCCGCCGTGGTCAGGCGGCGGGGCCGCCTATGCCATCCCGGCCGTGCTGGATCAGGTCCGCCAGCACAGGACCACCCTGATTTTTCACAACACCCGGGCGCAGGCCGAAATCTTCTTTCACAACCTCTGGCTGGCAAATACCGACGACCTTCCGATCGGTATCCACCACGGGAGCCTGTCACGCGAACAACGCGAAAGAGTCGAAGCGGCAATGGTCGCGGGCGAATTGCGCGCGATCGTCTGCACGGGATCGTTGGATCTGGGGATCGACTGGGGTGATGTCGATCTGGTCATTCAGGTCGGCGCGCCCAAGAACGTCAAACGGTTGGTCCAGCGGATCGGCCGGGCGAACCACCGCTATAACGCGCCATCCAAGGCATTGCTGGTCCCTGCCAACAGGTTCGAGGTGGTGGAATGTGTCGCCGCACTGGAGGCCGTCAAGGAACACGATCTGGACGGCGACCCAAAGGGCCCGGGCCCCCGCGATGTGCTGTGCCAGCATATCCTGATACGGGCCTGCGCCGGGCCGTTCCACGCAGATGATCTGTTCGCCGAAGTCCGCTCTGTCGGGGCATATCGTGCCCTTGATCGTGCGGCCTTTGACGCCTGTCTGGATTTTTGCGCCACAGGCGGTTACGCCCTGCGCGCCTATGACAAATGGAAACGGCTGATGCAGGCTGCGGATGGCAAGTGGCAATTGCGCGACCCGCGCGCAGCACAGCGTATCCGCATGAATATCGGCACCATTCAGGATACCGACACGCTCAGGGTGCGGCTGAAAGGCGGGTTCAAACCCTTGGGCGAGATCGAGGAGAGCTTTGCTGCGACCCTGACACCCGGCGACACCTTTCTGATCGGGGGCCAGATCGTCCGCTACGAAGGCCTGCGCGACATGACGGTCGAGGTGACACGCCGCGCCGACAAGACCCCAAAGATCGCGACCTTCATGGGCACGAAATTCGCCAATTCGACGCAGTTGTCGCAACGCATCCTGTGCATGTTCCGCCAAAACAACTGGCCCAACCTGCCCCGGCACACCGCCGAGTGGCTGGCATTGCAGCGAGACGTGTCCAAACTGCCCGAGGCAGATCGGATCCTTGTCGAGACATTTCCCCACGACGGGCGCCACCACCTGTGTGCCTACGGCTTTGCCGGGCGCAACGCGATGCAGACGCTTGGTATGCTGCTGACCCAGCGGATGGAGGAATTGGACCTGCATCCCCTTGGCTTTGTCAGCACCGATTACGCAACGCTGATCTGGGGGCTTGATCCTGTCAGTGACCCTGCCCCCCTGTTCAGCGCACCCGATCTGCGCAATGGATTTGAAACATGGCTGTCCGGCAATGCCGTCATGAAACGGACCTTTCGCGGTGCGGCCACCATCGCCGGGCTGATTGAACGCAATCTGCCGCAAGCACGCAAGACCGGGCGGCAAGCAACCTTCAGTTCCGATATTCTTTATGACACGCTGGCCAAATACGATCCGGATCACCTGATGCTGCAAATTACACGCGAAGAGGCACTGCGCGGCCTTGTGGATTTTGCCCGGATTGAGGAAATGCTGACCCGCACCAGGGGCCGGGTCGATCACATCTCACTCGGCCGGGTCACCCCGCTTGCGGCACCCCTGTTTCTAGAGGCAGGGCGCATCCCCATTGCCGGCACCGCGCAAGACAGGCTGCTAGAGCAAACCGCTGCCAGCCTGATGGACACCGCCGGCGTCAGCGGACTTTGACCATTGCAGTGCGGCGCGCAAAGGCGCATGAAATCATTCATGAACGGCCATGACTTCACATTCTGCGGTACACGCTGCACGGCGCTGCCCACTGGCGCGCTGTGCCTGCCGGATCACGCCGCACTCTGCATATCTGATCTGCACCTTGGAAAATCCGACCGAATTGCGCGGCGCAGCGGTGTCATGCTGCCCCCATATGAAACGCGCGACACACTGGAAAAGCTCGACGCCGACATCGCGGCGACCCGGCCCGAGACCGTTATTTGCCTTGGCGATAGTTTCGACGATCCAGAAGCCGCAGACAGTCTCAAACAGGACATGCGCCTTTGGCTGTCCAGGTTACAGGCCGGGCGGCACTGGATATGGATCGCAGGCAACCATGACCCTGAACCGCACGCACTGGGGGGGACCCATCAGGTTCAGACCCGGGTCAACACTCTGACCTTTCGGCATATTGCAACCACTGCAACCGCCGAGGTTTCAGGCCACTATCACCCAAAACACCGGATCGCAGCACGCAGTTACCCGGCTTTTCTGTTTGACGATCACCGCATGATCCTGCCCGCCTACGGCACCTATACCGGCGGGCTGGCCAGTGACTCGCCCGTCTTGCGCGGGATTTTCGCAACGCGACCCACTGCGATCCTGACGGGCCGCAAGGCAATTGCCGTGCCGGTCATTGAAACCCCGAAACCTGCGGCGCGGCGCGGCAGACCGGGTTGACCGGTGGCAATACCGGGCGGTCTAGGCCGTCAGCCCTTCGGGTTCAGGCAAACCATGGGCACGGCAACAGGCCGTGACCGTGTTGGCCAAAAGGCAGGCAATGGTCATCGGGCCAACACCACCGGGCACCGGCGTGATGGCACCCGCTACCTGCGCGCAACTGTCATAATCCACATCCCCCACCAGACGCGTGCCGCCACCCGGTTTGTCGATGCGATTGATGCCCACATCAATGACCGTCGCACCGGGCTTGATCCAGTCACCCGGCACCATCTGTGGCCGGCCAACGGCCGCCACGACGATATCGGCGCGGCGCACGACACCGGGCAAATCCTTTGTCCGGCTATGCGCAATCGTCACGGTGCAGCTGTCACCCAGCAACAGCTGCGCCATTGGTTTGCCCACGATGTTGCTGCGCCCGATGATCACCGCATCCATCCCTGACAACGACCCGTGATAGTCGCGCAGCATCATCAGACAACCCAATGGCGTGCAAGGCACCATGCTTTTCTGTCCGGTCGCCAGCAAACCCACGTTCGAGATATGAAAACCATCGACATCCTTGGCCGGGTTGATCGCATTGATCACCAGATCACTGTCCAGATGCCCCGGCAGCGGCAGCTGCACCAGAATACCATGCACGGTCGGGTCATTGTTCAGCCGGTCGATCAAAGACAGCAGATCGGCTTCCGACACGTCGGCATCCAGTTTATGTTCAAAGCTGGCCATGCCGACCTCGACCGTCATCTTGCCCTTGGATCGCACATAGACCTGGCTCGCGGGATCCTCGCCCACCAGAACAACCGCCAACCCCGGCGTGATCCCATGTTCATCCCGCAGCGTGTCCACATGTGTCGCCACATGTGCGCGCACGTTCGCTGCAAAGGCTTTGCCGTCAATCACTGTCGCTGTCATTTCGCTTCTTCCGAGTAAAAATATCCCCGCCGGAGGCAGCGGGCGGGTGGGTGGGGCGATGGCGCAAGCCGAGCGTCGCCCCACCCGCTTTTTCAGAACAACCCTTCGATCTCGCCGTTTGCGTTCAGTCTGATCGCCTCGGCCGATGGGACACGGGGCAGACCAGGCATGGTCATGATTTCACCGCAGATAACCACGACAAAACCGGCACCGGCGCTCAGCCTGACTTCGCGCACCGGCACACTGTGGCCCGTTGGCGCCCCGCGCAAGTTGGGATCGGTCGAAAAGCTGTATTGCGTTTTTGCCATGCACACCGGCAGGTGGCCATAACCCTGCTCTTCCCATTGGCGCAACTGGTCGCGGATCTTGCTATCCGCGATCACCGCATCCGCGCGATAGATCTTTTTGGCAATCGTGTCGATCTTGTCGAACAGGCTCATGTCATCGGGATAGATCGGGGCGAAATCCGCATCGTCCGCATCGGCGATCGCGGCCACACGCGTCGCCAGGTCCCGCGTACCCTCAGAGCCCAGCGCCCAGTGCTTGCACAGGATCGCCTCGGACCCTTGCGTCGCGACATAGGCCTTCACGGCCTCAACCTCGGCATCCGTATCGGTCACGAAATGGTTGATCGCAACCACAACCGGCACGCCAAAGCTTTTGACGTTCTCGATGTGGCGGCCAAGGTTGGCACAGCCCGCTTCGACAGCCGCGACATTCTCGGCGCCCAGATCAGCCTTGGCCACTCCGCCGTTCATCTTCATCGCGCGCACCGTGGCCACGACCACGACGCAGGAAGGCGCGATGCCTGCCTTGCGGCATTTGATGTTCATGAATTTTTCAGCACCCAGATCAGCCCCGAAACCGGCCTCTGTCACAACGTAATCGGCCAGTTTCAATGCCGTTGTCGTCGCCGTGACAGAGTTGCACCCATGTGCGATATTCGCGAACGGGCCGCCATGGACAAACGCGGGGTTGTTTTCCAGCGTCTGCACAAGGTTCGGCTGCATCGCGTCCTTCAGCAGCACCGTCATCGCGCCGTCTGCCTTGATATCGCGGCAATAGACGGGGCTGCGGTCGCGGCGGTAGGCCACGATGATATCACCCAGTCGCTTTTCCAGATCCTCAAGGTTCCGTGCCAGACACAGAATCGCCATGACCTCGGATGCGACCGTGATGTCAAAACCGGTCTCGCGCGGGAAACCGTTGGCGACACCGCCCAGGCTGGTTGTAATCTGGCGCAATGCCCGGTCGTTCATATCCATCACGCGACGCCACACGACACGGCGGATGTCGATATCAAGTTCATTGCCCCAATAAATGTGGTTGTCGATCATTGCCGACAACAGGTTGTGGGCGGAAGTGATGGCGTGGAAATCACCGGTGAAATGCAGGTTCATGTCCTCCATCGGGACAACCTGTGCATAGCCGCCACCGGCAGCCCCGCCCTTCATGCCGAAACACGGACCAAGCGATGCCTCGCGGATACAGACGGCTGCCTTTTTGCCGATGGCGTTCAGGCCGTCGCCCAGTCCCACGGTCGTCGTGGTCTTGCCCTCGCCTGCGGGCGTCGGGTTGATCGCGGTGACAAGGATCAGCTTGCCATCCGCACGATCCTGAACGCTGTCGATCAGGCGCTGGCTGACCTTGGCCTTGTCGTGGCCGTAGGGCAGCAGATCATCACTGTCGATGCCAAGTTTCGCACCTATTTCCTGAATGGGCCGCTTTTGGGCGGCGCGCGCAATCTCGATATCCGATTTATATTCCATGAAAGACTTCCCTGTCCGAGGCATGTGCCACCCTTGTTCACCTCGCTTCTATCTGCGTCGCAACCCGCCATGCGCGGCGATTGCGACATTTTCGCACCCGGAATCGGCGGCGGTAAATTCAACTGTCGCCGATGGGAAACCTATGGCCGCCATGCGCGCTGATCGGGAATATGCAAACGCACCGTATCCCCCACCTGCATCCGCCCTTCGCGTTCGACCCATGCGGTGACACCGCGCCGTCCCTTGGCCGCCACTTTGAACGCATTCCCCGCACCGGGATGTTGCGCGTTGATGGGCTTGGCCGGCAGGTGACAGGGGCGGTTTTCCATGTCGATCACAAGTGTCGCGCCGCTGGTCATTTGCAACCGCGACGATGGCGGCACATGCGTGAAATCCGGGATTCCCCGGATCACCAGTGACGCGCCCACCAGCGCCGGGTCAAGGCTGTCCAGCCCGCAATCCGCGGCAATCGCGGCAAGATCTTCTTCGGACACGACCGATAATTGCCGGGCATTGCGAATTTCGGTCCCCCTGGGGTGTTGGCTGATCACGCGTGAACACGATGGGCGGGTCAGCCCGCCATGCACCTCGCCGGGGATGCCGGCGAATGTCAGCATGGCCTCGCGGCAGGTTTCAGAGCGCAGCGATGCGTCACGGTCCGGCACATGACCGATCCAGACGACCGCGCCCGTTATGTCGGTCGGTTTCAATGCGGGCATCAACGGTCCTCCGGTTCAATGCAAGGCAGGGCTATCCGATCCACTGTGCTGGTTCAATCGCCTCTAAAGCAGCAGCGGCCATTTCCGGGAGAGACAGGTCGCACACAGCACTGTTTTACCGGAGATTGATCTTGCGCAAAGCGCCGCAAGGACTGGCATGCAATTTTCCGGCCCAGATGGGTGATGCAGCGCCCTTGGAACAGGAAAAGGCCAGCCAGTGTTTGAAAGCCCTCTCGAAGCTCTTTTCAACCCAGATGGGATCGCGGTTTTTGGTGCCAGCGAGTCTGAAACAAGCGTTGGATCAAAGGTGCACGCCAATCTTCTTGCGGGAAAATACAAAGGCGCAGTCGTGGCGGTGAACCCGAAATACGATACGGTTCGCGGACAGACATGTTACGACGGGATCGCCGACGTGCCAGACAGCATCGACCTTGCCGTGATCGCGACACCGGCAGAAACGATACCGGCGATCATGCAGGAACTCGGGGCTGCGAATGTCGGTGCCGCTATCGTGCTGTCCGCCGGATTTCGCGAGGCCGGCGACGAGGGCCGCGCACTTGAAGAAAAGCTCAAGGCGGCGGCACGCAAGGCAGGCGTGCGTTTTCTGGGGCCGAACTGCGTCGGGCTTGTGCGGCCCTGGATCGGGATGAACGCCACGTTCCTCAATTCCGAGGCGCCAAAGGGCCGGTTGGCGCTGGTGTCACAGTCGGGCGCACTTTGTTCGGCCATCGTTGATTGGGCCGAACCGCATCACCTTGGGTTTTCGGCAATCGCAAGCTTGGGCAATTCCGCTGATACGGATTTCGGCGATGTGCTCCAGTTTCTTGCGACTGACGCGAAAACCGATGCGATCCTGCTTTACATCGAAGGCATCAACGACGCCCCCTCTTTTCTGAGCGCGCTTAGGTCAGCGGCACAGTCCAAGCCTGTGATCGTGCTAAAGTCCGGTCGTCACCAGCAAAGCTCGCAGGCCGCGAATACCCATACCGGGGCCTTGATCGGATCAGACGCCGTGTTTGATGCGGCGCTGTCCAGATCGGGTGCCGTGCGCACGACCACGTTCGGGCAGCTATTCGCCGCCGCGGAAATTCTATCGGCCCACAAGCGGACTGACGGCCCACGGCTTGGTATTGTGACCAATGGTGGGGGTGCCGGTGTTCTGGCCGCAGACCGCGCCGGTGACGTCGATGTGGACGTGCCTACACTGTCAGACAAGACGATCGAGACACTGGACAAGCTGCTGCCCCCCTACTGGAGCCGGGCAAACCCTGTCGATATTCTGGGTGATGCATCGGCAGAAACCTATTCGGCTGCGGTCAAGGCCTGTCTGGACGATCAGGGTCTGGATGGGGTTCTGGTGATGCTGACACCGCAGGCAATGACCGACGCAAAATCGGCGGCGCAGGCGGTGATCGACGCGGTGCCCGAGCAAGGCCAAAAGCCGGTGCTTGCCTGCTGGATGGGCGAGATTTCCGTTGAGGAAGGCCGCAAGCTCTTGAGCAAGAGCGGCATTCCCGATTTCACCACGCCGGAACGCGCGGTCGAGGCGTTTTCCTATCTCGCCCAGCATCACCGCCACCAACGCCTCGCGCTCGAGGTGCCGGCCCCGTTGACCGACACACGTTCGCCCGATCTTGAGGGCGCAAGGATGATCATTGACACGGTCATCCGTGAAGGGCGCGATTTGCTGAATGACATTGAAAGCAAGGCGATTCTGCGGGCTTTTCACATTCCCACGACGATGACGGTCGCGGCGGAAACGGCCGCAGGGTCCTTGGTCGCTGCGGAAACGGTCGGCTTTCCGGTGGCGATGAAAATTCTCAGCCGACAGATTTCGCACAAATCGGATGTCGACGGGGTGCAGCTTGGCCTGAAGACCCCAACCGAAGTGATGAGTGCCTTCCGTCGGATCACTGAACGGGCACAGGAATTGCGGCCTGATGCCGTCATAGATGGCGTAACTGTTGAAAACATGGCCCAGGTTGAAGACGCACGCGAACTGGTCATCGGGGTAAGCCGCGATCCGGTTTTCGGGCCTGTCATCATGTTCGGGGCGGGCGGCACGATGGTTGAAATTCTGCGGGACAATGAATTTGCCCTGCCACCGCTGAATGCGGTTTTGGCGAACCGACTGATCGACCGGACAAACGTGTCGCGCCTGCTCGGGTCATTTCGCAGTCAGGAACCGGTGGATCGCGAGGCCGTCGTCAAGATCCTTTTGCGGGTATCGGATATGGTTTGTGAACTGCCCGAAATCCAGGAAATGGATCTGAACCCGTTTTTCGCGGGTCCAAAGGCGGTGATGGCGGTCGATGCGCGCATTTCCGTCCGCCCCCCACCCAGCAAGGATGGCCCCTATGATCATATGGCCATTCACCCCTACCCCCGGCATCTGGTGAAAAAAATCCATTTGACCGACGGTCGGCCCCTGACAATCCGCCCGATCAGACCAGAAGATGCCGAGGCCGAGCGCGCCTTTGTGCGCGGGCTGTCCCCGCAGGCCAAACGGTTCAGGTTCATGGGCACGATCAGCGAACTATCCGCCGAAATGCTGGCGCGTTTTACCCAGATCGACTATCGCACCGAAATGGCGCTTGTTGCCGTGCTGGGGGACAATGGCGCGCAGGAACAGGTCGGCGTCGCCCGCTACACCATCAACCCGGACCGCGCGAGTTGTGAATTCGCAGTCGTAGTGTCTGACAAGGTTCAGCATCAGGGGATCGGAACACGTTTGATGAAGGCGCTCATGGATGCTGCGCGCGATCAGGGCCTGTCGCGGATGGAAGGCATGATCCTGAAGGAAAACAAGCAGATGCTACATCTCATGGAAGAGCTTGATTTTTCCATTGCGCCCATTCCGGATGACCCCGACGTGGTCGCGGCGAAAAAAGAACTATAGGACCGGACGCTGATGCTGGCCTATATTTCTCATGCCGACTGCCTTGGTCACGATGCCGGCGGGCTGCATCCCGATCAGCCCGAAAGGCTGACGGCGATTTCGGATCAGTTGATCATGTCCGGGCTTGATTTCGTGATCCAGCATCGTGATGCGCCAAAGGTGCTGCGCACACAGTTGGAACGGGTCCACGACCCTGCCTATATCAAGCGGATCTACGCCATGGCGGATGCGCAGAAGCCGGTTCAGATCGACGGTGATACGGTCATGTCACCCGGCACATTGCTGGCCGCTGAACGGGCCGCGGGGGCGGGCGTGATGGGTGTGGACCTTGTGATGTCGGGCGATGCCCACGCGGCTTTTTGCGCAGTGCGCCCCCCGGGCCACCATGCGGAACATGGGCGGGCCATGGGGTTCTGCATTTTCAACAATATCGCCGTCGCCGCCGCACATGCGTTGCAGGCCCATGGCCTTGAACGGGTCGCGATCGTCGATTTCGATGTCCACCATGGCAACGGAACAGAGAATATCTTTCGATCCGACCCACGCGTGCTTTTCTGCTCTTCGTTTCAGCACCCTTTCTACCCCTTTACGGGACACGAAAAAGAGACCCGAAACCTTGTCGATGTGCCCCTTGCATCGGGGATGGACGGCCCTGGGTTCCGCACCGCCATCAGCGAACACTGGTTGCCAGCGCTGGACAGGTTTGCACCGGAATTTCTGTTCATCTCGGCCGGATTTGACGCGCATGCCGCAGACGACATGTCGGACCTCCTTTTGACCGAAAGCGATTACAGATGGGTCACTGAACAGCTTGTCAGAATTGCTGGAACCCATGCACATGGCCGGATCGTGTCCATGCTGGAAGGCGGATATGTGCCTGACGTTCTGGCAAGAAGCGTCGCAGCGCACATCAATGCACTGATCGGATAACGCGTTTTGGAAAATCCGTGTCGTGGCACGCGCGATTTTGCAGATGCTGCCCGCGCCGCGCAGATGGAAATCGTCTGCGCACCGGGTCTGTTTGGCTTGCATTGCCGACATATTTCTGAAACGTAAGACCCACCACAGGGGAGCCGCGTCATGCCGCGGCTGAGATGGGGGCGCAAGCCCACGGACCCTCAAAGCTGATCTGGATAATGCCAGCGTAGCAAGGAGGACAGAAATGTTTGCAGGCGCACAAGTTTCCCTTTACCCGATGACCGACGGTTTCGTTGACGTGATCTTGTCATCGCTTGACGCACTTGATCCATGGCGCGACAGGCTGCGGATTGAAACGGACGATATATCAACGCTTGTCGTTGGCCCGCCCGAGGTGCTTTTCCCCGCGCTGCGCGATCTGTACACGGCGGCGGCATCGACTGGGCAGCATGTGGTCTTGCGGGCCACGCTGTCACGCGGATGCCCCGGTGAACCGGACGACCCGATTTGCCAGACCAGCGCGTTGGCCAACCCCGCAGAGCCGTTGAAACTGCGCCAGGAAAACGCGCTTACGGCGATTGCCGCGACACCTCAAAAGGGTCAGACAGCAGATGCGCAATTTTCGCTTTATGTCATGGGCGCCGGCGATCACATGGCCGAGATCATGGGCTGCATCGACTTCCTGCGGCAAAGCGGGACTTTTGACCGGTCCAAAAATTTCTGTACGCGCCTGACCGGTGACGCAGGGCCGGTCTTTGCCACGCTGCAGCAGGCATTCTGCCAGTTCGGTCCGCCAAACGGGCATGTCACGGTTGATCTGACGGTTTCGGCCAACAGCCCCAGCAAACGCTGATCCGATGCAATCCGATGTACCTCGCCGCCCCGGCAGAGGTCTGGCCCGCGGTATCCCTGCCGTCATAAGTGTGGTCAGCGCCTTTCTGATCTGGGAATTTTACGTCCGTTTGTCGGGTATTTCCCCGCTGATGCTGCCCGCGCCGTCGCGGGTGCTGGACCAGATCGTGCTGAACCGTGCCCTGTTATGGGACAACACGGTGCCGACGCTGCAAGCCACCTTTGCTGGATTTTCCTTGTCGCTGACCGTGGCCTTCGGCCTGTCGGTCGTGCTGGATTTCATGCCGCGCGTGCGCCGTGCGCTGTTCCCGATCTTTGTGGTGAGCCAGACATTGCCGCTGGTCGCCATCGCGCCCTTGGTGGTGCTGTGGTTCGGGTTCGATCTGACGCCCAAGGTTCTTTTGGTGGCGCTTGTGACTTTCTTTCCCATGCTGGTGGCCCTTGTAGATGGTTACACCGGGACGGACCCCGAAATTCAGGATTTGATGCGGTCGATGGGCGCCACGCGCGGCCAGATATTTCGCAGCGCACGGTTTCCATCCGCGATGCCGTATTTCTTTGCCGGTCTGCGCATTTCGATCACCTATGCGGTCGTCGCTGCCATTTTCGCGGAATATGTCGGCGCGCGCGCCGGTCTGGGCATCGTGATCCTGAACGCGAAAAACAGCTTTCGCCCCGATCTTGTGCTGGCGGCTGTGGTGATCAGTTCGGCGCTGACCCTCGTGCTGTTTGCCATCACGGCGCTGGTGCAACGCGTGGTGTTGCGCTGGCGCGACGTGGGGGACAGCAGATGAACGCTCTGGATATCAAAAACGTCAGCGTCACCCTGGGCGGCTCGGCGGTGCTGGATGATATTTCAATGCACGTGGCCAAGGGTGAATTCGTGTCGATCCTTGGCCCGTCGGGCGCTGGCAAATCGACCATTTTCCGCCTTCTGACAGGTGCTGTGCAGCACGGCTGCGGCACGATCACCTGCAACGGTCTGCCGCTGTCCGCGACCCGCCAGGCGTTCGGCTTCATGCCGCAGCGCGATGCGTTGATGCCATGGCGGCGGATCATCGACAATCTGACCTTGGGCCTGGAGGTGCAGGGCATCCGCCGCAAGGAAGCACGCGCGCAGGTTTCGCCGCTATTGGCAGAGTTCGGACTAGAGGGTTTTGCTCGCCATTATCCCGCCCAGCTGTCCGGCGGCATGCGCCAGCGCGCAGCCCTTTTGCGGACCATCGCCCAGAACAGACCCGTGCAGCTGTTGGATGAACCATTCGGCGCATTGGACGCACTGACGCGGACCCACATGCAAGCATGGTTCGAAAAGCGGTGGCGCGCGGCGCGCTGGACAACCCTGCTGGTCACCCATGACGTCCGCGAGGCAGTGGCGCTGTCGGATCGCATCTATGTCCTCTCGCGCCGTCCGGCCTGCGTCATCGCACAAGTGCATGTGTCTGCGCCACGTCCGCGCCTTGGACACCCAGTCAGCGCCGAAGCCCATGCCATCGAGGCGCAATTACTTGAAATTCTACTTAACCAAACCGGAGAGACTTTATGAGACACATCATCACCGCAGCCCTGCTCGCGTTGGCTTTGCCTGCCACGGCGCAGGAAAAACTCAGCGTCGCGCTGGACTGGACACCCAACACGAACCACGTCGGCCTCTATGTGGCGCAGTCGCAAGGCTGGTTCGACGACGCCGGACTTGATGTGGATATCCTGCCCTACACCGACACATCATCAGGCACGTTGGTGGCGGCAGGTGTGGCGGAATTCGGTATTCTGAGTGCGGTCGGGTTCCACAGCCAGCGCGCGACGGGGGCCGATATGACCGCCGTCATGGCGGTTGTTCAGCATGAAACCGGACGCGTGGTTTTCAACGGCGACCGTGACGACATCCAGCGCCCCGCAGATCTGGACGGCATGATCTATGCAGGCTTTGGCAGTGCGTGGGAAAACGCGTTGATTTCAACGATCATCCGCAATGACGGCGGCGCGGGTGTTTTCGATACCGTCACGCTTGGCACATCGGCATACGAGGCGCTGGCCAATGGCAGCGTCGATTTCACGCTTGAGGTCAGTACGTGGGAAGGTGTGAACTCTGTTCTGTTGAACCGCCCCCAGCGCGCATTCCGCTATGCCGATTACGGTGTGCCGGACCAGCACACCACATTTCTGGGCGGCAACGGCACGTGGCTTGCGCAAAACCCGGATACGGCCCGCGCCTTTGTGCAGGCCGCGCAACGCGGTTATGATTTTGCGGCCAACAACCCCCGGCAAGCCGCAGAGATGCTGATCGCGGAAACCTCGGGGATGCTGACGAATCCCGATCTGGTGCATGCCTCGATGGCGGCCTTGGTGGATGGCGGCTATCTGCAAGACCCCGGTGAACCCGTTGGCATGATCGACGACGCGATGTTCGCCGATATGACCGGCTTTCTGTTTGGTGCCGGCATCATGCGGGGCGAAGACGGCAGGCTGCTTGATGCAAAGCCTGATGTGTCGACGTGGTTCACAAACGAATACCTTTTGCAGTCGGACTGAAGCTGACCGTGACATGATGCGTGAATTTGCGTTTCCCGGCGGCCAAACCGGCGGCTAGCCCCAGACGCGCTTCATAGAAGGCACAGTATCTTCGTCGCATGTGCACCTGAATCGCATCATGATGCCGCTGCCCGTGCGGGCAGCGGCATCAGGTGGGGCGGCTGTCAGTAAGGCTTTGATGTTGCTTGCCTGGCCCGGTGGGTTGTCAAAATATGATCGCACGGATGATCAGCGCAACGATGGCCAACGTGCCCACCCCACCCAGCCAAAGCGCGACGAACCAAAGCGATTTGCGCAGGGCGGATGACATCAATGATATCCCCCCGCCGGGTCGACCTTGCCGCGGAACACCCAATAGGCATAAGCGGTATAGGCCAGGATCATCGGCACCAGAACCAACGCACCGGCCAACAGGAACCACAGGCTCTCATCCGGCGCCGCGACATCCCAGATCGTCAGTGCGGGTGGCACCATATAGGGATAGAAACTGATCCCCAGCCCGATGAACGACAGCACGAACAGTGCAATCGTCGCCAGAAATGGCCAGGCGTCCCGCTGATCGCGCAGACCTTTGACAAAGACGAATGCCGCTACAAGGATCGCTGCGGGCACCAGCACGGTAAACAAGACGTTGGGAAAGCCGAACCAGCGATCCAGATAAAGCGGGTTGAGGAACGGGGTGATCAGGCTGACTGCCCCGACAAGCGCCAGTGTCGTGCCGCCGGCCCAGGTTGCCATGCGCCGTGCCACTTGCCGGACCGGACCATCGGTTTTCATCACCAGCCATGTCGCGCCCATCAGCGCATATGCGGCGACAAGGGCCACACCGGTCAGGATCGAAAAAGGTGTCAGCCAGTCCCAATTGCCGCCTGAATATGCGCGCCCTTCGACAGCAATACCCTGCACCAGCGCACCAAGGGCGATACCTTGGGCAAATGCCGCCATGATGCTGCCAAAGGCAAAGGAAATATCCCAAAGGAACTTGCCGCGCTTGGTGCGCCAGCGGAATTCAAAGGCCACGCCGCGAAAAACCAGCGCCAGCAACATCACGATGATCGGCACGTAAAGCGCAGGCATGACCACCGCATAGGCAAGCGGGAAAACAGCGAACAAGCCACCGCCCCCCAGCACCAGCCATGTTTCATTGCCGTCCCAGACGGGGGCAACGGTATTCATTGCAAGATCCTTTTCGGATTCGGTCCGCAGAAGGGGGAACAGGATGCCGACCCCAAGGTCGAACCCGTCAAGGATGACATAGGCCAGCACGGCAAAGGCAATCAGCCCGGCCCAGATAAATGCAAGGTCAAAAACCATTTTTATTGCTCCGCCGGTGTAAGTTTGTCGTCGGCCGCATGGGCGCGGGTAGTCCCCGCCGTGCGGACCGGACCGATTGACTTGAGTGGGATGCGATCCTCCAGCCGATTGTTCATCAGTCGCAGGATGTAAAAGGTCCCTGCCCCGAACAGCGTGAAATAGACCACGATGAACGCGACCAGTGATGATGCGACGGCAGCAGCCTCGACCGGGGCGACGCTGTCGTTGGTGGACAGCAGGCCATAAACGGTCCACGGCTGGCGGCCCACTTCGGTTGTGATCCACCCTGCAAGCACCGCGACAAAACCCATTGGCCCCATCGCGATCGCGGCGCGGTGCAGCCATTTGCGGTCATACAGCGTCCCGCGTATCCGTAGGACCAGCGCCCAGATGCCCAGGCCCAGCATCGCAAAACCCAATCCCACCATCACCCGGAACGACCAGAACACGATGCCGACGGGCGGGCGTTCATCGACGGGAAAATCCGTCAGACCCGGCAAGGGCGATGTCAGGTCATGTGTCAGGATCAGCGACGACAGGTTCGGAATCTCAATCTTGTAATCCACGGTTTCTGTTCCGGTATTGGGGATTCCGAACAGGATCAACGCGGCACCGCCGTCAGGATGTGGATCGAAATGTCCCTCCATCGCGGCGATTTTCGCGGGCTGGTGTTCCAGCGTGTTCAAGCCGTGAAAGTCACCCGCAACAATCTGAAGCGGCGCCACGACGATCAGCATGCCCATGGCCATGGAAAACATCACCCGCGCACCCTGATTGGCACGGTCGCGCAGCAGATGCAGCGCACCCACAGCCCCCACGACCAATGCCGTGGTCAAATAGGCCGCCAGCACCATATGCACCAGCCGGTAAGGAAAGGAGGGATTGAACACGATGGCCCACCAGTCCAGCGGCACGAACTGTCCCAGTTCGTTGACGCCGTGTCCCTGCGGTGTCTGCATCCAGCTATTGACCGACAGAATCCAGAACGCCGACCCCAATGTGCCGATGGCCACCATCAGGGTGGCAAAGAAATGCGCCTTTTGCCCCACCTTCTCTCGGCCGAACAGCATGACGCCCAGAAATCCGGCCTCTAGGAAAAAGGCCGACAGCACCTCGTAGCCCATCAACGGGCCGACCACGGGCCCGGCCTTGTCGGAAAACACCGACCAGTTGGTGCCGAATTGATAAGACATGACGATGCCCGACACGACACCCATACCGAACGCCACGGCAAAAATCGTTTTCCAGTAGTTGAACAGGCGCAGGTAGATGTCTTTGCCGGTCCACAGGTGCAATCCGTTCAGGACCGCCAGATAGCTTGCCAGACCGATCGAGAACGCCGGAAAGATAATGTGGAAAGATACAGTAAAGGCGAACTGGATCCGCGCCAGCTCTATCGCTTCCAAACCGAACATAGGGGAACCTTTTTATTGATATATTTTTTATGAATGATTAGACTGACCTTGCCTGACATGCAAGTTTCGATATGGGACGCGTTGTCACACCCCCGGCCGGAGAACGATTTGAAACTGACCAGCTATACAAATTATGCTTTGCGGACCTTGCAGATGGCCGCGATCCGCGCGCCAGATCTGGTGCGGATCGACGATATTGCACGGGCGCACCGCATCAACCGCGCCCATCTCACAAAGATCGTCCATCAACTTGCGCAGGCGGGCTATATTGACACTGTGCGTGGTCCCAAAGGCGGGCTGAGGTTGGCGCGCCCGGCGGGCGACATGATCGTCGGCGACGTTGTGCGCCTGACGGAAGGGCCGCTTGACGTGGTCGAATGTTTCAATCCCCAGCGCAACACCTGCAAATTGCGTGGCATTTGCAAGCTGTCAGTCGCATTGCAACAGGCGACGGCGGCGTTCATGGCTGTGCTGGATGATCTGAGCGTCGCAGATATTGCCGCCAACAGGACAGATTTGCTGGAACGTCTTGGTCTGTCGGATGCGAACCGATCATCACAATCATCGCCAGAAAGGGGTGGTCTGCAAGATACCTGACGCCCAATCAAACAGGGCCGCGTGTTGGAAACCGGTTGCGGGACATGTCGGAGCGCCGGCAATTTTTCCACCGCAAACCCTTATTTACGAGAACTTCAAATCGGTCCCACGGTTACTGACGGCAAACGGATTTTCATATTCTGCAATCTTACAGAACGCGCAAGAAGTCCTCGAGAACAGCGTTGAACAAATGTGGCTTTTCCAGACTGGTTGCGTGTGACGCGCCGGGAATGACAGCAAGCTGCGCATTGGGAAGCGTGCGCCAAAGCAGTTCGATCTGGCTCCAGCGATAGGATTGATCCAACTCGCCCCACAAGATGAGGGTGGGCATGGTAAGCGCCTGCAACGCACCGCGACCATCCCAATGCGCCATCGCATCAAGTCCCGCAAGTGCTGCTTCGCGACTGGTCGCAGATCCGATCCCTGCCACCAGTTCAAAACCAGTGGCTTTTTCCCCCTCGCGAAACCATGTGGCCGAAATGCGCCGGGACGTCTTTTCAACACCTTCGGCGATCAGCCTTTCGCGGGAAACATCAATGGGTTCAAACCGGTCAGGCAACAACCCAACCGGCCCTGTTCCATAAAGGATCAGTCCCAGCACGCGGTCACCAACCTTCGCGGCCATTTCCTGTGCAATCATGCCGCCCATTGAATGACCCAGCAGGATGAATTCGGTTACCTGCAGGTCATCAAGCAGCGCAATGACAGCATCCGCCATATCCCCGATCCGGTTGCAGGCATGCAATTCCGATGCCTCTGCGAACCCCGGCAATGCGGGTGCGATCACGTCGAAATGGGCGCTGAAATGGGCGATTTCCTGGGCCCATTGCTGTGATCCGCCAAGGTATCCATGGACCAGCACCAGCGGCACACCTGCGCCGGCGCGCTGATGTGGCAACACCGTCGCGGGGTTCACTGCATCTGCTCCGGCAGCCAAAGCGCGAGATCGGGCATCGCAATCAGCACCGCGATCAGCAGCACCATCATCGCGATGAACGGCAGGCAGCCCATGATGACATCACCGATGGTGACCTGATCGCGGCTGATGGCCTGAATGACATATAGGTTCAGCCCCACCGGCGGTGTCAGCACGGCGATTTCCATCGTGATTGTGTAGACCACACCAAACCAGATCAGATCGAACCCGGCGGCATCCATCAACGGATATATCGTTGGCAGGGTGATAAAGGTCATCGAGACGGGTTCAAGAAACATGCCAAGGATGATGTAGAACACCAGAACGATCATCAGCACTGTCGTCGGTGACAAGTCGAACGACAGGAACAGTTCGGTGAATTGCTGCGGCACCCGGTAATAGGTCAGCACGAAACCGAACAACACGCCCGCCGACAACAGCAGACCCAGATAGCCCATGGTGCGCATGGTCGCAAAAAGTGCGGCCTTGAACCCCTGCCATGTCAGACCGCCGACACCGAATGCCAGCACGACCGTCAACAATGCCGCTACGGCGGCTGCCTCTGTCGGGGTGGCGATCCCGGCATAGATGGCAACGGTAATCACAAGACCGATCAGCAGGACCGGCCCGACGGTGTTGAAGATCATCATCAGCGGCATCTTTGCCGCGTCTTCGCGGGCCGGGATGTCTTCGGGTTTTAGAATGCCCCAGACCAGCACGACCACGACAAAGCTCGTGACCAGAAGAATCCCCGGGACCACCCCTGCGATAAACAGATCACCGATGCTTTGGTCGGTCACAATCCCATAAAACAGCAGGATCAGGCTGGGCGGGATCAGAACGGACAGCGTCCCCCCTGCGGCCAGCACCCCGCTGGACAGCCGTTTGCCATAGCCAAGCCGCAGCATTTCAGGCAGGGCAACGCCGCCAATCGTCAGTGCGCCAACCATCGAAGACCCGCAGACCGCCCCGAAACCGGCACTTGCCCCGATGGACCCATAGGCGGCAGACCCTTTGATCCGCACGCCCTGATGCAGGAATTGATAAAGGTTCGGGCCGATATTCGATTTGCCGATCAATTCCCCCAGAAATACGAACAAGGGAACGGCAAGCAGGATATAGTCGATCCAGACACCCCAGAGTTTCAATTCGGCAGAGACGATGGACGTGCTCCAACCCTGGATATCCCACAAGAACGGCAGCGAGGCGGCAGCAAGCGCAAAGGGGATCGGCAGACCGATCACGATAAACAGCATCAAGAGCCCGAGGAGACCCAAACCAACAGTATACCATTCCATGGCGGTCTCCTTAGATGGCCGGTGTTCGGATCAACCGAACCAGCCGCAGTGCTGCATAAAGGGAAAACAGGCTAAGCGCGCAGGCGCCGGGCGCCCAGAAAAGATAACGCGGCCAGTGCAGGATTTCCGATGCGACACCCGAGTTGAAAGCCCGGATCGTGGCGCTGATCCCGGCGTAAGAGAAAAACAGCCCCACCCCCAGCATCAGCACATTGTTGACCACATCGAAAATCTTTCGGGCGGCGGGACCAAACCTGTCGGTCAGCATCGTGACCTTGGGATAGGCATCTTCGCGCATGGCGTAGGCCAGACCGGCAAAGGCCACAGGAAACAGCAACAGTGCTGTCGCTTCGGTAACCATCCGGTCAGGTTTGCCCAGCCCGTAGCGCACAAACACACCGTAAGAGATCCAGACCATCTGGATCAGGACGATAAGGCCACCTATCCCGGCGGCCCAAACGACAATGCGTTCGACCACACCGATCAACAGGTCAAGTTTCCGGTCCATCTAAACCCCCGTTTCATAAGATCAAAAGGCAGGCGGACCGCATGTTGCATGCTGACCGCCCACCCATCGTCCGGCCAGCCTTAGGGAGCGTTGCTGGCCAGCAGGTCACGAATGTCGCCGGCAAGATCGGCACCGCATGCTGCATCGACCGTGGGGTCCCATTTGCCTTTGACGCTTGCAATCAGGCTGGCGCGCTGATCGTCGGCAATCGACACCGCAGCGCCACCGCCCTGCATGACGGCATTGCCGACCTGCTGATCCACCCAAGCCTCATAAAGCGGCTGCAACCATGTTTCGGTTTCGGTCGCAGCCGCAGTCAGCGCGGCCTGTTCACCCGCCGTCAGCGCATCGAACTTTTCCTTGTTCATCATATACTGGATGTTGCCGTAGAACAGGTTGGCGTTGACCATGTAAGGCATGACCGTCCACAGCTTCCATGAACTGTAGGTCGCGACGCCCATGTTGATACCGTCGACAACGCCACGCTCGGCTGATTGGAACACTTCCTTTGGTGCGACGAACACCGGCTCTCCGCCCCAGGTTTCGATCATTGCGCTGACCAGTGGCCCGATCGACCGGACAAGTTTACCGTCCAGATTTCCGATATCGTCGATCGGTTCTTCGAACCACCATTCCTGATCGTAGGAATAGTTAGAGTTGATCAGCGGCACGAGGTTCACATTTGCGGCTTCTTCGCGGATCAGTTCGGCATAGGCGGCATCCATTGCCACCTGATTTTCCAGGCTGACCTCTGCGGGGTAAAGTGATGTCACCGCATAGCAGGGCAGACGGTTGTCTGCGTTGATCCAACTGATGTCAGATACGCCACCCTGCACAGAATCCACGCCTTCGGACCAGCCATGCAGTGTGCTTGATGGAAAGATTTCGACGTTGACGCTGCCGCCGGTCTTTTCGGCGACACGTTCCGCAAAATACTGAAAGCCCTGATAGCGGATGTCGGCCTCGTTCACATATGTGGACAGGCGCAGTGTGGTCTGGGCGTTGGCAGCGCCAGATGTCAGTGCCAAACCCAACGCGGTCATAGCGCAGGTTGTCTTTAAAGTCGTTTTCATTTTCGTCTCCATGTTGTCGGTGAGCGCCTTGATGGGACGTAAGTCCGGAACCGGCGCCTCTTGGCGAATTTGGGCAGTTGAATATGGCGAACTTTGACCTTGCGATGGTTTCTTTGCCGCCTCAACCTGTGTCCAAAGGTATTGAAAGAGTTTTCCAAGAAGCCAATTCAAACATGGAATTAAATTATTCCGATATTGCATAGTTACTATACAACAATGGCTTAGATAGATATCCTACCCAAATGGATCTCAATTGGCTACAGGACTTTGCCTGTTTAGGTCGCACCCTGAACTTTACGCGTGCGGCCGAAGAACGGAATATCACGCAACCGGCTTTCAGTCGGCGGATCAAATCGCTTGAAATCTGGCTGGGCGTGCCACTGATCAAACGGTCGACCTATCCGGTCCAACTTTCAGACGCAGGGCACCAATTTTTACCGGTCGCCCGCGCGACTATCGCGAACCTGACCGACATCCGCCAAAGCATCCGCGCCGAGGAACGCGGCAGCACCGCGTTCCAGCGGTTTGCCGTGTTGCACACAATCTCGGTCAATTATCTGACGCGCCGCATCGCCGATCTTGAACAGACGTTTCCAGACCTGCGCGTGCGGGTCTATTCCGACAATCTCAGCACCTGCTGCCAACTGCTGCTAGAGGCGAATTGCGACTTCCTGCTGTATTACAGCTACAAGGACGTGGCGCCCACATTTGACGGTAACCTGTTCGCCCGCAAGGACATCGGCACCGATCCCTTCATTCCCGTTGCCGAAACGGCAGCCGCGACCGCCGGGCAATGGTATCTGGACGACACCGACGCCAGGGAAATCCCCTATCTGGGCTATGATCCCAGCAGTTTTCTGGGCACTGTCGTCGATCAGACGATCGGCACGCGAAAACCGCCGCTGAAACTGCGGTATATGGATGCCCTGACAGAGGCGATCAAACGACGGGTGTTATCGGGCAGCGGCATTGCCTGGTTACCTGAAAGCGCCGTCAGTGATGAAATCGCCGACGGCACGCTGATCCAGGTTGGCGGAACTGCTTGGCAAGCGCCTTTGACACTGTCGGTGTTCTGTTCACTCGATCGTCTGGACGTGACCGGCCGCAAGGTCTGGGACGCCTTGTAAATGCGCGGGCAGCGCGAGGTTGGTCACAATCGTCTGCCAAATCATATCGTCCCGGTTATCCTGGCCTTCTTGTAGCCTGATCGCGCTGATGCCAAGTGGCTGAACCGGTAATTCCTGTTCCAGCGTGACCAGCCTGCCTTGTGCAATGGCATCAGCCACCAGCGACCGGGGCAGCCACGCAACCCCGATCCCGCCAAGCGCAAATTCATAAGCAGCCAGTGTCAGCGCGCACTCCGCCTTGGTGACGATCATCATATCAGGCCTTAGGCGCGGCGCGATCTTGCGGTCGAAAACCTGCCCAAGAAAAACATCAGACGGATAGCTGATGGTTGGAATTTCAGACAACGGATCATCGCGTTTCAACCCCGGGGCGCATACCGGGACAAGGACATCACTGCCGATCTGGCGTGCTTCGAATGCACGTTCAAAGTTCACGGTCTGATCGTCGGGAACGGTGTACATCACGGCGAAATCAACCTCGCCCGCCAGCAACTGCACCATGCATTCATCCTGGTTACCCGACCTGACCCTGACCGACATATCCTCTCGCTGCATCAGTGCCCGCACAATCCATGGCGAAACCGTTGTCGTGATCGCATGTTGGCAGGAAAACCTGAGAATGCCGCCCGTCTGGCTCGTCGATACTTTCAGCCTGTATCGCATCTTGCGCAGCCGCAGACTCAGGTCGCGCAGTTCGGGCGCCAACGCCTCTACGCCGGGCATCAATGTGATGGGCTTGCGCCGACGGTCAAACAATTCTGTCCCAATGGTTTCTTCGATCAGACGGACACGGCGGGTGAACGCGGATTGCGTCACCAGCCGCCGTTCCGCAGCCCGCGCAAGGGATCCACTGTCAAGGACAGCAAGAATATCCTCGATCCATTCCAACCGCATCACATCCCCCGCACCAAGACTTAAATTGCGCATAGCGCAATTTAAGAGCGCTAATTTGCATTAGATTAGCAGTTTCAGGCAGAGTAAAGACAGATTGCAGCAAATTAAGGATCACGAAATGCATTTGGCCCGTTTCCCCCGCCGTTTCCTCGCCCATCTTCCCACTCCGCTGGAACGCCTTGACCGTCTGACCAAGGAACTGGGCGGGCCGGAAATCTGGATCAAGCGGGACGATTGCACCGGCATGTCCACCGGCGGCAACAAGACGCGCAAGCTGGAATTCCTGATGGCCGAGGCGGAATTGCAGGGTGCGGAAATGGTCGTCACACAAGGTGCAACACAATCCAATCACGCCCGCCAGACTGCGGCATTTGCGGCCAAGATGGGCATGGGTTGCCACATCGTGCTAGAGGACCGGACCGGATCGAACAACGCCAACTACAACAACAACGGCAACGTGCTGCTGGACCATCTGCATGGTGCCACAACCGAAAAACGCGCCACTGGCCCGGACTTTAATGCGGTCATAGAAGAGGTCGCAGACCAGATGCGCGCGGATGGCAAGAAGGTCTATACGATCCCCGGTGGCGGCTCGAACCCGACGGGTGCGCTGGGCTATGTGAACTGCGCCTTTGAAATGCTGAACCAGGTCAACAACAGCGGTATGAAAATCGACCATATCGTCCACGCCACCGGCAGTGCCGGCACGCAGGCCGGCCTGATTACCGGTCTCAAGGCGATGAATGCCCAAATCCCGCTTTTGGGGATTGGCGTGCGCGCGCCCAAGGCCAAACAAGAGGAAAACGTCTATAACCTTGCCTGCAAGACAGCGGAAAAACTGGGGTGCCCCGGCGTCGTCGCCCGCGAAGACGTGGTGGCCAACACGGATTATGTCGGCGAAGGCTATGGCATCCCGACTGAAAGTGGTATCGAAGCCATTCGCATGTTTGCGGAACTCGAAGCGATCCTGCTGGATCCGGTCTATTCGGCCAAGGGTGCCGCGGGCTTTATCGATCTGATCCGCAACGGCCATTTCAAAAAGGGCGAGCGGGTCGTCTTTTTGCATACCGGCGGGTCGGTGGCGCTGTTCGGTTATGATGCAGCGTTTGACTTTTCTGACCGCTGGTCCTGATTGGCGGTCAATGTGACGGGTGACACTGGCCAATTTCGGCGCGTTGGTATTCTGGGCGGGATGGGCGTCGAGGCGACCATCGCGCTGATGCAGCGGGTCTCTGCGGCCACGGCCGCCGAGGACGATCAGGATCATGTGCCGATGTTCGTGGACATGAACCCGCAGGTGCCGTCGCGCATCCGCCATATCATCGCCAAGGACGGCCCTGACCCCGGCCCGGTCCTTGCGCAGATGGCTGCACGGCTGGAAAATGCCGGGGCGCAAGCTCTGGCAATGCCCTGCAACACCGCGCATCTTTATGCGCCCGCCATCACGCAGGCTGTTGGTATTCCGCTTTTGCACATGCCCGCCCTGGCCTGCGCGCAGGCCGCATCCGGCCTGATGCGTGGCGATACCGTTGGCATCCTTGCGTCACCCGCGACCAACGCCACCGGCCTGTTCGGCGACCTGCTGGCAAAAGATGGGATCAAGGCAGCATTTCCAGAGGATGAAACGGATATTCTGGCATCGATCCGCAGGATCAAAAAGCAGGGCCCGACCAGTGCAGATATTGCCCTGCTGGAACAGGAAGCCGCCAAGCTCGCTCAATCTGGCGCACGCTGCGTGATCGTTGGATGCTCCGAGTTTTCGTTGGTCAGCAAACAGTTGCGGGCCGCCGTGCCGATCATCGACACGCTGGATGTCCTGACGGATGCGATCATCGCATTTTCCGGTGTCCAGGCCAAATCTGACATCTGATCAAAGGACAAAAGCCGATGCTTTCTAAAATACGCGATCATGGGCAGCCCTATTTTGGCGGCATCATGCTCGCGGTCGTCATCGCGGCTGCGGCGACCTTCCTGTCTGAACACTACGGTGCGCCCGTCATGCTGTTTGCCTTGCTGATCGGCATGGCCTTTCACTTTCTGTCGCAGGACACTGCCTGCAAACCGGGGATCGAATTTTCCGCCAAGACACTGCTGCGCTTCGGTGTCGGCCTTTTGGGATTGCGCCTGAGTGTCGGCGATGTGGAAAGCATCGGTTTGATCCCTGTCGTGGCAATTATCGGGTTCGTTCTGGCCACCCTCGCCTGTGGTGCGTTCCTGTCGCGGCTTTTGGGGCGGCGCATGGCCTTCGGACTGTTGGCAGGTGGTTCTGTCGCAATTTGCGGGGCTTCAGCCGCGCTTGCCATTACGTCCGTCCTGCCCCCGCGCCCGGACCGCGAACAGGACACGCTGTTTGTCGTCATCGCCGTGACCGCGCTTTCGACTGTGGCGATGGTCATCTATCCGGTGATGTTTCAGGCGATGGGCCTGGGCGATGTCGAAAGCGGATTTCTGATCGGGGCAACCATCCACGACGTCGCGCAGGTTGTCGGCGCCGGTTATTCCATCAGCGAAGAAGCCGGGGTCATCGCAACATTTGTGAAAATGCTGCGGGTCGCACTGCTGCCGGTCGTGATGCTTGTGGTGATGTTCAGCTTCCGCGGTGCGCAAACCCAGAAGGTGACGCTTCCCTGGTTTCTTGTCGTGTTCGTCGTGCTCGCCATTGTCGCGAATACGGGTATGTTGCCGCAGGCGGTCATTGATTTGGTGGCAGAGCTGTCACGCTGGTGTCTTGTCATTGCCATTGCCGCCCTTGGCGTCAAAACCAATCTTGCAAAGTTTCGCGAGGTGAGGCCCAGCTATGGTGCAATCCTGATCGCGGAAACCGTCTTTCTGCTGATGATTGCGTTGGCGTTCGTGATTTTCGTTGGGATCTGAAGGACCGCTGGCCCGATACGGCTTTGCAGTGTTGGGTTCAGCGCCTGAATGTCGGGAGGTAGCACCGTCACATTCGGAACCGCCCATGCATGCATCCAACTGCGCGGCGGAATGTCAGGAGACATTTTGCAAAGTCAACTTGCGCGCTTATTCCTGATCGGTTTCTTCAGCCGCCTCCAGGTTCCAAAGATTGCGCCCTGCGCTTGTAAGACTTTCGCGGGCTGCGGCCTTTTTGGCATCATTCAAAAGCTGGCCAAGGTCATCACCCAAAGTTGCATTGTAAATGTGATACAAGTGTCCGGTGGGATCGCGATCTTCAATACCGCTGAGATCAATAACCTCTACGCCCTCAAGCCGCGAGGTGTCATTGCCTGCTTCACCCAGCCGTGGATAGCCGTGCAGTTGTTCCGACAGTGCAAGTGGCCGATCGCCTTGGGTAACGTAGATTGTGATATTTGTAGCAACCGGGCGGATACGCGGGCGAATTCTTTCGAAAATCTGAAAGTCCATATCGGGTGCCAGCAAGACAACTTGCCCCAATTGGATATCTGGTTGCCTGTTCGCAACTTCGTATAGCGCCAGAACAACACCGCGCGCACCAAGGCTATGCCCCACAACATCGACTTTGCCAGCACCAAAGCGACGCTCCATCTCGAGTATCGCTTCGGCGAGATCCGGCACGCTCCAGTACAAATCGGATTCATCGCGCATGTAATTGCTCAGCACGCCGTCTGATGGCCAACTGAACCACAAAAGCCGCCCATTCAGGTTTGCATTTTCACGCAAGAGAAGCGCGCGGCGGCATCCCTTTTCGAAACTGATATTGAAACCATGCACATAGATCACAGCCGATTCTTCACCCACGCTTTGTTGCAGCGCGTCCAGAACCACAGTGTCATCGGCTTCAGTCACCTGATCGACGCTCAGGAATTCTTCCCGAATAAAGCCGGGGGCCGCGTCAACCAGTGGCCCGATCGCACTCAGATCAAGACTTTTGATGCGACACCAACCAGCTTTCAGACCATTACGTTCATCACCGAAATACCGACCGGGATCCTGAGAGCCGGTCCTGTTTCGCAGTGTGAGAAAAGGCACCGACGGCTCTTTGATTTGTGTTTGCGCGATAGAGGCTGCGGGGCTGACAACACCAAGAACACACAGGAGAAGGCCACTGCAGGCAAGCATTGCTGGATAAAGAAACGATCTGTGCATGATTTGCCTTCTGATATTTCGCCTGCAGCCTGTTTCGACTATCCCAGAAACGCCCAGACCAGAAGCATCGCAGACACGCACTTATACCCAATATGCAGGCACCGGGCCACCTTGGCCAATGGATTTGCCCGCAATCCACAAGGCCGGGCGATAGACACGCGCGCGCGCATGACGCCAAGCACAGGTCTATCTTGCGCGAAAGAAAGGGGATGGAACCGACCGATGGCCCCGAATTGGAGCGGGAACAAAATGGAGGCGAGCCGGCCCTAGCCGCATTTCGAATGGCCGCAGGATGCACAGGTCATGCACCCTTCGATCATCCGCAGGTCATATGACCCGCAGGCCGAACAGCTTTTCCCGCGAGGTCCACCGTTCAGCGCCACGACATCTGCCTGCGGGTCGGCCTTTAGGCCCATGCCTTCGCCAGCAAGAAAGCCGATGGACACCATGTGTTTTTCGATCACGCCGCCGATCGCCGCCAGAATTGACGGCACGTATTTGCCCTGCATCCAAGCCCCGCCGCGCGGGTCGAACACGGCTTTCAGTTCCTCGACCACGAAAGACACATCGCCCCCGCGCCGGAACACCGCCGAAATCATCCGGGTCAGTGCCACGGTCCATGCGAAATGTTCCATATTCTTGGAATTGATAAACACCTCGAACGGGCGGCGGTGCCCCGCGATCACCAGATCATTGATCGTGATATAAATCGCATGTTCGCTGTCGGGCCATTTCAGCTTGTAGGTCGCCCCTTCCAGTTCGGTCGGGCGGTCCAGCGGTTCGGACATATAAACAACTTCGCCCTCTGACGCGAAGATCGTGCCTCCGGCAGCGTCGGAGCCTCCGGCGGGAGTATTTTCGGCAAGATGATGATCAGGCTTTTCTTCGGACACCGACAAGACCGACCCGGTCACATCGTTGGGCCGGTAGGTCGTGCAACCTTTGCAGCCCTGATCCCATGCAGCCATATAAACATCCTTGAAATCATCAAAGCCGATGTCTGCGGGGCAGTTAATGGTTTTGGAAATACTGCTGTCGATCCATTTCTGTGCGGCGGCCTGCATGCGCACGTGATCCAGTGGCGCAAGCGTCTGGGCGTTAACGAAATGATCGGGCAAGGGTGCGTCGCCCTTCAGGTCGCGCCACATCTGCACGGCGTAATCCACCACCTCTTCCTCGGTGCGCGA